>JABLXH010000034.1 GCA_013178155.1 Armatimonadota bacterium | reverse complement strand
TCGTCGTCGGCCCAGAAGGCGGTGCTGATACGGGATGGGCCCGAGGAGGTGCTGCTGCTGCAGACCACCTACCATGGTCCGGCGGCGCAGTTTGCGTGGGTGATCCCGGTGCCTGCCCGTCCGAGCGCCGTTACGCCCGCCGACGCCAGGTTCATCGCCGAGGTGTTCCGCCGCACCGAGCCTGTGCTCACCACGTACCTAGGGCAGTTACGCCGTTCGCTGGTAGCCAGGCTCTCGGGCTTGTTGCCGTTCTTCGCGAGCAAGCACGCCGGCACCGGGCAAGGCATGGGGGAGGGCATGGTTCAGGTCCTGGCGCACATGACCGTGGGGGATTTCGATGCCGTGGTCCTGGCCGCTGGCGCCGGCGACACACTGCGCCACTGGCTCGTCACCAACGGCTATCGCGTTCCACACGACCCTGGGGGCATCCTGGACACCTACGCCCGGCAGCGATGGGTGTTTGTGGCGCTCAAGCTGCAGCAGACTGTGGTGGCGCAGCGGCCGGTACTCCAGGACGTCCCGCCGGTGAGCCTTCGCTTTCCGTACGACGCTGGGCGTCTCGTCTACCCGCTGGCCATCTCACGGCTAAGCGCTCCGCCGATGAGCACCGTGCTGCTGTGCCTTGTCGCCGATGAGCCCTATGTGTCCCAGACGGTGCCCACGCGCTGGGTCGAGCGTCGTGCAACTCTGGCGCCAGGGCAGACCTACGCTGACCTGCGACGACGCATGGCGCGGCCCGAAGAGGGGGCCGCCGCCTTCTGCGAGGCCATGGAGCGAGGCGCCCTGCGGCGCCTCTACGGGAGCAGTCCGGCACCCGGAACAGTGCGGTCCCTGGACCTGGAGAAGGCCACCGTATCGCGGCATTTCCTGCTGCTGCGGTCCGAGGAGATGGGGGACCTGGTTTTCGCGGAGGCGCCCAGGGATGGGCACCGCGACTACCGAGTTCTGGTGGCCCGGAAGGGACGCCCGAGCCCCCAGGCGGCTCAATTGCTGGCCAGCAGAGGTTGTCGAGCGCTGGTGAGGCCCGAGGACCGCACCCAGGCGGCGGAGACTCCGGCAGACACGGTCCGGACCGATGACTTGCCGCCTCCACCCCGGCGTCTGACCGCTCTCGAGGCCGACCTGCTCTTCGGCCTCTACATGGTGCTCATTGGCGGTCTCCTGGCAGCAGCGTGGCGCTACGACCGTGGCATGACCGGCCCCGTCATCGGCCTCATCGTGCTCACAGCGCCGCTGGCAGTGGTGCTGCTGAACACCCCGGTGAGCCGCGAAGCGTACGCTGTTACCTACGGCGTATCTCGGACGCTGGACCAGGTTGAGCGTGCCGCCGGCTGTTTTCGCGAGGACACGGGGTGCTACCCCCGGACTGTGGCCGACCTCGCGTCACGCACGGCGCCTGAGACCGGCCTGGACGCCAGCGGCAATCCGGTGCCGATCCGGGGCTGGCGCGGGCCGTACCTGAGCAATGTGCCCTCGCCAATTCGGGCGGAGCCTGGGGTCATCCTGGACCCCCTGAACACGCGTCTGGCCGACCTCGCCGGGCTCCAGACCACAGTGGCGCCGATCACTGCCGATCGCGCCTGGCGGCTGCAGCGCGCGAAGTAGCGCCGCTACGTCGCAGTCCTCTTGCAGGCCCCTTTCTCCCTGGCGGCGAACCCTCCGCGCAACTTCTGACGAACGGATGGTTCGCCGTGAACTCCGACATCAAGCTGCTGGAGATCGAGCCCACCTTCACCGACGCGGTCCTGCGCACGCCACTGAAGTTCGGCAGCGGTGTGGTGGCCGCCATCACCTCCATGACGTGCCGCGCCCTGGTGGAGACCCGCGACGGCAAGCGTGCCGAGGGGCTGGGCCATATCCTGCTTTCGGACCTGTGGGGATTCCCGTCGCAGGTCGTTGGGCACGAGGAACGGGACGCGGCCATGCGGCGAGTGGCGCAGCGGTTCTGTGACCATATGCTCAGCAACGCTCGCCATGGTCATCCCATGGATCTCTATCTCGAGGCCAAACCGCTGCTGAGCGATATGGCGGCCGAGGTGAGCGCGGAGCTGGGCCTGGCGGAGACCATGCCGGTCCTGGGCGCACTGGTCTGCGCCTCGCCGGTGGACGCGGCCCTGACCGACGCCTTCGGCAAAGCCAATGGAATCAGCAGCTACGACGGCTACAGCGCCGGCTTCATGGACATGGACCTTTCCTACTGGCTCGGTGCGGACTGGATCGGCAAGTACCCGGGCGACTACCTGCACGAGAGCTACAAGCCCAGCCTGCCCATCTTCCACCTGGTCGGGGGCATGGACAAGCTGACCCGCGGGGAGGTCACCGACAGTGACCCCCGGGATGGCCTGCCGGTGAGCCTGGAGGAGTGGATCGAGCGCGATGGCATCCGCTGCTTCAAGGTGAAGCTGCGGGGCAATGACAATGATTGGGACGTCGAGCGCACGGCGACCATCGCCGAGGTGGTCCAGGCCACCTACCAGCGGCTGGGCATCACGGACCGCTTCTACCTGTCCACCGACAGCAACGAAATGAACCCCGACCCCGAGTCCGTGGTGGATTACCTGCAGCGCCTGCAGGAGCGCTCGCCCCTGGCCTATGAAGCCTTGCTGTACCTGGAACAGCCCACCGAACGCGATCTGTCGGCCCATCGGTTCGACATGCGACCAGTGGCGGCGCTGAAGCCTGTAGTGGTGGATGAAGGGGTGACTGACACCGACAAGCTGGACCTGGCCATCGAGCTGGGCTGGTCGGGCGTGGGCCTGAAGACCTGCAAGGGCCACTCCTCCGCTCTGCTCTATGTGGCCAAGGCGCGGGAACAGAACCTGGTGGTCACGTTCCAGGACTTGACGAACCCCGGTCTGTCCCTCATCCACGAGGCCGGGTTTGCCGCGCGGATAGACACGCTGATGGGCTTTGAGTACAACTCGCGCCAGTACCTGCCGCACGAGCAGCCGGAGGTCGCCGCGGCCCACCGGCCGCTGTTTGAGGTGCATGACGGGCAGGTGAGCACGGAAAGCCTGAGCGCGACGGGGCTGGGGTACTGAGCGCGAGTGAGGGGTGATGGGTGACCGTGGGCCCAGTCCTGCCGACCATCGCCTGTTCCGTTCTCCGCCTTTCCCATTCTGCCGTCCCGGAGGTGCCGTCATGTCCCAGTGGTACCTGCTGCGTGGCAACCAGACCCATGGGCCGTACGAGGAGGCACAGATACGGCAGTGGGTCCAGGCCGGACAGATCGGACCGGCCGACCGGCTCTGCCCGGTGGGCGGGACCGAGTGGCGGCCCGTCAGCGACTTCCTGGAGTTCTCCGGCCCCACGACTGCACCGCCGTCCACAGGGTACGCCGCGCCTGTCGGTGGCTATCAGCCGGCGGGCACACAGCCCCTGGGACCGGGTACTGCCAGCGGCCTGAGCGTTTGGATCAATACGGGCTGGCAGATGGTGAGCACCGAGTGGGGCGCCTTTGTGGGGGCCATGGCGCTGATGCTGCTGATCACGCTGGTCACCATCGGCATCTGCGGCCCGCCCCTGGGTGTCGGCCTCTACCGGATGCTGCTCAAGCGCCATGCCGGGCAGTCGGTCCGGGCGGGCGACGTGTTTGAGGGCTTCCGGTACTTCGGTGTCGCGTGGGGACTTGTGTTGATCATCACGCTCGCTTCAATGGTGGTTGTGGTGCCACTCATGCTGGTGGTGTTTCTGACCGTGCAGCGGCAGGGTGGCGAGCAGGCCGCGGCGTCTGTCAACCTCCTGGTCCAGGGCGTCTCAAACCTGCTGGGCATCGCCATTGGTACCATCACCCTTTTCGCCATGCCGCTGATCGCCGATGACCGGGCTGGGGCCATCGAGGCCCTGGTGACGTCCTGGAACACGGTGAAGGCCAACTTCTGGACATACTTGCTGGCGTACTTCATCTTCCAACTGATCTCCTCCGCCGGGATGTTTGCCTGTTGCGTTGGCATCTTGTTCACCGCGCCGCTGTCCATGGGCTGCACCGTTGCCTGCTACCGGTCGGTCTTCCCGGCGAAATGAGGGCGACACGCGCCCAAAACCTGAGAGGGGCTCCGCCATGTGGACTGAACTGCTGATGCCCATGCTGGTTCTGGCCGTGGTGCTGGGGGTTCCGGCCGGGGCTCAGTTGGACCGCGAACGGCTCGTCGCCGCTTTCCGGGACTGGGACGCCGGGCAGAAGGAGGGGCGAGGCCTGTCTGAGAGTGCCGATTCCGGCACCCTTGGCTGGGGCGAGGCCTCGTACCTGCGCAACTACATGCGCCTGTGGGCGGTGACCGGTGATACCTACTGGCTCAGCAAGGTCCAGGACCACTTCACACGGATGATCGGCAACGCCCGAGACCACGACGGCGACCGCTTCGTGGGGTGGCAGACGACCACTTACTCTTGCGGCCTGTTCTACGCTCAGGCGCTGCACAACATCTCCAAGGCCACGATTGAGCCAGCGGAGCGCCGGGAGACCAGGGGTGAGGTCGCGGCGAAGTACACCGGCCACACGTACATCATCGAGTTCACGGACCCGGCCACCTACCGCGTGCAGGACCAGAACACCCGCCAGTACGTGGCCGAGGGCAAGCCCTACGCGTCCGGGGAGCCTATCGGCGAGATCCCCGGTCTGAGCGTAACCGTCACGGGCGAGACCCACCAGGGCGACAAGTTCCTGGTGCGGACCATTGCCCCCGAGCCCACCGAGTTCGCCGTGCATGAAGGCATGGTCGCCTACCCGGTCGCTTTGTTTGTCGAGGCGATCAGGAAGGATCCGGGGCTTCAGGCACAGTTCGGCAAGAGTGCCGATCAGTTCCTGGCCTACATCGCCGAGAACATGTTGCGCAAGCATGAGCAACATTGGCTGGACATGGGTGATGGGGCTGGCGGCTACCGGTTTGCCGACCTGATCACTGACCGCTTCCCGAACCGCCTGCAGCCGCACAATCAGTATCTGGCGCTCGGCCGGGCCTACCTGGTCCTCAAGGACGTTCCCGGCGCTGACCCGCTCTTCGCCACCCGTGCCGAGCAGATGGCCCGGCTGTTCCGCCGGTACCTGCGCGAGCAGGGCGAGGCCTGGGTCTGGAACTACTGGGACTGGGTGGAGGGCGGTGAACCGGGACATAGCGGCCTCGAGGATACCAGCCACGGGACCATTGACGTGGGCTTTGCTATCGAGGCCTGCCATCGCGGTGTGGTGTTCACGGCCGAGGACATGAAGCGCTTTGCCCGCACGGTCCTCGACCAGATGTGGAACGGCTCGACCGAGGACCCGAAGCTGGGGCCGAACGTGGGAACAAGAGGCGATCGGTTCGCCATGACGACCAGTGACTGGTTTGACCTGGGGGAGTGGGAGCCGCAGATCTGGAGACTGGCACTGACCGCCTTCAGCAAGGCGGGACAGCCCACGGCCTCGGCTCCGGCCATGCTGGCCGCCGAGAAGGCCTTCGGTGGGGTACAGTAGCCGATGCAAGTACCCGCGCGGCGCTCCGTGTGGCAGGCGCAATGGCCGCTGCTGGCGGTCCTCGCTCTGCTGGCCGGGGCCATCGGCTTTCTCTACGTGCCGACCAGCCGCGCGACCGCCGGCGGTAACGTCTACGTCAACGATGACAGCTACATTCACATGGCCCTGGCGCGGAATCTGGCCGAGCACGGCGTCTGGGGCATCACTCGCTACGAGTTCTCAGGTTCCTCGTCATCCCCGCTGTGGACGTTGCTTCTGGCAGCGTGTTACCGTGTCTTTGGCCCAGGCCTGCTGATCCCTCTGGTGCTGAACGTGCTGCTGGCGCTAGCCGTCGCCGTTGCTGTGCACCATTGGTTGCTCCGGGAGGACTTGGAGCCGCCGGGACTGCGCTTCGTGGCCACCTCGGCCGTGGTCTTTCTCGCCCCTGTGCCGCTGCTGGTATTCTGCGGCATGGAACACACGCTGCATGTGCTGCTGACGCTTCTTCTGAGCTGTGGGGCGGCGACCACATTGAGCCGGCCGGACGGAGACACAGGGGCGCGGCTGTGGCTGCCGGTCCTGGCCGCCCTTTCCGTTATGGCCCGTCTGGAATCGCTCTTCCTGGTGGCCGTGCTGGTCCTGCTGTGCCTGGTGCGGCGGCGGTGGGACCTGGGGGCGCTGCTGGGGCTGGGCGCCGCGTTGCCAGTCGCCGTGTATGCGGCAATCTCGTTGGCTCACGGCTGGATGTGGCTGCCGAACTCCGTCCTGGTCAAGGGCCACGGCCCGCGCACCGACTTGCTGCACTACGTTGTGCAGCTTCTGGGCACCGGCTACGGCCAGACCATGAGCAACCCCTTCGTCTATGCCCTGCTGCTGGCAGGGCTGGTGGTGCTGGCCATCCGCCTGCAGCGGCCCAACGCCCTCTGGACCGTGCCCTCGCTGGTCCTGGTGCTCTTTCTCGGGGGGCTCGTACTGCATGTTCAGTTGGCTGTCATCGCCCGCAGCTTCCTGAGCCGCTACGAGGGCTACCTGGTGGCCCTGGGTATCCTGGGCCTTGCCCTCTCGCTGAGGGACCGGCCGGCGCGAGAGCCCGGAGCCCCCGGTCCCGGCTTCGTCGCGCAGGTTGTCCTGATCGTCACGCTGCTCGCTTTCGCAGCCCCTGTCGTGGTTCGCGCTGTGCGGCCGTACCGCCAGGTGCCGATCCTGGCTCGCAACACCTACGAACAGCAAGTCCAGATGGGGCGCTTCCTGGCGGCCTACTGGCCCGGGGCCACGGTTGTGGCCAATGACATCGGGGCCATCAACTACCTGGCTGACATCCACTGTCTGGACATTGGCGGCCTGGGCACCCTGGAGACAGGCCAGTGGATCATCCGCCGTGAGTTCAACCCTGGCCGCCTTGAGGCCCTGGCCCGCGAGCGCCAAGCGGACATCGCGGTCTGCTTCGATAGCTGGCTCCGCGCCTACGCTGGGGGCATCCCGCCCGGCTGGCGCAAGATCGGCGGCTGGACCATCCAGGACAATATCGTCTGCGCCGACCCCACGGTGTCCTTCTATGCCATCGCGCCGGGCACCGACGTGCGCCTCATGGAGACGCTACGCGACTTCAGCCCGCGGTTGCCGGCGAGCGTTGTCCAGACGGGCGCGTACGTAGGGGCGCGGCCAGCCCACAACTGAGGAGACAGAAGGGTTTGCGCTGGGAGCAGCGAAGCTAGCTGCCCGCAGCGGCGAGCTAACGCGCGACCGCACTGCTGCAGACCCGTAAACCAAGGAGACATGAACCGTGAGCGTACTGGCGATCAACGGCGGCACACCCATTCGCACCACCGGATACCCGCACATTGGCACTGCTGCCGGGCGGACCTTTGATGAGCTGGAGATGAACAACCTGCGCGAGGTCATGGCCTCGGGAATGCTCAACCGCTCCGGCGGCAAGTTCGTGCCGCAGGTGGAGAAAAAGTGGGCCGAGCACCTGGGCATGAAATACTGCACTGCCTCCACCTCCGGCACCGCCGCTATCCACGTGGCGGTTGGCGCCATCAACCCCGAGCCCGGCAGCGAGATCATCACCGGTCCCATCACCGACATGGGCACCGTCATCCCGATCCTGGCCCAGAATTGCATCCCGGTCTTTGGTGACTTGCGGCGCGACAACATCGGCCTGGATGCCGAGGATGTGGAGCGACGGATCACCGAACGCACCAGGGCCATCATCCCGGTCCACCTGTGCGGCAATGCCACCGACATGGACCCCATCATGGCGCTGGCCGAGAAGTACAACCTCTACGTCATCGAGGACTGCTCCCAGGCCTATGGTACGCTCTACAAGGGCAAGCACGTGGGTACGATTGGGCACATGGGCACGTTCTCCCTGCAGCAATCCAAGCACATCACCTGCGGCGACGGTGGCCTGACCGTGACCAATGACGACAATCTGGGCAGCCGCGCCGAGCTGTTCGCCAACAAGGGCTGGCCCAACTACGGCTCAGGGGACCGCGACTATGTCATGTTCGGGATGTGCTACCGCATGACGGAACTCCAGGCAGCCGTCCTGGACGCCCAGATCGACAAGGTGGACTGGGTCACAGCGCGGCGGGCGGAGCTGGGGGATATGGTCTGCGCGGCGGTCAAGGGACTGGACGGTCTGGAGGTGCCCAGCATCAGCGAGGGCGGACGGCACACCTACTGGTTCCTGCCGCTGCTGGTGGACCAGGAGAAGCTGGGCGTCTCGACCTCGAAGCTGGCCCAGGCCCTCAGCAAGGAAGGGGCCCCGTGTGGCGCACACTACATTGGGCGGCCCATCTTCATGTATGATCTGCTGCGGGAGAAGAAGGTCTACGGTACCAGCAACTACCCGTACTGCCTGCAACCGGCGGGCCAGGAAGTGCGCTACGAAGCCGGTGAGTGCCCGGCCACCGAGAAGATCCTCGATGACATGCTGCAGGTCTCGATCAATGAGAAGATGACCGACGAGGACGTGGCGGACATCATCGCCTGTTTCGAGAAGGTCTGGGAGAATCTGGACGAGTTGCGGTAGAGCCTGAGGCGGCAAGGGAACGGCGGCAGGGGGCAATGGGTAATGACGGCGACGGATGCCGTTCCCATTGACCCTTGCCGCTGTTGCCGTCCCTCCGCATTGCCGCCATGCCCTCCTCAAAGGAGCCCACAATGAGTTGCGGATCTCTACTCGTCATCGGCGGGACGGGGCATGTCAGCGGCGCGGTGACGCGGGCCGGGCTTGCGGCGGGGATGGACGTCACCATCGTCACCCGCGGACAGCGGCCTGTCCTTGAAGGCGTAACCGCCGTCACCGCCGACCGCAAGGACAGCGCCGCCCTGCGCGCGGCCCTGCCCGCAGGCGTGACCTGGGACCTCGTAGTGGACTGCATTGGCTACGAGGTCGAGGACGCGCGGCAGGACATCGAGCTGTTCGCTCAGCGGGCCCGTCAGTTCGCGTTCATCTCCACTGACTTTGTCTTCGAGCCCAGCAGACGGCGCTTCCCGCAGCCCTTCGACAACCCCTTCTACCTGCAGGACGACAGCTATGGGGCCAAGAAGCGGCGGTGCGAGCTGGAGTTCGTCCACGGCGACACCGGCGACATGCACTGGACGGTCTTCCGCCCCTGCCACATCTACGGCCCGCCGTCCCAACTGGGCTGCCTGCCCGCAGCAGCCCGCGATCCCGAGCTGATCTGGAAGCTGCGGACCGCCGAGCCGGTGCGCCTGGTCGGCGGGGGGCACTTCCTACAGCAGCCAATCCACTGCGACGACCTGGCGGAACTGGTCTTGAGCGTCGTCGGCAACCCGCTCACCCATGGCAAGACTTATTGCTGCGCGGGCCCCGACATCGTGTGTTCGTATGAGTACTATGAGATCATCGCCGAAGCGCTGGGAGTGCCTGTCCGGTTCGAGGAGCTGCCCGTGAGCGCGGCGCTGGCCGAACACCCGGAGTGGAGGAGCTTTCTTTGCCACCGTATCTACGACCTGACGCCGCTGCGGCTTGATGGCCTGAAGGTCCCCAACACACCCCTGCGGGAGGGCCTTCGGGAGCATGCTCTTTGGCTTGCCGGGGGGAAATAGCGGGGCAAGTGGTGGCTGGCCGAATCCGTTTGACACCGACAGGAGCGTCTGCTATATTATCACGCACACTGCCGAGGTGGTGGAATTGGTAGACACGCTAGCTTGAGGGGCTAGTGAGCATTAGCTTCGTGCGGGTTCGAGTCCCGCCCTCGGCACCACAGCAGTCTCAGCGGGCGGTTAGCTCGGAGCTAACAGCCCACTGTGAAACGGCAGTTCCCGGGCGGTTAGCTCAGAGGCTAGAGCGATTGCTTCACACGCAATAGGTCGCTGGTTCAAGTCCAGCACCGCCCACCATGACGCGGGAATAGCTCAGTGGTAGAGCACCAGCTTCCCAAGCTGGGTGTCGCGGGTTCGAGTCCCGTTTCCCGCTCCAAAGGCAGAAAGGCCAGCGCAGGGACTTGCGCAGCGGCGGCAAACATCGTATAATCACTGTCCCGCGCAGCATCTGCGCCAGCCATAACCAGGCGGAAGTAGCTCAGTGGTAGAGCGCCTCCTTGCCAAGGAGAAGGTCGCGGGTTCAAGTCCCGTCTTCCGCTCCAGACAATTGAAGGCGAGCCGGGTATCGCCTGGCTCGCCTTGTTGTTAGGTTCGGGCGGCATAGCCAAGTGGCTAAGGCGACGGTCTGCAAAACCGTTATTCACGGGTTCGACTCCCGTTGCCGCCTCCAGCAATGACTCGGGCCCGGCCAGCAGTGGCCGGGCCCGGTTCTCTTATAGCTCCGTCTCATCGCGCTTCGCCGGGAGGGGTGCTAATGCGGCAAGACAGCTACGCGCAAGTCAATCAGTCCTACGAGTTCCTACGCCAGCGCGCGGCAAGTGGCGAGGAGTTCAGCCTCACTGAGCTGATGGACGCAACGGGATGGACTAGGACGAATGCCAAGACGAACATAAGCAAGAGGATGAGTGAGTTCGTTGTTAGGAGAGGTAGAGGCCGATGGGTTGCCCTTCCTGTCATCGAAAGGGTCCGTCGAGATGACTACGCGAGGTTGTTCTCGCAGTCGAACCGCTTGTTTGGCGACTACGAGCTATGGCTCTACCCTGACCTCATCATCTACGACTTCCTGATGCCTCTGACGCGCGAGGACAGACTGCGCGAGAGCCTGGACAGTCTTTTCTACAGGGACAGGCTTGAACAGCGTCTCCGGGAGCTTGGCGCTGAAGTTGTAGCTCGTGAGTTCGAACGGCACCAGGGCGAGCAAGATGGCGATCTGTTTGCCCGCGTTGCGGCAGCGGCGGGCGATGCGTTTGTGGGCTACTCTATATCGCACGTCAGTGGTCGCTTCCGAATGCGAGACCTGATGACCACGTCCGAGGCGGCATGCATACCGCTGAACGAACAAGGCTATCTCGCCGACGAGACAACAGCGGTTGTCAGGTTCATCATGCGTGTCTCCGCCACAGAGCAGCGCGTGGCAGATGGGGGTGACGCACTGACGTTTGATTTCGGTGTGAACGACGCGACAAGAGCCTTAGCGGATGCTGAACGCAACCGCATCCGTTGGCTCTTCCTCAACGTTTTCGCGAAGGCTGTCGTGATGACCGTGAACTACGAGGAGGAGATCTGGCTGCTAGAACAAGGGGCCGAGATGCGCTTGTGGGTATGGAAGCGACGGGAGTGACCCCGTGGGCTCCCTATCGCAGTATCTGGCGGAGCTCATCCAGCAGCGCTCCCTCCGCCGTCCGCCAGGCCGTCCACCCGTTGCACGCCGGGGTGCCTTGCAGCAACGCCCCGAGGCGGTGAATGGAGCCAGTCTGGCCCCGTGCCGTCAGTGTGCCGTCAGCGTTGACCACTGCCTCCTCGCCGGTGCGGACGTGCTTCAGCGTGTCTCCGGGCTTGAGCAGCCCGGCCTCAAGCAGGCGCGCGAACGGAACGCGGGGCGGCGGGCAGGGGTCCTGCGTGTGGGATAGCAGCCATTCCTCCGGCATCCGTCGCACGCGCGCCAGCCGTCTCCGCGCCAGTTCCAGGTAGGCGGCATCGCGCTCGATCCCCAGGTACCTTCGCCCCAGCCGCTTGGCCACCGCGCCGGTCGTGCCGGTCCCGAAGAAGGGGTCGAGGACCAGGTCGCCAACCCGCGTGCTGGCGACGATGACGCGCTCCAGCAGGGCCTCGGGCTTCTGCGTGGTGTGCGCCTTCTCGCCGTTGACTGTCAGGCGCTCCTCGCCGGTGCACAGCGGCAGTTCCCAGTCGCTGCGCATCTGCTTGCCGGCGTTGTACCGCTTCATGGTGTGGTGGTTGAAGGTGTAGCGCTTCTGCGACTTGCTCTTCTTGGCCCACAGCAGCGTCTCGTGGGCATTGGTGAACCGCACCCCGCGGAAGTTGGGCATGGGGTTGGCCTTGACCCAGACCACGTCATTGAGGAGCCAGTACCCGAGGTCCATCATGATCCGCCCGACGCGGTAGATGTTGTGGTAGGTACCAATGACCCAGATGGTGCCCGTGTCCGATAGGACGTGACGGGCGGCCGTGAGCCAGGCTTCGGTGAAGGCGTCATAGGCCGCGAAGCTGCTGCGCTCATCGCCCTGCCCAAAGCGGTCCCAATGGTCATCCACGGCGTCCACTTTGGTCATGTTCGGCCGCCACAGCTCGCCCTGTAACTGCAGGTTGTAGGGAGGGTCCGCGAAGATCATGTCGGCGCATCCGGCTGGCAGCGTCCACATGATCTCGCGGCAGTCGCCGGGAAGAAGCTTACTACGCATGGCTGGTGGGGGGCGGCAAGGTGTAGCCTCGCTCTACGAAGTGCTGGCCGAATACGGTAGCGTCTGCGATCCCGTACCGCCGCACGGTCTCGAAACTGATGCAGTGCAAGAGGCTCCGACCGCGTTCAGCGCGCCCCAGCACCGCTGGCGTGCCCGGTTCGGCCAGCCGCTCCGCCTGCTCCCGGTGAACTGTAGATGCACGGGGAGCATCGTCAGAACTTCGTTGGGATACCGCCAATATAGTAGAAATAGCGTCGCACAGCAACCACCGCCGAGGTGAAGGATGCCGGCAACCCATAGAAGGGCAGAGTCCAGACCGTAGCGAAAGAGAGTGCTCAGCACACGCGGCCCGAACGGTCGCTTCAAGGAGGCACCCACACGTGGCAAGACTGGCCATCAATGGCGGACAGAAGGCGATTGACAGGCCCATTGGCGGGCCGTGGCCCGAGTTCGGTGACATGGAACGCGAGGCGCTCAACAGCGTGCTGGAGTCGCGCCAGTGGTGGCGCGGAGGCTACGCTGACCCATCCGAATCCTGGGTGGGCAAATTCGAAAACTACTTCAGCAGGTTCCAGGACTGTGAGTACGGGGTGGCCCTGACCAACGGCACCCAGGCCATCGAGCTGGCGCTGAAGGCCATCGGCATCAAGCCAGGCGATGAGGTCATCTGTCCGGCCTCAACCTTTGTGGCCACCGCCACCGCCGTCATCCTCGTCAATGCCATTCCCATCATCGTGGACATTGAGCCCGAGTACTATCAGATAGACCCGGCGGCCATCGAGGCGGCCATCACCCCCAACACCGTGGGCATCATCCCTGTCCACTACGGCGGCTACCCGGCGGACATGGACGCCATCAACGCCATCGCCCAGAAGCACGGGCTGTTCGTCATCGAGGACTGCGCCCATGCCCACGGCTCGCAGTGGCGCAACAAGGGCTGCGGCTGCTGGGGGGACATGGGCTGCTTCTCCACCCAGATGGGCAAGACGCTGACCTCCGGCGAGGGCGGCATCGTGATGACCAACAACGCCGAGCTGGCCGCGAAGGCCTACGCCTTCCACCATATCGGGCGCTTCCCCGGCCGGCCCTTCTATGAGCACCACATCGTGGCCAGCAACCTGCGCATGACCGAGTGGCAGGGCGCCATCGCCTACTGCCAGAGTCTGCGCCTGCTGGAGCAGACCTTCCGGCGCGAGGCCAACGCCAAGTACTTCGAGGACGGCCTCCGCGAGATCCCCGGCGTAGCCCCCATGGAGCGTCGGCCGGAGGTCACGCGCTGGGGCTTTTACTTCTACCACTTCAAGTTCCAGAGTGCTGAGTTCGGCGGGATCAGCAAGGCCCGGTTCCAGGAAGCGCTGGCGGCCGAGGGCCTGGGGACCGGGAGCGGACACCTGCACCCCATCCAGAAGAACCCGCTGTTCACCAACCGCAACTTCGGTCCAGTCTGCTGGCCCGCGGGCCGCGACGCCCCGGACTATGCCGCCGTCGAAACGCCCGTAGCCCAGCGCATCCTCGACGAGGAGGGCATCAGCATGGGCCACTCGCTGTTCCTGGGCGGCAGGGCCGACATGGACCTGATGCTGGACGCGATTCGGAAGGTGAGGGAGAACGTGGGAGAGTTGGCCTGACATGGCGCGGCGGACGTGGGCACCGGCGTCAGCGGGTTGCAGGGCGTG
Organism: Armatimonadota bacterium; assembly: GCA_013178155.1. GTDB lineage: Bacteria > Armatimonadota > Zipacnadia > Zipacnadales > UBA11051 > JABLXH01. The sequence goes on along the minus strand of JABLXH010000034.1, from coordinate 32,505 downwards.
AACGAGCTGGCTCGGGTGCTGGGGCTCATGGCGGCGGCAGGGACGCTCGCCGGGGGTTGCCAGCTCTCTCCCCACGTGCGACCGCCAGCAGCACCTGCCTGGACGCAGTCGCTATCGGGGCCGGGGAGCGCGCGGTACCGCCACGGCGCTTACGGTCTCTATCAGTCGGGAAGCGGCCCCAGCGACTACGCGCTCTACACCCCCGCCGCACCGGTGCCCCGGCGCGCGCCCGTGGTGGTGTTCCTGCACGGCTGGGGAGCGCTGGACCCCGGCGAGTACAGCGCCTGGACCGTCCACCTGGCTCGCAAGGGCAACATCGTCATCTGCCCCCGTTGGCAGGACAACCGCTTCGACGCCAACGGGCGGACGTTCCTGCCCGATGCGGTGACGGCAGTGAGGGCGGCGCTGGGCCGGCTGGAAAGGGAAGGACCGGTGCGGCCGCAGGCCGGGCGCTTCGCGCTCTTTGGGCATTCCATAGGGGCCACCCTGGCGGCGGACATGGCCGCGCAGTGGGTAGAGCTGGGCCTGCCCCGCCCACGAGCGCTGTTCTGCGTCACGCCAGGGAGTCTCAGCGCCGGGAGTCGGATGCGGGTCCAGAACGACGTGGCTGTGGCTGACTTCTCGCGCCTGCCGGAGGGGCTGCTACTGGTGGTGTTGGTGGGGGAGGACGACACGCGGGTGGGCACGGCCATGGCCGACCGCATCTACGACGGCGCGACCGCCCTCCCGGTGCGCGACAAGAGCTATCTGACTGTCCGCACCGACCGCCACGGCGAGCCACCACTCATCGCCGACCACAAGCTGCCGCTGGGCACCGCGGGCACGCTGGCGAACGTGGATGCCCTTGACTACTACGCGCTCTGGCGGACCGGCGACGCGCTGCTCGATGCCGCTTTCACGGGCCGCCACCGGGAGTACCGCCTGGGCAACACGCCCCAGCAGCGCTATATGGGGAAGTGGCCGGACGGGACGCCGGTCATCGAGTTGGCGGTGCGGTGAGTTCCGTTACCGCTCCAGCGCCGCGCGGAAGACCTCGGTCGTCTCATCGTCCCAGAGCACGAAGTCCACTTGCTTCACAGTGCTCTGAGGGTGCTCCTGCAGGTAGCGGCGCGTGGTGTCGATCAGGATGCGCGCGGCAGGCTCCTTGGGGAAGCCGAAGATGCCGGTAGAGATGGCCGGGAAGGAGATGCTGCGCAGGCCAAGCTGTTGCGCGGCCAGGAGAGCCTCATGGCACGCCGAGGCCAGTTCCTCATCGCGCTTGGGGTCATCACCACGAGGGCCGACGGCATGGATGACATACTTGGCCGCCAGGGCTCCCGCACCGGTAACGGCCACCTTGCCCTCCGGAACAAACCCGGCCCTGTCAGACTCCTCCTGGATGATCTGCCCGCCGCGCCGCACGATGGCGGCTGCGACGCCTCCACCGTGCTGTAGCCACGAGTTGGCTGCATTGACGATGGCGTCGGTCTCGGCCAGCGTCAGGTCGCCCTGCAGGATGCGGATAACGGCATCTCCGACTTGCTGCTGGGTGATGAGGTTCATGGGGTCACCTCAGTCATAGATGCGCCCTTCGCGCCAGTCGCGCCAGGTGTTCTCATACCAGGAGTCGTCCTCAGGCAGGGGGCGCACCCTGGTCACCGCGACCTCGCACTTCCCCTGCCCGTTGAAGTGCGTCTCGATGATTTCCTGGCGCATGGTCAGGTTCTCTGGCCGATGCGGGAGACGCGGCCCCACCTTGGTGTCAACAGTGCTGTTGCCCTCGCGATCCACCACCACGTAGGCTCCGCGACTGCCGCCGCCGCGTTGCAGAAGGTCGTTGAGCGCCGTCAGGAAGGCCACTTGCGTTATGGCCAGGTGGTGGTTCTGGATAGCCTGCGGCAGGTCGTGCGGCCCAGCTACGCGCATGCCGTGACCGACCTGGACTAGCAAGTCACGGGCTTCATTCAGGGCTTGCCGCGCCCCCTCCGGGGTGCGCATGAAGGCGGCGTGACTGGTCATGCGCTGCTGGATGTCGCGTCGCACGTCCTCCGAGCGAGGCGAATCGTGGCCGGCCAGCAGATATTGCCGCAGGCGTCCGATCTCCTCGAGGATCTGCTCGCGCGCTGCCAGCAGGCACTCCTGCGGATTGGGTGCCGCGCTGTACCGCGCAGCGATGCGCTGCGCCGCTCGCAGCCCGCCGATCTGACCGGCGTTCAGGGCACTGCCACCCGGCCGGACGCCGTGGGTGCCAGCAACCTCGCCAATGGCAAACAGGTGCGGCACTGTGGTCTCCCACCACAGGTCCACCGAGAGTCCGCCGTTGCAATGCTGGGCGCAGACGGCCACCTCCAGTGGCTGCCGCAGATCAACGCCGTGCTCGGCGTAGATGTCCACAGCCAGTGGGTTCATGTGCAGCAGGCGCTCGAAGGGAGTGGCCTGGGTGGCGCCGGAGCGTTCCAGGTAGGAACGGGCTTCGGCAGGGAGCTTCGCCACCTCCAGCTCGCCACCGCCCGGGTTGTGCATGAAGTCCATGTACACCCGGCGGCCGCGCTGGCGCTCCTCTTCCACCGCCAGGTCCACCAGACTGGAGCCGAAGTCCTGCAGCCGCCCGGCGTGGAAGGGCCACTGGTAGCCCTTCAGGAAGGTGTTGCCGGCGACCTGCTCATACGTCTGGCAGTAGTCAAAGAGAAACTCGCGCCGGTCCCCGCCGTCCGCGTTGACACTGAAGTAGCTGGGGATGACCTGCTGGTAGGTGCCGGACAGGTTCCACCTGAACCCGATGGATGCCAGCCCGAACTGGCTCTCGGTCAGGTTGTTGGCTCGCGCCCCGATCTCCAGGGCCAGGCCGTGGTTGCCGACCTGCCCCACCGGATAGACACTCGTGGCATACAGCTCACCCGGCCCGCCGGTAGCCAGCACCACGTTCTCCGCCCAGAAGACAGTCAGGCCCAACTCCGGTGCGCCAAGGCGCTCGAGGTTCAGTGCCAGACAACCCACCACGCGCCGCTGCTTGCCCACCCCGGCCGTCAGCAGCCGGATGACCTCATAACCGTCGAAGATGACAGCGCCCAGTTGCTGGAGACGACGCAAAGCGCCCTGAACCATCTGCCGGGACGTTCGGGGCCCGGCGGAGGTGGCACGCTGACGCGGGTCGTGGTCGGTCTTGTAGCCGACGTAAGCGCCGTAGCGGTTGAAAGGAAACTCCACCCCGTTGTGCACCAGGTGGAAGAACTCCGGCAGCGACCCCAGGGCCTCGGCGTAAGCCAGGTCGCCGTGGCACATGCCTCCGGCAAACAGCGACCGCGCGAAGTCCATGGGGCTGTCCGGCACGTCGCCAAAGACGCCGATCTTGTAGTAGGTCTGCTTGTCAGAGCCGGAGTTGTTGGAGGTACCCGCGCCGACGCAGTCAGTCACGACCGCAAAGTCCTGCCCGAGCTCGTGCAGATGCTCGGCGCAGTTGAGCCCCGCGGCGCCGGAGCCGACGACGATCGTCGGGATGGTATAGGCGGGAATGACCATCCCTGCCAGGTCGAGGTGGGTGGCTTGCATGGTCTCACCAGGGCTGTGAAGTAGGCTGCGGCTGGGCGCTCATTCCACGTCACGGCCGCAATGACCTTGGCGGGAAGGTCTCCCGTCTTTGGCAGCGAACCGATTCGCCGACGCTTCAGCAGAGCAATGACACACCCCTCAGCGGGTGAACAGGAGGCACACGATGGGTCTTGGTTACGACGACACCCCTTTCCTGCCGGGTGGACACTGGCGCGTGCACGATGGCAACCGACCGCAGCCGCCGATCGTCACACCGGCGTGCGAGTGCGGCGGCCCCCCCTCAGACGCCATCGTCCTGTTTGACGGCACCAGCCTGGATGGCTGGGTCAAGGCCGCGGACGGCTCGCCGGCAGAGTGGAAGGTAGAGAACGGTTACATGGAGGTCGTACCCGGCAAGGGCCAGATCGCCACGAAGCAGCACTTCGGCTCCTGCCAGCTTCACCTGGAGTTCGCGACCCCCGGGGTGGTCAAGGGGGAGAGCCAGGGACGGGGCAACAGCGGCGTGTTTCTGATGGGCAGGTACGAAATCCAGGTCCTGGACAACTATGACAACCCCACATACCCCGATGGCACCGTCGGGGCCATCTACGGCCAGTTCCCGCCGCTGGCCAATGCCATCCGCAAGCCGGGTGAATGGAACTCCTATGACATCGTCTGGGAGGCCCCGGTCTTCGTCAACGGCAAGTGCGTCGTACCGGCCTTCGTGACCGTGTTTCTGAACGGCATCGTCCTACACAACCGCAAACAGCTCCTGGGGCCAACCAACCACCGGGTGCTGACCGACTATGTGGAGCATCCGCCGGTTGGGCCGCTGGAGCTGCAGGACCACGGCGACCTGGTACGCTTCCGCAACATCTGGTACCGTCCCCTGCGGGACTACGACGAGGCATGACGATAGCAAGACAGGATGGCGCCTCACCCCCTTCCCCTCTCCATTGGATGGTGAGGGGTGGCCGAAGGCCGGGGTGAGGTGCCGTACCTGTCCTGTCCGTCGTGTTCCCTCATTCGCCAGGAGACCCCCCATGACCCCCCAGGAACGCGTCATGACCATGCTGGATGGTCGCTTGCCCGACCGCGTGCCGCTCCTGCACGGCTTCTGGGGCGAGTGGGTCGAGATGTGGCGGCGGGAGAAGGGCCTGCCTCCGGACGCGGACCCCGATGCCTACTATGGGGTGGACACCTACATCGCGGCGGGGGACGAAACGCCGTATGTCACACGGGCGCGTGAACTCAAGCGCGAGGGCGACTTCGTCTACTCCCTGGACGGCTGGGGCCAGACCAGGCGCACCCGGGCCTCGGTCAGCTACTTCTACGAGCAACTGGCCTTCGCGTATGACGAGGCCGGGAAGCTGGTCTACGGTGACTTCGACCCGGTAGACCTGCCCCGGCGTTACGAGTGGCTCGATGGGCAGATGGAGGCGCTCAAGCGGCGCTACTGCGTCTTCGCCAAGACCGGCGGCCCCTTTATCCGCACGTACTTCATGCGCGGCGAAGTGCCTTTTCTGATGGATATGGCCGCCGACCCGGCGAAGGCGCGCGAGATGGCGATGCGCACTGCCCACCACCTGACCGCCATCGGCCTGGAGGAGCTGCGACGCTGGGACCTCTACGACACCGGCATCTGGATCTACGACGACATGGCCGCCGCCAAAGGCCCCATGTTCTCCCCTCAGGCCGCGGCGGACATCCTGGCCCCCGCCTGGAGCTATATGGTAAGCGCGTACAAGGCCGCCGGGGCGCGCAAGGTCATCCTGCACAGTGACGGCAACATCCTGCCGGTGCTGGACATCCTGCTCGACTGCGGCTTCGACGGCATCAACCCCGTGGAATACCGCGCCGGGCTGGACGTGGTACAGCTTCGCGAGAAGTACCCGAAGCTGGCCCTGCTGGGTGGCTTGGATAACGTCCACATACTGCGCCACGGCACCCCGGACGAGATTCGCGCCCATACCCGCCACGTCCTGAGCGCCGGGAAAGATGGCCTTCTGGCCCTGGGCACTCACTCCATCGGACCCGACATCAGCGTGTCGAACTGGGAGATCGTGATGGAGACGTGGAGGGAATGCGGCGGATATCCCATGGCGTAGGAAACGCCATCGGAGCGGCCGGATGGGGCCCAGACGTCTCCCAGTCGGCCCTTGCCACGGCACTGGAGTGGGCGCATGGGGCAGGGCGCGCGGTCCCATGGCGCGAACGTCTGGAGCGGCCGCATGGGGTAGGGGCCCCATCCGGCCAGGCCAGTGAAGAGGGAGATCAACTCATGCCTCGCCTAGACCCACGTCTGCAGCCAATGAAGTACATCGAGAGCCTGTACGCGGCCAACCGTCCGACGATGGCCTTCGACGCCAGGACCGTTGAGGAGTGGAAGAAGTGGCGTCGCAAGCTGAAGGCCAAGGTGTGGGAGCTGCTGGGGGGTATGGATGAGCCGAAGTGCGACCTCAGCGTCCAGGTTCTCGAGCGGAAAAAAATGGACGGGTACGTCCGGGAGAAGGTGCTCTACAGCAGCCGCCCGGAGATGCTGGTGCCGGCTTACGTGCTGATCCCGGACGCGGCGACAGGCGCGAGAAGCGCACCGAGAGCGGCGGTGGTGTGCTGCAGCGGACACGGGTATGGCAAGGACGCCGTTGTTGGGATTGACGAGAACGGGCAGCAGCGCCAGGAGTACGGGGGATATGAGAGGGACTTTGCGGTGCAGATGGTGCGGCAGGGCTTTGTGGCCATCGCGCCGGAGCACCTGGGGTTTGGCGAGCGCCGCGATCCGGCACAGATCAAGGCCGGAAAGGGTCATGCCTCCTGTCAGCAGCACTCCATGGCCGCACTCCTCTTCGGACGCACCAACAGCGGTATGCGGGTCTATGACGTCATGCGGGCCATTGACTACCTGCAGACCCGGCCGGAGGTGGATCCCCGGCGCATCGGCTGTATGGGCATCTCCGGCGGCGGGCTGGTGACGCTCTTCTCGGCGGCCATGGATGACCGCATCCAGGCCTGCCTGGTAAGTGGCTATCTGAACCTCTTCCGGGACTGCATCATCCCCATCATCCACTGCGTGGACAACTACATCCCCCATATACTACGGTACGCCGAGATGAGCGACGTGGCCTCGCTCATCGCGCCGCGGGCTTTCTTCGCCGAGAGCGGCAGTCGCGACCCCATCTTCCCGGTGAAGGCGGTGCGGGAGTCCTTTGCCCGAGTGCGGAGGGTGTACGAACTGCTGGGCGTCCCCGAGAAGTGTGGCCTCCACGTCTTCAACGACGAGCATGTCTTCAACGGGACCAGGGGCATTCCGTTCCTGAAGAAGTGGCTACAGAATGGCGCTTCTGACGCTGTCGGTTCGAGGAGGTAGCAGGTCATGCGGGCGCAATGGTGGATGGTGGCATTGACTGGAGGGTTAGCGATGGCTGCCGCTGACGCGGGCGAGTTTCAGGACCTGGGCGTGCCTGTGAGCAAGGCCATGATCATGTCCTCGATGATCGGGCCCGACGGAAGTGGCCAGAACAACTGCGTCTACCTGGCCTTCCACCAGGACGGAGCCCCGTCGTTCCTGGTGCAGACAAACCCGCTCACCGGGGAGAGCCGCCAGTTCAACGCTCCCTCCGGTGGCGGGCCCTGGGCGCTCTGCACCGGGCCCGATGGCAAGGTCTATATGGGAAGCTGCGAGACGCAGCCCTACGCCGCCATGTACGTGTTCGATCCCGCCAGGCCCGGTGACGGTATCAGACTGGTGGGACAGCCGTCGGCGAGTGAAACCTATCTTTGGCAGTTCACCGTCGGAAAGAATGGCAAGATCTACGGCTGCACCTACCCCCAGGCCAAGCTGGTCAGCTACGACCCGGCGACGGGAGAACTGGCCGACCATGGCCGCATGGACCCGGTCGAACAGTACAGCAGGGTCATTGCCACTGGTGCTGACGGCTGGATTTACACGGGGATCGGCATGGTCAAGGCCAATATCGTCGCCTACAACCCCCAGACCGGTGAGCACCATGGTCTCATTCCCGACGACGAGCGGCCAGCGGGCTGCGGCGACGTCTGGAACGCCGCTGACGGGAATGCCTACGGCACACTGGGTGGCAAGCACTATCGCTTGGTCGGGGGACGAGGGGTGGAAATCACCGAGGCGGAGAAGTTGCCTAAGTTCACCGGCGCTCTGCGGGATGGTCGCACCATCGCCACGACCAGCCTGGACGGCTGGTACACCCTCGTGAACCCGGCGACGGGCCAGGTCACGCGGCATGAGTTCGACTACGCGGGGGCCGGCTCGCAGGTGTTTGTGGTGGGGAAGGGCCCGCGAGGACTCATCATCGGCGGCAGCGCCGTGCCGCTGCAGGTCTTCTGCTACGATCCGGCCACCGGGAAACTGGACAACCCCGGAAACCCGACGGCCACGGAGGGCGAGATCTACTCGATCCTGCCGTGGAACGAGTACGTCTTCGTCTGCGCCTATGGTGGCGCCTACCTGTCTCGCTGGAATCCCGACGCGCCTTGGGATTTCGGCACCACACCGACGAACAACCCCTATGGCATCGGCAACGTCGGCGACGGACACCTCCGACCGCGGGCGATGGTCAACGGTCCCGATGGCACCATCCTGATCGGCAGCCAGCCGCCGTACGGCCAGTGGGGCGGGGCCATGGCAGTCTTCGACCCCGTGCAAAGCAAGGTGGTCGAGAATTACCGGCATCTCGTACAGGACCAGGGCATCAACGCCCTGGCGTATGACCCGGAGAGCAAGCTCGTCTGGGGCGGCAGCAGCGTCTATGGGGGCGGCGGCACCGAGCCCAAGGCCGACTCCTGCGTCATCTTCGCCTGGGACCCGGTGACCAAACGGAAGGTCCTGGAGATCACCCCCGTAGCTGGCGATCTGCAGGTCCAGGCGGTCGCTCTGGCCCAGGGCAAGGCCTTCTTCACCAGCGTCCCGTCGCAAACGCTGACGGTCGTGGACACAACGAGCCGAGAGATCGTCCATCAGTGCCGGCTGGACATCGGGTACCCGCTGGAGGTCTCGCTTGAGCTCTGGACCGATGGACGCCTCTATGGTCTCAGTGACCAGTGTATCTTCACCGTAGACCCCGCGACGTACCAGGTATCGCGATTTGCCACGCCGCCGGCGGCTCCCCAGGCCGGCTGGGCGATGACGGAGACGGGCATCTACTTCGGATCCGGTGTACACCTCTGGCGGTACGCCTGGTAGGGAGAGGGGCAGATTGATGCTGGCAGTCCTGCTCTTGGTCTTTGCTTCTGGGGCCCTGGCCTCCGTTCCCGTTCCTGCCGACGAGTGGCCGGACTGGCTGCGCACCGGCCGTCTGCAGTACATGGGGCTGAACTACAGCAACCAGGACCCCCAGCGTCTGCAGGCCTTCGTGGACATGGGATGTCGGCTGATGCTGGGCGGAGCGACTTCGGTCGCCGGCTGGGGCACTTCGGGCGGTGAAGAAGCCCTGGCCGGATACCGGCAGTTCGGCCTGGCAGCGATCGCCTACACCACACCGCACACGATCTATGGCGACAACTACTGCCAGGGACACGATGACTGGGAGCAGACCCCGCGTTCTCGCGACTGGCTGGCGGTGGACCGCGCCGGCAATCCCTTGCGGCCCTGGGGAACCGCGGGGGCAAGATACCTGGCGTGCATCAACCAGCCAGGATGGCGTGCCCACAACCGCGAGGCGCTGGCGCGCCTCATCAGCACGGGGGCTGTCGGCGTCTTCTGGGACGATGCCTTCCCCTTCGCCTGCCAGTGCCAGGTCTGCCAGCAGCGCTTCCGGGCGTGGTTGTCCAGTCGCTATGGCGCTGCCGAACTCCAGGCGATGGGCGTCACCCCTGACGACCTGCCAGCGCCCCCGTTCGCGCGGGTTCTGGACATGCGGGACTGCCGCAATCAGCTCGACCGCGAGTGGGCTGTGTTCTGCGAGGCCAGCCTGGAGGAATTCCTCTCTGAGCTGCGGGAGTACGCCCGTTCGTTGCGCCCCGGCTTCATTTTCAGCGTGAACAGCAGCCAGCCGGGAGTCACCGCCTGCATGATCCTGAGCCAGAAGGTCATGGACCAGTGGGTCTTTGAGGAAGGACCGCACAGTCTGGCGCCCCAGGCGAACAACTCTCTGCGCTACCTCCAGGGCTTCGCCCGGGCGCGCACCAAGCCGGTGCAGATGCTGCCCGGTGGCGAGGGATGGGGGAACGAAGGGGCCACGCCGGTGCAGTACGCCGCCAGCCTCGCCGAAGGTGTGGCGTGTGGCGGCGAGATGATGGTGCACCTGGGGCACGCTGGGCAGGATGACGAGGTCTGGCGGACCACTCCCGGCAACGCCGAGGTCATCGCGCGCTACCGGCGCTTCTTCGCCGCCCACGAAGACCTGCTGACCGGCCTGCGGCCCGCGGCCCGCGTTGCCATCTTTGACAGCAACGCCTCGGCCTTCTACAACCAGGAGTACTATGCCTGTCTACGCGCCCTGGTGGGACACTTTCGTTACGCCGGCATCCCGTATACCGTGATCAACGCTGAGGCCAGCCCTGACCTCGCAAAGCATTTCGACGTGGTCATCACATGCTATGCCACCGTGTTGGGCGACGCCCAGGTCCAGGCGCTGCAGGCGTACCGGCGTGAGGGCGGACGCCTCATCTGTGTCGGAGACGCCGGTGCCCTGGACGAGCGCTGGCAACCCCGGGAACCGGTGCCGCTGCCGGCTGATGTGCCCTCATGGACCGAGAAAGAGGCCTTCCGACGCCTGCTGACCACGGGGGGCCTGGAGGGGGTCCGACTGGAAGCGCCGCCGGGCAGCGCGGTGATGGCTCATCCGTGGGAGAAGTCGGACGCCCAGGGGCCGGTCCTGGTGGTGCATCTGATGAACTACACTCTCACGGCCGACGGAACCGACGTAGAGCGGGTGCCGAACCTCAAGCTCGTGCTCCCGCGCGGCATGGTCCCACGCAGCGTCCTGTGGGAGACCCCGGAGGGACAGCGGGCAGAGCTGAAGGTGGTGCGACACGGGGGGCGACTGGCCGTCCAGTTGCCTGCGCTGGGGGTCTACGGGCTGCTCACGGTCCGCTGAGGGCGCCCGGCCGCTGCAGGTACCGCCGTGCCAGAACGACAGCGGCGTAGTCATCCACGGGGCGGGGCGGGATCCGCATGCCCTCGGGGAGCAGTCTCAGCAGACCGCGCGGCGGATGGTCGGACCAATAGAGCTGTCGGGCCTGCAGCGTCGAGTCGCGCTCCTCAATGCTGGCTATCTGCGCCTGCGGACAGGCTTGTCGCAGGTGTTGGCAGACTGCCTCAGCGCCTGTACCGTGGCCAACCACCAGCGCTGCCTGGGGGTAGCGGGTCAGCAGGTAGCGGCAGGTCAGGCCGACTTCGGCGGTGGGGCACAGAGCGCGCAGGGCCACGCGCTCGCCAACGACTACCGCCAGACCGCACTTGTCGCGGCCAGGGTCAACCGCGAGCACCACGGCCCGTGCGTCGGCTTGACTGTCGCTCATCGGCCACCTCGATCTCGACACTGAGCGCATCGCTGTTGTAGGTGTCTCGCGCGGCCCTGACCTCCACCCGAGTCGGGGCGTCGCGGGCAGCGACCTGGTCCAGGGCGTCCAGTAGCTCATCGGAGGGCAGGGTCCCGTACTCACCGGTCCTGGGGTTGGGAAGCAGGCCCTTGTCCTGAGCCTCCCGACGGACCAGCTTGGTGATCAGGTTCCAAAGCTGGTTGAAGATCTCGGTTCGTGTTCCCCCACCGTCGATCGTGACGGCATAGATGACCTCGCCGCTCCGGAACACCAGGCGGTGGGGAAGCCAGGTGAAGGCCACGCGAGCCGGCACGTCCTCACCTTCAAAGACCCGCCGGTCTACGCGGACGCTGACCACCGCCTTCTCCGTTTCCAGGGCGCGTAGTTCCCTGGCGACGTAACGGATGATCTCCTCTTCGCTGGGCAGAGCGGCCGCGGGGTTCCAGTCAGGCGGCAGGGGGCCCATGACCTTGACCGCCCGCGCCGTAGGGCCCAACGGGACGCCTCGCTCATGGGCCGCCTCACTGGCGGCGAGAAGTACCTGAGTGAGCGTGGCTGCCACCTCGTCCTCGCGCTGACGCGTGGGCAGCACGACGCGGATGAGCTCGTAATCCGGCTCAAACAGCACCGGCCCCGAGACCACGGCTCGTTGCAGCAGGTAGGCCTTCTGCAGTTCATCACGCCGTGTCTCGAGGTCTTGTAGCTCCCTGGTCCGCTGGGTCAGGGCCTCATCGGTCGTCTTGACCTGAGCTTCGAGGCCATACAGACGGCCCTGCAGCCTGCCCACCTGGGCCTTGAGGTCTTCCTTGGAGGCCTTGAGGTTGCGCTCGACGGCCTTCAGGGTGGCCACCTGGCCCTGCAGCCGGGTCAGACTGCGGCGCGCGCGGCCCAGTCCGGACTCCGCCTGGCGCAAGCGGCGGCGCGCCTCAAGCAGTCGCCCCTTGGCGTCATTGGCCTGCAGGAGCGTCGCATCGGCCTGCTGGCGGGCCGTTCGGGCCTGCTCCCGCGCTGTCCGCACTCGTGCCTCTAGCTGCCGGTTCTCGGTCTGGAGTTCGTCCTGTCGGGCGATGAGGTGGTCAAGCTCAAACAGCGCCTGTCGAGCGTAGCCGCTTCCGACCAGCGCCGTCGCGAGGCCAACCAGGGGCAATCCTACGCCGACGGCCACCCCAACCAGGCGGGCCGTCGTACGCGGTCGCAGGCCAAACAGCGTCCGCCGGCTCTTGCCCAGCCGGTAGCCGATGACGTCGCCCGCCCAGGCGATCAGACCTCCCAGGACGGGCAACACGATGATAGCCACGATGCCAAACGCCGACATTCTACCCCGTGAACCTCAGTGTCGAAGGCCCAGGAAGAGCCCCAGGCCCGCCCCGTACAGCACGGTGTTGGGAAGCCAGGCCGCCAGCAGCGGTGGAAGTGCTCCCTGCGAGCCAGCCACATTCATGGTGTTGAACAGGACGTAGTACGCAAAGACGATGACCAGCGACAGACCGAGGCCTATACTTGTGGTGGCGCGCGTGGGACGCAAACCCAGTGGGATGCCGATCAGGGCGAACCCCAGCGAGGCCCAGGGAATGGCCCATCGCAGACTGATGGTCATGACCAGCGACAGCACCTCCGTGCTGCGGGGCGAACTGACCAGACGCTCGTTTTCCAGCGCTCGGTGCAGCTCGGCCATGCTCATGTCCACGGGGTCTTTGTCCAGGTCTGCCAGTTCCAGGGGGCTCTTGCCGATCTCATGGGTGATGCTGGCGATCCTGTGCTTGGACTGCGACCCGTCCGGATGGGCTATCACGTGCTCCACGTTCCGCAGTTCCCACGTTTCGCCGCGCCAGTCAGCGCTCTCGGCACTGAAGAGCTGCCAGAAGCGCCCGTTCTTGAACTCCATCACCGTGAGGCCCTCAAGCCGCTGCCGCTTGGGATCGAACAGACGGGCGTTGACGATACGCTGAGGCTCACCCTTGGCTGGTATGGCGAAGGTGAAGTGCTCCCTTGGTCGCGCCTTGGGAGCGAAGTCAGCGATGAGCTGCTGGGCAGCGTTGTTGCTGTGGGGGACCAACAGCTCGTTGAAGGCCAGGGCCAGCAGCGAGGTAACAAAGCCAGCGACGAGCACTGCTGCACTGAGACGAGGGATCGAGAGTCCTCCCGCCCGCAGGGCGATGACCTCTCCTGAGCTGGAGAGTGAAGACATGCTCATCAAGCTGGCAAACACGGTGGCCATCGGGAAGGTCATGGCTACGGCCGCCGGAAGCCTGAGCACGAAGATGCGCAGTACGATGCTGGCGGGATAGGCGTCCCGTACCAGCAGGCGCAGCATCCAGGGCACCAGCTGAGCGCCCAGGAGGATGACGATGAAAGTGCCCACGCCGAAGACGAAGGGGCCCAGGTATTCATTGATAACGTAGCGGTCTACGCGGCGTATCACGGCTTGGCCTCATCCGGAGCGGCAGCACTACATGCGGAACTTCTCGCCCAGGTAGTACTGCCGCGCCACCGGGTCGTTGATGATCTCTGTCGCCTTGCCCTCCACACGTATGCGTCCCTCGAAGATGATATAGGCCCGGTCGGTGATGCCCAGGGTTTCCCGCACATTGTGGTCGGTGATCAGAATGCCGATGTCGTCGGATTGCAGGTGTCGGATGATGCCCTGGATCTCCTCAATTGCAATGGGGTCTACGCCGGTAAAGGGCTCGTCCAGAAGGATGTAGGACGGGTTGGTGCATAGCGCGCGGGCGATCTCAACGCGGCGGCGCTCGCCTCCGGACAGCAGTATGCCCTTGCGGTCAGCCAGTCGCGTCAGGCCGAGCTTCTCCAGCAACTCGTCGGCTCGGGCCCGCTGTTGCTGTCGTGACAGCCCCTGCAGCTCCAGGATCAGCAGCAGGTTATCCAGGACGCTTAGCTTGCGGAAGACCGAGGGCTCCTGGGCGAGGTAGCCCAGGCCGCGGCGACAACGCACGTGCATGGCCAGAGGCCCCAGGTCCTCCCCGTCCAGCATCACTCGCCCGCCGTCCGCCCGCACCAGGCCGATCACCATGTAGAAGCTGGTGGTCTTGCCGGCGCCGTTGGGCCCCAAGAGCCCCACGATCTCACCGCGATTGACGGTAAAGGTCACGCCGTCAACCACGCGGCGCCCACCGTAGCTCTTTGCCAGGTTTTCAGCGATCAGTGGCATGGGTGCGGTCCGGTCTGGCCCTGGAGGCTACTGTTCGATCTGCGTCTTGACCGTCAGATTGGCGTTGTCCACGGTGAGGCGGCTGGTCTTGAGGTTGGCGGTGATGGTCTCGCCGGTGAAGTGCACCGCCTCGACCTCGTCAGTGGCCTCCAGGGGCGTCATGTCCGCCTGGGCTTGCCCTACCAGCTTGACGACCTGGGTCTCTTCGGCGTAAGTCGCCTTCTGTTGCGCCGAGGCCACGATCTTGCGCTTGCGGCCCTGACTGTCAGGAGCCGTGACGATGACGAAGTTGACAGGGCCCTCGGCCACCAGGGACTTCACGGTCGGCGGGGCGGTGGCAATCTCCGTGGTCATGCGCGGAGCCGTCATCGTGGCGTTGTAGCCCGCCCCGATGGTGAGCTTGCAGTTGCCACTGAACTCAAAGACGTTGGCGTTCCAGTCGAACTCCAGGAGGTCGGCCTTGATCTCGGCTGTCCGCGTCCGTTTCACCTGCTGAGACAAGGCCATGGTGGCGGCCAGAATACCCAGGCCAGCCAGCACGAGCCCCAGATACCGCTTGGTCATGAAACACACCTCATCTTGTCGCCGAGCACTGCCTAGCCGGTAGCGGCGAAGCGCACGTCGCCGCGCAGGCGAACCCGTTGCGCAGCCGTGTCTACCACCAGTTGCTGTCCCGTGGCCCGGTAGGGTCCCCTGACGAAGCTGGCGCCGCCCGTCCCGATGAGCTTGCCGGTGCTGAACTGGTATTCGAGACGGCCGACCGCGAAGCTTCCGGCATTGCCCGTAAACCGGCCCTGTACGCCCTGCTCGAAAGTCAGCTTCCGTTTCCGGTAGTCCGCCGTGAAGCGCTGGGCCGTCACCTTCAAGGGAGTCAACTGTTTCTGCACGATGACAAACTCGACGTTGTTGCCGATCACCAGGTCTCCGTCTTTGTCATACTGCAGCTCGCCACCAGCGGTCACTCGCCACTTCACCTGACCGTCTGGTCCCTTCTCCTCCAGCTCAGCGCCCTTCACCGCCAGTTTCGGTAGCGCTTTGGGCTGACGGGTGGCATCGCCGACAGCGGGCGGCGTGTCCACAGAACGACCGCGCGACCGCATGGTCACCAGCAGGGCCCCTGCGGTCAACAGAGCCACCGCCAGGGCAATGCCAATACTCCTGCGGCTGGACATCCCACAGCGCTCCTACTTGCTCGGCTTCCACCAGCGAGTGCGCCAGAGGGTGGCCACGGCCTTCAAGCCGTCCTGCCACTTGATCTTCTTGCCTTGGGCACTGGTACGTGGTGCATAGTGAATGGGCAGTTCCACAATCCGCTTGCCCTCGCGCCGAGCCAGGATCTGGAGCTTGGCCGCCGTCTCGAAATCGAGATCAAAGCCGTCACACCGGAGATCCAGGCGCTGCAAGACGCTCCGCGGTGCCATCTTGTAGCACGAAGCGATGTCCGTCAGGGGACTGCGGTACAGGACCTGAAAGACCCAGTTCACAAAGTCCCCGCCCAGGCGAAACACCGTCCGGGGGATGACTTCGCCCCGTTCCCTGGCTCCCAGCAACCGGGAGCCAATGACCGCCAGCACGCCCTCCTGCTTCAGGGCCTCAAGGAGCTTGAGCAGGTCCTGTGGGTCGTACTCCAGATCGCCGTCCTGAACCACCACGTATTCGCCCTGGGCCAGGCCCATCCCTCGCTTGACCGAGTTGCCCTTCATCATGTTCCGCGGCTGCAGGATCAGCTTGACGTCAGGGTAATCCAGCCCCTGCAGAAGCTCACGGGTGCCATCAGTGGAGCAGTTGTCTACAATAATGATCTCTTTGCTGATGGGGAGCTCCCGCACGCGCCGCAGGATCTCCAGCACCGTCGGGCGCTCGTTGTAGACCGGCATCACAATGGTCAGTTCGATGTCAGCCATGGGCCTGGTGATACCTTGTGTACCATTCATAGGTGAGGCGGAGGCCATCGTGCAGCCGGGTGCGGGCTGTCCAGCCGAGTTCCGCCGCGGCGCGCGAAGCATCCAGATACTGATGGAGGATCTCAGAGCTGGCGGTGCCCTGTACATCAGGCTCCAGATCAGAGCCTACCACCGCGATTATCTCGCCCACTAGCTCTAACACCGACACGGGCTTTCCAGTGCCCAGATTGTAGGCTTGTCCCACGCCCCGTCCGGCCAGCAGAGCCTCCCCCAGGGCCAGATACCCCTCCACGCAGTCAGCGACATAGAGGTAGTCGCGCTGCGGCGACCCGTCGCTGCGGATAACCGGTCGCTCGCGGCGCAAAAGGGACAGGATCGTCGCCGGGATGATACGCGAGAAGTTCAGGTCACCCGGGCCGTAGAGGTTGGCGCAGCGGGTCACCGCCGCCGGGAGTCCGTAGGTCTTGGACATCGCACGCGTCAACAAGTCGCAGCAGGACTTCGATGCGTCATAGGGATGCAGGCCAAGGAGCGGGGCCTCCTCCGTGTAGGGCAGCTTCTCCTGGTCGCCGTAGGCCTTGTCGCTGCTGGCCACGACAATGGCCGCAATTGGCGCTCCGTCCTGACGCAGCTCCCGGCAGGCCTCCAGCAGCAGGTAGGTTCCGCGGATGTTTGACTCAAAGGTGCTGAGCGGTGAGCGGTTGGCCAGTCCGACGATGGCTTGAGCGGCCAGGTGGAAGACCACCTCCGCCTCACCCTCCAGCAAGGCTCGTTTCACCGCCCCGAAATCGGTCAGGTCGCCCGGAGCCAGAGTGATACGCCGGTCGAGGCCCTGCAACTGGAGATAGCTCTCAGCGGGTCGGTCGCGCACCAGACCGATGACCTCTGCCCCCCGGCTTACGAGGGCCTCAATGAGGTGCGAGGCCAGGAAGCCATAGGCCCCTGTCACCAGTACACGGCGGCCCTGCCAGGTGGCCATCAGGCATCCCTCCACGGCGCCCAGGGCGCCATGCCCTGTTCCCAGAGCTCGTTCAAGCGCAGGTTATCCTTGTAGGTATCCATGCAAGCCCAGAAACCCTCGTGGCGATAGGCCATGAGTTCGCCCGCGGCGGCCAGTCGTCGGAAGCAACCCGTCTCCAGAGGGTCGTCCGGCTCGAGCCAGTCAAAGATGTCCCGCCGGAAGACGAAGAAGCCGCCGTTGATCCAGTCGGGCAGCATCGGGTTTTCCCGCATCTCCTGCACCGCGCCATCGGCCGCCACCTCGACATGACCGAACTGTGACCGGGCCCGCACCGCCGTGAGGGTCGCCACCTTCCCGTGGCTCTGGTGGAACCGCTGGAGGGCCCGGAGGTCCACGTCGGCCAGACCATCGCCATAGGTGACCATGAAGTCCTCGTCGTCGCCCACCAGGTGCCGGATGCGGCGGATACGCTCACCCTTCTCGGAATCCTGGCCGGTGTCAAACAGGGTAACCGTCCACTGAGCCTCGGGGCCGCTGTCCAGGAACTCGGGCTCCAGCGACTTCCCCACCTGCAGCCGCAGGTCCCGCCCCTCATACGGCAGACGGCTCACGAAATAGTCCACGATCTCCTGGGCCTTATAGCCCAGCAGGAGGATGAAATCCCGCAGTTCCGCGGCTGCATAGTATCGCATGATGTGCCAGATGATCGGGCGACCACCGATCTCAAAAAGCGCCTTGGGGTGCGAAGCTTCCCCGGCCATGAGTCGGGTGCCACGCCCACCGGCGAGAACAGCGACCTTCATGCGGCTAGCCTCCGATCAGGGGCGGGGGATAGTGCGCGGCCACCAGGGACGCAAACCCGACCACCGACCACAGCGCCATGAAGAGTACCACCACCAGCCCCAGGGCCAGCCCCCACGGTTGACGTTCGGGAGCGGTCAGCCGGGCCAGTCCGAGCGTGGTCAGGACCGCGATGCTGCCGCTGGCCGCGAACAGGTAGCGCGCTTGCGCCTGGTAGAAAGCCACGTTGAACCGCAGAAAGAGTGCCACCACCAGGACCAGGAGCACCCAGACCAGCACCCAGGCCTCCCCGCGCCAGTCTGGCGCCGCTGACCCCTCTGCTGGATCGCGTTGTGGCGCGTTCTTACCGGCCTTACGCCCCGGCCGCTTCGCCAGCGGAGGCGTCGGTATGGATGGGCGGCGCCGGTCAGCGCCTCGCCGCCACACTCCGCCGACCAGTGCTGCCGTCCAGACCGCAAACCCCAGGACGTAGTACCAGGACGGGTTGTAGACGTTGGCCTGGCCGTAGACGCCCCAGAAGCTGAGGGCCGTGTTCACCGCGACCAGCAGGTAATAGGCCGTACCGGATACGCCGCGCTCCAGGAAATAGGCCGGTGTTGCTCGGTCCTTAGAGAATAACCGCTCAAAGGCCTCGGCCGCAAGGGGGTCACCGTACAGCACCTGGTTGCGCCCGAACCACCAGCCCGCCACCAGGACGACACAGGCCACCACTATGGCCAGAGACGAGGCCAGTTGCCGCCCCGCTTGCGGGTCCAGGGCCTGCGCCCGGCGGCTGCCAAAGCGCATCACCAGAGCCAGCAGGACCACCGGGGCCATGGCCATGGACGTGCTCTTGGCGAGCATGGCCAAAGCCAGGGCTAGGCCCAGGACCAGCATGCGGCGCGGCGAATAGCCTTCCTGGAGCACGGCCACACACAGCAGGAACACCAGCAGACACAGGGCCTCGGCCACGCTGTCGTTCGTGACCGCCGAGACGATCATCAGCCGTCCCGGCCAGACCGCCAGAAACGCCGGCGGGCCCAGTGCCAGGACGCTGTCCGCGCCGAAAAGCCGGCGCCCCAGCAGCCAACCCAACCAGACCGTAAGAGCGGCCAGTAGTACGGTCCAGGCCCTCACCAACACAATGCCCGGCCGACTGAGGCCGGCAGTAGGCCCCGGAAAGGCGTATCTGGCCGCCAGGTAGGCCGGCAGACACGAGACGTAGTAAAGCGGCGGCTGGTGGGCCTCATAGTTGTCGCTGGACGAGTAGAACACCGGCAGCCGCCAGTGAGTCGCCAGGTACTCGATATAGCCAAGGTGCGGCCCCTCGTCCGGGGGCGTGGGCCGCGGGTCAGTGCCGTAATCCGAGGGCACCACCACGGCTGCCCCCAGCCCCAGCAGGAGAAACAGAGCGACCGGCAGCAAGCCCAGTCTCAGCGGCAACGCCTGCGGAAGTCTCATGGGCCGGAATCACCCGCGGGCAGCCGCACCGCGAACAACCGATACTGGGGCCGCGAGGGAAAGTCGGCGATCAGCTCGAGCAGACCACAGTCCATGGCCTCGCGCAGCAGGGCAAAGGTGCGGTCAGGGCTGTCCCGGAAACCCGGGAGAAACTGCAGGTTGACCAGCACGTGGGTGATCCCCAGTTCCCGGTACCTCGCTACCAGGTCGCTGGCGGTGTGCATCCGGTCGTAGGCAATCAGGTCACTGTGTCCGGGCTCGCCCCAGAAGTAATCGCGGTCGAAGTAGAAGCAGCGGACCTCACCATAGGTGCAGACCCGGGCATCGGGCGGTAGCTGACGAATGGCCAGACTCGGCGTGTAGACATCGGTCGTACGCAACAGGTAGTTCTGTTGCGACTCCATGCCGAAGATGACGGGCAGCGCCGGCACGGCCAGGGAGGCCGCCGTGTAGGCAGTGACGGTGGCCCACAGCAGCACAGCCGCTGTCAGCGCACGCGAGACGATGGCGCCACCATGCCGACAGCGGTACGCGCCGTACCCGGCCACCGGCGCCAGCAGAGCCAGGGAAGGGAAGAGGTAGCGAGCCAACTGCATGGACCAGAACCACCACAGCCAAAGGGGCAGGAAGAGCCACAGCGTCCGTGCCACCGCCGGGGGGAAGACGTCCTCTTTGCCCCCTCGCCGCACGAACGCCACCAGAACCCCGGTCAGGGCCAGGTAGAGCGGTCCGGTGGAGGTAAGTAAGATGTTTTGGAACTTGCCCAGGAAGACCTCAAACTCCCACGGGAGGTAGGTCAGCGCAAACGGCGCCACCAGCCACCGCCAGGGCTCGCGCGGTCCCACGAGCTTCTGCCGCCAGCGCGGCAACGCAGCCATCGCTTCGGGGGAGGGCAACTCACCCCACCCGAAGTCGAGCTGGTGGCGATCGTAGATCGCCGCCCGGTCCGCCGACCAGTGCTTCCCGCCAAAGACGCCATAGCCGAAGGGGTAGAAGGGGTTGCCGGTATTGAGATAGGTGCGAACATACCAGGGCGACGCGATGGCGACCGCAACCAGGCCGCATAGCACAACCCGCCGCGCGCCCACAAGAGCAGCAGGGGGCGCCATATCCCCATTGTCTACTGGGACCCGGCGCCACGCCACCAACAGTGCCGCCAGCAGTAGCACACCCGAGAGCGCTAGCGCCTGCATCTTCACCGTCATGGCACACCCGAGCACGACGGCCATCAGGGCCAGGTCCGCGGTCCGGCCGGCCCGGCGCCAGCGCAGGTACGCCAGGAGGGCAAGAAGGCTATAGGCCACGACCCCGAGGTCCACATAAGCCGAACCGCTGAGCCACAGGAACATCGGCGTGGTGGCCAGCACGAAGCCTGCCCATCCACTGGCGCGACGCTGCAAGAAACGCCGACTCAGGATGATTGCAGCCATCACCGCCATGAGGCCATGGAACCAGTGGAAAAGCTTGGCCGCACCGACCGACTTGAAGCCCAGTCCCACGACATAGAGCATCTGCATCGTGGCCGGGAAGTGAGAGTGATGGTCAAACCATAGCGGCTCCACGGCGCGGTGCCGCAGATAGGTGGCGGCCTGGGCGAGGTGCTCGGCCAGGCCGTCGAAGTCGCGGCTGGTGGGGGGCTCCACGGCTGTGATCAGCGTGGCCACGAGCACAATGATCAGCAGGACCGTGCCCACCGCATGTTCCGGCGTGCGCAGGGCCCGGAACATGGAATTCAGGAGGCGCAGGAAGGCTTCCCACAGCAGGTCCCAGTGGCCCAGACCGAGGACAGCGAAGACAGCCAGGGCGATCGCTACGTGCCGGGGGGTGAGCTGGTGCGTCAGTCCGAGAGCCAGCACGGCGTAGGCCAGCAGCGTGAAGCCGGTGGCAGCGGAGTACAGCAGGCGTTCCGGGACCTGACGGGGAGCCAGACCGCACCGCGTGAGTACCTGGGCGCCAAAGGGTATCACGGCGGCGGTCGTCAGAATGAAGATCAGCAGGGCCATGCAGTGTTCCGCCGAAAGGGCTGCTTACCCGCCCAGGTGAGCGATCAGCGCCAGCAACACCTGGCGGACATAGAGGGCTACGACGCCAACCAGCCAGGCGCCGATGGCGATCTGCTTCCAGTGAGGCAGATCCAGGTCTAGCGCCGACACAGTGCGATCACCAGGGTCTCAATGACCATGCGGTCCTCCCACTGGGCGTCACCGAAGCCCTTGAGAGCCATGTCGGCCTCCGCCACGCGCACCATCGCCCGCGCCAGTTGGGAATCGGTGAAGTTGCGGGCTTGTTGGGCGTACTTGCGGGCCAGGAAGCTTCGGCCCCGGATAGCGTCCAGGAGGTTTGGGTCCTCCGGCAGGCGCGCCCGCACATCCTCTGGTATCTCGCCTTCCAGGGACGATTGGACCTTGAGCACCGTCACCGCCTGCCACAAGAGACGCAAGTGGCGGGTGATCATGCCCAACAACGGGATGGCCGTGCCCGGCCGGCTCTCCTTCGGGAGCTGACGGCGTACCAGGTCCAGAGCGGTCGGCAGGTCCTTGCGGCCGATGGCGTCCACCAGATCAAAGATGGTACTGTCGGCGGCACGGAAAGCCACGGCGCGGACATTGTCTTCGCTGATCTGCTCCGCCGAGCCGACGTACAGGGCCAGCTTCGCGACCTCCGGCGCCAGCCGGTCACAATCAGCGCCAACGAGCTCGATCAGCGCGTTGGCTGCTTCACTCCCCAGGAGCTTGCCCTGCAGGCGAGCCTCCGCCATGACCCACTGGGGGAGGGCGCGGTCACCGGGGCTGAAGCAGTCGCGGACCTCGCCCACTTTCTCCACCGCCCGCAGCAGGTCTGCGGCTAGCCGAGGCTTGCGGTCTGTCCGTCCGGTGGGTGGGCTGGTAGTGACCAGCAGCGTCGTCCCCGGCGAGATACTGGCCAAGGGGCCGGCGAGGCGCTTCTGGTCCTGGTTGCTGAGCTCCTGCAATTCGTGGACTATGACCACCCGTTCCGGCGCCAGCAGCGAGAATCCGCCCAGGGCGCCCAGTATCGGCTCCAGGCCGGTCTCTTTGGCCCACAGGCGCTCCACGGCGTACTCCGGGTCCGCATCGCCCAGCAGTTGGTCCAGCAGCTCTTGCACTGCGCGGCGTTTCAACACGTCGCTGTCGCCGTGCAGAACGATGACCTGCTTGGCAGGGGGGCTGGCGGACAATGGGCGCTCCCGGGCAGAGAGTGATGTCATGGGGGGCGGCAATCTGTCTTCATTCTACCTCCCTGCCAAGGCTAACGCAAGACGACCCGCCGATGCCTCCACTGATACCGGCAGCGGAGGGGAAACGGGGCAACATGCGGAACTGCCTTCGAGGGGCAATACCCCGGAGGACACATGACCATGCCTGCGGTGATCATGCATGTGAACTACTTCGAGACCGGCTACAGCCTGGCCGAGCTCTTCGACAAGGCCCGGCTGTACGGCTACGATGGCGTGGAATTGCGCGGCTTCCGCAAAGACACCGATACCCGGACCTATATCGCGGAGGTTCAGCGCGAGTGGCGACGTTCTGGACTGCACCATGTGCTCATGGCCTGCCCCTGCGACCTGAACAACCCCGTTCGTGGGTACCGCGAGGCCGAGATCGAGAAGTGCAGTGACCTGCTCCAACAAGCCGCCGCCATCGGTGTCCGTTTGTGCAACGCCATGGCCGGTACACTGTTGGGCGAGGGCCGCAAGTATGGGGAGTTCGACAGGAACGGTTCAGGCGCGGCGACGGAGGAGCAGTGGGCGTGGGCCGTGGAGGGCTATCAGCAGCTCGGCCGTGTGGCCGAGGAACTGGGAATGAAGCTGGCCTTCGAGACCCACAACTGCTACATCCACGACCTCGCCACACCCACGGCCGAACTCCTGCGACGCATCGGCTCTCCGGCCGTCGGCGCTAACCTGGACATGGGCAACATCGTGCTGAACGCCAACGGTGAAACCGTCTTCCAGGCGATCGAGGTTCTGGGTGACCACGTTTTCTACCTGCATCTGAAGAACCTGTACCTGCCTCCGGGAGGCGGCTACATCGTCTGTCCCCTGTCGGACGGGGTGATTGACAACCGTCTCCTGCTGCGCCTCCTCCAGGCGCGGGGCTTTGCGGGCCCGATCTGCCTGGAGGCGCCCCGCGGTGGCGACCGTGACCACTTCGCGCGTACCGACCTGGACTACATCCGCGGTGTCCTGCGCGACCTGGGGTGGGTATAGAAGGCGCGATGGACTACCTGATGCTGGCTGGTGACTTCCCGCCCCAGGTGGGCGGGATCCAAAGCTACCACAGCCACCTGGCGGCGGCTCTGACCGCGCTGGGACGCCAGGTACACGTGGTCGCCACGCAGCAGCCGGGCAGTCAGGAGTACGACGAGACCTGCCCCTGTGCTGTCACCCGGGTACCCGCCGGCACAAGCAAGCTGGCCCTGGCCCGCGCGATGGCGGCGGCCGGGCGGAAGGCCATCGCGGGGTTGTCCACGCCACTGACGGGGGTCATCGCCACCAAGTGGTCTCCGGAGTCCTGGGCCGCTATAGACCTGACACGCGCCACCGGAGCCCCCTGGGGTGTTTTCGGTCACGACCGGGAGTTCATCCTCACCGGGCTGAACCCGGTGAAGTGGCTGGCGCAGCGCAGTTGGCTACGGCGTGCAGACCTGTGCTTTGCCATCAGCCATTACGCTGCGGCCAACTTCCGCCGGCGCGGCGTGCCGCCCAACCGCATCCGAATGGTCGGCTGCGGCGTGGACGCCCAGGCCCACCGCCCTGATCCGCAACGGGCAGACCAACTGCGGGCAGAGATGGGGCTGGGTGGGCTTCCGGTGCTGCTGACGGTGTCCCGGCTGGTGGGCAAGAAGGGCCATGAGACCGTGCTTCAGGCCCTGCCTGCGGTAAAGCAGGCCGTGGGACGGAATGCATTATGTCATTGTCGGCGAAGGGCCCGACCGCGACCGGTTCGAGGCGCTGACTCGCGACCTTGGTCTGACCGGGGATGTCACCTTCACTGGACGCGTGCCTGACGCAGACCTCAACGGCTACTACACGCTGGCGAACGCCGTCGTCATGCCCAGCGAGGAGGTTGCCGGCGAGCCGGTGGAAGGATTCGGGCTGACATACCTCGAAGCCGGATGCTGCGGCACACCCGCCATAGGCACGTGGCTCGGGGGCATACCCGAAGCAGTTGACCACGGTGTGACTGGCCTGCTCGTGCCGCCGCGGAACCCCGGTGCCCTGGCCAAAGCCATTGTGCGCCTGCTGCAGGACACCGAGATGGCGGCGCGCATGGGGCGCATGGCCCAGGAACGCGCCCGGAGCCTCTATCGGTGGGACCTGGTGGCCCGCCGTGTTGACACAGCCTTCCAAGAGCTTCGCGACGGATAGCTCCGGCTCCTGGCCACACCGACCCGGGGGAAGAGCATGTTATCAGGACCGCGACGTATCGCCTACGTTGACCACGCGCTGGACCTCGGGGGCGCCGAACAGAGTCTGATCGAACTCCTCCCGCACATCTCTCGTTGCGCTTACGAGCCGCTTGTGCTCCACGCCGACGGAGCCCCCTGGGTAGCGGGTCTGCCCTCCGATGTGGCCCGTCAGGCCGTCCCTGCATCCACTTCCCTGCTGACCGCGCGACGCGACGACCTGCCCCCGGGATGGACAGGCTCCAGCTGGCAGTGGTATGCCGCGGGGCGAGCCGTGTGGGCGTTGCGGGGCGCACTCGGTGGCGCCAACGCGGCGGTGGTTCACACGAACACCCTCAAGAGCCATCTGCTGGCCGGGGCCGCCGCCCGCCTGGCGGGTCGCCGTCTGGTGTGGCATGTCCGTGATATTCTGCCGCCCGGTCCGGCCCTTCGCTGGCTGCTGCGCGCCGCGCATCACTGTCGCCCGTACATCATCGCCATCTCCAGGGCCGTGGCGAAGCAGTTCGCGCCGCTGGCAAAGCACCTGCGCTGCCGTGTCATCTACAACGGAGTGCCCATGGACAAGTATTGCCCGGGGCCCCCGGCTGCGGCGTTGGCGGAGGAGTTGGGCATTCGGCCCGATGACGAGATCGTGGCGGTAGTGGGGCGCCTGACGCCCTGGAAAGGGCACCGAGCCTTGCTACAGGCCATGCAGGGCGTGAGGGCCCAGCGCCCCCGCGCACGGCTCCTGGTTGTGGGGACAGTGGCCTTCTGGGAGCAGAGCTACGCCGACGAACTGAGGGAACAAGCCGTGGCCCTGGGCCTAGATGAAGCCGTGATCTGGGCGGGATTCCGCAGTGACGTAGCCGACCTTCTGCGTCTCTGCGACATCTTCGTCCTGCCCTCTTGCGGGGAGCCCTTTGGCAGGGCCCTGGTGGAGGCTATGGCTACGGCCAAGCCGGTGGTCGGCATTCGCTCCGGAGGGGTGCCCGAGGTGGTCAGCGACGGTGAGAGTGGACTGCTGGTCGAGCCCGGAGACACGGCGGAGCTGGCAAATGCCATTGTGCGGCTGCTGGCCGAACCCGCTCTCGCCCGGGATCTGGGCGAGGCGGCGTGGCGTCGTGCCAATCGCCATTTCGCCGTGAGCCGCGTCGCCCGCGAGGTGGAGGAAGTCTACGAGGACCTGCTCGCATGACACAGCTTCATCCGAGTCTGCACCGCAGGTGTGGCCGCTGGTGGGCGCGCCAGCCGGCATGACGATCACTGCCGTCCCAGACGGTGAGTCGGATGAAGACAGCGGCTTCCCGGCGGTGCCCGGAAACGGCCACGGGGCGAGACAAGTCTCGCCCCGTGCACGAGCCATCAGTATCGGAAGCCTTCGCCGGCCGAGCTCCTGGCAAAGCTAGCGGCGCCGCAGGAAGGCCGGAATGTCTATGTCGTCCTCGTCGTAGGTTGGCTCTTCTTGGAAGGCAGCCCGCTTGGCCGCCTCCTTCGGTTGCTCCTCGGGCTCTGCCGCCGCTCGCGCCCCCGTCTCCTCGGCGCGCGCAGCTTCCTGCTTCTCGGCCGGCTTGGCGGCAGGCGGCGCTTCCTCGAAGCCGGTGGCGAGGACGGTGATGCGGACCTGTCCCTCCATCTTCTCGTCAATCACGGTCCCGAGGGTCAGGTCGGCGTCGGTGCCGCCGCATGCGGCCTCTTGGACGATCTTGGCCGCCTTGTGGACTTCGTCGAGCGTCAGGTCCGGGCCGCCGGTGACGTTCATCAGAACGGCGCGGGCGCCGCTGATGCTGGTCTCCAGCAGCGGGCTGGAGATGGCGGCCTGGGCCGCGTCCACCGCTCGGTTCTCTCCGGACGACTCGCCGATGCCCATCATCGCCGTGCCCGCATTGGCCATGACCGCGCGCACGTCAGCAAAGTCCAGGTTGATGAGCCCAGGCACCACGATGACCTCACTGATACCCTTCACGCCCTGTTGGAGGATCGTGTCAGCGAAGGCAAAGGCTTCCTGTAGCGTCAACTGACGCTCCGCCAGATCAAGCAGACGGTCGTTGGGGATGACAATGAGCGTGTCCACGTTGGCCTTGAGCCGGGCCAAGCCCTCCTCGGCCAGCCGCAGGCGCTTCTTGCCCTCGACGGCAAACGGCTTGGTCACCACAGCCACCGTCAAGGCGCCCAGTTCGCGGGAGATCTCCGCCACCACCGGGCTTGCCCCCGTCCCGGTGCCGCCGCCCATGCCCGCGGTGATGAAGACCATGTCGGCGTTGTCGAGAGCCATCATGATCTCCTGGCGGCTCTCCTCGGCAGCACGCCGGCCCAGTTCCGGATCACCGCCTGAGCCCAGGCCACGAGTGATCTCGGCCCCGATCTGGAGTTTCTGATCGGCGGCCGACAGGTCCAGCACCTGGCTATCGGTGTTGATGGCCATATACTCCACACCCATCAACCCCGATTCGATCATGCGGTCCACGGCGTTCGAGCCGCCGCCGCCTATCCCCACCACACGAATCTTGGCATACTCCTGCACGTTGGGCCTGAGCATGAGCAGCGGCTCCTCCCTGCAACACTCAAACTGGCCCGCACGGCCCAAGCCGGCGGGATTACGGCATTATAGACGGGGCCGGTGGGCAAGTCAACCGCACCGGCCCTTTCAACGCCGAACCTCATCCACTGCCCTCGCAGTAGGCCTTCAGCAACAGCACGTTGGCGGGCGGGGTCTCGTACGGAATCGCGCCCGTTCCGAGCAGCAGGCCAGGGCGAAGGCGGCTCAGGGCGACCACCTCGTCAACAGCCTCGCGGATCTGCTGCGGGCTACCCGACACATAGACCCGGGGGTCGAGGTTGACCCGGATGGTCACATCGGGCCAGTCGCGGGCCTGCTCCAGGAAGGCAGCGCGGTTGGTCTCGGCGGGACAGATGACGAAGCCGGTTCCCGTGGACAAGATGTCCGGCAGGATCGGCGCCGTGTCGCCGCCGATGATGCAGGGCAGGCTGCGTCCGGCCACGGCCGAGACACGGCGCAGCGCCTCCTGCAGCGGCGGCAGCTCGACCTCGCGGAACTGTCGCGGGGAGAGCAGCGGGGGGGCCGCCGCCGACTCAAAGAACGCCACCCCGATGCCCGCCGCCAGGGCCATCTCACTCATCCTCACCTGCGACTCCACGAGCCTTAGAAGCAGCTCGCGCACCAGCTCGGGTCGCAGGGCCACCTCCGTCAGCAAGACGTCAAGGCCCAGGAGACTCTGGGCGATGGAGAAGGGCCCGCTGACCGGGAGACGGATGTCGGCATCAGGGAAGTCCTGTCGCAGGCGGCAGGCTGCTTCCAGCATCAGGGTCACGCGACCGGCGCGGGTCGGGTCGAAGGGCTCCAGTCGCAGCGCGCACTCCAGTGCAGGGCAGAGGGGAGACACGATGGCCGGGATGCCATTACCGGCGGGCGGGACGACCTCACAGCCATAGGCCTCGGCCTCCAGGTTGTAGATGTCGATCCCCACCACAACCGGGAAGTGGCGGTACAGCTCATAGGCGGCGCGATGCGCCCGGTAGACCAGGTCAGCATCCCGCGATACCTCCCACGGTGACAGCCCCAGGAACTGTGCCGCGTGCTCGTAGACCGAGAGCGACAACGGAATGCGCTGCATCGGCGTCGCCTCCGTGGCGTCCTGGGGGCATTATGCCCCTTGCGGACCCTGAGGGGAAGCCCGCAGGAGTCGGTGTCTGCCCCGGCGAAAGGCCTAGCGCTCAGGTCCTGCTACGCCCTGGGGGTGTGCTTGGATGGGCCACTGCTCGCGTGGCGCCCTATGGATGCTGCTGGCTCTTGTGGGTGCGAGCCTGGCCGGCGTCGGCCTGACGCGCATGGGCGGTCCAACTGGTCAGGTGCTACGGGCGGTGCCTGTTGTCCTGCCCACGGGTGAGCGGGCCACCCTGGTGCTCTCCGCTGCCGACCCCCGCCGCCCGCAGCCACGTCGCTCGAGCCTCACTCTGGTGGATCCCCAGGGCCGCAATCGTCGCCTGTCGCCCGAGGCGCACTATAACTTCTGGGACCTGTCGGTGGGCGATGTGGACGGCGACGGGCGACAGGAGGTCGGTCTGTGCACCTTCAGCCGCACCGTCCACGACCGTCAGTACGCCCGCCGGTACTTCGTCTACGCCTGGACCAACGATGGCGACCTGGAGCCGATCTGGCGCGGCAGCCGTCTGTGTCGGCCTTACCTCAGCGCTCAGCTCTGCGACATCAACTGCGACGGGCGGGCCGAACTCGTGTCCGTGGAGCGCGGCCTTGGCGGCGGGCTGATGCTGGTAGCCTATGAGTGGAATCAGTTCGGGTTCTGGGGCCTGGGACACTCAGGAGAGGTTCAGGACCTCGCCTTCCTGGGCCCCGCCAGCGGCGGTCCGGGAGCGCTGGTACGGGTCGCGCGAGCCGGTGCGGAGCCGGGAGTCGAGCACTGGGTACTACGCGCGGGCATCTGGAAACAGCACAGTGGCCGAAAGGAATGAGGACGATGCGTACGGCGACAGTGGGGTTCCTGCTCCTGGCGTTGAGCGTTGGGATAGCTGGCTGCAGACGGCCCCAGGTGGCGGAGGCACCACCGCCGCTGACCACGCCGGCCGCCGCGCAGGAGGCACCCCGCGCCGAGAGCGGCTTCAGCATGGAGCTGGGCGACCGGCCCCAGTTCACCCCGGCAGTGGCCCCTTACACCATCAAGCCCGACCTGAGCAACGTGGCGAACCTGACGCTGTTCAAGGACGAGTTGCGTCCGGAGCACCGAGCCATGCTGGCCAAACAGGGCTTTGTGGTTGTCCCCGCCGATTGGAAGCAGATGGAGTTCGTCTACGAACTGAACAACTACCCCCGTGAGCACCGGCCCAGCGTGGCCACGGTGGACTCCGCGCTGCATTGCTTCCACATCTTCTACGACTATGTACTGCGCACCATCGAGGCCAGCACACTTTATGACCAGGTGTGCCTGATGGCCAAGGGGCTTCTGGCCGGGGCAGCGGCTGCCTATGATGGGGCCACCGACTCCCAGTTGCGCGAGGCCGCCCGCCTGAACTATGGCTTCGCGCTGGTGCCGGTGCTGCTGCTGGAGATTCCCGAGACCGAGTGGGGTGTGGCGCCGCCCGATGATGTGCGCAAGCTGGCGGCAACCGAGCTGGCACAGATTGAGGCACACAAGGGCTGGCAGAAGTCGCCCACCAATGGCTTCCTGACCGATTACTCCCAGTTCATTCCCCGCGGGCACTACACGCGCAGCGACAAGCTGAAGCGCTACTTCAAGGCGATGATGTGGTACGGACTGGTCCCCCTGGCGATGCGCAATCTGGCTGGCGATCCCGCGCCCCTGCAGGCCCGCCAGGCGGCCCTCATGGCGCACGCCATGCTGGAGGGCAGGGCCGGCGACGCGCCGCTCATGGATGTCTGGCAGAAGGTCTACGATGTCACCGCCTTCATGGTCGGGTACGCCGATGACAACACCCCGGGGGATTTCGGGGAGGGCCTCAAGCAGATCATGGCGGACGGCTTCGAGGCGGCGAAGCTGTTGCCTCCGGAGAACCTGGAGAAGTTGGCAGAGGCCGTGCTGGCCCGGCGGCCGCCCGGTATCACCATGGCCTCCATCCTGGCCCCGGAGGAGTATGCCGGGCCGCCGCAACTGCGGGTCATGGGCCAGCGCTTCGTGCTGGACTCCTACATCTTCCAGCACCTGGTCTTCCCCCATGTCGGCACCGGCACCGAGGCCCCCAGTGACCAGCCGGGCACCTTCAACAAGCGCACCTTCCCGATGGGGCTGGACATCGCGGCGGCGCTGGGCTCACAGCGAGCCTACGAGATCGCCGACACGGTCTACGAGCAGACCAGGTTCGCCAGGTACACCGAGCAACTGCAGAAGCTCAAGGGTGAGGTGGACGCCTACACCGACCGCGACTGGACCGAGAACGTCTACGCGGGCTGGCTGCATACATTGCGCTTCCTGCTGGAGGTCAAGGGCGACGGCTATCCGGCTTTCATGCGCAACCAGGCGTGGGTGGACAAGCAGCTCAACGCCGCCCTGGCGAGCTGGGCTGAACTGAGACATGACACCATCCTCTACGCCAAGCAGTCGGTCGTGGCTGAGTGTGGGGGAGAGGGCGGCGAGCAGAAACCTCCCCCGCCACCCAAGGGCTATGTCGAGCCTGAAGTGCTGACCTACTGGCGCCTGAAGTTGCTGGCCACGCAACTACGGGACGGTCTGCAGGCGCGCGGCTTCCTGGCGGACGAAGCGCTGCAGGAAAGCTTCGGGGAGCTGATCTCGCTGCTGGGATTCCTGCAGGACGTGTCGGTCAAGCAGCTCACCAACGTGCCGCTGACCAAGGAAGAGTTCGACACCATCGAATACTACGGCGACAAGCTGGCGCGGCTGAACCTGTACACGCGCCGTGGTGCGGCGGGCGATGAGATCACCTCGATGACCGACAAGGACATGGCGGTCATTGCCGACGTGCACACCGGGCCCATCGGCAGCGAGGACTACGCCCTGGAGGAGGGCGTCGGTCATGCCAACGAGCTTTATGTCGTCTACCCGATGGACGGCAAGCTGTTGCTGGGGCGGGGAGCGGTGTTCTCTTACCATGAGTTCACGGTGCCGGTGGATCAGCGCCTGACGGACGAGGAGTGGCAACAGAAGCTGACCGGCAGCGACCGGCCCAAGCCCCTGCCCTGGACCAAGAGCTTCTTAAGTCCGCTGGGTAGCAAAGGGGAGAGGATCGAGTTTGACGATATCGAGCAGTTCACGCGGGGCGGTTGCTAGGCGCCCCATGCGCGCCCTGTGGGGACTGCTGGCGGCGCTGGCCCTGGGCGGTTGTCGCGACCCGGAGGTCACGCTTGCGCTCGCCGGAGACGTGATGCTGGGGCGCGACGTGGCCCGCACCTGCCGGGAGCGCGGGGTGTCCTACCCGCTAGTCGAGGTGGCGCCGGTGCTGCGCTCGGCAGACGTGGCTTACGGCAACCTGGAGTGCGTCCTGACCGACTCCCCGGTGCGTTTCCCCCGCAAGAACGCCCTGCTGGCCGGTCCCAGGTTCGCTCCGGCCCTGACGTCGGCCGGCTTCGATGTGCTCGGTCTCGCCAACAACCACGCCATTGACGGCGGGCGGACGGGCCTGCGGCGGACGATGGACCTCTTGGCGGCGCAGGGGGCAACCGTCGTCGGTGTCGGCGCGACACGAGCTGAGGCGGAAGCGGGTGCGGTGCGAACGGTGCGGGGCCTGCGGGTCGGGTTCATCGCCTTCAGCGACTTCCCCTATGCCAACTTTGTGCAAGATAACGGCCGCGAGGCTATACTGACGCTGTCCGAAGAGGCTCTTCGCCGCTGCCTGCCCCCTCTGCGCCAGCGATGTGACCTTTTGGTCGTGGCCTTCCACTGGGGCAAGGAAGGCAGTCGCGTGGTTAGCGACCGCGAGCGGGCTCTGGCGCACCTGGCGGTGGATCTCGGGGCCGCGATCGTCGCAGGTAGCCACAGCCATGTCCGCGCCCCGGTCGAGATGTACGGCCGCTCCCTCATCGCCTATGGGCTGGGCAACCTGGTCTTCGATGACCACTCCCATGGCGGGAACGAGGGGCTCATCCTGGTCTGCCGCGTGGGCCGCACAGGCGTGCGCGGTTACGAGGCCATCATGACCCGCGTGCAGGACTGCCGCGCCGTGTTGGAGAAGCCGGGGACGATCAGACAGGAGGTTTCCGTCCGCTGACTGCTATACCCGACCCCCGGCATATCGCCAACGGCTGGGAGATTCCCACCGAGAACTACAGCGACCAGCCCTACGTGGTCAAGACCGAC
>JABLXH010000033.1 GCA_013178155.1 Armatimonadota bacterium | reverse complement strand
TCACGGCGGGCCCGCTGAAGCCGCCGCCAATGGGCACGCGCCAACTCACCGCCAGCCCCTCGGCCGGGAACTGGCGCAGGATACCGGTCTCGTTCCAGACGCTGCGCCGTCCGGCCCCCTGCATCTCGGGCCAGTCCTCGGCCCACGCGCCGACAGTCAGCAGCAACCACGCCAGAGCGAGCCAACGACCCATAAAGAAGCCTCCATGCGGTTACGAACGATCGCGAGGCCCCAGCATAGCAGAAGGGAACCAGGTTACACAAGGACTGCGTGGCCCTACAGCTCTCCTGGCTTGCCGTAGCCGTGGGAGACGTCGTCCAGCACGAGGACCCAGTCGGGGCCTCCGGCGTCGGCCGGGGGCGTGAAGTCTTGCTCGCCCTCAGCCGCGAACTCACCAGCGGGGCGGGCTTCGCCGGTGCGCGGGTCGAACCACCACGCCCGCAGGCGCTCCGCTCTTAGCACACCCAGCGCGACCCGTACCGACCCCGCCGTCGGCAGGTAGATCATGGCATAGCTGCCATCGCTGGCCCGCACAGCAGCCACGTGCTGCAGGCCCTGCTTCGGCGCGTTCGGCGTCAACGCCGGCTCGGCCACGCGCTCGGCAAACGGCCTGGATTCCACCAGTGCCCGCAGATGTCGCATCTGACTGCCGCCCTCGGCGTTCAGGGCATCGCGCCAGTGCCCGCGCTGCCCCGGGCCCTCAGGGTAGGGAACCACGTGACCGGGCTCTTTGGGGACATTCATGCCATAGACGTCATTGTGCCCATAGGTATGTCCGCAGGCCCCGGCAAACACCGACCAGTATGCCTTGCGCCGAACCGCCAGGCCGTCGGCGCGGGGGCGGGTCACGTCGTGGTCCACCCAGATGGCGTCGGGCGTATCCTCGTAGATAGGCTCTCCGTCCAGCGCCGGCTTGGGCGGCGCCAGAGCCAGGGCCTCACGGATGAGGGTGTGGTTCTCAGCCATGCGGTAGGCCTCGCAGTCCACGTGGTGGCCGGACTGCAGCATGTCGAAGCTCAGCCACGCCTCCGCGTGGAAGTCGGTCGCCGACGTGCGCGCCGCACCCGGATGGATGGTCATCAGTTGCGTTGCGCCATGCCCTTCGCGCAGACCCTCAGCCATGGCCACAAGCACGGCCCGCTGGGCGGCCGTGATGGGCAGACGGAACCCGTTGATGGCGTCATACTCACCGCTGACGATCCAGCAGACGTGGCTATGGCCACCGTAGCGCGCCCCGATCCAGCGTCCGAAGCGCCGCGCGCTCTCGGCATCGTTGCCGAAGGCCTGGCCGTACTCCTGGCCCCACATTGGCACCAGGGCCACGTACAGGCCATGCTCCCGCGCGCGGGCGACAGACTCGTCCATGTGCTGCCAGAACGCCTCATTGGGCCGCGCAGGGTCATTCTCCACAAAGGGCCAGTTGCCGGCGTAGTCCGGCCGCTCGAAACCGCAGTGGACCTGGATCACATTGAAGCCCTGAGCGGCGCGGCGGGTCAGGTACTCCTCCTGCTCCTCGGGCCCGACCCTCCGGACGATCCACCATGCCGTGTCCGCCAGCCAGAAGAAGGGTTGCCCACCGGCAGTCAGATGCCGGCCATTCGCGCCGACCTCAAGCCGCGGCAACTCGGCGGCGTTTGCGCCCTGCCATGCAGTCATGCCGATCACCACCCAACAGGGGAATGTCAGTCGGTGCATCTCGGCTCCCTCCTGTCCTCCAGGTCCTACCCCACCACCCTCATCCCCTCGTCCAGCACAATCAGGTACTGCTCTACCGGCATGTAGTCAGTCAGAGAGTTGCCGGTGCCCAGGGCCCACCAGCCGTCGGCAAAGCACTTCTCGATCTTGTCGCGGGTGTAGGCGCGGAGGGTGGGCTCGTCGGCGCGGCAGACGATGTCCACGTCCAGGCCGCCCAGGGGCGTGCAGCGGGCTCCGTACTCGGCCTTGAAGTCCTCCAGCGGCCGGATGGTCTCCTCGAAGGAGTGCTTGGCGTCCACGCCGCAGGCGATGATGTCCTCATAGACCGCGTCCAGGTCGCCGCAGGAGTGCAGGATGAAGGGCTTGTCGTGGGCATGGGCGGCGGCGGCCATGTCGGCGTAGATAGGGAACACATACTGCCGCAGGTGGTCGGGCTGCAGGAAGGTGGCGGTCTTGAAGCCCAGGTCATCGCCCTGGCGTAGAGCGCCGATGCAGTCCATCTCCGCCAACTGCCGATGAGCGCTGACGTGCAGCTCCCGCAGCTTGCCGAAGACCGCCTCCACCAGATCGGGCTGGTCGTAGATCGCCAGGGCCAGCCCCTCCACGCCCAGGAAGTAGGTGGCCCACTCATACGGCCCAGCCCCGACGCCGCCCACGATCTTGGCGCCCTCGGGGAGGAGCTTGGCCACGGTCTCAAAGTGGCGGAACTCGATAGGGTCAGAGACCGGTGGCCAGGGGTAGCGCTCAAAGTCGGCCAGAGAGAAGATGCAGGCCGTCGCTTCGCTGCGGTGGGACTTGGCTCCCGCCTCGTGGTCACTGGAAGCCAGGCGGCACGACAGTCCGATCTCCATGGGCACGCAGTCATAGCCCATGCCGAGCCAAAAGTCCACATAGGTGGGCCAG
This sequence comes from Armatimonadota bacterium, assembly GCA_013178155.1. Classification (GTDB taxonomy): domain Bacteria; phylum Armatimonadota; class Zipacnadia; order Zipacnadales; family UBA11051; genus JABLXH01. Next base: position 86,424 of record JABLXH010000033.1, on the reverse strand, counting down.
TAACGCGGATCGTCGTACCCCATGCGGTCGAACTCAGTCCTGGTGCGCCGGGCGATGAAACCAGGGCTGGCGATGTGCTCGTAGAAGGGCAGATGGTCGGGCCGACCGCGCCGCCACAATGCCTTGAGGAACTGGTCGAAGTCGGGTTGGCGACGAATGGAGACAGGCATCGGCAGGCTCCCTTCTCCTGAGGGTTTCCCCGAGTTTTCGCGAACCGCAGGCAAGCCGCCTCCTGAGGCTAGCGATTCAGGGCATAGCACCGCAGTTCGCCGGTCATGTTGCGGCAGTAGACCCGCCCTTCGGCCAGGACCACGTGGGGCCAGGAAAAGCCCTCTCCAAACGGCTCGGTGACCGCCAGCTCGCGGTAGGCGTTCGGCGACCTCTCGGCGCCCTCCACGAGAGCCAGACGCTTGTTGCCGTAGACAACAAGCCGTTGGTCGCCGGTTGCCACAACGGAGGCATCGTCGCCGAACTAGCCCCCGGACCACAACAGCTTCCCCGTTGCCAGGTCCAGGCACATCAGCTCGCCGGAGGCCATGTAGACATAACCCCCGACCACCACTGGCGTGCACACGCCCGAGTAGGCAGTGCTCTCCCAGACCTGTGTAACCTGGCCCGGCGCGATCCTCAGGCGAACGGTCCGGTTCAGGTTCTGGTCACTGGTCAGGATGACGCTATCGCCCTGGACAGCGGGTGAGGCGATGTTGTTGCCGTAGGCCGTCTGCCATGGATAAGTGGCCAGCGTCTGGCCGACATGGCCTTCATCCAGACGGATCACCACGAGTTCAGTCAACGTCAGCGTGACCACACAAGGGATATTCCCCACACGCGTGACCGTCAGCCCCCCGCAGTGCCCGGCCGGGCCGCGGTGTGCGGAGCTCCAGACGCGCTTCCCCGAACGCCGGTCGAAGGCCACCAGTGTGCCCTCCGGCGCGCCCACCACGACGAGCAGCCAATCGCGGTAGACCAAGGGAGCCGTGGTGTACCCGTAGTCGCGCACCCCACCGCCGGTGTCGGGCCGCTGGGGAGCCCCGAATGTGTCGTACAGGTTCAGCCCCCAGACACGCTGGCCTCCGGCGGTGGTGTCCCAGCAGTTCAGGTCGCCGTCGGCTCCCAGCGTGTACAGCAGTCCGGTCCCGAGGTCGAGTGTCGGCGTGGCGAGGGAGCCCTGGTACCAGCTCTCATCGCCGGCATGGTGCCGCCCGTACGCAGGCGCGGCGTAGGATTGACGCCACACCTCACGGCCGGCCGCGGTGTCCAGGCAGACGACGGTGTCGCGCCCTTCGCGCCAACCGATCGTGTAGAGGCGCCCTCCCGCCACCGCGACCGAAGCAGCTCCCACGCCCACGTCGGCCTGCCAGACAGGCGCCGCCAGCGGCCACGCCCCTGCCTTCCAGCCAGAGGGCTCGGCGGTCTGCCCCGTGCCCTCGAGGCCTCGCCACCCCGGCCACTCATCGGCCGGGCCCCGGCTGGCGGCAACGGCCACAAGGACCAGCAGCGCCAGCGTTGCCCCTGCCACAGCAGGCACAGCACGGTAGATGCGCAAGCGATGACCCTTCCCCTCTGACACCACAGTGTGATGCGGGGTCTGGTTTGCCCCCACGGAATGTGGTTGCGAGACAGTGCCACAGGGTTTCCGCTGGGAGCATCGAGCAGATGGCAGGGCTCCTGGAGGCCAGCCCAAGCCCCGCGACACGGGTCACCGGCGTACCTGAAAACACAGCTCGAGTGCCCGGGAGTCTGGTGCTCACTGCCAGAACATGTAGCTGGGGACGTGCAGGATGATGCTGACGATATTGAGGATGCTGCCCACCACGAACTGGCCCAGAATGAGGCCCATGAAGATCGGGACACAGCGCTGATAGGTCTTGTGACCGCCATACTTCACGATGACTGTCTTAAGCAGCCAGGCAATGAGCAGCGGCATCCAGACCAGGTTCATCTCCCAGTTGGAGGAGATGGCAAAGCCCAGCGGATGGAAGGGCCACCACATATACTGCAGGCGCATGGTCTGCAGGAAGCTCGCGAACACGAAGCCCACGCCGATGGCGCTGGCGGCGTACCAGTTGGGGCCGGTGGGCGCCACCAGCCAGGTGGCGAGCTTGGGGAAGGACTCGCCGCTGAACATGCGCCCCTGGGCTGTAGCGCCCAGGTCGTAATACATGTGCAGAAACGACCAGAAGGAGGACACCAGCGCTACCAGCGTGGCCACGAGTATGGCCTGCACCAGACCGCGGTTGCGCGCCCTCGCGCGGTCCTGCATCCGCATGGCTTCCATCATGTGGGGCATCGGGTGGTTGCGGTAGGCACGGTTGAACCACCAGTAGAGGGCGAAAGTGATGAGGTCTTGCTTGGGGAAGATGCGTGTGCCCAAAGTGGCCGTCAGTATCTGGTCCGGACCGGTGAAATGCAGGTCGTGTACCGGCGCCCCGAACTGCGCCCGCATGCGGGTGATAGCCACGGAAAGCCCGAAGTAGATCACGAAGAAGACGACGCCCAGCCAGGCCCGCAGACCGATGAAGGCGCTGAAGACCACCAGGAACACGAAGCCGATCAGAGCCATGATGGTGGCTCCGCGGTAGCTCATGGCCTCATTGCGCTCCCGTAACCCCCCTGCCGCGCCAAGAATGCGTAGCCAGACCTGGCGCAGGTACCCGCGGGCCATCCACAACGCACTGACCGCAAAGAGCGCATACGCGCCGAAGCACTGGAAGTTGGAGAACGGGAACTGAGGGATCTTGTCCCAGCCCACGGCCGTGCTGAGGATGAGCTCCGCCTTCCAGAACAGGTAGAAGAACCAGCATGAAAACAGAAAGTCCATCGGCATAAGATAGCCCATGCCGATGACAAAGGGGTAGAACGAGCGTGGGAACCAACCAATGGCGCTCCAGGGCCGGGCCCGAAACGCCCCGGCCATGTCGGCATGTTCGATGGGGATGCGCGGAATGGCCGGGTACAGGAAGGCGATGCTGTTGTAAGTGTCCAGGCCTGCCGCGAGCCCAAAACCCGCCCAGAAGAGGCTCTGCGTGAAGAGCCGTGGTTTCGGTTCGGAGATTTCCACCGGGAGATTGACCAGTGGACAGGCCAGGTGCTCGCCCTCCAGCCACTGCCGCCGCACGATGATCGTCAGTCCCAGCATGACCAGGATGAGGGCAATGATGAACAGTGACCACATCGTCACCGGGCCCCACCACGCCGCCAGCACCTCCGGCCGGTACATGGTGTCACCGCCCTCGTAGTAGCCCCGCAGGATGCGCAGGTCCTGCACGGTCAGCCACTTGGGCAGGTCCGGGTTGAACAGCGTCTCCCACTTGTTCTCTGGTGTGGCCATCCAGAAGGACCAGCTGAAGATGGGCATCAGCACCTGGATCCAGTCATGGCCGCAGATACAGGAGGCGATGCAGATCATTGTGTAGACCATCAGCAGCTCCGCCTGGGTCAGCGCCAGACGGGGCGACGCCTTGGCCACCAGAGCATTGAGGGCCGCCAGGGCCAGCAGGATGAAAACCGCATTGAAGAACAGCGAGACAGTGGTGGGATGCGCCGAGTAGCGCATCATCTCCATCTGCTCGACCCAGTAGACGTTGGGGGGGATGAGCAGCAGGCCGATCACCAGCGCGCGCCAGGTGAAACCCGAGCGGCGCGGCGTCTCGCCGCGCGCCTCGGAGGTGTCCATCGGGGACTCGATGTCGTGCTGGCCGATCGCCATGCAGGGCCGCGCTCCAGGCGGGAAGGGTGCAGGGCCTATTCGCCATCGGAGGGGTAGATACCTTGCCGGGCTGCCGCTTCACGCCGCGCCGGGTGCCGTTGCCAGGCCTCCTCGCAATGGGCAGAACACATCCCACGGCCAGCGGGCCCGGCGTGGCGCTGGCCCCCTACGGCTGTCCCACGCTGGCCTGCAAGGCCGGCCAGAGCCAGTAAGCCAGCGCGGCGCGGGTGACCGCTCTTTGGGCGAGAAGCCCCTGCGGCAGCTCTGGTAGCTCGCTCGCGGGGAACGCGGTCCTCAGATAGGCGCGCAGCGTCTCGGGGCTAACGGGCGCGTTGGCCTCCAACACCGCGAGGTCCGCCGCCGGGATGATGCCCCGCGCGACGCACTCGGCCAGACCGGGCGACCACCACTGGCCCTGGAGGTGAGCGGGCAGCTCCGGGGCCGGTGGCGCCAGCCCTGCCCCCGGCGTGGTCGCCAGCGCCCGCGCCAGCACCGTCGCCGTCGTGCCCACGGTGACGGGCTGGTCGGCGCCGAACTCCGTCTCGGAGACCCCGCGGAAAATGCCCATCCGCGCCAGGGCCATGACCGCCTCGTAGGCCGGGTGGGTGGGCGGGACGTCCGCAAAGTCGCGCGGCACCGGGTAGGCCCCCAGGCGGAAGCGCATCTGCCAACGCTGCCACTCGGTCAGCATCCCCAGGTCAGCGGCCCGTTTTTCCCCCAGATCGGCTCCTTGAGCGATGAGCAGGCGCTGCAGCTCCTGCAGCGAGGCCTGCCCCAGCGCCGGATCATCGGGCTGGCCGATCTCCCACGGCCCCGTCCTTTGCTTCACGGCCAAGGCCGCCGCCGTCCCCGCAGCCTGTCCCAAAGCGTAGCAGGTGGGCTGGATGCGCAGCGACGAATGAGCCACATGGTCCGCTGAGACCGGTCGCCCGGCCACCAGCAGGTTGTCTATCCCCACTGGCAGCAGGCAGCGGTACGGTATCTCATAGGGCTGTTTGAGCTTGATGACCGTGGCCCCGGTGCCCTGGGGATCATGGATGTCCACGTCGTAGTCATTGCGGGCGATGACGTCAAAGCGATGGGCGTAAGTGAAGCCGGGCTCGATGATCTGCTCGCCGGTCAGGACCGTGGCCCCCCGGATGCGCCGGGTCTCGCGCACACCGATCTGCGCCGGGAGAGCCACCAGGTACGCGTTCTCGAAGCCCGGCACATTGGCCCGCAGGTCCTCGATGGCCTTCAGCACCTGCCGCCGCCCCTCGATGGTCGCCTGGCTCAGGTCCTCCACATCCAGGCCGCTGTAGCCCTTCAGCCGGGTCATGTTGAAGGTGATCTCGCCGGGGTTGGGGCCGTTGGCGTGGCTGACCCAGTAGTCCTGCATGTTGGGGAACTGCGAGACGAAGCCACCCTCGTAGTTGCATCCGCCCAGCCGGAAAATGAGGGTCATCGGCTGGGTCACGCCATCCTCTTCGCGCCCCACCTCGAAAGGCACACCGGCCCAGGCCGCCAGGTCGGCGTCGCCGCTGCAGTCCACGAAGACCTTCGCCCGCACGAGTTGCAGCCCCGACTTGCTGTGGATCACCAGGCCGGTGATAGTGCGCCGTGCCTTGCCCTGCCATGGCCGGCCCGGCCCGGTGACGCAGGCAATCCCCCGCGTGTAGAGGAGCACTCGCACGCCAGCCTCGGTGACCAGGTCGTCCAGGACAACCTGCATCAGGCTCTGGTCAAAGATCCCGCCGCGGCGGGCCTGGTAAGTATCGAGCCGCTCCAGCACCTCGCGGAAGATGCCCCCCGCGTACTTGTAGCTCATGAAGACGCTGACGTGAGCAGCGGTAGAGGTGCCGCCGAGGAATCCGTACTGCTCGATGAGCAAGGTGCTGGCGCCATTTCGGGCAGCAGCAGTCGCGGCGGCTACCCCCGCCGGTCCGCCGCCCAGGACGCAGACATCCACCTCATAGTCCGGCTTCATGCGTGAGAAGTCGGCCTGTCCCCAGACCAAAGCCGGCAGGGCGCAAAGAACAGGCCATGCGTAGCGCAACACCCGCAGAGTCATCAGCGGAACCTCAGAGAGTAGAGCTCGGCATCCTTCAAAGCGAAGCGCAGCCGCACGACCTGCCCGGCCAGGGCGGCAACATCGGGGCCGCCTCGCCAGGCCACCTCACGCTCAATCTCATCGCCGACGATCGGTGCACACTCCTCCAGTGCAAAGCCCGGCAGAGGCTGTCCGGCGGCGTCCTGCAACTCCACCCGCACCTCTCCCGCCGCCGAGGTGGCATAGTTCAGCACCAGGCGCGAGCCACTGAAGCGCAAGGGTTGCGTCACCATCTCGCCGCCGCCGTAGCCGGCCTGCACCGCCGCGAACCCGTCTATTCGCAGCGAGAACCGCGCCGCATGCGACGTGTGCTGGGCATAGTTGCGGTGGGCGTACAGCGAGACCTCGGTGGGCGAGGTGGGTACCACACCCAGGGCGGGGTAGTTGGTGCGCGACACCCAGTTCTCCAGCCCCGGACCTGGCCGCAGGAAGCTCTCCATGAACTTCCGCTCATACAAATCGCCGCCGCGACTGGTCATCAGCACTCCGTCGGAGACGTCACTGTAGTAACCTTCAGCGACCCCCAGCCGTGCCACGTGCTCATCGGTCAGCACCCGCTTGTCCGGCCAGAACCGCGCCGCCAGCGACAGGTAGATGTGGGGCGCGCGGTAGTAGGGGTGGGTCTGCTGGGTGTAGATGTGTTCCCGGATCGGCTGGTCACACCCCATTTCCTGGCCGGGAGTCCAGTGGATGAAGTCCTCACTGGTGGTCCGCGCTACCCAGCGGAAGCTCATGGCGGGATTCTCAGGGTCAGGCCGCCAGATGCGGTAGTAACAGACATAGCACTGCTCGCTTTCGGACCAGAAGGGCACATTCTGGCTGTCGAAGGCAAAGGCCTCGTGGGTGATAACCGGTTCGGGACGCAATCGTCGCCAACGCACGCCGTCGGCGGAGGCAAAGGCCACGAGACCACCGGGATGCACGCCGCCGACGGCCTTGAAGCGCTCCTCCTCGGGCACTCCGGGCCTGGTGTCCAGGAAGGGACAGAAGTTGTGAGAGCACGGTGTCTCGCCCGCCAGCACCACGTTGTTGTGCCGTGTTCCGCAGCGCTCATACAGGCTCAGGTCAGGTTTCACCCAGTGGATGCCGTCTACACTATGGGCGTAGCAGGTGCACTCGACGTCGCTGCCATCGGCCTGCGAAGTGGGCATACCACGGTAGTACATGCGGTAGATGCCGTCAGCGATGAAAACCGTGATATTGCCGGCGAAGAGCCCCTCCCAGGGCGCATCGAAGTTCAGCGCCCGGCCCTCATAGTGTGGCCGCCCCAGCACCTGCCGGCAGCCAATCAGCCGGTCCACCAGGTAGCTATCCACAAACAGCTCGAGCCGCGAACCGATGTCGCGCACAGTCCCCACAGCACCCATGAAGTGTCCTCCTCGTGTCAGCGCTGTCTGGCGATGTCTTGGTCAAGGCCGATATACCCGCCATTGCCCCCCGTGCCGAGCACCAGCACCGATGGGTCATGGGGGCTGATCGCGATGCAGGAGATGTTGTGGTTGGCGAGACCCTCGTTCTCGGGTTGCCACGTCTGGCCCCCATCCGTGGACTTCAGCAGCCCCGCGGCCTGGGAACCGTCATGGTACGGATGGTCCGTCGTGCCCACGTATAGAATGGAGCTGTCCCGGGGACTGACAGCCACGCAGTTGGTGAAGTGGAAGTCAAAGATGCGCGTCCACGTCCGGCCGCCATCTGCGCTCCGAAACAAGCCGCCGGGGAAGAGCACCGGCGGGTTCAGGGTCCGGTCGTACGTCTCCCGCTGACAGACATACAGGACATCGGGATCGCGGGGATCGGCCACAAAGTCCTTCAGGTCGGCGAAGGGCACCTCCTCGCTCACCTTCCGCCAGTTCGCTCCTCCGTCATGACTCTCGTAGATCCCGCTGCCGCTGGGCGGGTTGCTGCCCAGGGCCAGGCGCAAGTGCGCAGGGTTTGCCGGGTCCATGACCAGGCCGCAGGGCGCCTGCCTTGCGGCCTCCGGCAGCCCCGTATTGATAGCCTGCCAGGAAAGTCCATCGTCGGCGCTGCGATAGACGCCGTGGCCATTGACCGTGGCGTACAGGACGCGCTGACCCACCGGGCTGGTCGGGTCCAGCAGCAGGCACCGCACCTGGCCGTTGGGCAGGCCGGTCGTGTCCTGCCCGGCTACCGTCCATGTCGCTCCACCATCCTCGCTCCGGCAAATGCAGCCCTGGTTCCAGCCCCACTGCCCGGTGCCGGCCCACAGCTTCTGCGGGTCCTGCGGGTCGCACAGCACCGTGAAGCAGTTGCCGTCGTCCCTCATGCCCTGGCTGGACCGCCGGAAGGCGGCCCCTCGGTCGTCGCTGATGAGCAGACCGATGTCGAAATAGCAGAAATAGAGCCGCTCCGGCCGCGCAGGGTCGAAAACCACGTCATTGAAGCAGGTGACCTCCAGACCATTGCCGACGAAGCGGCCGTCCGGCAGGACAGTGCAGTAACGTTGTTGCCATGTCGCCCCCCTGTCATCCGTCAGCAACACATGCCCGGACGTCCCGAAGACGACGCGGTCGGGTTGCGCCGGTGAGACCGCCAGGCAGGACACGCTGGGACCCCACTGGGTGATCCAGCCATAGTCCATGTTTCTCTGGTCACCGAAGTGCCAACTGCGACGCGACCAGCTCTGGCCACCGTCATTAGAGCTAAACACCCCCGCCGAGACCCAGGAGTCTGAGCCAACATAGACCACATCGGGGTCCCGCGGGTCTACCGCGATCTCCTTGTACTCTGACCCCATCTCGGCCGCCTCGCCGGCCTTCGCCACGCGCCGATCCAGGCCCTCGCAGCGGGGGGACCAGGTGCGGCCCCCGTCATCGGAGCGATAGACGCCGCCGTTCCAGGCCTCGTTGTCGCGGGCGGTGGTGCGGAGCGTGCAATAGACCACCCGCGGGTCTGCAGGGGCGATGGCGAGCTCGCGGACGTCGGTGTGCCCCAGCCCGTCGTTGCTCGGCTCCCATGTCAGTCCCCCGTCGTCACTGCGGTACAGGCCCTTGTTCGTGGCCGCCACGATGTAGGTGCCGTCGGGGGCCACCTCAAGGTCACAGACAACGGCCGCAGGGTCCAGAGCGCCATCGGGAGTGACGAGCTGCCATTTCACGCCCGCGTCCGTGCTCTTGTAGATGTGCCCACGGCCATCCTTGCCCCAGCGCGGCCGGCCGATGCCGGCGTATACCGTATCGGGGCGTGTCGGATCGAAGCACAGGGCCCCGATCGGGGCGGCGAAGCTGTAGCGCTGCGGCTCAGGGAAACCATCGCGCTGCCACTGCCAGGTCAGGCCCCCGTCAGTGGACCGGAACACGCCGCCCTCCATGCCCAACAGCAGTACGCCGCTCGCGCCGGGCTGCACCGCAATGCACTCCACGAACCGGTCGTTGAGTCCCTGGTTCTGGGTGGTCCAGGACCGTCCGGAGTCCCGTGACACGTAGAACCCGCCCACGTCACATCCCAGGTAAATGGTGTCGGGGTCCTGCGGGTCACACGCGATGGCCTCGATCCAGCCACCGCCACCGGGCCCGACCGGGCGCCAGACGATGTCCTCCGCCAGCCCGGGCCAGGCCGTCAGCAGCAGGCCAGTCATCACGACCGAGCGCACCTGGCATCACTCTCCGGGGCCGGGAAGCTTTCCCCGGCGATAGTCTAGTCCCTTCCCCGGCCATGGCGCCCGGACCTTGGCCGGACCGGGGGAGGAGGTCTCACCGCCACGGCGAAGAGGAGAGCACTGAAGGAGGCATGCCCGTGCGCGGCATGGGAATGGAGCGCAGCCTGGGCGGCTATGGCCGCACCTTCGGACTGCAGCGCCAGGAGATGGGAGGCCCTGACCGGCCGCCGGTGAAGGTGGACCGGGCGCGCCTGGGTCGCGTCGCACGCTACTTCGCCCCCTACTGGCCCCAGTGGATCGTCATTTTCCTTTGCATCGCCGCTACCGCGGGGCTGGGCGTCCTGCCCCCACTCTGTGTGCGCGGCATTCTCGACCACGCCATCCCCGACAAGGACATGCGCCTCTTGTACCTGCTCGTCGGCGCCATTGTGGGCCTCAACATTGTTACCGGTCTGATCGGCGTCCTGCAGAACTGGGTCAATGCCCGCGTCGGCCAGGGCATCATGTTTGACCTGCGCAACCACCTCTATGGGCATCTACAGAAGCAGTCGCTGGGCTTCTACACGCGCACTCGTGCCGGCGAAATCGTCTCCCGTCTCAACAACGACGTGGGCGCTGTCCACGGCGTTGCCACCGGCACCGTGGTGTCCATCGTCAGCAACCTGATGACTCTCGTCGCCACGGTCACCGTCATCTTCTCGATGAACGCCTCGCTGGCAGCCCTGGCCGTGGTCGTCGTTCCCGCCTTCTACCTGCCCACCCGCATCGTCGGCAAGGTCCGGCGACGCCTCTCCAGCGAGACCCAGGCTGTGCAAGCCGACCTGGTCGCCTTCATGGAGGAACGCCTCAACATCGGCGGCATTATGCTCAGCAAGCTTTTCGGCCAATCGCGAGCCGATGCCCAGACGTTCCGGGAGCGCAATCGCCAGGTGATGGACCTGACCGTGAAGCAGGCCATGGCCGGACGCTGGCTATTCATGTGCCTGAGTGTGATCAGCGTCGCCGGTCCGGCACTCATCTACCTGTTTGGTGGTCGGCTCGCCATCGGCGGCGAGATCTCTATCGGCACGATCATCGCCTTTGCCGCCTACCTGTCCAACCTGTACCGGCCCATCGGACAGCTTGCCAACGTCTACGTGGACATCCAGGGCGGCCTGGCGGTCTTTGAGCGCATCTTTGAATACCTGGACACGACCCCGGAGGTGGAGGACCGGCCGGACGCCCTGGTGCTGGGCAGCACCCGTGGCCACCTGCGTCTGGAGCACGTGTCTTTCTCCTATCCCGTTCGCCGTCGGCCATCGGCCGCGCCGGAGAAGGAAGAGCCGACGTCAGAGAGCACCGAGTCCTCCGCCCGCCTGGCCCTCGATGACGTCTCCTTCGAGGTGCAGCCCGGCCAGCGCGTGGCCCTGGTCGGACCCAGCGGTGCGGGGAAGACCACAATCACCTACCTGCTTCCGCGTTTCTACGACCCCACTGCTGGCCGCATCCTCCTGGACGGCCACGACCTGCGAGACATCCAGCAGGACAGTCTGCGCGCCCATATGGCGGCGGTGACCCAGGACACCTTTCTCTTTCACGCCACCATCCGCGAGAACCTGCTCTATGCCCGACCCGACGCCAGCGACGAGGCCATCACCATGGCCGCCCGAGCCGCCAACATCCATGACTTCATTATGGACCTGCCTGAAGGATACGACACCGTCGTGGGCTCACGGGGCTTTCGCCTCTCGGGCGGCGAGAAGCAACGCGTGGCCATCGCTCGGGCCCTGCTGAAGGACCCTCGCATTCTGATACTGGATGAAGCCACCAGCAACCTGGACGCCACATCAGAGTACCTGATCCAGGAGGCGCTGGAGAAGCTGCTACAGGGCCGCACCTCCATCATCATCGCCCACCGTCTCTCGACTATCCTCAACGCTGACCAGATCGTCGTCATGGACCGGGGCAAGGTGGTGGAGATCGGAGCCCACGCCGACCTGGTGGACGCCGGGGGGCTGTACGCGAAGCTGTACCGCCAGCAGTTCAGCCGGGTGGTGGAGCAGGCCCGACTGAGCGCCGATCCCCAGGGCGGCAACAGAAGGAGATAGACGAGATGGAGAAGCTGAGCCTCAACGGCGCATGGGAAGTGACGCAGGTCGGCGGCGGAGCGCCACTGCCTGCCAGCGTGCCCGGCAACATCCACGCTGACCTCCTCGCGGCCAGTATCATCCCCGACCCCTTCTACCGTGACAATGAGGACCACCTGCGCTGGATCGGTGAGGCGGAGTGGGTCTACTCGCGTCGCTTTGAGGTTCCGGCCGCCATGCTGGACCACCAGCGGGTGCTGTTGCGCTGCGAGGGCCTCGACACCCTCGCCACCGTCACCATCAACGGCCAGGTCGTGGGCAGTGCGGACAACATGTTCCGCACCTGGGAGTTTGACGCCAAGCCGGCGCTCGTACCGGGCGACAACACCATCGAGGTTCACTTCGCCTCGGTCCTGCCGGTCATCCGGGAGCGGAACGCGCAGCGGCCGATGCCGGGCTGGAACGGCCCCAAGGAGGTGTCCGGGCGGGCCTGGGTGCGGAAGGAGCCCTGCAACTTCGGCTGGGACTGGGGCCCGGTCATGGTCACCTGCGGCATCTGGCGCGACATCAGCCTCCTGGCCTTCAGTGAAGCGCGGCTGACCGACGTGCACATACGGCAGCAGCACGAGGATGGGAGCGTCGTCCTGGCGCTCGGGCTCAAGGTAACCGTCTTGGCGGACGAAGACGTGGTCGCGCGGGCCACCGTCAGCCTGGACGGCGAACCGGTAGCGACGGCCGAGACAGTCCAGGCGCATGGGAGTGCAGCGCTGTTCCTGAAGATCCCCGAGCCGAAGCTCTGGTGGCCTAACAACCTGGGCGAGCAGCCGCTTTACGACCTGACCGTGGAGCTGCTGGCGCGAGGCCGGTTGCTGGACACTGTTCACAAGCGCGTGGGCCTGCGCACCTTGCGCCTCGACCGCCATCCGGACCAGTGGGGGGAGTCTTTTCAGTTCGTCGTCAACGGTGTGCCGTTCTTCGCCAAGGGCGCCAACTGGATCCCCGCTGACGCCGTCCTGGCCCGCATGACGCCAGAAAGGTACCGCGAGCTGCTGGGCAGTGCCCGGGACGCCAACATGAACATGCTGCGGGTCTGGGGCGGCGGCATCTACGAGGCCGACTGCTTCTATGACCTCTGCGACGAGCTGGGCCTGTGCGTCTGGCAGGACTTCATGTTCGCCTGCTCGGCTTACCCGACGTTTGACCTGGAGTTCCTGGCCAGCGTCAAGGCGGAGGCTGAGGACAACGTGCGCCGCCTGCGCCACCATGCCTGCCTCGCCCTGTGGTGTGGCAACAACGAGTTGGAGCAGGGCCTGGTCGCCGACCAGTGGGACAACTGGCACATGAGCTGGGAGGACTACGACAAGCTCTTTGAGAGCCTGCTGCCCGACGTGGCGGCTCGTCTCGATCCAGACCGCGACTACTGGCCCTGCAGCCCGCATACCCCCTCCAACCGTCTGGACTTCAACAACCCCAACGAGGGTGACGCTCATCTGTGGAACGTCTGGCATGGCCGCCAGCCCTTCGAGTGGTACCGCACCTGTGAGCACCGCTTCAACAGCGAGTTTGGGTTCCAGTCCTTCCCTGAGCCCCAGACGGTCTACGGTTTCACCGCCCCGCAGGACCGCAATATCACCACCTACATCATGGAGCACCACCAGCGCAGCAGCATCGGCAATGATGCCATCATGCAGTACATGCTGTCGTGGTTCCGACTGCCTACCAGCTTCGAGATGACCCTCTGGCTGTCGCAGATCCTGCAGGGCATGGCAATGAAGTACGCCGTTGAACACTGGCGGCGGGCCATGCCCCGGGGCATGGGCACACTCTACTGGCAGCTCAACGACTGCTGGCCGGTGGCGAGCTGGGCCTCCATTGACTTCCATGGCAACTGGAAGGCCCTGCAGTATATGGCCCGGCGCTTCTATAACCCTCTGCTGCTCTCCGCCCTGGAAGACCCGACCTCGGGCACGGTGCAGTTGCATGTCACCAATGATCTGCGCCAGCCCGTTACCGCCGACCTGAATTGGTGGCTGACCCGCGTGGACGGGACCCCCGTCGCTGACGGCACGCTGCCGGTTCAAGCGCCGGCACTGGCGAACACGTTGGTGGACACGCTGCAACTGGCAGCGCACCTGGAGAAGCTCGGGGCCCGCGACCTGCTGCTGGGGATGGAGCTGGTGACCAATGGCGAGGTCGTCTCAACCAACCTTGTCACCTTCGCCCGCCCAAAGCACCTCGAGCTTGAGGGACAGTCGGTGCGCATCAGCTACTCAGAGCAGGGCGAGAGCGTGTTCGCCGTGACCCTCGAGGCGCTCAAGCCCATGCTGTGGGCCTGGCTGGAGCTGGGCGAGCACCAGGCCCGCTACTCGGACAACTTCGTCCACCTGTTCCCGGGCAGGCCGGTCACCATCACCGTGCGCCCCACCGAACCCATGACCCTCGACCAGTTCGAGCAGGCGCTGGGAGTGCACAGCCTGGTGACCACCTATTCCTGATGAAAGCCACAGCCATGTGCCATTTGCCGCTCCTGTTCGGCCTGATGCTCGGCAGCGCCGCCTGCGCCGCTGCACTGCCACGCAACCCGGGTTTTGAACAGGTCCGGGAGGGAACGGAGTTGCCAGCCGACTGGAGCGAGCGCGGCCTGGGCAGTGCTGTCCACCGCCTCTCCCCGGAGGCGCGTACCGGGCAGTGGGCCGCCCAGATCACGACGACTGAACCCATGGCCGGCTACTACTACTCCCACCCCGAGCCACTGCCCGCGGCCCGGCGCCTCACGGTCTCAGCCTGGGTCCGCGTGAAGGCCGAAGCCGGCGGCGCTTACCTGATCCTGTACTACCTGCAGGGCGAGAAGCTGGAGCAATACCTCAGCCCCCGGCGCCAGTCGGAACTCATCAGCGACACCGGGGGCAAGTGGCGGTGGGTGACCATCTCCGACGTCCCGCCGCCCGAGGCCCAGGGCTGGCGCATGTCGGTGGAGTTCGACGGCGTCGGCACGGCGCTGTGGGACGACGCGGAAGCTGTAGTGGAGTTGGTCCAGCCCCTGCCGGGCATATCGCTGGCCACTCCCAGCGGCAAGGTGGTGGACCTGGGTGAGGGCCGGCGCGGCGCGGTCTGGGCCGTGCAGCCCGTCCGCGCCGGCGGGCAGCAACTCCGGGTGAACCTGCAGGGGGCCTCGGCCGTGCCGCCAGTCTGTCAGGTCGGGGCGGTCTGGTTCGCGGGCGATCGCCAGCTTGGGGTCACCTCGGTCAGCGCTCGCGCCTGGCAGACACCCACGGGGGTCACGTGCGCGCTCCGCCCCATCGCTGGCGCGACGCACCTCCGGCCCCTCGTCATGACGGACAGCCCGGCCGCCTGGCACGCCCTGACCATCGGCATGCCCAGAACGGAGAGCGCCGGGCCGGCCCCTCTGCCGCCCCTGGGCGGTCTGCCCAGGGGGCACCCACGACTCTTTGTCACTCCTGGCGAGTTGTCATCCCTGCGACAGAAACTGCACGCCGACCCGCCTCCGCCCCTGGCCCTGGCGTACAAGCGCCTATTGAACTGGGCCGATAGCTGTTTCGACAAGCGCGAGATCCGCGGCTATCGCGGCTACGGTACCACTTTGCCCCCGGCCGTGCCGCCGCGCCATGAGGACGACTTCCCTTACTGGACCGGTCTCTCCCGGGCCATCGAGAACGACATCGAGGTCCTGGCCACCGCTTACCTGCTGACCGGTGAGCGACGCTACGCCGACCTGGCCAAGACCTGGACGCTGGCCCTCTGTGCCTGGCCCCAGTGGACCGACCCGGACTACTCGTCTCGGGATGCCTGCCTGGACACCGGCCACTTCTGCCACGCCGCTGCCTTCGCCTACGACTTCTGCTATGACGCCCTGACCGAGACGGAGAGGCAGACCATCCGCAACGCACTGCTGGAGAAGGGCGCCGCGTCGGTACTGCGGGCGGGGGAGAAGGGCTGGGCGCGGGACATGAGCTGGCCCAACGGCTTCGCGGTGGTCATGGGCGGCATGGGCATCGCCGGCCTGGCGACGCTGGGCGATGACCCCCGTGCGGAGCAGTGCGTCCAGTATGCCCGACGTCGCCTCCACGAGTTCCTCGGCGCCCAGGATCGCGACGGCGGCTATGTCGAGGGCCTCGTCTACGGCGGCTACGCCATCAGCTACACGATGCCCTTCGCCGGCACACTGGCCCTCCACGGCGATCGCGCCCTGGTGGACCACCCGTACCTGGCGAAAACGCTGCGCATGGCTTGCACGACACTGCAGCCAGGCGATCAGACAGCCGTAAACTTCTGCGACTCGGTCTACGAGTCCCGCGACTACGCCTCCCTGGCTGCCTGGCGAGCGCGCGAGGGTGACGCCGCCGGGGTGTGGTACCTGGAGCAGTCCGGCCTGCGCGGCACGCTGCCCCAGTGGACACCGCCCCTGGGGGTGCTCTGGGAGCACGACCAGCCCGTCGCGCCGTCAATGGACGACTGGCCGGTCGCCGCGCACTACCGCGACATCGGCTGGGTCGTGATGCGCTCCGGCTTCACACTCGATGGCTTCCTGTTTGCGCTGCGCTGCGGTTACTACGGCAGCCACTGCCAGAGCGACAATGCGTCCTTCATGCTGAACACCGGCAAGCAATGGGCACTGCGTGACCCCGGCTACGGCGTCTATGCCACCGAGGAGCATAGTGCGCTACTGGTTGACGGCCAGGGGCAAAGCACGGGCTCGGGTGAGATCGCGGCCTTCGGTAATGTCGGACCGCTGACCTATGCCGCCGCCGACGCCACGGCCTGTTACCCCTCCTTGCGGCGGTTCGTGCGCCATGTGGTGATGGTTGAGCGGGACTATCTGGTCATCGTGGACGAGATCGCCGCTCGCGACGAAGCCAGGGTCACTTCGCAACTGGTGACCGGCCTGGAGCAGGTGGAGGTGACCGATGGGCGGCGGGTGGTGTTGTGCCAGTCACCGCCCTGGGAGTTGGTAACGGCGATGCCGGGTGAACTGCGGGTCGTGGGTGATGTTGGCCCGCGGAAGCTGCAGGCCAGCTTCATCGTCGGTCAGAAGACTCTGTTCACGGCCATGCTGATGGGGTGCGGAGCCGGTGAGCTGGCGATTGAGGCCGGCGATGGCGCGGTGGGCCTGCTGGTGCGGCGGGGAGGAACGACGGACCATTTCCTTCTCAACGTGAGCGGCCGGACGGCCAATCTGCAAGACCTCGCCAGCGACGCGCGCCTGGCGCTGGTACGCACGCGCAACGGCCAGCCGGGCTCTGTGACGGCCATCTGGGGCAGTCACGTGAGCTTTGCCGGTGAGACTCTGCTGCAGCGCCCGCGCCCCGGTGACTTCAGCGCCCAGTGGCGCCGCTGAGGCGCCTACCTGGGCCTCTCCGGCGCCAAGGTGTCCGGCACTTCCAGCTTCAGGCCCGGCCAGCCGTGCCGCGGCTGCAGGATGGACCGGGGGTCGGTGAAGAAGCGGTAGGTCGGTCCATTGGGCCACCCCGGGTCTCTCGGGAGAGAGGGCAGCACCCGCGGCGGGTACGGCTGCCGGTGCAGGTCGAAAAGCGGGCGTCCCGGTGGCCTCGTGTGGCGCGCCTTGACCGGGGTATCCAGCGCCGGATCCGCGGGAACCACCCGCGTCCCGCGCACACACTCGTCTACTGCCTCCGGCGACGGGCGCATGATGACGGTCCCGTTCATGCACTGGGTCGCCACCTCCGGTGGGATGGGGGCGACACGGATCGCGGGTGTCGCGGGGGCGGGGACGACGACCGGTGCTGGTTGGGCATCGGCGAGGGCACAGCAGATGACAGAGCCAACGGCGGCGATGGCGGGCCAAGGTCTCACGAGAACCCCCTCCGATCCAGGCCGCAACAAGTCCAGTCTGACATCACGATGATACCCTGTTAAAGGTCACAGCGAGCACATGAGTTCCTCTTTCCTGCGCGGTAGCTACTGGTTGGGCGGCGTCGCGGTCTTGGTGCTGGTGAGCGTGCTGCCCGCCTCGGCGCAGGACCTTCCCGAAGTCCGGAAGGTGGCTGAGGCTTTGAGCCGGGCGGTCACCTTCTTCCACGGGCAAGTGGCGGTCGGCGGTGGATATGTCTGGCGCTACAGCGGTGACCTGCAGCTCCGCGAGGGTGAGGGGGTGACCGACGGCACGCAGGTCATCTGGGTCCAGCCTCCCGGTACACCCACCGTCGGGCAGGCCTTCCTGGAAGCCTACGCGGCGACCCAGGACGCCAGATACTTGCAGGCCGCCCGCGACGCCGCCGCGGCGCTGCTGTCGGGGCAGATGCACAGTGGGGGCTGGTACTACAGCATCGAGCTGGACCCGGGGAAGCGCCAGGAGTACGCCTACCGCGACCTGCCGCAGCGCTCTGTCTCCCGCTGGTATGAGGCGACGACGCTGGACGACGACACCACCCAGGCCGCGGTGCGCTTTCTGATGCGCTATGACGAGCTGACCGGGTTTCGTGACGAGCGCGTCCACGAGGCTGTCGGCTATGCCCTGGCGTCTCTCCTGGCCGCCCAGTATCCCAATGGGGCTTGGCCGGTCAACTGGATCACTTACCCCTCGCCGGCAGACCCCGCCGAGTTCCCGGTGCTGGCCGCCTCGTACCCGCCCGAATGGCCGCGCAGATGGCCCAAGACCTTCGCCGGCTGCTATGTGCTCAATGATGACCTGATCGCGGACATGGTCCAGACCATGCTCCAGGCCTGGGACACGTATGGAGACCAGCGGTACTTCGACAGCGCCTGCCGGGCCGGCGGCTTTCTCTTGCTGGCCCAGATGCCCGAACCCCAGCCAGCCTGGGCCCAGCAGTACAACCGCCAGATGCACCCCGAATGGGCCCGCAAGTTCGAGCCACCGGCCGTCGTCAGCCACGAGTCCATGGGCGCGATGGAGACCCTGCTGCTGCTGTACCGACGCACCGGCGACCGGAAGTACCTGGAGCCGATCCCGCGGGCCCTGGCCTATCTGCGGGCCTCGCTGCTACCCGATGGCCGCATCGCGAGATTCTACGAGCTGCAGACGAACCGGCCGCTGTACTTCACGCGGGACTACCAGTTGACGTACGAGGCCAACGACCTGCCCACCCACTACTCGTTCATCCTGCAGCCGTCGCTGGATCGGGTCGAGGCCGAATACCAGGCAGTGGCAGCCGCACGTCCCGACCAGCTATGGCCCCTGCCGGCCCCGCCGGCGCCCAGTGCTGCAGAAGTGGCGCGGGTCATCGCCGCTCTGGACGAGCGCGGCGCCTGGGTCGAACCCGGACCGACCATGGACGCCCACGACCTCAAGCCCCCCTCGGGGGTCATCCAGTCTCAGACCTTCGTCGAGAACGTGAGTCTATTGTGCCGCTATCTGCGCAGCGCCTATTGAGTCTCCTCCGGCAGCGCCGTATGCCCCTTGCCCGCAGCGGGGCTGCCAGGCTGCAGGGCGAAGTCGCCCGCCTCGGCATCTACAAACAACGGGTCCAGGCCGTAGACACCTTCCGCCTCCGGCGTTGGTAACGTGGGCCGGCTGCGGTCGGGCTGGTCTGAGCAGTACCAGAAGTTGCGGGCGAAGGTGAAGGTCTCCGGCGCGGTGTTAGGGCCGATGTTGCAGCCCCCCTCACCCCACTGGTCCGAGCGGAAGACGATGAGGTTGTCTGCAAAGACACCGTGTCGCGAGGGGACGAAGCCCGGCTCAGTGGTCTCCTGCAGGATGCGCAGCGCCCACCTGCCGGGCAGGTAGACCGTGTTGAAGCGCACGTTGGCGCCATCAACCCCCACAAAAGCCACCGGCGCGAAGCCACCCACGAAAACATTCCCCTCAACCGTAATGTCCTTGGCCTCGAACCCCTCCACCTTGGGACGGAAGAACTCCAGGCCGGTGCTACCGCCGATGTTGACCCCACGACCTCCGCCCGGGGCAAACAGGCACCTGCGCACGGTGATGTCCCGGCAACCGCCCTTGGCCTGGACACCTTCGCTGCGGTCCGACACCCGGGCCCGGAAGACGCAACTCTCAATGATTCCCCGGTGGCAGCCGACCATGTCAATGCCGGAGCCGCCATCGCCCCAGCGCTCGATCCGGCAGTTGCGGACCGCAAAGTCATCCACGCCCGAAAGCTTGATGCCGTCGCGATTGCCCTCGGGCCCGACATCGGTAACAGTCAGCCGCTCGAGGACGATGTGATGGGCCGGGGTGTCGAAGGTGCCTCCGTCATCAATGTTCAGCCCGTTGCCGGTCCCGCCCGTCAGAACGAGGTCACGCAGTTGCAGGTGCGACACCTCGGCGAAATGGAAGGCCTGCCCGCCGCCCACGAAGCGCGGCGGGTGGTCGGGGTCGGCCCCGGCGATGACGACAGGCTGCTCCTCCGTACCGTGCAGGTCAGAGAAGTAAAGGCCGCCCGGGTAGTCGCCCGGCGCGATCAGGATGCGGGTCCCCGGCTGCGCCGCGGCCATCGCGTCGCGCAGGGCCTGCAGGTCACTCACCGTCACGTCTTCAGCCATCGCGCGGCAGCCCAGCAGGCCCAGTACCAGCATCGCGCCGAAAAGCTGGCAGACAAGGCGTTCCATCGCCCACCTCCGTTTTCTAGTGGGTGACCTCGACCAGGGCGTAGGTTTCCAGCTCACTCACCCGCAGGCCAATGCCGCCGGGCTCCGGGACCGTCCGCAGCGAAGCCCCGTCAGCGTACAGCAGTCTCGCCCTCGTCGCCCCCGGCACCGTCAGCCGGACGGTTCGCAGCAGCGCATCCCCCGCGTTCACCAGGAGCACGATCCGCCGCTGACCGCTGGTCAGCAGGCGGCAGAAGGCATCATGGCGCCGTGAGGGCGGGGTCACCCCGGTCACCCGCAGGAGCTCGGGGGCCCGCGTGTCACGCAGGAAGCCGGCGATCAGCGTCTCCAGTTCCTCGGGCGTGAACTCATCGCGTGGGAGGTAGCGGATCATCCCTCGGCCGTAGCGCACCGTAGCCGGTGCCTCAGGCGCGAAGCGCAGCTCCTGCGGCAGTGTGGCTTCACCGTACACCAGCCGCCAGGGCCGTGGACACAGGTACAGAACCTGCCCCCCCTTCCACACATAGCGCAGGAAGGCTTCCAGCGCGCTGCGGGACCCGTCAGGCTCACAGTCGAACAGGCTGTCGCAGAAGATCAGACGGGGCGTCGTACGCGGATCGAGGTCATGGACGTCCGCAGGCATGGCACTGTGGAACGAGACCCCGCTGGCGTACAGCACGCGGCCGATCTCCTCGTGCAGGCGGGTACTGGCGTCCTCGACCAGGGCTCCCAGAGCCTGGTTGGACACGGCCACCACCGGCGGGGCCTGACAGGTGGCGAAGAAGTCGTTGAGCTGCTCGATAATGGCATAGACTTCAGCCACCGCATAATACGATGGCTTGGGCCGCCGGTCGGCAGTCACGATCCCCCAGGACTCGGCATCCGTCTGCTCATCAGGGTTGCCGTCCACGTACCATTCGTCGCAGTAGGCATATACACAGAACCCTGCCACCTCGGGGTGCAGGAAGGCGTTCCACAGCATCTGCTTGGTCAAGCGCGCCGCGCGTGCCTCACCCACAGCACGGCTGAGAAAGCCGCCCTCGGTGAGGAGGACCGGCTTGCCCTGGGCGGCGGCGATCAGGTCATTGAGGAAGGCGTTGGTCCGGGCCCAGTCATTGGTCCAGTTCCAGTACCAGTTGTCGCCGCCGATGTCCAGGAAGCTCAGGCGGGCATCCTCGGTGAAAGGGTCCCAGTGGGTGCCCAGGAGCTTGGCGTAGGAGGTGGGGCGGTCCGGGGCAGCCCGTTTGGCCGCTTCGTGACCGGCCCGCATGAAGGCCTCAAAGGCCCGGTTCTGAAACAGCCAGAACTCGTACCGCAGACGGCGGGTGGCCAGAGGCTTTACCTCATCGAACGAAGCCAGGTTCGTTCCGCAATGGCGGTTCAGGGCCGCGATATCGCCGAAGCGCTCCTGCAGCCACGCACGGAACCGGGCCTGAGTGGGCGCCTCGAAGCCGGTGTACTGGTAGTCCTTCGTGTTGGGGTTGACTCCGACCGCGGAGTACTCGTTGCCCAGAAGCACAGCCAGGCAGCCCTCGAGCCCGGCCATCTTACCCGCCTGCTGCTCCACCTGCCGCGCAAAGCCCTCGCGCGTGGCAGGGTCGCTGGGAGCAAGTCCATGGGGCGACCCATCGGCGAACTCGGCTTTCAGGCCCTCGCGGCAATGGAAGGTCGGGATCGTGTACAGCCCGTCGGCCAGACGTTCCCGCACCGCCTCGGGGCTGACTTCGACCCAGGACCGCAGGGTGTTGATGTGCGCTCCGTGCAGCAATTGCCGGTCCAGCGCGTTGGTGGCCGGCGAGAGGCCCCAGTGTTCGGTCTGGTGCCACGGCGACCAGCCAATGCCCCGCACCACTACGGGCTTGCCACCCTCCCCGCGCAAGCTGGCAGCATGGCAGACAGCAACGAACAGGAGAAGCGGCAGCAGCGCCAGAACCCTCATAGACACCCCCATGTCCCCGGTAGTTGGCGAGGCTTTCTGCATGTCGAGTGTAGAGTCCTCTCGTGCCACACGGTGGTCAGCGAGAAGGTAGGTGTTCTGCGGTGTGCGAATGAGGTTGTCGGCGTAATGTGCGGGAGCTCGCACAAGACGGCCGCCCGGCCGTCGTATGCCCGGCCGTGAGGATGTCTGCTGATGACACCAGGTGCACTGACCTTCTGTCTTGGGCTGTTGGTCTTGTTGACGCTGAGTATGATCTCGCAGAGCACCGCCGAGCCCGTGACGCTCTACAAGCCCGCCGATATCGCCAATGCTCGCGCCAATCTGGAGCGCTATCAGTGGGCCCGCGACATCCTGGCGGGGTATCGCTCCACCGTGGCCTATGCCATGTCCCTGGATTGTGCCGCGCTGCGCGCCATGGTCCCCGACCTGACCCCCTGGAGCACCTATGGTCAAGTGTGCCCGGCCTGCGTGGGGGAGAAGTGCGCCATGGGTGAGTCCGGAGTGTGGAAGTGGAGCGCCCGCGACCCGGAGAAGCTCACCTGCAAGTACTGCGGGCGTGTCTACCCCGACCCCGCGTACCCCGAGACCGGGGTCCTGGAATGCCCGCAGATGGGGCAGACTTTCACTTACTACCTCAATGACGAGCAACGTGCGCATCCCGATGAAGATCCCGGGAGGTATGCCTACCAATGGGCCGGACGCCCCGTCCAGGTCAGCTTCACCGGGGTTATCCGCGCACAAAAGCTGGCGTGGGCCATGGAGCAGGTGCTTCCACTGGCGAAGCTCTACGCCCTGACCGGCGACCTCGCCTGCGCTGAGCGCGTCCAGTGGCTCCTGGAGCGACTGGCAGAGGTCTTCCCGACCTACCTGTACCACAGCTATGGGGGGTGCTTTGCTGACTGTGATCCCGCCGAGGCCGCACGCGAGATGGGGCGCAACCCCCGGGCGGGCAAGTTCCCGCCGGGTGTCATCCGGCACCCCGCAGCCCGGATGCGAGACATGAACAATGACGGCTTCGGCGATCTCGACGCCGGCTTCTGGGGCTCGGGGCGCTTGACACCCGGCGTTGGCGGCGAAGGCGCCCTGCTCCTAAGCTTCACGGTGGCCTATGACCTGACCCGCGAGGCGACGTTGCCGGACGGTCGGCCCCTCTACACCGCCGCACAACGGGAGCAGATCGAGCGCGACCTGCTGCTGGCCGGATGCGCTGACCTGGAGAACTACGCCGACATCAATAACAAGGCGGGCCCCGGGCGAGCCCTGAGCGGCGCCATCGGCATGATGTTTGGGCAGCCCGCGCGTGTCCGGCGGGCCTTGGAGGGCTTCGAGCGACTCATGCAGGACTGCTTTCATTTCGACGGCTTCTGCAAGGAGTCGCCTTCTTACTCCGGTATGCATCTGGGCAACATGGAGGAGATCCCGGACCTGCTGGCGGGCTACTCGGACCCGCCCGACTACCAGCCCGCTTCCGGCCCCCGGTTGGAGAACTTCGACCCCTTCCGGCACACCGCCCGTTACGGTCTGGCCCTGCAGAGCATGGTCCGAATGCTGCGACAGGACCTGCGGTATCCGGTGATCGGCGATACCCACTCAGGGGGTGGCGCCAGCCCACACTTCGTCGAGATTCTGACCGACCGAATAGACCAGAGCTACGCCAGTCTGCTGGTTGCCCTGCAGGGTCGACCCCTGGAGGAGGCCGGCAGCGAGTATGCGCTTTGGCACCGTGATCCGAACCTGCGGACACCGCCCGGGCCGGTGGATGCTGGCCTGCGCACCGAGTACTTCCCTGGCTGGCAGGTGGGAGTGCTGCGCGCGGGGATGGATGAGACGCGGACCTCACTGTACTTCAACGGCTACTGCGCTCACGGCCACCGCCACGCGGACACTCTCGGCCTCATCTATCATGCCTACAACACGGAGCTCGCTTCTGACCGGGGCTATATCGCCGACGACCCGCGCAAGGCCTGGGCTAGCAGCACACTGGCGCACAACATCGTGGCCGTAGATGGTGAGAACCAGAACGCGGTGGGTCGTCACTCGAGCCTTGAGCTGTTCGGTGTGGCCCCTGGCCTGGAGGTCATCGAGGCCCGTGCCGACGCCTACAAGCAGTGCTCGGTCTACCGGCGCCTCTGTGCCTTGGTCCGGCTGCCCGAAGGCGGGAACTACGCCGTGGACATCTTTCGGGTGGTGGGGGGCAGGCTTCACCAGTACGCCCTCAACGCCAATGGTGAGTTCCTGGGTCTGGAAGGGGCCGACATGCAGCCCGTTGAGGGCAAGATCTCCTGGTTGACCAACTTGCGCGCCGGCCGGGTAACCGGGCGACAATGGCGGGCAACGTGGCAACAGCCGGCAGCGGCCCTCACCCTGCTCATGGCAGGTACAGTGGACCGAGTGGTCGTCGCGGACGCCCCGGGTTGGCGCAGTAACAAGGGCACCGAGCTTCATGCCCCGCCCATCACGCAGGTCCTGGCCGAACGGACTGGTGAAAGTGAAGTGAGCAGCCTGTTCACCGCCGTGCTGTCGCCGTCACGCACGGCCTCCGCACCGGTGCGCGCCGTGAGCCGCCTCACGCCTGATACCCAAGAACGCGATGCCGACGCAGACGACGCGGTGGCCGTAGTCGTGGACCTGGGCGATCGCCGGGACTACATCATCTCGGCTCCGGACGACAACCCGCGGACCTATGGCCCGGTGACGCTGGCCGGGCGCTTCGGCTATGCCTCGGTGAGCAAGGAGGGCCAGCTCTTGCGGGGGTATCTGCTGGACGGTACGGAGCTGGTGTGTGGCGAGACGCGCTTGCGATTGCCCGTGGCCCGGGTGGAGCGGCGCGTACAGCGGGTAGAAGGTTCGGTCGTAGAGCTCGACGCGCCCGTGCCAGAGGCTTCGGCGCTTGCCGGATCGTACTTGATCACCGGTGACACGGGCTTTGAGATCGAGGCCATTGAGGGGGCGCAGTTGAGGGTCCGGGACTACCCCTTCGTCGGCGGGGAGACGATAGTTATCCCCCAGTGGGCATGGTACCAGCGGCCCTGACCCCTCAGCGTCGTGGCGCCAGGTCCGGGAGGAGCACGCGCATGGCCTCGCTGGTGAGCAGCCGCTTGTCCAAATGCAGCACGGTGCCCGGCTCGTCCTCCGGACCGGTCCGGTCGGGAAACGGCTGCCAGGTCTGCAACACGAGGTGCTCAGCCCGACCTCCCGCTGCGGCGTAGCCGCTCAGGAAGGCCAGGGTCCGCTCCTGGGCCTCACGGCTGGCGACGGCGGGGTCGGGCTGCTCGACGGTCTGATCGTGGAAGGCGTTCACGATGACTCCGGCGCGCACCCCCCGGGACTGAACGAAACGCTCCACCCCGAGCACGCGGCCAAAGTCCAATCCGTCCCTCCCTAGTCGGCGCCCGTCGTATGCCACCCCCTCGTAGCCGAAGTCAATGTGAAAGTGGTCCAGCGTCAGCCCCCGTCGGCGCAATGTCGCCAGGAGCAGGTCGAAGTACTCCTCGAAACGCCAGACGGGCAGTGTGGGTACGGTGCGGGGGTAGTCACTCCCATCGGGACCGGCCACGTGGAAGAAGCCGAGGGACTCGATGCAGCCCACGCGAACCCCTGGGATACGCCGAGTCATTTCGGCAAAGTAGTCGCCCAGCTCCTCGAGGACCTCCGCCAGCGTAAGCCTGCAGTCAGTGCCCTCGGCCACGCGGTGCCCCAGGTTCGCCATGACCGCGTGGTCGGTGGTCAGGTAGTCAATGCTGCCCCCGGCATCCAGCCAGCGCTTGAGGTGCCGAAACTCGCCCTCAGCCACCTGCTTGCCCCACTGCCCGCGCTGCGGCTTGTCCGGCCCCATGCGCAGGCCTCCCACTTCGAAGGCGACACGAATGCTCCGGTCGCGGAAGAACGAGGCGAGTTCCGCCATCTGAGTGTCCGGGAGCTCAGGCGCCGTCTTCCCGGGAACCGGGTCCGCTGGCAGCACCATGAGGTAGCTCTTGAACACATCGGTATGCGACAGGACTGTCGGCCAGGCCGCGGGATTGGTGATAGTGTCGAAGAAGTCGGGCCGCAGGTCACGGGGTCCGGCAAAGGGCATGGGGCCAACCCACAGGCGGTCGGTCACCTGCGCGGTGGGAGCCTGGGCCCCGGCCATCGTGGTCAGGAGCAGGGCCGCGCAGACCCTCGCGAGGGTTCCCATCGCATGCACCACACCCAACCGCTCAAGGTGTCGGCGGCAGCGCGTCGAGGGCACTCTGCGCTCGCTGAACCACGCCACGGGCCTGGCCCCTTGCCTTGAGGTACTTTTCGTCCAATCCCCTCTGGCCCAGGTGGCCTTCTTGCAGCTCGTGCATCGCCGTCCGGGCAGCCTCCAGGGCTCGCTCGTAGGCTCGGCGCGCCGACTCTACCCGCCCCTGTGATCGCAGGTAATCACCCAGGCTCAGCAGCGGCTCTGTGCCCGAAGGGTCTGTCGAAGCGTAAGGCAGGACTCGCTCGGCCACCGCGGTGGCCTCGGCCGTACGGTTGGCATTGACGTAATACCCCACCAGAGTCTTTGCCGCGCGCAAGGTGATCGGGCTGGTGGCGTACGAGGTGACCAGCACCTCAAAGCCCTCGCGCTGCGTGGCCTCGTCCTGGAAGGAAGCACCCATCGCCATGAGTTTCTCCGCCACAAGCGGGGCAAAGGGGCTCTCCGGATACTCGCGCAGGAACTGCCGGCAGTACTGGATCGCCCGCTTGCGGTCAACAACCTCGCCATCCTGTGTCCCCTTGAGCGCCTTCATATCCTCGGTGATGGCCCCGGCGGTCCGAATCAGCTCGAAGAAAGCGTTGTCGGCCCAGCGGCTCCTGGGGTGCTCAAACACGACCGACGACAACTGGTTGATCATGCGCTGGCGGCCCTTCTGGAGCTCGCTGAAGATCCCACCGCGGCGAACAGGATAGCCGATGTAGTTGGCATAGGCAGGACCGAAGAGGTAGGCCACGGGAAGACGATTGTAGACCTCAAAGGCCAACTGGTGGGCGCGACGCACATCCATCAGTAGCGCAGGGTCGGCCTCCATGGCCTCCAGACGCTGGACCTTGTAGACAGCGCCGCTGGCAATGTAGACGGTGGCCACGAGGCCTACACCGACAGCGACCTTGGCGACATTCCGCCACTTTAGGGGCCCGGCGGGACGGCCGACGGCTCGGCTGGCGATGAGTGCCAGGATCAGAGCGCCCACAGACAGCAGGGCTTTGCTGACCAGCCATACGGGAGCATCCGTGGTCTCCTCGGTCAGCGCCACGGAGTAGGAATGCAGGTTCAGCAGGGGGTTTGCCTGAGCGCCGACGAGCAGATCCGCCGCCCATACGGCGCCGGCCACTGCGGTGCCGGCCGTGGGGCTGTGCCAGATGGCCGCCACAGCCAGGCTCAGCAGGGAAAGGAACAGGACGGAGGGCAGACCCGCCAGGACCACCGTCCGCAGGTCGTACTCGGCCTTGAGGCCCACCCGGTACACGAAGAGCATGACCGCGATCAGGAAGGCCAGGAACAGGTACATGGTGAGAAGACGCGCCACTACGGTACGGGTGAAGGCAATTGGTCTGGAGAAAACCAGGTCATCGAGCCGGTACCGGTACTCGGGAGCCAGCACCTGGGCGCAGAGGAAAGCGGCAAAGATCGGCGCGACCAGCTCCGTGGTCTGCGCCACGAACACCGCTGTGCCCTTGTTCAACGATTCCATCGCCATGTGCCAGAAGATGATCAGTTGGCTGGCGACCAGCGGGACCACGAACAGCCAGTAGCTGTTCAGCACCACGATACGCACATTGTAGCGGAGCAACTGCGCCGACAGCCCTCGGGTACCCTCAGCCATCAGCGACCCCTCCCTGGCCCGCCTCCGACAACAGGCTCTCGACGGCCCTGTTCACATCCTCCCAACCCGAGCTTCCAAAGACCGCTCTTGCCTTCAGGCGTAGCCGCCGCTGGCGGTCTGCCAGGTACACGGCGGGCAGTGAGCTGACCTCGTAGGCTTCAGCAAGCGGGGAGCTGTGCTCAACAGTCGCTGCCCAGTGGGTGTTGGTGTCCGCCAGCATCAGGAAGCTGTAGCCCTGCTCCCGCGCAAAGCGACGGGCGATGGACCAGTCGTCGGCCAGACAGATAGCGATCACGCGCAAGCCGCGGTCAGCGTACCGAGCGTGCAAACGCTGGAAGCTAGGCAGCAGGGCCAGCGAGTCGCGTTCGTTCGGCGACCAGAACCCCACCAGATAGGGCCCACCGGCCAGGTCGTGCAGACCGGTGCGACGCCCCCATTGGTCTGGCAGCCAGAACCCCGGCATGAGATCCTCGCGAACGTTCTGCCCACCCATGGAAACCGCGACCGGGTGCAAATGGAACGGCGGGTCGTGGCGTCTCTGGACGAGTCCGTGAGCCATCTGGACTCCGGCCAGAAGCAACAGGATTGCCGGCAACCCCAGGTGTGGTTGCCAGAGGCCCGCCTCGCGGCTGCGCCAGCGGACGAGTTGTGTCACCAGCAACGCCAGGCCAAGGCTGAGCAGGAAGTAGGGCCAGGCGTTTTGCGTCAGGGAGAAGTCAAAGACACGCGACACGTAGTCACGACCCACCAGGACCAGGATCCAGTAGACACCGACTATCGCGACAGCCAGAGGATTGGGTGAGAGGGAACTCACGAAGAAGGCGAGAGTGGCGACGAAAAGCAGCGGAACCAACCCGTAGACGAAAGCATGGGCCGGTGCCAGCAGGCTGAACCGCGGGCCCGACCCCTCGGGCAGCTTGCCGCCAAACACCAGTTGCGACAGCCAGGTCGCAACAACCATCGCGGCGTACACAGCGAAGATGAACAGCACACTGCCGGCGAGACGCACCAGCATGCGCCCCCCCACCGGCTGAGGACGTGACTCAACCCCGTCGCCAGCGCGGGTGAGGTCATCTCGTCGGGCGGCAAGAGCCATCAGAGGCAGAGCCAGGAAGCTTAGCAGCAGGCTACCCAGTCGCCAGGCCCGGTAGGCGGCCGGGGCCGGGCCCAGGCCGGCACTGGCGCCAGCGAGCACACCGGCCAGGCAACAGACCACCAGCACGACCATGCCCAGCCGGCTGCGCCAGGCTAGCAGAACTTCGTAGCGCAGCAGCACGAGCCATAGCCGCGAGATGGCGTCCCACGCCGGCGCCACTTTGCGCCAGGCCGGGGCCGGGACTAGGGTGTCCGAGTCAACAACCATCCTTGGTTCCTCATAGTGAGACAGGCTCTGGACCGAGCGCCCTGTGGCGGGCTAGACCAGAGCTTCGACTCCCGCCCGCGCCCGAGCGGCCTCGATGGTGCCGATGTAGGCATCCTCCAAGGTGGGCTCAACAGCTACCGCCCGCGGATGGTCCACCGCATCGGCGATCACCCGGACCTGAATGCCGCGGGAGGCACGGAACACGCCGGTGAAGGTATACGCCTGCTTCAGGCGGGGGATCTCCTCGACCTCCACGTCAACAGACCACACGCGCCCGCGGGTCTTCTCGATCAGCCCCTCCACCGTGTCCTTCAGCAGCAGCTCACCCAGCCACAGGATGACCAGTTGATCGGCGGTCGCCTCCACATCAGCCACGATGTGAGTGGAGATGATGATGACGCGGTCGTGACCCAGTTCGGCCAGCAGGCTGCGGATGCGAATGCGCTCCTCCGGGTCCAGGCCCGAGGTCGGCTCATCAATGATCAGGAGTTGCGGCGACCCGAGTAGCGCCGCAGCGATGCCGACCCGCTGCTTCATCCCGCCTGAAAGCTTGTCCACCGGGCGCTCGCGGAAATCCTGCATGTTGACCTGGGTCAGTACACGGTCCACCGCGTCCCGGCGCACTCGCGGATCGCGGATGTCGCTGAGTAGGGCCAGGTAGTCCAGTTGCTCGGTGACGGTCAATCCGGGGTAGAAGCCAAAGTCCTGGGGCAGGTAGCCCAGCAGGCGGCGGATCTGCGGCCGGTCGCGCTGGATGTCGAAGCCGTCCACACGCGCGGTACCTGAAGTTGGTTCCAGGAGGGTGGCGAGCATGCGCATGAAAGTCGTCTTCCCGGACCCGTTGGGTCCCAGGAGGGCGAAGACCCCGTCGCCGAACTCCATGGTGAGGGGCTTGAGCGCCTGCACGCCGCCTTCGTAGGTCTTGGACAACCCATCAATCTCGATTCGCAGAGGGAATCCCTCCCGCAGTTCCGGTTGTGAGCAGCCGCCGGCGCGTCAGAGACTGACGTGCTAACGGGGCTAGCGCCAGCGCACCACGCGAATGGCGCAGTTGCCATAGTCCGCGACATAGAGGGCGCTGTTGTCCGGGCTCAGAGCCAATGCCGAGGGGCAGGCAAACCCACACTTGTCACCCGCGCCGTCAATGAAGGTGGCCCAGGGCGCCTGCACCGGCACCACACCCGCCAGCAGGACAGGCGCGCCCTGTTGCTTCGTCAGCAGGCAGTGGGCTCCGGCATCCGCCAAGTACAACTGCGTGCCGAAAGCGATGCCTGTGGGTAGCTTCCAGGTCGGCCCTGCAGGGGTATCGGCAACGACCGACACCGCGGTCCCCCGCACGACAAAGACCCGCGCCGAGCCCGGGTCGGTGACGTAGACGCCATCGGGCCCCACAGTGACTCCGAAGGGCGCGTGGGCACCTGCAGCTCCCAGGTCAGCCACCGTGCTCACAGCACCCTGAAGCGTCACCTTCCGCAGCTTCCGGTTGGCCGTGTCAACCACCAGGAGACTCCCCTCAGGGCTGCGGCAGAGGCCGGTGGGGAACCGAAAGCGGGCTGCGGGCCCCTTGCCATCGGCAAAGCCGCCCGTCGGGATGCCTGCCTCGTCCTTCGGCGTGTCGCCTCCGGCGAGCGTACCCACCTGCCCCGCCTTCAGAAAGCGGACCCGGTGGTTGCCCGTGTCGGTGAAGTAGAGAGTACCATTGGGCAGGGCCACAATCCCGGAGGGGTTCCAGAGACGTGCGGCAGCCGCCGGGCCATCCTGGAAGCCGCCCACAACCGAACCGTGGGGACCGGTACCCGCCACAGTGGTGACCTCCCCGGCCGCTGTCACCTGCCGGAGACGGTGGTTGCGACTGTCGCAGACATAGACCACGCCGCCGGGCCCCGCCGCCACGGCACTGGGGCCGTCGAAACGGGCGGCGCTACCCTTCCCATCTTGCAGACCTGCTTCCCCATTGCCGGCCAGGGTCGTGACATCTACCGTCGAGAGGCCGGTCAGCG
The DNA here is from genome assembly GCA_013178155.1 of Armatimonadota bacterium. GTDB lineage: Bacteria > Armatimonadota > Zipacnadia > Zipacnadales > UBA11051 > JABLXH01. The sequence continues at coordinate 55,279 of JABLXH010000033.1, read as the reverse complement.
GCGGGGGCGGCATGGAGCCACCGCCCTTCATCTTGGCCATCTCGGTCTTCTTGCCCTGACGCACCAGCCCGCGCCAGTAGGCCACCAGCACCGTACTGCAGGCAATCACCACAACCAGAGCCGCCACACCCGGCGAGATTCGCGATTTCACTCGTCACCAACGCCCCGATGTGTTCCTAGATCAGTCGCAGGAGCCCTCGCAGCCGCGCCGCCAGGGTCAGGGGGCAGCGTACCACGTGCCGCAGTTTCTCGTCCATGCGGTAGCCGTAAAGGGTCCCGTGCGCCATGGAGACGGTCGCTGGCTCTACCCGGAGACTGGCCAGCGGCACCGGCTCAGCCAGGTGGTCGGGCACGCGCCAAACGACGCGGTCATCGCAGTAAAGCGGCCTGTCACCCAGCACCAGCAGGACGCCGCGCAGCGCCATCCAGTCCGTGAGCTTCTCCGGCTCGCCACCGGCCAGCGCTCGCCGGTATACGGTGCGGGCTGACTCGGGGGGCATGCGCTCCTCGGAAGGTGCAGTCCAGTAAAGCACGGAGCGCCCAAGGGCCGCGTCCTGGCTACCCAGCACGCGCACCAGCTCCTCCGGGTCGCCCCCCTGCACCGGCAGCCGCGAGACCGTCGTGACCGCCCGGTTGTACTGCTGGCCGAACTGCTGCACCCAGTACAACTGGCCGTCACGCTCCCCCAGCAACTTGCCGCCGAAGTGGGTCTCGGCGTTTTCGGCCACCACCAGAAGCCGCCGCGACTGCAGCGCCCGGTCCGCAGCATAGATGAGACTCAGCGGCTGCAGCACTGGCACGCAGGCGATGCCCGGCACCGCTGCCGGCCGCGTCTCCGCCCAATACACGCTGTCAGTGGTGACGAGCAGCCCCTGCGGGGCCTTGAGGCCGTCGGCCAGGACCTGCGGCGCGCCGCCGGCACCGACCCGCGCCAATCGCCCGGAGCCCGGCCCACCCTCTTCAGTCAGGAAGTAGACTTCGCGCTCGGCGACAGCCAGGTCACGGATGTCCGGAGCCGTCGCCAACTGCTCGCCCGGCCGGCCCAGGCCTGTCGCCCGCCAGAGCGCCGCCTGGGATCCGTCGGCTTTGCGCTCGATCCAGTAGAGCCCACCCGGGCCGGCGGCGGTACGGGTAACCTGACCCTGCACCGGCGCCACCAGGCGGTCGTGGCGGCGGCTGACGACCAGCACCGCAACCAGGACCAGCAGAACGACCAGCAAAACCTTACGCGACGACGACACAGGATACACTCCTCCACGGCACAGCAGGAGACGCGGCCCCATCACCAGACCGCGTCTGGCAACAGGCTTCCCTGTGCCTGTTAGATAGACCTTCTTCGGTTTTGGGACCTCCCCAGCAGGAACCTTCTCTTCGGACGGGAAGAAGACGCCATGGCAAAACGCATCCACTACAACAACGACCCGCGTGGCGCCGCGCTCAGGTTCGCGACCGCCTTGGGCCTGCTGCTGGGGGCGGTTCTGGTTAGAGGGGCGGAGGCCCAAGCTCCGGCGATTGATGCCGAGGCCATGACCCAGTTGTTCCGGGCGCTGCAGCCCCGCGTCACCATTGAGATCGCCGAGACCAACCTCAACGCCTACCTGCAGGCCCATCCCCGCGAGTTGGGCATTCCCCCTGACTTCGCCGACCCGCGGGTCAGCTTCCGCAATGGCCTCGTCGAGTTCAGCGCCCGCAAGCAGGTGCTGTTCATCGCCTCGCGGGTCAGCGTGGGCCTGGCCCCGCAGATCGTCCGGGGGCGGCTACGGCTCGTCGTGCGTCGCGTCCGGGCCAGCGGCATCCCCCTGCCCACCTGCTTCCACCGGGGTATCGCCGACACTATCACCGGCCCTATCAACCAGGCCCTCGATCGTAACGACCTGCAACTGCTGGGCGTAGAGGTCGTTCCGGGCGCGGTGCGCGTCCACGCCCAGGTGGAAGCGACCGGGGCGACGCCCTGAACCGCCTACTCTACCGCCCCCAGGATCCGCGTCCGCCCCAGGAGACCGTGCATAACATAGGCCGCACCCTCCTGTTCGTACCGGCCCAGGCGTAGCGGGCGGACCGAGGGTACCATGGCGGCGGCCGAGCGCATTTCACCCACCAGCTGGCCGTCGAGCCAGGCGCGCAGGGTCTCGCCGTCGTAAGTGCACCGCACCGCGTACCAGCGGCCCGGCTCCAGCTCCGGGCCGCAGTCCAGTGAACCCACGCCCCCGATGTGGAAGCGCAGCCGCCGCCCCAGGACCTGCAACATGTAGCCCTCGCCAGGCCACAGGCCCTGATTGACGAGCACCGGCATGCCCTCGGTGCTGTCCAGGCGGAAACTGGTCTCGATGGTCAGGCGGTCGCCGACAGCCAGTAGGTCGCCAAACGGGATCGTGAGACCACCAGCCATCGCCGCTGCCGGGCCCCGCTCGGTGTCCTCCACCCGCGGCTCCTGGTGCCACACCACTCGCAGACCACCTACAGCCACTTCGGCCGTGCTCCAGTCCACGTCCACCACAGCCTCGCGCGATGGGTCGCTGCGCATGACCATCCACGGTTCCAGGGCAGCGCCGTACAGACGCACGAAGTCCACGTCGCCCTTGAAGGTCCACTCCGGCCCCACGGTCGTGTAGCGGCCGACGGTGAAGTGAGCGTCTGAAGGCTGCATGGGCCCCTCGGCCGCCTTCTCGCCAAGAAGGACGCCGTCCAGGTAGCTGGCGAGACAGGCCCCGTCGTAGCTGCAGACGACGGTGTGCCATTCACCAGGCCTGACGCTCACCGGGCGGTCGAGGACCCCGGCCCCGCCGACGTAGAAGCGCAGTTGCGGCCCCATGAGCTGCACGAAGTACCCTGGGCCCTCCCAGGCCCCCTGGCTCACCAGGACCGGGATGGGCGTCATCTCGCCGAGACGGAAGCGAATGGCCACCGTGAAGGCCTCGCGGACAGCTATGGTGTCAGAGTAGGGGAGCGTGAAGCCGCCCTGGGTCCGCAGGATGCCTCGCCCGTCCAACTCGGTCAGTTCATAGGGCCCGCTGAACTCCAGGCCCGCGACCGTCCCGTTCGGGTGCCCACCGACGAAGTCCACGCTAAGCAGCGGCGCCGGGATCTCCGCCAGTGCTTGCACCCCCACCGGCGTACCATAGGCGGGCGACGTGCCGGGACCTCCGTGAGCCACGATGCGGTAGTAGACGGTGCCTGCCTGCCGGGGGCGGTCCACGAAACTGTGCCCGCTGAAGCCCTCGGGGGCGACACGCAGGTCCGGATCAACCGGGGCAAACGGACCTTCCGGGCTCAGGGCGCGTTCGACGGTGTAGTGATCCACCGACAGGTCACCGGGTCCCCAGGAGAGGCGGACGGCCGTGCCGCGCGGACGGGCGGCGAGGCCCGTGGGAGCGGTTGGTGGCAAGGGGCGAGCGCCGTCGGCGGTGACGACGGCGAGCCGGCGGCCGTCTGATGATACCAGCCGGTACTCCGCAGTGGAAGACGGTGGCGCGGCGTCCTCCCACACGTTGTCCAGCGTGCGGCCCAGAGCTACCCAGTCAGCTCCAGGCGCCCGGCGCTGCACCTCCACCTCGACCATGCCCGGCGCCTCCCAGCGTAGCTGCACCGTGCCTGGCTGCCCTGTCCGCGCGCTGAGTGCCAACCCCTCTGCCAGCGCCGGCGGCGCCGTGTACACCTCGTTGGCACGCGCCACGAGTTGCCCGGCCGGAAAGACCGTCACCTGGCGGTAGGGCTCGCCGCGCAGTTGCGGCCACTGTAGTTCGCCGGATCGCATTTCAGCGGCGATAGTGTACCTTACCCACCCTGCCTGCACAGCGTCCGGCGGAATCGTCGTCTCAAACACACAGCGTTCCAGTCGCCGCATCGGCAGCGCAGTCCATTCGGCCATGTCGGGCGTACGGTAGTGCAGAGTCACACGGCGCGCCGGGCGCAGGCCCTCGAAGGCCGCACAGCGTACCGCCAAACACGTCCCGGCGGCGATACTGGTCTGCTGGTAGTCGCTGACAATGCCCGTCGGGGCCGGCGTCTGGCGGGCGAGGGAGAGGGAGCCCTCGGCCCCGACCGCCTCCTGCAAGCGTCGCAGCTTGTCGCGGTAGTCCACATAGGCCTTCCCGTTGATGGTCGCCAGGACACCCATCTCGCCCCGGGAGGTGATGGTCTGGGCCCAGAGGTCCAGCATCCGCGCGAACTGCTCGTGGGGCATCTCGTCCAGAAGCCTGGCACACGTCGCGGCACGCTGGGGGTCAGTAGCCGGCAGTGACAGCGCCTGGTCCACCAGGCCTCCCGCAACCATGGTGCGGGCGACCTCGTTGAAGAGCAGCCCCCGGTCCAGGGCGGCGATGATGTCATCCACTCGCCCGACGGCGCCGCTGGGGCACTGCGCCGGCTTGAGGGCCTTCCGGATGGCCACCAACCGCCGGCGCAGCTCGCCGAGCTTGCGGACCCGCGCCGGGTCGTCCACGTGGCACCACGCGAAGGGAGCACACTCGCTCTGTCCCGGGCCGCCCAGCCAGCGATAACCCAGGGCATCGAGCTCCTGCAGGACCCGCCCGAAGGCGCGGCCCTGGCTCGCGCCAACGCGTCGCGTGCCATAGTCCTCGTAGAAGCCTTCGAGGGTCCGTTCCGGATGCCAGGCGTAGTCGGCCACCAGAGCCTGGGACTCGCCTACTTCCTTGGTCCGCCAGTGGATGGCCAGCAGGCCCTGACAGCCCTTCTCGCGGGCGTCGCGGACGGTCTGAGCGAAGATGGCTGCATTGGCCTGGGGGAACCATTGGTCACCGTCGTACTCGTACCACGGGATGGCCCACCGTTCGCGGTCGGGCGGGAGCTTGTAGTGCTGACTCACCTGGGGACTGACGCGGATGTTGTCCAGGGCCGCGAAGATGATGCGTTTGTCCAGGACCTGATCCCAGGCGGGGAAGTAGTCGGAGACGTGCAGCCATTGGTCGCCGCCCCACCCTGACAGCACCAGCTTCACACCCGGCGCCTGGCTGTCCAGCAGTCGCTGCGCCAGAAGCCCGTAGTAGGCGACCCGCATCCCTTCCCAGCGACGTGCCGGGCTGCCGGTGTAGGCGAAGGCGTGGTCCCATTCGCGGTAGACTCGCCCCCCCTGGGAGCGCAGCGGCGGCGGGTTTGTCCCCTCCATGGAGCGCGCCTCGCCCTGCCAAAGCCATACGTAGTCCAGCATCGGGTAGTCGCGCAGAAGCTGCAGGAAGCGGGCGCGGAATCGCCGCTGCTCCTCGGGGTCTGTCGGGTCGCCGTGCACCTCGAAGCCCAGGCAGGTCTTGACGCCCCTGGCCGAGGCATAGGCCAGTCCCCGCGCCAGCAGCGCCTTCTGGGCCTCGATGCGCTGTTCGCGAGTGCCAGGTTGGCGAGCCACATCGCTACCCCAGAATCGGCCGGGAAAGAGGCGGCCCGTGCCGAAGCCAAAGTCATTCACGGCCAGCGGCGATGTGCCCCAGACGCTGCTCTCGGTTGTCTGCAGCGGCTCACCGCCAAGGACGCGTCCATCGTACTCGTAGGCCCCGAAGGGCTCGTGGTCATAGGTGTGAAAGCCAATGAAGTTCTGCCCCGAGCGGATGATCTGGTCGGCGAAGAAGCGGAAGTCCTGGTCGTCCCAGGTGGTGGGGCTATTGAGGAAGTTGTACCACGGAAGGCTACCCCGAATGGCGAAGACCGGGGCCGCGCGCACGGGCGCAACGCCGAGTGTCCTCGGTGGGTGTGGCGGCACCGCATCACCATCGAAGTAGAAGCCGAAACCGTACTCACGCAGCAGCCGATAGGCACCGTGCAGCACACCCAGGGGTGTTCGCCCTTGCACCGTCACCCGCAGGCCCGTGCCTTTGCCGGACGACGAAAGGACGTAGGCCTCATCGGTGAGGGCCCGGTCATCGGGCGCAAGCTGCAGAACGATGGCCGGCAAGCCGGAACGCGGCGCTGTGGTCACCGGCACTGCGCTTTCCCCCCACCGCGACAAGTACGCCGACAGCTCCTGCGCCGCCTGACGCACCAGCGGCGGGGCCTCGGCGGGCGCAACCACCTGGCACAATGGCGCGGCCACGGCCACACCGCACACGAGGAGGGCTGGAAGGCAGACTAGCTGGCGCATGGTGGCACCTCGTGCTGGACGCTAGAGCGGGGCTGTGTAACCTGGTGCGCGGAAGTCACGCGCGGTTGCAAACAGCGTCACGGCCAGCGGGGCCGCAACGTCGGGCTTGAGGTGGTGATCGGGGCCGCAGATGTACCCGCCGCCGGCGCCCAGTTGCTCGATGCGGCGGCGCACCTCCGCGGCGACCTCCGCCGGACTGCTGTGAGGCAGGTGCTGGGTGCTGATGCCGCCGAAGAAGGTCAGGTCACGGCCGAACTCGCGCTTCAGTTCCTCCGCACTCAGCGGCAGAGTGTGCAGTTGCACCGTCTCCCAGACGTCCATCCCGATCTCAATCAGGTCGGGGAGGATGGGAGTGATGTCGCCGCAGGAGTGGAACCAGACGAACTTGCCCCGGCTCTTGCCCAGGGCGAAGAGTTGCGCGAAGCGGGGTTTGAGGAACCGCCGCCAGCTCTCGGGGGAGATCATCATGCCGCGCTGGGTGGCGAAGTCATCACCCAGACACAGGATGGGCATGGCGTCGCCGCAGGCGTTGAGGAGGCGGCGGCAGTACTCGCGGGTCACACTGAAGACGCCCTCCAGCACCGCCTCAAAGACCGCCGGCCGGGTCACCATCGCCGCCATGGCCTCCTCCATCCCCATAAGCCCGCAGACCCGGCAGAACAGCGGCAGCCAGTAGGGCCCGCGCACGGCGTACCGGTCACCCAGGGCGGCGGCGACCGCCGCTGCGCCGGCGTAATCGAAGTCCTCGGGGTCAGGCCAGGCATGGCGCTCGACTTCGGCGACCGTCGTCGCCCCGCTCAACGGATACCAGTGCGCTGTGCCGTAGTCCAGCAGTGGTTCGCCGCCCCACGGGTCCAGAGGCTGGCCCTGGGGGCCACGGCACTCCAGTCCGGTGTAACCAGCCGCGACGATGCGGTCGTCTATGCCCAGGGCGTCGTACACTTCGCCCGCTTCGATGCTCAGGTGGTCAGCGATCTCCTCCTGGATCTCGATGCAGATGACATCCAGGGGCACCCGGTCGGGGACCTCGTGGCGGATAGCGGCCAACTCGCGCTCGCGAGACGTCATCGGCGGCTCCCTAGATGCGAGGAAACTCCCCCTCGGGGTTGTCGCAGACCTCGTGCAGGAGCGTCATGAACCGGCAGAGGTTAGGGAAGGTCACGGGTGGCTGGATACCGTGGTCACCGTTGGGGAAATAGCGCCCCCGTGCCAGCAGTGGCGGCACCTTGCCCATGATCTCGGGCTCGATCATGGCCTCGTTACCCTCGTTGACGCACTCCTTTTCCAGCCAGCCGAAAAGCACGAACTCGGGGAACTCGTCTCTGAGGGCGAACAGGTCGTTGCCGGCCTTGGCCTCGTAGGGATGAATGGCGTTGACGCCACAGGCGGCTGCCACGCCAGTGAACTCCATGGCGTTGCCGTCGGTGTCCACGGCCACCAGCTCCACGCCGTTGGCGAAGGCGCAGTCGCAGACCTCCCGGTAGTAGTCACCGCAGAACTCCTCGAACTGGGCGGGAGAGAGCAGCATGCCGTGGTTGTAGCAGAGGTCCTCACCAATGCCGACGACCTCGGGGCGCAAGCGCTCGATGAGCGGAAAAGCGTCATCACGCACACGCTGCAACGTGGTCTGGACGATGTCATGGATCAGGTCGGGCGCGTCATATATGGCCAGGCTCGCGGCCTCCGTACCCATGAGGCCGCGGACGGTACCGTAGGTGCTGCCGGCGGAGATGACCAGGGGCATGGTTCGGTCGTCGAACCGGCGGCAGTTGGCTTCCATGTCCTCGCGTGACATGAACTGGCGTGGCGTGGTTCGCTGCTTGTAGAAGAGCCAGGAGTCCCAATCGCGCACCGGGTAGCGAATGAACTCGGGCATGCTGTAGGTGATGTCATTCTCCAGGACCTGGCGAGTGATGGCTCCGCACTCATCCTCGATGATCTCAAAGCCGTCCTCAACGCGCACCTCGGTCCGGAACCCCTCCGCGCCCCAGGCCAGGCCGAAGTCCAGGCCGATGGGGCCGGTGGTGCCCCAGTAGCGGTACCAGCTTTCGACATCCTGGCTGACGTAGTTGATGTAGCACCCGCCCACATGCGCTGGCATGCCCGTCGCCACCAGGCGGTCGTGGGTGTACTTCATCGCCCCCCGGCTCATCCCCGGTGATCCCGGGAAGCCGAAGATAGGCACGTAGTCGGGCTTCTCGCCCCGGCAGACGGCCAGAAAACGCTCGCGGTCGTTCATGGGCGAGGGGTTCGCTGCAGGAAGGGAAGGACCTCTGTGGCGGAGAGCCGCAGGCGGCCCAACTGTGGGATGATTGATGGCTGGTCGGAGAGGCCGGGCCCACCCGCCCTGCCGTCAGCTTCTCACCGAAGCCAAAACGGGACCCGCTCGGGTCCTGGTGGTCACTCCCTATCCCCTCGGGTAGGCCCAGCCACGCAACAGTTCCGTGCCCACCCTGACGCCCGGCTGCAGGTTGAGCTCGGCCGCCCGCTGGCGCGAACAGTGCACGGTCAGCAACTGCTCATCGGCGGTCGCCAGCTCCAGTTTGGCCAGGTCGCCAATGTGGACGAGCCGCCGCACCGTGGCGTTCGTGCCAGGGATCAGCCGCACATCTGCGGGCCGCACCATCACCAACGCCGGGCAGCGGTCGCCGTTGGCCCAGGCCGCCGGCACGGCGAAACCGCCCGCGTGAGCAATGCCCCCGCCGGCCTCGCCCCATAGCTGGTTGACGGGGCCGATGAAGCTGGTGACGAAGGGCGTGGCTGGCTGGTCGTAGATCTCGTCAGGCGTGCCAATCTGCTCCACGCGACCGTGGTCGAGTACGACCAGCCGGTCGGACAGCTCCAGCGCCTCCTCCTGGTCATGGGTCACAAAGACAGAGGTGACGTGGAAGTCGTCATGCAGCCGCCGCAGCCACTCGCGCAGTTCCAGGCGCACCTTGGCGTCCACGGCGCCAAAGGGCTCGTCCAGCAGCAACACGCGGGGGCTGGGGGCCAGAGCCCGGGCCAAAGCGACGCGCTGTCGCTGGCCGCCAGAGAGCTGGGCCGGGCGCTTGTGCTCCTCGCCCTGTAGCTGCACCAGGCGCAGCAACTCGGCCACGCGTTCGGCGATGCGCTCTCTGGGCCACTTGCGAACGCGCAGCCCAAAGGCCACATTGTCAAAGACCGTCATGTGCCGAAAGAGCGCATACTGCTGGAACACGAAGCCCACGTTGCGCTGCTGTGGCGGCAGGCGGGTGGCGTCCTGACCGCCGATCTCCACCCGTCCGGTCGAAGGCCGCAACAGGCCCGCAATCAGGCGCAGAATCGTGCTCTTCCCGCTGCCGCTGGGACCCAGGAGAGTCACGAGTTCACCCTCGTGCACCTCAAAGCTGACCTGGTCCACCGCCGGGAAGTTGCCGTAGTGGTAACTGATGCCGTCTATCCGAAGCTCGATGCGGTCAGTCATCGTTCCCTCGCTCTCCAGTTGCTGCCAGTCATGCCACGCCGCCGCGCCACGCTGTGTCCTGGGGGTCGTCGCGGCGCGAGTACTCGGCCACGGGCGCCTCTGTGCCCCCGGGCATGCCGGCCGGACGGCCGCCCTCGATGGTCCGCTGGGACCGCACTCGGATGACTTCGGAGGCCAGCAACACTACGAAGGAGATGAGCGCCAGCGCTACCGCGGCCGCGAAAGCCGTGTTCTCCTGCATGTCCACCATGGACTGGTGGATGAGCAGGGTGGCCGTCTGGGTCTTGCCGATGATGTTACCCGAGACCACCAGAACCGCCCCAAACTCGCCGATGGCGCGGGCGATGGTCAGCGTCATGCCGTAAAGCAGCCCCCACTTGATGGAGGGGATGGTCACCACGAAGAAGGTGTAGAGACGTCCGGCGCCCAGCGTTGCCGCGGCGTCATCCATCTCGCGCCCGATCTCGGCGAGCACAGGGCCTACTTCGCGCACCACAAACGGAAGCGTCACAAACAATGTTGCCAGGAGCATCCCCGGCCACGAGAAGACAATCTTCACGCCCAAGCGGGACACCGTCGGGCCCAGCCAGCCATCGGGCCCAAAGAGCAGGATGAGCATGTAGCCGGCGATGACGGGCGAAAGGGCAAAGGGCAGATCCACCAGGCCATTGAGCAGGCCTTTGCCCCAGAAGCGCTGCCGTACCAGCACATAGGCCACCACGACCCCGAAACAGGTGTTGATGACCACAGCCCCCACCGTTAGCCCTGCGGTCATCATGAAAGCATGGAGGACCTCTGGCTGGCGGAACTGGTTCAGGAAGGACGCCGGGCCCTGGGCCAGCGCTTCCTTGAGCATCCAGACGATGGGCAGAAGAATGAGCAGGCCGAAGTAGACCCATGTGCCGGCCAGGAGGCCCGCGCGTGTGGTGTCGCGGCGATTGTACGTGGCCCGGCGGAAGACGGGCGCGACCTCAACGCTCATGGGTGGCGGCCCCCCTCCGCTGCAGGAAATCCACCGTGACCAGGAAGATCAGGGACGCTGCCAGCAGCACCAGCGACATGGCCGTCGCAGCCTCGGGTTGGCTGGTCTCAATCTGGCCGTAGATATATACCGAGGCCACCTGGGTCTTGAGCGGGATGTTGCCGGCCACGATGACCACCGAGCCGAACTCTCCCAGGGCGCGGGCGAAGCTGAGCGTCACTCCCGTCGCCAGGCCCGGCGCGACCGTGGGGAGCGTGACCCGCCGGAAGGTCAGCCAGTGCCCCGCTCCGAGCGTATGGGCTGCCTCCTCGGTCTCCAGGTCCATCTCCAGCAGCAACGGCTGCACCGCGCGCACCACGAAGGGGAACGTGACGAAGAGCAGGGCCAGGACAATGCCTGGCTTGGCGTACATCACCTCGACGCCGTGGGTGGTCAGGAAATGGCCCACAGCGCTGCCGGGACCGTAGAGCACCACCAGCATCAGCCCAGTGACCACTGTCGGGATGGCGAAGGGCAGGTCCACCAGCGAATTCAGCAACGACTTGCCGGTGAATTCATAGCGCACCAGGCAGTAGGCCACCACGGTGCCGGTGACGGAGTTGATGAGCGCCATGGCAAGGGCCGTGCCGAAGGTCAGAGCCAGGGAGTGAGTCGCCTCCGGCTGCCGCAGGCTCTCCAGGAGCTGTCGCAGGGGCACATGGCCTGCCGAGGCCGCCAGGGCCACTAGCGGCAGCAAGACCAGGAGACCGATGTAGCCGATGGCCGTGGCGCGCACCGTGTAGGCGGCCCAGTTGATGGGCCCGGAGGTGGGGTGTTGGCTGAGGGTGACGGTGGTCACGTTGGGGTCTCGCACGGTTTCTGGGGTTGACACCCCCCGGCTCCCCTCCCGAGGGCTGCCGGCAGCCCCCGGGAGAGGAGGCGCGCGATGAGTTATTGCCGAAGGCGCGGCTACTTCGTCAGTTCACGGCCGATCTTCGTCCACAGGCCATCGGGGCCGTAGATGACCTTGTTCACCTTCTCCCACCCGCCGAGATACTCCATGGTAAAGAGTTGCGGCGGGGTCGGATACTTGTCGGCGAACCGCTTGAAGACTTCCGGATCGACGGGACGCAGGCCGTACTTGCCGAAGCCTTCCTGCGCCTCCGTGGTCCACAGGAAGTCCACGAAGGCCTCAGCCACCTCGCGCACACCATGTTTGTCGGCATTCACGTCCACGACGGCCACCGGGTTCTCGATGAGCAGCGTGGCGTCGGGGATGATGATCTCGTACTTCTCACTCACCATGTTGCGCAGGAGAAGCTCGTTCTCGTAGGTGATGACCACGTCGCCGATGCCCTTCTCAAAGGTGGTCATCGAGGCGCGGCCGCTCTTGTCCATGACCTTGATGTTCCGGCGGACGCGCTTCAGCAGGTCAGCAGCGTAGGCCTCGTCCTTCCTACCCTTCTTCTCGCTGGCCTTGAGGCCGCCGCCGTAGATGGCGTTGACGTCCCACTGCGCCCCGCCAGAGGTCTCCGGGTTCGGGCAAAGGACCTCGATGCCCGGCTTGGCGATACTCTCCCAATCCCTGGTGATCCCCTTTGGGTTGCCCAGACGGACGCCGAGAGCGACGACCGAGTTGGTGATCATGCCCTTGTGGGGCTTGGAGGTCCAATCGTGGGTGATGAGTCCCTTGTCCTTGATGCGGTCAATGTCCGCTGCCAGGGACAGGCAGGCCACATCGGCCTCGAGCCCGCTGCAGATGGCCCGGCTCTGGGCCCCACTGGCCTCGTAGGACTCCACGAACTCCACATCCTGCCCGGTCTTGTCTTTCCAGTACTTCTTGAAGGCCGGGATAACAGACTTCTGGTACGCTTCCTTGGGTACGGTGTAAGCCGCGAACGTCAGTGTCACCGGGCCACCGGCGATGTCCTTGCCTGGCGCCGGGGCCGGCTCGGCCGCCGACGGCGCCGTTGCCGACGGCTCCTGGGCCTGCGGACACCCGGACAGCGACATGACGGTCAGGCTCAGAAGGAGGGCGAGAAGCAGAAGCGGCAGCGCGGATCGCATGTGGCGGACATCTCCCCGAGCGGACACCCCCGTGGGCGTCCATATAGTGCACTCATGACACTCCCGTCTGAGTGCAATCTTAGCCTCATGGCCGTCGCATGTCAAGCGCCGCCAGGAAGCCAGCCGCGAGCCCGTTAGCTACTGCCGCAGATGGGGGTACCGCTGCTCCAGAGCAGTCCGGAGTGCCGGAGCTCGCTCGGAGGTAGCGTAGGAGTAGAGCTCTTCGAGGTGCCGCGACGGGTCGTCACCCGTGACGCGACCAGTGGTGTAGGCCTCCAAGGCCTCACGCATGGCTGCCGAGCCCAGCTCTGGCGAGGGCTTCCCGGCGCTGTCCTTGATGCCGCTGATGGCCGACCCGGCCAGGAACAGCACGCCGTCGCCATAGCCTCGCTGGGCGGCATCGCGCAGGTTCAGGATGATATTGCCCTGGTCCAGGCCCCCGGCCCGGGCGATCATGGTGGGCGCGATGGGGCCCAGGGGGCGCGTCAGCTCGGTCTCGCAGTTGAGCCATTCACGGCCATACGGGCGCAGCAGCGGGGCAGCGGTCGTGACGGGAGCCGTCTGGCGGAAGTCCGCGCCGTCCAGGCGGACCAGCAGGTCGAGCACCTCCCGCCAGATGGCCCGGGTACGGGTGGAGATGCCGCTGTTGTGGGCGTAGATCGCGGGGGGATGCTCAAGGCCTGCTGTCGCCTCGCGCACCAGGCGGGTCGCGCCGCCAGCGAACTGGTCGCTGAACATGACCGCGTTGGCCCCGGCCTCCAGGGCGATGTCGAGGTGACGCCGCAGCAGGTCCGGTGGGGCGGTGATGTGGGGCGCAAAGAGCAAGCCGCGTCCGCCGCGTTCCGGGGCTCGGTCGCGCAGCGCGGCCACGGCCTCCCGGGTGCGCTGCGCCAGCGGGCAGAAGGTGACTCCCGGGTTGAGGTTCTCGTCTTCCTTGGCGAAGGCAAACAGGGGATTACCAGCCAGTTCACGGACCAACTGGCCTACTTCCTGGGGCGTAATGCCAGAGGTGGGCTTGAGGATGGTGCCGAACATGGGCTCGCCGGGCGGGAAGGCGGTGATGCGGCGCACTCCAGGGGCGCCGTAGGCCGGGCCCGGGAAGGTCGCCAGCACGGGACCAGGAATCTCGAGACGAGCCAGTTGGATGTCGGAGTTGTCGGTCAGGCCAAAGGCGCCCTCGCCGGCCATGAGGTGCAGGATGTCCGTGGAGAAGACCCGCCCACCGGCCTGCTGCATCATCCGGACGGGGAAACCGACCCAGACCATGCCGACCCGGCCGGCAGGGTCCCAGGGGTCGGCATCCAGAACCTCGCCCGTGCAGGCGGCCAGCAGCGAGCCCGGCGGGGCGTGTCGCACGCCGGAGGTCATGTGGTAGGATATCTCCGCTCCGACGGCGGATACCGAGTGGCTACGGGAGGCCACCACGTACAGCCCGACAATGTGGTCTGGAGCCTGCACCGGGACGCGTGCCGCCAGACGTTCGCCCACGTACTCCCGGATGATCTCGCCGCGAGCGTCCAGGTCATAGGTCATGGCGGCCAGCACGGCATCGGGGGTGGGCATGGGGCGTCTCCTTGGGGGATGCTGACACTCTTTCCTGGTAGAGGCAAGGGCCGCGACTGGCGGCCACAGGTGGGATGATAGCATGATCGTTGACCCCGTCAAGCGCGTGGAAAAGCCCTGGGGCTCTGAGCTCTGGGTCGCCGTGACCGATGAGTACTGCCTGAAGCTCATTGTCCTGCATAAGGGTCAGCGCAGCAGCCTGCAGTACCATGAGCGCAAGCAAGAGCACATTTACATTGACGCGGGCCTGGCCAGGATCGAGTCCACCGGGCCGGATGGGGCGCTGCACACCGACATCGTCGGCCCGGGCACGATCCTGGAGCACAAGCCGGGCGACCTGCATCGCGTCGAGGCGCTCGAGGAAGTGCGCCTGTTTGAGGTGCAGACGCCCCATCTGGATGACGTCGTGCGGGTGGAGGATGACCATGGCCGCTGAGACTGACCCCGCGCCGCGGCGGGTGATGATCATCGGCGCGGGAGCGACCGGTCGGGGGCATCTGGGGCAACTGGCCCACGAGGCCGGCTGGGAGCTGGTCCTGGTGGACCACAACCGCGAGCTCATCGAGGCTCTGCGCCGCGTGGGCCTCTACACGGTGCGGCTCTGTCGCGCTGATTCCGCGCGGACGGTCACTGTGGACGGCTACCGGGCCTATCACACCGATCAGGTGGAAGCCGTGGTGCGGGAGGGCCTCACCGTCCCCCTTATCCTGACTTCGGTGTTCAGCCAGAACCTGCCGCACATTGCGCCCCTGGTGGCCCGGATCATCGCCGCAAGGGCGGCGGCAGGCGTGGTGACGCCCCTCAATGTCATCTGCTGTGAGAACATGCAGGATAGCTCCACAGTCCTGCGCGATCTGGTTCTGGCGCTGCTGGAGCCGCACCAACGGGCCTACGCGGCGGAACGCGTGGGCTTCCCCAACTGCATGGTCTCGCGCGTGGTGCCGCTGCCCGAGGGGAACCCGTTGGCCCTGGTGGCCGAGGACTACAACGAGTGGACGGTGGACGCTGGCGCCTTCGTTGGACCAGCGCCGGAGCTCCCGGCCATGGAGTTGGTCCCTGACCAGGAGACGCGCCTGGCCCGCAAGTTCTTCATGCACAACGGCGCCCACGCGGTATGCGGCTACTGGGGTTTCCACCGCGGCCACACCTACATCCACCAGGCGATTGCCGACCCGGTTGTGAGTGCCCATGTCCTGGGCGCCATCGAGGAGTTAGCCCAGGTGGTGGCAAGGCGCTATGGGCTAGACCTGGGGGCTGTCCGGGCCTACGGCCTGGAGCTGGGCGCCCGCGGTGCTGTCGCCGAGATCAGGGACCTGGTGTCGCGGGTCGTGCGCGACCCGTTGCGGAAGCTCTCGCGGCAGGAGCGTCTCACTGCGCCGGCGGTGTGGGCCGTGGAGTACGGCCTGCCGTGCGACGAGCTGGTACTGGCCATGGCCGCGGCGCTGCATTACAGCGCCCCCGACGATCGGCAGTCGGTCGAAATGCGCGAGCAGTTGGCCGCGACCGGAGCGGACGCAGCACTCCCGGCGATCCTGGGACTTCCCCCGGACCACCCGCTGGTGGCCCGGGTCGCCGCTGCCTACGAAGCCTGGTCATAGCTTTGCATTATCTGGAGGCTCCATGCCCTTCGTACCCATGTCTGAACTGCTCGCCGAGGCCTACGCCGCGGGCTACGCCGTCCCCGGCTTCTGCGTGTGGTGCCCGGAGGCCATGCAGACGGTGCTGCAGGTGGCTCGGGAGATGCGCGCGCCGGTGATTCTGATGAACGGGCCAGCCGAGTTCCCCTGCCTCGCCCCGTCTACGCTGGCCGCCGCTGCCCACGAGCTGATCGCGCGCTACCCGGCACAGGCGGCTCTGCACCTTGACCACGGCGAGTCGCTGGAGCGCGTGCAGCAGTGTCTGGACGCCGGCTACACCTCGGTAATGCTGGACTACTCGACCCGCCCCCTGGCGGAGAACATCGCCGCGCTCCGCGAGGTCTGCTCGCTGGCCCACCCGTTGGGGGTCACTGTCGAAGGGGAGATCGGGGTTGTCGGTAAGGTGGAGGCGAGTGTGGTAGAGGGGGGCGAGGCCTCAGCGCTCACCGACCCCGCCGAGGCGGCCGAGTATGTCGCCGCCACCGGTGTGGATGCCCTGGCCGTAGCCATCGGCAACGCCCACGGACAGTACGCCCGTCTGCCCCGGCTGGACTTTGCGCTCCTGGAGCGACTGCGGCAGGCGGTTCCGGTGCCGCTGGTCCTGCACGGTGGCAGCGGGACGCCCGACGCTGACCTGCAGCGCGCCATCGGCCTGGGCATCGCCAAGGTCAATGTCGCCACCGACCTGGTAGCCGGCGTGCGCGAGTCCCTGCTGCGGCAGTGGCAAGAGGGCCGCAACCCCTGGATTCCCAGTGCACAGGCCGAGGCGATGGCTGGCATGGCCGGCGTCGTTGCCGGGTGGATCCGTCGCACGGGCGCCGCCGGACGGGCCTGAAAGGAGCCTCATCGCCATGGACGCCGACGGCTTGGTCCACGAACTGCACGAGGGCCTGCTGGAGACAGCTCTCCTGGATGCCCATACCCACCTGGTAGGCGGCAAACTGGGCGCGCGGGGGCTGCATGACATCCTGCTGTACCACATGGCCATCAGCGAGCTCTATGCGGCCGGCTGCCCCAGCGGAGCCCGCCTGACCCAGTACCCCGGCTGGCCCAGCACCGAGGAAGCCCACGCACGACTGCGGGAGGCGATCCCTTATCTGCCCGTGGTGCGCAACACGGCTATCAGTTGGGGCGTGCGCATCGCGCTCGGGGACCTCTACGGCTGGGACGAGCCGGTGACGGCGGACAACTGGGAGCGCCTGGATGCCCTGGTGCGCGAGCGCGCGGACGACCGAACGTGGCAGCGTGAGGTCATGCGCCGGGCCGGCATCGAGCGGTTCTGTACCGAGCTGGCGCGACGGGGCGACGGAGCCGACGATGACATCCTCGCTTACTCGCTGGAGTGGGCCTTCTTCACGCGGACACAGTGGGGTGAGTACGACACGGCCCTGTACGAGTTGGAGCGCTGCTGGGGCAAGACGCCCGACAGCCCGATGCCCATCGGGTCCGGTGCGCGCCCGCCGACGGAGCGAACCATCCGCTCCGTGGACGACGTGCACCAGGCGGTCGAGCACTATGTGCAGGCCATGCCGGTGGACCGCATACTCTCCATGGCGACCCACATCTCCACCGACATAGACTTCGCCCCAGTCAGTGAGTCCCGGATGGCGGCCGCGCTGGAACGCCGTCCCCACGCCGGGGTGGCCGAGAGAGATGTCTATGCGTCCTACGTGAACGAGACCTTTCTGGCATGGCTGGAGCAGGTGCATGGCGACCGGGTCCTTTTCCAGTTCAGCTTCGGCGCCGAGCCGCTACCCTTCGAGACGGGCAGTCGGCTGACGCAGCGCAGCATCGGCCAACTGGCCGAGATGGTGGCTCGCCATCCCGGCCTGCGCTTCCAGTGCTTCCTGGCCAGCCGCCATGCCAACCAGGCGCTCTGCACGCTTTGCCGCGAGCTACCCAACCTGTCCCTGGCCGGATACTGGTGGCACAACTTCTTCCCCAGCGCCATCCGGCAGGTGATGGAGGAGCGCCTGGACATGCTGCCCCTCAACCGCCAGGTAGGCTTCTTCTCCGACGCCTACTGCGTGGAATGGGCTTACGCCAAGGCGGCGCTGGTGAGGCGAATGCTGGCGCAAGTGCTGGCGCAGAAGGTGGCGCAGGGGCAGTACACCCAGGATCAGGCCCTGGCGATCGCCCGGGCGATCCTCTACGACTGCCCCCGGGAGACCCTCCGGATGTGACCACGAGCGCCAACTGGCAAGTAACCGACGACGACCGCGAGGTCATTGGGCGTGAGCTGAGCGGCTTCGTACCGGACCGCGTCTTCGACGCCCACGCCCATCTGCACCGGGCAGAGTGGTGGGCCTCGCCGCCGCCGATCGTGGTGACCGGGCCTTTCGAGGCAGGGCTGCAGACCTACCGCGAACACCTGGGCCGGCTGCTTCCCGGGCGCGAACTCCATGCTCTGCACATGGCCTACCCCTTCGCCGGCGCCGACGAGGCCACGCTGGCGGCCGCCAACGCCTGGGTAGCCTCTCAGGCGGCGCAGGACCCGCTGGGAGCCTGCCTGATGGTGGTACCCCCCAACGATGACCCCGACCAGGTACGAGAGACGGGCCGGAGCCTGGGCGTGCGGGGCCTCAAGCCTTATCATCTCTACGCAGCGCTGGAGCGGACCTGGGACGCCGCCATCCCCGACTACCTGCCGGAGTCGCTGATGGCGGTGGCCGATGCCGAGGAGTGGGTCGTGGTGTTGCATCTGGTGCGGCCCCGGGGCATCGCCGACCCCCTGAACCAGCACTGGGTGCGCCGCTACTGCGAACGCTACCCTCGGGCCCGACTGGTCCTGGCGCACTGCGCGCGCGGTTTCAACCCCTACCACGTGCTGGAGGGTCTGCCGCCTCTTGCC
The DNA here is from genome assembly GCA_013178155.1 of Armatimonadota bacterium. Classification (GTDB taxonomy): domain Bacteria; phylum Armatimonadota; class Zipacnadia; order Zipacnadales; family UBA11051; genus JABLXH01. The sequence continues at coordinate 36,667 of JABLXH010000033.1, read as the reverse complement.
GACCTGCCGAACCTCTGGGTAGACACCTCGGCCGTGTGCAATGCGATGGGCGTTCTGGCCGCCCTGCAGATCATGGGGACCGGGCGGGTGTTGTATGGGTCGGACTTCTGCGTTTCGCAGATTCGCGGCACGGCGTTCAGTGTGGCGGACACCTTCCTGTGGCTCGACGAAGAGCATGCGCCCGACGCACCGGCGCACGCGGCGGACTTTGCATTGCCGTTGGTGGGCGTGGAGAACCTGCGCGCGGTCCGGGCGGCGGCCCGGCTGGCGAAGCTGAACGACGGCGACGTCGGGGCGCTGTTCTGGGGGAATGCGGCACGGCTGCTGGACCTGGCGCCTGGTAGCTAACGGGTCCGCCGGTCTATGGGGAGTCCTGCGGGAGGAGGTGCACCGCCTCCGGAGGGCAGTGGACCTGGACCTGGTCGCCGGGCGCCACGCCCGACTCGCGGAAGGCCTGGGGCGTCATCACCACCAGCAGCGGCAGCGGCCCGGCCAAGTTCAGCCGCATCAGGCGTCCCCGGTCCTCCACCTCAAGCAGGTTCGCATGGAAGCTGTTGAAGGGGGGCATGGGCGCATCGGCCGGGCGCAGCATGATCTCCTCCGGCCGGATCATCGTCAGCAGCGATGGGTGGTCGGGCAGGGCGGTAACCTGCAACGGCAAGCTCTGGCCCACCGTCACCACATTCGCACGGTGATCACGTTGTATGACCGGGAAGATGTTCTCCGCCCCCACAAAGCGGGCCACGAAGGCGCTCCGGGGACGGCGAAAGACGTCGCCGGGTGTCCCGACCTGCAGGACCCGGCCGCCGTGGATGATGGCAATGCGGTCCGCCAGTTGCAGCGCCTCGTCGAAGTTGTGGCAGACATGGATAATGGTCGTGCCGAGGCGCCCGGAAAGGCCCCGCAGTTCGCCCGCCAACTCGGCCCGGGTACCCTCATCAAGGGCACTGAGGGGCTCGTCCAGCAGCATCAGCGTCGGCCGTGGCGCCAGCGCCCGGGCCAGAGCCCCACGCTGTTGCTCCCCTCCGGAGAGCGTGCGGGGGCGACGGTCCAGCAGGTGACTGATGTGCAGGAGCTCTGCCAGTTCCCTTACCCGCGCCTCGATCTCGTCGGGCGGCCGGCGGCGGACATTTAGCGCAAAGGCGATGTTGGCTTGCAGCGAGATGTGCGGGAACAGCACATAGTCCTGTGGGACGTAGCCGATGTTGCGCTGTTCGGGAGCCAGGGCGCTGACCTCACGTCCCTCCAGCCAGATCTCGCCGCGGTCCTGGCGGTGGAGCCCGGCGATGCACTCCAGAAGGACTGTCTTGCCGGAGCCGGTGGGGCCGAGGACGACGAAGTACTCGCCCGACTCCACCCGCAGGTCCACGCCATGCAAGGAAAACTCCCCGAGCGCCTTGTGCAGGTCCTTGACCTCGATCATGGCTGCTTCACCGGTTCGACCAGATAGCGCCGCAGGATGTCGGCGACGGCCGGACTGGCGCAGAAATCCATGAACCGACGCGCTTCGGCCGGCCGCCGGGAGCCCTGGACAGCCGTTAGGATGACCGGGATCGGCTCTGTGCTACCCTCCGGCAGGTCCACCACCGAACGCAGCCCGCCGCCCACCTCCCGGGTGCAGATGCCATAGACGAATGCGGCGTCCAGGTCGCGCCCCAGGGCCAGCCACTTCAGGAGCTCACAGCCACTGCGGGCGTAGAGGAAATGGGGCTTGAGTTCGCCCCACAGACCAGCCTTCCGGAGTGCCTTCCTGGCATAGTAGCCCACGGACGTCTGCTCCGGGTCGCCCAGGCCAATCTGGCCCAGGCCCTCCCGGTGCAGGTCAGCCAGGGTTCTGATCGGCGGATCGGTCCGCGCGGAGGTCACCAGAACCAGCGATGTGTGGCCCAGAGTCCGCTGCTCCCCGAAAGCTAGGCCGTTAGGCTGAGCCTGCAGAAACTCAATCTCCTGATCGCCGAGCGCGACGAAGAGATCGAACATGGGTGGGCGGTTCCCCGGCTGCAGCAGGATACACGGCGGACACGTGAAGTCCCCGTCCACCCGCAGGCTGGGGTTCTCCGCCTCGAAGGCCTGCGATAGCTCAGCAAACAGGCCGTTGAGCGAGGGCCCGCCGCGGACCTTGATGCTCACGGTCCCGGGACGGCAGCCGCCCAGCAGCAGCACGGCCAGGGCTCCCAGTCCCAGGAGCTTCACCATATGCCCCGGCCCCCCAGCCTTCTGAACAGCAGCAGTGCCGCCACGCCCATCAACACCAGCAGGATGGTTGCGCTCAGCGCCACCTCCACCTGCCCAATGGACATGTTCAGGAACACCGCGATCGACAGCACCTCGGTCTTGTACCGCGTGGCGCCACAGAACATCAGGATGGGGCCGAACTCGCCCGCTGCGCGACACCAGGTCATGATCATCCCGGCGATCAGGCCGTTGCGCGCCAGCGGCAGGGTCACCCGCTGGAAGGTCTGCCTCTCATTGCACCCCAGGGTCCGGGCCACTTGCTCCAGTCGCGGGTCAACGCCGTCGTAGGCGGCCTTCATCGCCCGGACACAGAAGCTGCCCGCGGGCACGAACTGAGCCAGAATGATCCCCTGGGTCGTATAGACGAAAGGCATGATGTGCTCTTCGATCCACTTGCCCAGAGGCGACCCGAAAAAAATGAGCATCGCGATTCCGGCGATCAACGGTGGCAGGACTATGGGCAGATCTACCAGCGCATCCACCAGATTGTGGAGGGGGAACCGGTAGCGGCTCAGGGCATAGCCCGCCGGCACGCTGAGCAGGACCGCGATACCTGTGGTAATGGTGGTGGTGACCGCCGTCAACTTGACGGCATGGATGATCTCGTGCGACAAGGCGGCCTGCAGAAACTCCCCAGGCTTGACATAGAGCGCCATGTTCAGCAGGGTGAAAGTGGTGACTCCGACCATCACGAACAGGGCGGAGGTGACCAGGTAGCGGAACAGAGCCGCACTGGCTCGCTGCCGCGCGGTCATGACCCTGATCCTGCTGCCTTGCTTCCGGCGGCGGGCGTCATGCCGCTGTCAGCAACGATCTTCTGGCCCTCCGGCCCGGCCAGGAAGTCAATGAAAGCCTGCGCCTCCTCGCTGTGTTTTGAAAATTTCAGCAGACCAATCGGCGCCAAGGACGGTTCATAGTACTTGCGGTCAATCGGGATGCTGTCGCAGTCCTCAAGCTGCTGGGTTGCAGTCACGTTCCAGACGATGGACACGTCGATGGTACGAAACTTCACGGCATTGCCCAGCTCGGGCACGTTGCCGTGCCTGACTGCAACGTTCTTTTCCACCTTTTCAGCAAGCCCCGCTTTCCCCAACAGACGATCAGCCGTCAGGCCGACTGCACATGCCTTGGCGTCGCCAAGCGCCACTTTGAGTCCCGGTCGCGTGAGGTCCTGAAGTGTCTTGATGTTCTTCGGGTTGCCTTTGGCGACGAGCAGAACTGGCTCAAAGTATCCGATGGGCTTGGAGGACGCGATATAGCCGCGGTCCATTGCCTGATTCAGGTAGAAGTCCTCGCCCGGCATATACAGGTCACCCCGCTTGCCGAACGTGAGCTGCCCCAAGAGACATCCCGAGCCAGCATATCCAACGTCGATGCGAACGTTGGGCCTGACCTGCTTGAAGGCCTCGATGGCCGCGTCCATCATCGGGCGGATACCGGCGCCGCAGTACATGTACAGGACCACGCGCTTCCCACTGGCAGGCTGCTTGGCGCGGTCGAAAGCCCATTTCTCCCAGACGTCCTGAACCTCGTCGCTGAGCATGAAGTCCAGGAAGACCTTGCCGCCCTCGGGGTTAGCGCAGCCCTGAATCACCGCAGCCTGAGCGGGGAACGGCTTGGCGACGTCCTCCGGGAACTTGTTGAGCAGCTGCAGCTTACCCTTCATCTCCTCCGGTTCGCCACCCATGATGCGCGTCTCGCGGGCACACGGGTAGTAGACGACGCCGACCTCGGCTTTGCCGCTGGAGAGGGCAACCTTGACCTGTGCCGGCTCCGGCGTCAACCAGATCTTCTTCTCCACCTGCTCCCACACGCCGGCCTGGCGGAAGGCCTGCTCGGCGTAGTAGCCGGAGCTGTTTTCCGGTGTGGCCAGGGCGATGGTCTTGACGGAGGGCTTGGTAAGGTCCTGCAGCGAGGCGATGCCACAGGGGTTGTTCTTGTGGACGGTAAAGGCGATGGAGTTGTAGGCAAACGTCACTGGCTCGCCGGCGACCTTGCCGGCCTCCTTGACCCGATTCATCTCACGATCGCCGAGGGCAATCCACATGTCAGGGGCAGCCTTGCCGTCCAGAATGAGCTTCGTCTGGACGTCAATGTTGGCCAGCTCCTGCGTGACCTTGACCCCGGGGTACTTGGCCTCGAAAAGCTTCTTGATCTCACCGTAAGGGCCAGCCACTCCGCAGGGGACGAAGACGAGGATCTCACCGCTGACCCGCGCTGCAGGGCCAGCACCCTTGGGCGGGGTCTGGGTCTGCTTGTCGGCAGGCTTCGAGCAGCCAGCGACGGTGACTGCGAGACCGATAATGATAATCAGATGATAATGCTTGGACATACGAACGCCTCCGGTATGCGGCCGGGCGAGGCATGTCCCTCGCCCGGCCGAGACAACATCAGCCACCACTACTGCTGCTTGCTCTGCGTTTTCTTCTGCTCAGCGATGAGCTTCTCTATCACAGCGTAGAGGTCAGCTTTGGTCCACTCGCCACCCTCGGCCATCTTGAAGGTGACCTCGGTGGTCTTCCCGTCCTTCTCGTAGGTGAAGGTCTGCTCATCGTTAATCAGGATGCCGCCGCAACTGAGGCCATCGTCCTGCCAGCGCTTGAAACCCTCATCGGAGGTGAAGTCTACGAACTCGGCCTTGACCTTGCCCGGGTACTTCGTGTTCAGGCCCTCGATCATCGCCTTGATCTTGGCGTGGCCCTCGTTGTCGGGGTAGTAGGCCACGACCTGTATGGCGCCGTCATCCTTGGCAGTGGCGGTAGCTTCCTCGCCGGCCGGTTCTGGTTTGGACGCCGCGGGTGCTACCGTTTTCCCCGCTTCGGCCGCCGCCACTTCGGGAGCCTTTGCAGGCTGTACCGTCTGCGCCGCCTGCTGGGGCCCCTTGCACCCCAGGACAGCAAGCAGAAGCAAGACCACGATGACTGTCAAAGCCACTCGGTGCATGCTCATCATCCTCCGTATCACTTGGTCCCGGCGGGCTTGTTCAAGTCCAGGGCGCCCGAAAGACCGTTGTCCGACAGCAGCTTGCGTCCCTCGTCGGAGACCATGAAGGCCACAAACTTGCCAGCCGCCTCGGTCCTCCCACCCTGCACGGGGGCAACAAGGCACTGCTGCTTTTTGTAGGCATCTTCGGGGATGTCGAAGGCAAGGCCGACCTTGGACTTGCTGAGCTTCTCCGGGTTGGTCTCAAGCGGGCAGTTCCGGTACGCAAGCGCCGCGTCGGCCTTGCCGCTGGCCACCATCGTGTAAGCCTCGATGGCATGCTTCGTGAAGACCATCTTGGGCTTCAGCTCGTCCCAGAGGCCCAGGCTGGTCAGGGCCTCTTTGCCCGATGCCCCGGTGGAGTTCACGTCCGGGTCTGGCGAAGCGATGGTCTTACACTTCTTGAGGTCGGCCGGAGTCTTCAGGCCCAGCTTGCTGGCCTTCGGCACGATGACCACCAGTTCGAACTCGCCAAGAGCCTGCACGGCGTCGGCGCTCACCAGCCCCGCGTCCTGCAAGGCCTTCATCTCAACCCGGCCGGCAGTCATGACGACGTCGGCCTTCTCGCCCTTCTTGGTCAGACGTTCCACAATGATCCCGCCATTGTCAAAGACACCGGTCACCTTCGTCCCCGGGTTCTGAGCCTCGTAAGCACTCATCACGGCCTTGACCGGGACGATCATGCCGCAGGGCACGTACACTTTGATCTCTTCGGCGGAGGCCTTGTCTGCGGCACCGGTGGTGCCTTCGGGAGCCGGCAGGGGTGACGAGGCGACCGGGGTGCTATCGCCGGCGTTGGTCGCGGGCTGCTTGCACCCCACGAATACCAGACAGGTGACCGCCAATGCCAGCAGCAAAGCGACGGTGGCCAATGAACGCATTCAGTTCCTCCTCAGTGTCAGTTCATCATGCAGGCACAAATGTACTCGCCAATCTCAGTAGCAAACACGACGGCGTAGATGGCCGTTACCGCCATGGCGACGAGCTCAAAGGCCAGCGCCTTCTTCCAGCCAATGGCTCGAGCGATGATGAAGGCGCCCGGTAGAGAGGTTCCGGGTCCCGTGAGCAATATCGCGAGCGCCGGGCCCACGCCCATCCCCAGCTTCAGGAAGGCCTTGGTGAAGGCGACTTCCGTCAGGATCGGGAAGTACATGATCTCCCCAAACAGCGTACCGACCAGGATGGGCCGGATGGTTCCCCACAGTCCTGCGCTGTCCGGTGCGCTGCCGACCCATCGGTAGACCAGTTTGACGTCAATGAAGGCCGCCAGGGCACCGATGGCTAGGACTGCCGGCAGCAGCACGGGCACGACGAGTTTGATGTTCGCCCACGTCTCGCGCAACAGCGCCAGCACTTGGCTGCGCTCGAAGCCCCAGACGAGTACCCCAGCGGTCGCGACGACCAGGGGGACCATCCCCGCCAGCCACCAGGTGGCGCCGAGGATCGTGCCTTCGCTGGAGGTGCGCCAAAGCCCATCCCAGGCCCCATAGATCACGGTGACCAGCAGTAGGCCGAAGAGCAGCCACAGCCGGCCGTTTCGAGTGGGACTGTCGGCGTGGACGGCCACGGCCGTCGGCGCCGTAGCCTTCGCGGCAGCCTCCCGGCGGAAGAGCACCGCCATGATCAGGCCCACGGCGATGGCGATGACGGGCACACCCACAGCCCGCCACATGCCCAGCTTCACCCCGATGACCTGGAAGGTGAAGATCATGGCCACGACGTTGATAGCCGGCCCGGCGAAGAGGAAAGTGAAGGCTGGGCCCAGCCCCGCGCCGCGCCGATAGATGCTGGCGAACAACGGAATCACGTTGCACGAACAGAGCGACAGCACCATCCCCGAGATGGCCGCCACAGAGTATGCCGTGGCCTTGCGGGTGCCGGCGCCGAGGTAGCGCAAGATTACCGGCGTCGGCAGGAAGACCGAGATGGCCCCGGCCAGGACGAAGGCCGGCAGCATCACCGTCAGAATCTTGGGCGTCAGCACACAGCAGGAGAAGACATCAACGATGGAGATAAGCGTCTGGCTGGCCTGCCCCGACATCTCCTGGTGCATCGCCAGCCACTGCCGCCCCCAGACCAGGTACACCACCAGCAACAGGGCAGCCAGCGCGATTCCGCTGTAGCCAACGAGCTTCGACGGCTGGCAGCACCGCAGGAAGCCCACCAGGCCCGTTGGTGCAGTTCGCTCTTCTGACATGCCGCAATCCCTTCGACCGACGTCAGTTTGGTCAGTCTACAGATGATAACGCGGGGGGCTTGGTGAGGGTCACGCTTGGTCAGCACATTCTTGGGACGAAACCGGCAAGAGTGCGTCACCGGCTTTCGTGGCCCCGCCGTGCCGGGCAGGCCCGCGGTTCGTCCTGGCGAAATGGTTCCTGGCATGGCAGACCAAAGACCAAGCGGTCACCACGGGCTTCCCGCGCTGCTGCAGGCCCTCAGCCGGACGGAGAACGGTTGCGCGTGGCTGTTGCTGGGCCTGGCCATTGGCGGTCTCGGCTGGACCTGGCTGGGCATGCAGTACGGGAGCGGCTGGTGGCGGCAGTTGCTGCCGACGAGCCCCATCGGCATCATTATCCACCACAGCGCCAGTCCGGCCACCGCCGAGGGGCAGGAGGTGGACGTACACCTGATTGACCGCTGGCATGAGCGACGGGGGTTTGCCCGGGCCGGGGAGGACCGGACCTACCATGTAGGCTACCACTACGTCATCCTGCCCGACGGCACCATTCAGCGCGGGCGGCCGGAGCACATGCGGGGCGCCCACTGTGAGGGGCACAACGACCAGCTCGGCATCTGTCTGGTAGGCAACTTCAGCTCCAGCGCCAACCCCCACGGACGATACGGGCCCAATCGGCCCACCGAGGCCCAGTTGGCGGCCCTGGACCACCTGCTGGAGCGCCTCATCCGCCGCTACGGCTTCACGCCCGCGAACATCCATCGCCATCGCGACTACGCCCCGACGGCTTGCCCTGGCGACGGCTTGCCGTTTGAGCGCGTGGTACGAGAAGCCTTCCGCTGACCGTCTGCCCCGGGGCCCCCTTCCTTCACTTGACGTCGCGCAGGCTCACTCCAGAGGCTTCTCCACCTCCCACAGCGGGCTGCCCTGCACCAGGCTCTCTGGGCCCAGCAGCTTCACATGCCCATCGGCAAAGCAGACGTTCATCTTGCCAGAGTGGCGAAAACACGCCCCATCGAACTGCGGATCCGAACCAGTAGCGATCGGCACGTAGAGCACGTAGCCGGGCCCGTCGGGCACTCTGCCCTCCACCAGCAAGACCGTAGAGGTAGGGTCTGTGCAGTCGTCTGGAGCACGCCCTTCTAGGAAGCTGAACTGAGAGTTGATGAGGTATGCGGGCAAAGTTGGGCGTACGGATGGGCAGTACAGTATCTTTGGGGAACCCAAGTAGGGCAGCACGAAGTCCCACCAGACGATGTCCATCTGCCCCTGCCACTGCGTACCGAATTCCCCTCCGGGGCACTTGGTGGTCGCCTGAGGCAGCAGGCCGCCGTGGTCTTCGGAGTAGGCCACCAGCGCGGTGTGTATTTGTCGCATGTTGGCGGCGCAGTGGGTCTGGCGCCCCCTGGCCCGTGCGTGGGCAAACACCGGAAACAGGATGCCCGCCAGCACTGCGATGATGCCGATAACGACCAGTAGCTCGACCAGCGTAAACGCAGCGCGCCGGCTAGTCAGCATGCCGCCTACCCTCCTTTAGAAGCGAGCGAACCTGCCTCCCCGGAGAGGGATGTTGCACCCGATCTGGAGCGTGGGCAGCATGAGAACTGTCCCGTCGGGCTGCCCGCAAGCCGTCTGGCCGGCCCTCACTGTAATGTGTAGTCTCTGTGGCTGTGACCAGTCGACAGGCCAAGGTTCGCCCCTGCTTCGAGCCATCTCATCCATTATGTCCAGGAATAGCACCGCGGTCTCCAGGGGCAGCTCGCGGAAGGCAATCTGTACCTCCACCCCATTGCGGAGGGCTACCCACTGCGCAGCGCCAAGCAATCCCAGCAGGGCATTCCGGAACCGCGTCCGCCTCGCCATGGACTTCTCCGCGGTGTCACTTTCGGTGCCAACGGGTCTACCTGCACGAGCCGCGAAAGCGTCGTCCAGGCGGCGGAGTGTTCCATACTCGAGGGTCATCACCCCGCCCGCGCCGTCTATGACCGCCCCCACTGCGAGTGGAACACTCCTGCCGTTCATGCGATCCAGTTTGCTGATCTGTCCGAGTACTCGCCAGGAACGCAGTTCCGGGGCTACGCAAGCATACTCGCCCACGTAGTCTCCGTACTTGTCAAAGCAGCGTGACAGCGGGTCCAGGAGGTCCTGCAGCGCGGTTGGCTTATCCATTAGCAGCGCTTCCCGAGGCGCGTTGTCCACCCACACCTCCTCCTCCGGGCCAGGTGTCTCCGGTCGCTCGCGGGCGGGCTGGGTCGCCGGCCAAGCGACCAAGACTCTCGCGTGGACCCCCCAGTCATACTCGAAGGTCTCCAGCAACCTGTCCATCGCCTGCCACAGTGGCACGTTCTCTGCCCGGAACTCCTTCGCCGGGCCGAAATCGTCACTGGGGGCACTGACCACCCAGTCTCGTCCTGCCGCCTCCGCCAGGGCACGCACCACCTCAGCGACCGTGCCGGTCAGCGTGACACTCACCGTCTGGTCCAGGAGCGCACGCGGCGGCTGGGCTTCGGTGAGAGCGGTCTCCACGTACATGGGCATGGGTTTCCAAACGTCTTGTGCCTCCCCCAGGCCCGCCAGCGTGCCCAGCGCGACAACCATCGCTACGGCATGGGGCGTACCTCTACGTCCCATCTCCGCAACTCCCTTCTAGCGGGGGGCAGCACCTGTGGCGCCGTCCCCCGCTCCCGGTCCTTGGTGGTGCGGCATCTAGGGGTTGATTGTGATGTTGGCCTGTGTTCCGTTGCCCTTCGTCACGGTTGCGCCGGCTTGCCCCGTCTTGCCCATTGGTGTCGTGGCCTTCACCGTGTAGTTACCGGCGGCAACGTAGCGGAAGACGTAGTAGCCGGACCCGTCGGCCGGGACCTCTCTGAGGTATTGGGTTCCGACATAGAGCTTAACGGTGATATAGCCAATCGGGCCTCCGGGGCCGGATACCGTGCCGTAGATCCAGCCGCAGTTGGGCGTGATCGTAACTGTCATGATACACGGACCTGCCATTGCATCGTCAGTGGAGCCCGAATGGGTCCCGTCAGCCGGTTGCTGTGGCAGAATCCCTTGGTCGTCAGCGTACCATGTGTCGTAAGCTGTCGCCTCAGCCTCCAGAGGGCCGGGTGCGCTACCGTACTGGAGCCAGTCGGCGTAGGTGCGGGCAGGGGGCGGGTACGACACGGCAGTGCACGTGCCGCCGTTCTGACAGCTCTGCACTGACCGACTGCCAACCACGCCGATGAAGTTCTCGGCCACGGCGTTGACTGGAACGCCGTCGACCTTCTTAGTCCGGGTGTCCCAGTCCTCTGTGCGGAAGATGTAGCTGACCTGCTCACCCGCCTCGATCGTCAGCGACGCACACGGAATCAGCTGGCCTGTGACCGCGGGTGCCGGGTCCCAGACGTACTCGATGACGTTGCCAGCCACAGCAGACAGGCTCCTGACCATCAGCAGAGCGCTGATGAGCATAGCCGTTCTCAACATGGTTTCTCTCTCCTATTCCTCTGCTTCAGCCACATGATGGGATGCACGAAACGGCTCAGGCTGGGGCAGGCGATAGGAGGCGCTCGGGGGGGGGCGATTCGGCTCCCCCGTGAAGCGGGACAACTGGGGGACGACATGGCAAGACAGGCGCACCAGACCACGTCAAGAAACCCCCGGGTGCTTGGCTCCTGCGACAGCCACGTCAGTGTCCAGATACTATACCTGCTAGTGGCCGGCTGTCAAGATGGAACTCGCGGTCCTGGCGGCGCGCTTTGACAGGCCCTCCGCTCCCCGCTATAATGGCCGAGTACCACAGCCATAACCCACTTCGCAGCCCCCGGAAACCGGCTCTGCTGCGCCCGTATTCTTGCGGGCGCGGTTTGGCGTGCCTCACCGCTTACCTCGGAGGACGACCGTGAAGAAAGTCACTCGCGCCTTGCTCAGTGTCAGCGACAAGACCGGCATCGTGGAGTTCGCCCAGGGGCTCGTCGCCCTGGGGGTCGAGATACTCTCCACCGGTGGCACGCGTCGGCAACTGGAGGAGGCCGGCGTGCCCGTGCGGGCCGTGGAGAGCTATACGGGTTTCCCGCAGATCATGGACCACCGGGTCGTGACCCTGCATCCGAAGGTGCACGGTGGGTTACTGGCGGTGCGGGACAAGCAATCGCACATGGACGAGGCGGCAGAACTGGGCATCGAGATGATTGACATGGTCGTGGTCAATCTCTACCCCTTCCAGCAGACAGTGGCCAAGCCGGGGGTGACGCTGGCCGAGGCTGTGGAGAACATTGATATCGGTGGCCCGGCGATGCTGCGGGCTGCGGCCAAAAACCACAAGTACGTGGCCGTCGTATGCAAGCCGGCCTTCTACGCCGAGGTGCTGGCTGAGCTGCAGGCCAATGACGGAGCACTGTCCCTGGAGACCCGCCAGAAGCTGGCCCTGGAGGCCTTCGCCCATACAGGGCAGTACGATGCCGCCATCGCCCAGTACCTCTCCCGGGAGTTCGCCGCGGAGAAGAGCCTGTTTCCCAGCTACTTCGCGCCATGGTATGCGAAGGTGGGGGACGACTTGCGCTATGGCGAGAACCCGCACCAGTCGGCGGCATTGTACGCCGACCTAAACGCGCATGAGCCTGGTCTGGCCCGGGCCGAGAAGCTCTCCGGAGAGAAGGAGTTGTCCTTCAACAACTTCCTGGACCTGACCGCGGCCATGGAGGCGGCGCGGGACTTCGAGGAGCCGACGGCCATCATCATCAAGCACCTCAACCCCTGCGGTGCGGCCTCGGCAGCGACGCTGGCGCAGGCCTTCGCTGACGCCTGGGCAGCCGACCCCATCTCGGCCTTCGGCGGCGTCATCGGCTTCAACCGCGTGGTAGACGTGGAAACGGCACGCATGATCGGCAACGCCGAGTATCTGCAGGATGTCATCGCCCCGCGGTACCGCGAGGAGTCCGGGGACTACGAGAGCACCATCCTGGCCGCTTTCGTCGAAGCGATCATTGCGCCGGGCTATGAGCCGGAGGCCCTGGAGCTCCTGCGGAAGCACAAGAACATGCGGGTCATGGCTCAACCGGACTGGGCGCCGGCGGGGCGCGAGCAGGACTTCGACCTCAAGAAGATCCCCGGCGGACTGGTGGTACAGACGCCCGATGCCCAGAGTGTCAACAAGCTGGACCTCAAAGTTGTCAGCAAGCTGCAGCCCACGGAGGCGCAGCTTCAGTCGCTGCTCTTTGCCGACAAGATCGCCAAGCACGTCAAGAGCAATGCCATCGTCCTGGTGCAGGGCACACGGTTAGTGGGTTGCGGAGCGGGGCAGATGAGCCGTGTGGACAGCGCCATGATCGCCGCGCGCAAGGCCGGCAGACGGGCCGCGGGGTCGGTCCTGGCTTCCGACGCCATGTTCCCGGCCCGTGACGGTCTGGACGCCTGCGCCAAGACGGGAGCCATCGCGGTCATCCAGCCCGGCGGCTCAATCCGCGACGAGGAGGTCATCCAGGCCGCCGACGAGCACGGTCTGGTCATGGTGCTGACCGGGATGCGGCATTTCTGGCATTGAGGCGGGTGCGGGCGGTTCGCCAGCTTGTGCGAAGCGCCATGGCGCACGCAGACGGAGTGTGAAGGGCGTGGCCGTAGCCTCTCATCTGACCCCCCGGGGCGGTCCGGGTATCGGCCCCGCGCAGGTCGGGCTTCCTGCCGTACCTGCGCGGGGCTCTCAGCGCATGACTGACGGCGCGCGTCAGGGACTGACGCGCCGACGCGGGGGGATCGTACCACTGACGTGCCTACGCCATAGAGCAAGGAGAAGCCATCACCATGATGAACCGCACTCTGGCCCAGGCCGACCATGAGATCGCCAAGATCATGGCTCAGGAGCTGGACCGCCAGAAGACCACCCTGATGCTCATCCCTTCCGAGAACTACGCTTCCCGCGCCGTGATGGAAGCGATGGGTTCCATATTCACCAACAAGTACGCCGAGGGTTACCCGAAGAGGCGCTACTACAACGGCTGTGAGGCCTACGACGCCCTGGAGCAACTGGCGATTGATCGCGCCAAGGACATCTTTCGCTGCGAGCATGCCAATGTCCAGGTCCATACCGGCTCCCAGGCTAACATGGCGGCGTTCTACTGCTTGCTGGAGAAAGGCGACCGCATCCTGGGCATGAGTGTAGCCCACGGCGGCCACCTGACCCACGGGCTGGACCGGAACTTCTCGGGCTACTTCTATGAGGCTCATGCCTATGGGCTGAACCCGGAGACCGACCGCCTGGACTATGACGGGATCATGGAGGTCGCCAAGCAGGTGCGGCCGAAGCTGATCATCGCCGGGGCCAGCGCCTATCCGCGTATCATTGACTTCCAGCGCTTCCGGGAGATTGCCGAGGAAGTCGGCGCCTTCCTGATGGCGGACATCGCCCACATCGTGGGTCTGGTCGCGGCCGGCTCCCATCCGGACCCGGTGCCCTATTGCGACATAGTCACCTCCACCACCCACAAAACGCTGCGCGGGCCCCGCGGCGCGCTTATCCTCTGCCCGGAGCGCCTCGCCGACCGCCTGGACCGCGCGGTCTTCCCGGGCGTGCAGGCCGGACCGTTGATGCAGATTATCGCCGCCAAGGCCGTGGCCTTCAAGGAAGCCCAGGAGTTTGGCTTCCGCGAATACCAGCGGCAGATCATCCGCAACGCCCAGTCGCTGGCGCAGTCCCTGCTGGAGGAGGACTTCACCCTCGTCACCGGAGGCACCGATAACCATCTGATGCTGGTGGACCTGCGTAACAAGGGCATCACCGGGCGCGAAGCGGCCAACCTGCTGGAAGCCGCCGGGATGTGCTGCAACAAGAACCTGATCCCCGGTGACCCGGCCAGTCCCGCTGAGACCAGTGGCATCCGCCCGGGCACTCCGGCAGTCACGACGCGGGGGATGAAGGAGCCCGAGATGCAGCTCATCGGCAAGTGGATTGCGCGGGTCATCCACGATGGGCGCAAGGAGGACGGGACGCCCAACGAAACCGTTATCGCTGAGGTCCGTGACCAGGTGGCTCAGCTCTGCGAGGCCTTCCCGATCTACGAGGATCTCATCTAGCACGTACCGTCGGACACGCCTGATGACCAGACGGGGGAAATGCCGCCCGCGACACGGCGTTTCCCCCGTGTCTTTGCTGAAGGGGCGCTGCGCCCTGGCGCTGGCGCCGAGCGAGGAACCCGCATGAGACATCTCGCCGACCGCTTCCGTCGCGCCAGCCCTCAGTTGCTAACCTATTTCCTCGCCCTCGCCTTCATGGGTGTTGCCGGCGGCTGCTTCCACACTTCCTACAACAACTGGCTGGATGATAGCTTCCATCTGGGCGCCGACGCCCGGGGAGCGCTGGAGTTCCCCCGCGAGATGCCGGGCTTTCTGGTGGCGCTGCTGACCGGCATGCTGGCCTTCCTGCCGGAGACGCGGGTCGCCGGTATCTCCGGCCTGCTGACGTGCATGGGCATGGTCGGTCTCGGCCTGGTGGACCGCAACGCCGGCAGTTCATCGGCCTGGACCTGGATGGTCCTGTTCACGGTGCTGTGGGCCACCGGTACTCATGTCGTCATGCCAGTCACCTCGGCCATTGCCATGAGCCTGGCGAAGCAGGAGCGGCGGGGGCGGCGGTTGGGACAGGCCTCGGGCGTCGGGGCTGCCGCCACCATCATCGGGGCTGCCTTTGTCTGGGTCATCAGCGCCGGCCGCGATACCCCACCCTATTGGCTCATCTACATCGTTGGCGGAGCGATGGCCCTGGTGGCCGCAGTGCTGTTCTTCCGCATGCGCGACGTGGGTCGTCAGACCGCCCGGCCCCGGATGGTCGTGCGGCGGGAGTACTGGCTGTTTTACGTGCTGTCACTGCTCTTCGGCGCTCGCAAGCAGCTCTTCATCACCTTTGGCCCCTGGGTGCTGATCAAGGTCTTCAACCAGCCCGTGACCACGTTCGCCATCCTTGGCATCGCCAACGCCCTGCTGACCGTCTTCACCAGCCCCTACCTGGGCAACCTGATAGACCGCTGGGGCGAGCGAAAAATGCTCGTTCTGGACGGACTCATCCTGGTGGCCATCTGCCTCGGCTATGGTGATGCCCACCGCCTGCGGACGCCGGGCATCTATGTCGCCTTTGCCTGCTTCGTGTTGGACCAGGTGATGTTCGGTTTTGGCAACGCTCGGGCTACCTACCTGGCTAAGATTGCCCACGCGCCTGAGCATGTGACGGCCAGCCTGAGCCTCGGCATTAGCCTCGACCACGCGGTCTCGATGACCCTGCCGGCAGTCGGCGGGATTGTCTGGATGAAATACGGTCACCAGTGGGTGTTCTACGGAGGGGCAGTACTGGCGCTGCTGAATGCGGTGTTCGCGTCCCTGATCCGGGTGCCGCGGGGCGCCCACATGGCGGCCGAGGTTCCAGCGGAGGCCGCGGAGTAGGCCGTCATCGGCGTGCTGGCGGTGAGGGAGCCTGGCCGTGGCACCCGACATCCCCTGCCGCCATCGGTGCCGCTGTCGCCCTGCTGGCAGTGCCGCAGCCTACGGCACCGCGATGGGCCGCCGCAGCTTTGCTGACTGCAGTATGCCCTCGATGATCCGCAGCTCTCGCCAGCTATCCGCGGGCGGGTTCAGCAGTTCACCTCGTCCGTGCAAGGCTTCCACGAAGGCCAGGCACTGGTCATGGAGGTCATCGCTGCCAGGCGGGTTGGGCATCTCGTCCTGACTGCCGCCGGCGTAGAACGTGCCGTAAGGCGGGTCCAGTATCTGCAACGTGAAACCGCCGGTGGTGCCATAGGCCTTCAGTGTGCCGGTGGGGAAGCCAGGCGGGGCCGCAAAGCCGGCCACGATGTGAGCCACGGCGCCACTGCGGTACATCAGCAGCGCGGCCACAGCCTCTTCGGTGAGGTGCCCGGGGCCCCGGAAGGCAAAGTTGTTGGCGACAGCAAAGACCTCGACCGGGTCGCCCAGGATGTAGCGAAGCGTGTTCAGGCCGTAGCTCATGTGGCAGACGCACATGCCGCCACTTACCTCCTGGTCCACATACCAGGGATCGCCGCCCGCGCTGTCAGCCAGTATGTTGTAGAAGAACTCCACTTCGCCGTAGGTGAACTGGCCCATACCGCCGCTCTGTACCATATCGCGGGCACGTCGAATGACCGGGTGATAGCGCCGCTGAAAGCCCACCTCCACGATGAGCTGACGCTCGATGGCCAGGTTATTCAGCTCCTCGGCCTGTCTGGCGGTGTTGCACATGGGCCCCTCGACGAAGACATGCAGGTTGCGTTGCAGCGCCCACTTGATCAGCGGGTAGTGCCGGTCATTGGGGGCGCAGATCGCCACGGCGTCCAGGGGCTTCTGATCCGCCATTCGCTCGGGGTCCGTGCCCGCAAAGGGCGCTCCTACTTCCTCCGCCAGGCGCAGGGCGCTGTCTTGCGACCGTGAGGCGACGGCGACCAGTTGCACCCCCGCGATCCGCCGAAAGCATTGCGCGCGCTGCCGTCCGAGCGCTCCCGCCCCGATCAGCATCAGCCGCTTGTCTGGCATCTTCCGCTCACCTCATCCCGTGTCACTCAGTACCGAGATCCAGGGCCACAACCTGTCCGTCGGCCAAAGCGGCCACCACCAGTGGTGTACCGGGAATCTGTCGCAGCCATTGCGGGGGGCTGGCGGTGTGCAAGTCGCGCACAAGCTGCCCCGCCGCCGTCGCCAGGCGCACCAGGCCACTCTCGTCGGCATAGACCAGCCGGGCCGGCCCCGCTGCAGTGACCAGCACATCGTTGACCGTGAGCCCGACCCGGTCCTGCCAAAGCACCTGCCCATCGCCGCCCAGGGCGTAGAGGCATCCGGTGCCCGAGGCCACGATGACCTCCTGGCGCCCGTCGCCGTCCAGGTCCACCGTGCGGAGGCGCTTCACTGGATAGCCGAAGTTGTCAAACCGCCAGAGCACTTCGCCCTGGGGGTAGCGGGCGCAGACGAGATCGCCGGTGGAAGAGCCCGCCACCACCTCGACCCGGCCATCGCCGTCCACGTCACCCACCGCAAAGACCATGTCGCCAATGGAGGTGTAGACTGAGAACAGCTTCTTGCCAAGGCCGTCCGCGGCGACCACGGAGCCGTAGCGGTCGCCTACGAACGTGGTGTCAGCCTGGCCATCGAGGTCGGTGTCGACGAACTCGAGCTGACCGCTGCCATGCAAAGCGTAGTCGTCTTTCCACAGGAGACGGAGGTCGGCGTCATAGGCTTGCAGGTCAAAGTTCTTTAGCGTGACCATGATCTCAGGCCGTCCGTCTGCGTTGGCGTCCCAGACACCAACGTGCCAGACGGCGTAGGCCTGGTCGCCGAAGCTGCGAGCCCAGGGCACACCCCGCATCTGCTTTCTCTCCAGCAGCTGCCCGTCCGCAGACAGCACATAGAGGTACGTGTCCGCCGAACCCACGACGATCTCGTCGCCGGCTTCCGGGCGCAGGTCACCCCAGGCCACATCCCGCACGGGACCTTGGCAGGCGAAACGCCACAGTTCCTGACCGCCAAGGTCCAGGCAGTGCAGCAGTGCATTGCGGCCGACCAGCACCCGCTGCCCGGCGCCGTCTCGCAGGTCGGCCACCTTCAGGCAGTTGATCTGCCCACCGGCCTCCAGCGCGGTCCAGGTGGCCGTGGCAGGCTGAGCGGCCGCCACCGCAGTACCGTCCATCGTTGGCTCCGCATGGTGAGTCAGCAGGCGCTCGATCTGTCGGCTGGTTTCCGTGGCCGGAAAACTGCCATGAAGCGTGAACTGCTTCTGCTCCTCCTTCAGCCGGTAGGTTCGCTCGCGGCCGCCAACCGTGATGTGCAGTTCCGTGCGCGGTGCCCCCCGCACGATGGTGAGGCCATTGTCCAGTTCCAGACTGAGATCAACGGGCTGGTCTGTAGACAGTTGCACGTCGCCCAGGTCCAGGCGGGTCAGGCCCGCCAGCGACAGTCGTTCGGTACTGAGCAACCCGGCCATTGCCACGATGGCGAAGCGGTCCGAAGCAGCGGGGCCGGTCAGCAGCAGCGCCGGATGGCTGCCCTGCACGGCGATCAGGTTCTCCTGCAACTGCACCGGCTGCAGATCCCGTTGTCGCCGGGGGCTGCTGGTATAGAGCAGCGAGACGAAGCGGCGGCTCAGGCCCGGCGTCAACTCAGCCGACTGGCGCTGGTGCAGGACGCTGACCGGTACGGATATGCCGATCCGCTCGTGGTTGGTCACCCAGGCCCGCAGAGGAGTAGCCGGCTTGATGTGGAGGCTGCGGCCCAGGTCGCGCTTGGGTTCCGGAGCCGGGGGCAGAGCCTCCGCCTGATAGGTGGTCTCCTGGCCTTTGGCATCACGAAAGACGAAACGGTCAACCGTCACCACCGGGTTCTCCCGCAAGGTCACGATGAGCAGGTGAGGGCCTTCCCCCGCCAGCGTCACTCGCGGGCTGGGGTCCGCCGTCAGGGCGTTGGCGCTGGAAGGGGCGTAGCGGCCCTGTGGGACATGGAAGGCCTGGTTGGGGCCAAGGTCCACGCTGGCCCAAAGCGAGTCGCTGCTGCCATCAACGCCGCGGGCGAAGATCGTGAGCTGGTACTCGCCGGGCGGCAAGTCCACACCGAAGGCGATGCGGGAGGTGGCCCGGTCCATGGCCAGGGCCTTGCCCCCTGAGGCTTCCGGATCGTCCAGGAGAGAGCAGTCGGTGGTCTCCGGCTGCCCCGCGCCACGCTTCGCAACAAAGTTCCCACCGTCGTCGACCCACTGATGCCCCGCCTCATCCATCGTCTTCCAGGTAAGCTCCAGATCGTAACTCCCGGCTTCGCGGGCCGTCACGGTATCAGCCACCAGGAAGTACTCGCCCCGGTTCCACAGCACCTGGCGTCGCCAATCGCAGCCCCCGTAGTTCCTGACAAAGGTGTCGGCGTAGCCGAAGTTCGGCAGGTCACAGGTCGCTTTGAGGCCCGCCATGCCCGGCACGAGCTCATCAGCGCGGCCGTTGCGCAGGACGGTCAGCATGGCGTGCTCAGTGGTGTTGCGCACCAGGTAGTCATGGTCCAACAGCCAGCGCTCGCCGCCTTCCACAAACTCGATGATGGCGTTGGTGTCGTAATGCAGGTGCTTGCCCCGCCCGAAGCCGTCCAGGATCAGATACTGGGCGTCCGGGTCCCAACTGTCCCGGAAGGTGATCTTGTCGAAGGCCTGCTGTTGAGGGACGTCCGATGGCACCAGCTTCTCATTGTATGAAGGCCGTTTCTGGTGGAAGGCATAGACCTGCGGGTCCAGCGGGAACACATTGACGCCCGTGAAACGGTCAGGCCGCACGGCCTTGATGCCTTTCTCGTAGGGGTTCTTCCAGGCACCCTCTGTGTAGCGTTCCATCAGCCAGCGGTAGCCGCCGTCGCCGGTCCACCACAGGGCCAGCGGTAGGTGCCGCATGGGTACGCTCGGAGAGGATGAGATACCGGAGTCGCCAAAGCCCGACGCCAGCCCGCGGTTGTCGCAGATGCCCACGAGATAGTCGGCGTAGCGCTGGAGGTTGCCCGAGGTGAAGTAGCCGAGCTCGTTTTCGGCCAGGCAGTAAGTGGCCACGTGGTCGGGGACCAGCACCACATAGGAGTCCGAGTCCTCCTCCGGTTTCCAGGACCGCGCCTGGGCCAGGAAGCACGCCCGGGCCTTGGCGAGCTTCTCGGGCATGTCGCCAAGCCCATAGTAACGCTGGAAGTACCGCGCGCCGCCGTAGATGCCCAGGAGGGGGAAGGTCGTGTGGTTCCAGGTGATGCTGTCATCCTGCCCCAGCCGCGCCCAGTCCGAGCAGCGGCTGACCAGGTCGCGGGTGAACTTCAGCAGGCAGTTGGTCTCCGCCAGGCGCTGCTCATCGCTCAGCAGGGGGCACTCCTCGAAGGCGTCCCACGCGCACTGAATATCGAAGGAAGTGGTCTCCTCGTTCCAGGGCAGTACTTCGGCGACCCGTTCCACTCTGCTGCGGGGTCCCCCCGGCGCGTAGAGACCGGCCATGATGTCCAGGACCGCCACGGCCTTGCGAGCATACGCCTCGCAGCCCGTGCGGAGATAGCCCTGGACGGCGGCCGTGAAGTCCGTGAAGGTGGGGTTAGGGGAGGTGGCGGCAGTCTTCTGGGCCGCCTCATCGCTCACCAGCGGCTCCGGCCCACCCTCGACGAGGTAGGGGAGAGCGCCGTCCTGCAGGTGCCCCAGGAACGCCTTGACACCCGCAGCAGCCCCCCTGGGGTCGCTGCAGCCGATGACGACAACGTCGTGCCCGCCGGTCCAGGGGTAGGGGTCGTAGACAACGTGGAGCAGGTACTTGCCAGGCCCGGGCGTGAGTGCATCCACGTAGGTGTATCGGTTCCAGTAGAGGCGCTCCAGCAGCGGGTTGTTCAGCATGTTGCCCAGACAGACCACGGTGCGATGGCCGGGATCGGCTTGCTCGACGCTTGCGACGCGCTCAGGCCCGAAGGCGGCCAGGCCGCGCAGCAGCTCTCGCGAGGCCTCCGCATAGGCCGGCTCGGGCGGGACCATCACCGCCGGGCCGCGGCCGGCGGTGACCATCGCTGTCTGGCGGCTAAGGGGGCGTACCATTGGCACACTGGGCACGAGGACACCTCTTTCGGCGGCTTCCGTCAGATCACCAGCCTCCGCGCGGCCTAGGACCTGTATCTCACCCAGGGCTGGGTGGGCCCGCCGGCCGCCCGAGACCCCGGCCGTGGACCGAAAGCGCAGCGCCCGGAGGGCGATGGGCTCCCAGCGGTGCTCCAGCCACTGGTCCACGCCGGCCCCCTCGCCAGCGGCGAGCGAGTACGTGAAGCTGCCAGTGCCGTCCAGATCCGCCTCGATGACGTAGGCGGTGGAGTAGTAGACCTCGGACGGCTGGAAAAGGCGCACCCCCGAGACCATTCGCGGAGCGTCAAAGGTCAGGGTGACAGTGCCTTCTCCGCTGGTACCGACGGCAAAGGTCAGGGCCGTGGCGGTGTTGCCATCCAAGGCCATGAGCACATCGCCCTCCACGTCCGGTGAGGCGGTGATGCCGGCCGTGAACGCGATGTTTGCCTCCTGGGCCAGCGCAGTCAGGGCCAGGCCCAGGATCAGAGCGCACACAAGAGCTGTCGAGCGAGCGACCATGGAAACCCTCCTTCGCGCGAACCACTTCCCCCGATGAGCACAGCTTACCTGCCGGCGGGCAGGTCCAGCCGCCGCCTGCGACTAACCTCACGGCACTCCGCTGACGGAGGCAGACAGACACATGCGTTCGATACTCCCGGCCTGCACCTTGCTTCTGACATGGCCCCTGTGGGCCGACCTCTCGATCAGCGACTGCGACGACCCGGGCGCCTGGAACGGTGAGACGACCCTCGAAACCGAGACGATCCAACAGGGCGCAGGCGCGCTGCGCTGGACATTGGCCCAGACACTCAGCCTGAGCCTGAAGGCCACGCCCGGCGACTGGTCCAGCGGCAACGGCCTCAGTTTCTGGGCCTACAGCCCAGAGGCTACTGGCGACCTGTTCTGGGTGCTGAGCCACTCCGAGAACGCCGCCGCCGAGGGGATAGACTATTACGCTTTCAGCACACGCCTGAACTGGACTGGCTGGCAGCGTATCGTGGTGCCCTTTGCCGAGATCGGGGTCGTCCGACAGCCCGTGGGCTGGCACAAGGTGGATCGGCTCCAATTCCACTCGGCCTGGAATCCCGACGTCAAGCCCAATCCTCGCAGCGTACTCATACTGGATGACATCAGGGTGATCACGGTGTCCGGCAGCGACAAAGGGCCGAGGATGACAGATGAGGAGTTCTATGCCGCGCTGGATCTGGACCGGGCAGGTCTGGAGGGTGTAAAGGCCGCGGTAGGGCGGGGTGACTACGTCGCGGCCGGAGAAGCGTTGGCGGCATACCTCCGCCAGCGCGTGAAGCCGACATGGCTCGTTGACTTCCGGACGCGTCCGGCACCCGACCCCACCTTCAACACCAGCGCTGCCGACAAGATCATGGCCCATGAGTTCACCTTCATCAACACCACCTACCGACCAGAGGGCCGCATTGACTGGTCCCACAATGCCATGACCGAAGGGGAGAGCGCCACCATCGAGTGGAACGCGCAGTTCAACCGGCATTTTCACTTCGCGCCGCTGGTGGAGGCCTACTGGCGCACCGGACAGGACAAGTACGCCCAGGAGGTCGCGGACCAGATGGTGGCCTGGATCGAGGACTGCCCGGTCCTGCTGTGGCAGTCGGGCAACTCCCCCTATCATCACGCGTGGGAGACCCTCAACACGGGCATCCGCATCAGCGATACCTGGCCCAACGCGCTCTTCCGCTGTCTCGACAGCCCGGCGTTCACGCCTGCGGTGCTTGTGACCATTCTCAAGTCATGGTACGAGCAGGCCGAACACCTGGTGCGCTGGCCCACCTCCGCCAACTGGCTCACCTGCGAGTCCTGCGGGGTGTTTTACGCCGGGGTGCTCTGGCCGGAGTTTCGGCGCGCTCCCGAGTGGCGGCGGATCGCCATCGAGCGTCTCTACGGCCAGCTTGATCACGATGTGTACCCCGACGGGCTGGAGAACGAGCTGGCACTGGGCTACAACAACTGGGTGCTCACGGAGTTCTCCAATGTCTTGAAGGTCGCCAAGCACAATGACCTGCTGGAGGCGGTCCCGGAGGACTATCAGGCCAAGCTGGAAAAGATGTACGACTACCAGCTTCTGGCCATGCGGCCCGATGGAAAGCTCTTCGGTCTCAACGACTCCGGTGACGCGTCGCCCCAGGGCCTGTTGCGGGAGGCGGCAGCCTACTTCCCTCGGCGGCTGGATTTCCTGTGGGGCGCGACCGGCGGCAAGGAAGGCCAGCCCCCCACCGTCGGCTCCGTGGCCTTCCCCTACAGCGGCCACTACGTCATGCGGTCGGGCTGGCAACCCCAGGACCGGCACCTGCTGTTCGACGCCGGCCCCTTCGGCTCGGGTCACCAGCATGAGGATAAGCTGGGCCTGCTGTGCTACGCCTACGGCAAGCCGCTGCTGGTGGAGGGCGGCAACTACATGTACGACCGCTCGCGGTGGCGGCGGTATGTGCTGTCCACGCGGGCCCACAACACGGTGCGCGTGGACGACCAGGACCAGCGTTCGCGGGCGGTGCGCGAGAGCTACGTGCTGCCGTACCCGTTCCAGCCTCTGGGCAATCCCTGGGTCGCCGGGCCCGAGGCCGACTTCGTGGAAGGCGTCTACACCTACGGCTATGGCTCAGGCAGCACTGTGGTGGCGGACGGTGCGCACCGCCGCTCCGTGCTGTTCGTGAAACCGGACTACTGGATCGTCACCGATACCTTGACCCCGGCCGACGCCGGCTCCCACCGCTATGAGGCCATCTTCCACCTGAACGCTGACGAGGCCCGCATCGAGGGGCAGAGCGTGAGCACTGTTGGCGAGGACGCCAACCTGCATCTGCTACCAGCGGATAGCGAGGGCCTGACAGTGGAGGTGGTGAAGGGAGTCCAGGAGGAGCCGGTTCAGGGCTGGGCCAACGGTCCGTGGCGCGCTGTCCCCACGGCACTCTATGGCTGGCAAGCCACTGGCGTCACGCGCCAGACATTCGTGCTGTACCCCACGGCCGCCGGGCAGGAGTGCCCCGTGACGCGCGTAGAGACACTGACCGTCACGACCCCCGACGGCACCCCCGCGGCGGCTACCGCAGCACGCCTCGAGTTTGCCGACGGCACCGTTCATCTGTACTGCCTCGCCGAGGACAAGGCAGGGCTCTGCCGTTTCGGCGGCTACGAGACCGACGCCCGTTGCGCGCTGGTGGGCCTGGATGCCGCCGGCGAACCAGTCCGGCAAGTGGTCTGCCTGGGAAGCATCCTGCGGCGGCCATAGAGACGGCTCAGGCCGCCGGGAGTCTGCCCAGGAGCGCCTTGACCGTGTTCTCCTCCTCGCGGAGGTGGACACGCCAGTTGTGCTTCTCGGTGCGCCGCAACTCCTCTCGCAGCGACAGCAGGTGACTGCTGAGCACCCGTCTGAGGAGTTCAAGCTCCTGGTCGGTCAGGCTGATATCCATGGCTGACCACCACCCTTGGTAACCCTCAGGATATGCACCCAGCTCTGTGCTGATTGTACCCGAGCTCGCCGTCAGTCAAGCGACGGGTGCGCCGCTAGGCCGATGGGCCCGTGCCGGGGGTCGTGGTGAGGACAACCTCCCGCAACTGCTCCATGAAGTAGCGGTAGTTGGCGAAGCTCACATCCGAGAGCACGAAGTGGTCCGGACCGGGGATGAAGCGCCCCAGCTCGATCAGGTGTCGCGCGCGCTCCATCTCGCGGTCAATGGCCTCTTTGCCCTCGGCCATCACCTGCTTGTTGAGACCTCCCACGCAGCCCATGCCAGGGAAGCGCTGGCGCACCCGCGCGACGTCGTTGCCGGACTGGACTTCGTAAGGGTACATGGCATTCACCCCGGCTTCCCACATGAGCTCCGACAGGTCCTCGATGTAACCGTCGCTGTCCACCAGGATGATCTCGATGCCATGCTTTCGGGCAAACTCGCGCAGCTTGCGATACTGCGGGGCCATGAACTCGCGGAACGTGTGAGGGGAGATGAGCGATCCCGTGCGGAAAGCCATATCTTCCCAGCACTCGATGAGGTCAAAGTCCACCTCGGCCACCATCTTCTCCCAGATGGCGATGGCCATGTCAGTGTAGTGGTCCATCATGTCATGGACCAGCTCGGGCTGGTCATAGAAGGCGTAGGCAAGGTTCTCGTCGCCCATGTAGTTGCGGCAGAAGCCATACACGCCCCGATGCGTGAGCTGCAGGGGATAGTCGCGCTGCCGGTACTCGGCCACCAGCTCCGGCCAGTTGTCCGGGAAGCGCGACGGATCGTCGGCCTGCATGTGGCGGGCCTTGTACTCACGCCAGTCGGCCATGGACTTGATGGGCCAGTCCACGTCGTGCCGGTGGTAGTCGCCCACCTTGTACCAGACATCCACTACGCCGTCCCCGCGCCGCCGCACTTGCTTGGTTTCATCGTCCTCCAGGACCTCAACCGGATCAAGCTGCGAGGGGTCCATATTGACAGGCGTGCAACGCCAGCCACGGTAGCCGCCCTCGAACTGCAGCAGCTCGTCAATGCACTGCCCGATACCGGGATACTCCTGTTCCCAGTGCGGGAGGATGGCGTTGTCGCCGCCGAACACCTTCATGAAGGGCACGCGGTCCACTGGCCGGCCAGTGAGGGTGTTCACGAAGCGTTCGCGGGTCGTCATGGCAAGTTAGCCCTCCAGGAGTGAAGGTCCGGCAGGAACCTGTTCGCGACCACTATCGGTGCCTCCTTCCGCACAGCCCACATCTCCCTTGACTTGGTATGCCCACAGGAATTATATAACTTAGGTACAGGCGATCAACTCAGTGTTCGGGGAGGCCTCTTGAGGTACCCGTACCTGCTGGGTATCTTCCTCGGTGTATCGTCCGGCTCACTTGCTGGTCTGGGAGCCTTCACCTTCATCTACGCCCGCGGCTACTCCTACGCGGCCAATAATCCGACTGCTTGTGCCAACTGCCACGTCATGCGTCAGCACTATGACACCTGGGCTCGCTCCAGCCACCACAACGTTGCGGTCTGCAATGACTGCCACACGCCGCACAACCTGGTGGGGAAACTGTGGATCAAGGGCGTCAACGGCTACCATCATTCAGCGGCCTTCACCACCGGCAGGTATCCGGATAACATTCGCATCAAGCCGCGCAACGCCGCCGTGACCGAAGCAGCTTGCCGGCATTGCCACGAGGATTTCGTGGCCGCGGTGGATGTTACCCGGCGCCACGGTGACGAGCTGTCATGCGCCCGCTGTCATTCCACGGTGGGGCATTTGCAGTAACGGCGCACACTGCGAGACTGACCGGAGGTTGGCCATGGACAGTGCTCAGCCCGAGTCCCGGAAAGCCGGTTTGCCAGACGGCAAGCGGTCCGCGTTCCCCTGCGGTTGTGTCCTGGCCGTCACGGTTCTGGCAGCGGGGGCCGCGGCGGTGCTTACCGTCGCGGTGGCCGCTCTGCTGATCAACATCAACCAGCGCAAGATCGAGGCCCGTGACCCCTTCTTCCGCGTTGTGGAGCTGACGGAGGACACCGACGACCCGGCCGTGTGGGGCCGCAACTTCCCCCGCCAGTATGACCTCTATCTGCGCACCGTGGACATGGTGCGCACCAGATTCGGTGGCAGCGAGGCGTTGCCCCGCACCCCGAGTGAGGCCGACCCGCGCTCGGTGGTGGCGCGCTCCAAGCTTGAGGCCGATCCGCGCCTGAAGCGCCTGTATGCCGGCTATGCCTTCTCGGTGGACTTCCGCGAGGCGCGAGGCCATGCTTACATGCTGCAGGACCAGACCTTCACCCTGCGCCAGAAGTTCAAGAAGGGCCAGCCCGGCACGTGTTTGCACTGCCACGCCTCCACCTGGGTGCCCTACCGCAAGGCAGGCAACGGGGACATGTTCGCCGGGTTTGAGAAACTGAACCAGATGCCCTACTTCGAAGCCGCCAAGCACGTAAACAAGCCGATCTCCTGCATTGACTGTCACGACCCCAAGACCATGGCCCTGCGGATCACCCGCCCGGCTTTCATCGAGGGCATTCGCAACCTCAAGGCCGCGGAGGGCATTCCCAACTACGATGTCAACAAGATGGCCACGCGGCAGGAGATGCGTGGGTTTGTCTGCGGCCAGTGTCATGTGGAGTACTACTTCAAGGGCGATGCCAAGCGTCTGACCTATCCGTGGCACAAGGGCCTCAAGATCGAGAGTATCGTGGGCTACTACGAGGAGGTTGGGTTCACTGACTGGACCCACGAGGAGACCGGCACGCAGGTTCTGAAAGCTCAGCATCCCGAGTTCGAGCTGTGGAGCCAGGGCATCCACGCCCGCTCAGGGGTGGCCTGCGCCGACTGCCACATGCCCTACAAGCGGGTGGGTGCCATGAAGATCAGCGACCACCACGTGCGCAGCCCGCTGCTCAACATCAACAACGCCTGCCAGACCTGCCATCGGGAAACCGAAGACGAGCTGAAGGCACGAGTCGAGGCTATTCAGGAACGCAACTTCGAGATGCGCAATCGGGCGCTCGATGCCCTCATGGACCTGTACGATACCGAGAAGGCGCGTAAGGCGGCGGGAGCCACTGCAGCCCAGCTCGCCGAGGCCGCCCAATGGCAGCGCAAGGCGCAGTACTACATTGACTTCGTGGACTCCGAGAACTCGATGGGCTTCCATGCCCCGCAGGAGGCCATGCGCATCTACGGTACGGCGATAGACTTCTGCCGCAAGGGCCAGATGGTGCTGCGCTGATCGCGGCGCCTACCGAGGGGCCGCCAGCACGTCGGCCGCCCCCTGCAGGTCGCCAGAGTCATGGGACGCCGCGAAGGCCGGCCACCAGGATTCCTGGCCATAGGCCTCCCGCGCCTGAAGGAAGAGCTCCAGGCGTGTGAGGTCCAGGTAGTAGCGGCGGGCCTCTGCACTCATCCCCAGCTTGCGCGCGGCGTAGAAGCCCTCCAGCCGCCCCGCGCACCACCACTCGTCGGCAGTCGAACGGGCCTTGGCGCCGAGCAGGCTTTTCAGCGCGGCGATGAGACGTTCGTTGCCTGCCAGCGCCTTCTGCACCCAGCCCCGGTAGCGCCGCGTGAATTCGGGGTACGGTTCCCAGGCCACGAGCTCGCATCGCATCGGCGGGGGGGTGGCGACGTAGTCAGGCCGGCTGTCGGCATCGGCGTCGTAAGCCCACTGGTCGAAGTGCCCGTCACCGTCCCTGTCGGCGTAGTTGAGCTTGGCGTCAAGCCGGTAGTCGTGGTTGATGTCTATCTCAATGTAGCCCGTATCCGCCCCCATCAGGTGCAGGCGGCCGTCCACCGGCCAGTAGTACAGCCGCATGCCTCCGGAGTAGTCCTGGTCGGTCTCCCAACGCTTGTTGCCCTCGCGCATAGGGTAGCCGCCGACCCCCTCCCAACGTTCCTGTTCCCGCTCGACCTTGTCCGCCGGGTTGACGTTGTTGTCCACCTCGTCCCAGCAGAGGCGGCAGTTGCGCCAGCCGCCTCTCTCGGCCTGTTCACGGGCGTGCTGCCAGGCCAGCGACGGCCCCGTCACGTCACCGTTGCGAAGCGTGTAGGTCAAGGCCTTGTCCAGCGGCACGGTCAGCAGGCCCGTGCAGTTGAACGAGAAGTCGTAGTCACGGCGGTTGGTGCGGGGATGACTGTCATTGTCCGCGTCGAGGCTGTAGCGCAGCGTGGCGATGCTCAGGCCAGTGCCCATGAACTGCATGGTCAGTTCGGCGACGCCATCGCCGTCCAGGTCATGGTGGGTGAAGGGCTCCTCCAGATGAGCAACCCAGCGCCGCGCCGTACGGTCGTACCCAAACATGCAGAAGATCTCATCGCCGTTGAAGTCCGACTTCCACTGGCAAGTGTACTGATCGTACTCATAGTTGCGGGTCCACCAGAGGCGGTTGTCATCGCCGATGTCGGAGATGACCACCACCTCGACCTGCTTGCCATGCCACGTACCGGCGCGGTAGTAGATGTCCTGTCGGTCCACATCATCGTCGCTGTCGTCGTCCCAGTAGTCCACCGCCCGGTCGGTGCTGCCATCGCCCCGGTGATCGGCAACGTAGCAGTCGCTGTCTTCGTCCGGTGTGCCGTCGGCCGGCATGTCATCATCATCATCGAGGACCCGCACCAGCATGGGCTGGATGGTGTGGCGGGGGTCCGGGTCCACGAAGTCCATCACGTCCGGGTCGCCGTCACCGTCGAGGTCCGAGGGGAAACGCTGTCCTGGTGGGCCTCCCAGCACGCGTTCACGTTGCTCCTCGGGCATGATGGCATCGGGCCCCAGGCAGCGCAGGAGGATGTCATCCCAGCCCTGCACTTCCTCCCGCAGGTATCGCTCCTGCGCGGCCCGCAATGGACTGGGCTCCCCCTCCGGCAACAGAAAAGCCCCGACTTCGACCACATGGTAACTGCGCGCTTCGACATTCGTGTCGGTGAAGGTGAGACGCACCTGGCGACACTCCACCGGTGCGAAGTCAAGTCGCTGCCAGCCGCTCGGCTCGCCGGAGGTGCGGTCCGCCACCTGGTGCCAGGTCTGGCCGTCACTGCTGACCTCCACGCGGAAGCGGTACCAGTAGGTGCCCCCATGGTGCAGCAGCACGTCGAGGCTGTTGATGGTCCTGGGCTCTGGAAAGTGGATGGTGAGCGGTGTGTCCAGGTAGGCCCAGCAGTACCCGTCGAAGCGGCCGTCATTGGCGACCAGGGGCCGCCCCGCGCTGGCGGAGGAGTTCTGGGGACCGGTCACCGTCGCGCCGTTTGAGGCGGCCGCGAGATTGGGCGCTTCCGTCTGGCAATGGACGCTCCCCCCGACCCCAGCGAGACCAACGGCCAACGACAGCACGACAAGCGCTCGCATAGCCTGCATCTGTCCTCCTCCGGCTGTGCTGGGCGTGGCTTCGCTCCGGTCTCCCGCCGTTCCTCCCGGAACCGTCGGCCAAGGTAGATGAGCCCTGCTCGCCGAAACTGGTCTGCCCAGGTCCATACTCAGCAAGCAGGAGGTTGCCGTATCGTGAAGCAGAGCATGTCTCGTATCACAATCGCCGGTCTTATGTTCGCCACGGCATGGCTGGGGACATCAGCGCAGGCTGATGTCAGGCTGCCCCATGTCTTCGGGAGCCACATGGTGCTACAGCGTGACTGCCCGATTCCCGTTTGGGGCTGGGCAGACCCCGGTGAACCGGTTCAGGTCAGGCTGGCGGAAGGCAGGGCCGTACAGGCCAAAGCGGACAACGCCGGGAAGTGGCGGGTGACTCTCCCAGCCATGCCGGCCGGGGGGCCTTTCACCATGGTCGTATCCGGTCACAATCGCCTCGTGCTCGACGATGTGCTGGTTGGCGAGGTCTGGGTCTGCTCGGGGCAGTCCAACATGGAATGGCCACTGGCGGCCTGCCATAACGCCCAGGAGGAGGTCCCGCGGGCCAATCACCCGCAGTTGCGGCAGATCAGAGTGCCACATGTCGCGCCTGGCTACCCGGCCCATGACTTCGCCGCAGAGTGGCAAGTCTGTACTCCCGCGACCGCAGGTGGCTTTACCGGCGTGGGTTACTTCTTCGCGAAGCATCTGATGGAGAGCCTCGAGGTGCCCGTCGGTATCATCAACAGCTCCTGGGGCGGCACAGCCATCGAGCCCTGGATTCCGCCGGTAGGCTTTGCGGGCGTGCCGGCGCTGGACGCCTATTACCGCCGCGTCAAGCTGACCGACCCGCGGCACCCGAGCTACAAGCACGCCCTGGAGGGCTACCTGGAGGCCTGCAGCGCCTGGACGGCGCAGGCTCAGGCGGCTCTGCGCAACCAGACACCCCTGGTGCCGCCGCCGGAGTATCCGGCCGGCCTGCGGCCCCTCGAGGGTCCCGGCAGCCCCAGCGCGCTCTACAACGGGATGATCCACCCACTGGTGCCCTTTGCGATCCGCGGCGCCATCTGGTACCAGGGTGAGGCAAACCACGGTGACGGCATGCGCTATGTAGACAAGATGGAAGCACTCATCGGTGGCTGGCGCAAGCTGTGGGGGCAGGGGGACTTCCCCTTCTACTACGTCCAGATCGCCCCTTATACCTACGGCAATGAGGATCCCTATCTGCTGCCGTCGTTCTGGGAGGCCCAGACGGCGGCGCAGCGTATTCCCAACACCGGCATGGCCGTCATCCACGATGTTGGCAACCTCCACGACATCCATCCCACCAACAAGCAGGACGTGGGCCTGCGACTGGCGCGGCTGGCGCTCAAGCGCACTTACGGCCGGCAAGACGTGGTGGACAGCGGACCCACCTTCAAGGGCCTCACTATCGAGGGGAGCCGGCTGCGCGTGACCTTCGATAACGTCGGCGGGGGCCTGAAGACCCGCGATGGCAAGGCCCCGGACTGGTTCGAGATCATCGGGCCGGAGACGGACTTCGTCCGGGCTGATGCTGTCATCGAGGGCGACTCGGTGGTGCTGTCAGCCCTTGGCGTTGCGTCGCCGGTCGCCGTGCGCTTCGCCTGGCATCGCGACGCGTCGCCGAACCTGATGAACACCGAAGGCCTGCCAGCGGGAGCCTTCCGCGCCGGCGAGGTGCCGGTCAGAGATTACCTGGCGCTCAATGTGGCCGAGGCGAAGGAGTATGAGTTGGTGTACTCCCTGGACCTGAGCAAGGCTGGTCCCACCATCAGCTACGATGTTGACCGCCGGGCCCAGGTCACCGGCCCGTTTGACCGCGTCGCCTACTTCCTGGAGCTGCAGCGCGCAGGAGAGCAGGTCCGCTGGGTCTACGTCTCGATGGATGCCTTCACCACGGACCTTGGCAAGATCGGTGTGCCGACCCTCGCCTCCAGAGCCATGTTCCAGCAGCGGGTCACCAACATGAACGTGATCTCCAACGTGCCGGAGATCGCGACCGGGACGGCGCTGAAGGGCGGCGTCATCGAGTTCTGGCCCCACAACTACGGGCCCGGCAATGGGGCGGGATTCGCGGGTGCGTCCAGCAGTGTCTGGGATTTCGGTGACTCCCCGGGGCCACCGGAGGACGGCTACGGCTCGATGCAGATAGGCAACACCGAGGCGAAGCAGACCATCTTCGCCTTCAACAACTGGAAGAGCGGGAGCGGGGCGGACCTTGGCATCGGCAATGGCCCCGGTGACAACCCCGACTGGACCTTCGCCAGCAACGCCGCCTCGTACTCTCTTCGCAACCTGCGCGTTTTGGTGCGGCCCAAGCGATAGGCACGGCTGCCGCAGACACAGCGACCCCGCGTCCAACACGGACCGCGGGGTCGTTGGGTATCCGGGCCTGGCGTCTAGAGCGTGGCCAGCGCCTCCCGGACCATCCGGACCAGTTCGGCCAGGCAGACCGCAAAGTGCGCCCGTCCCGCCTCCGCCGTGCCCTCCACGCAGTCGGCGGTGATACTCTGCAGCGCTCCCGGCTCGGCCAGGCGCTGCATCTCAACCAGGTCGGGGCGCAGATACAGCATCGCGGAGGTCTCCAGGCGTCCCGCGTGCTCAGGCTCGCGGTCCGTCGGGTGCAGGGCGAAGAGATCGGGTACCAGGATGCGACATTCCGGCCGCTGAGCCATGTGAGCCTCCGCGACCTCCTGGAGACGCTGCCCCTGCACCGCCGGCCAGTGCCCGGTGAAGGCCACAATCAGCCGAAAGCCCTGGTCGGTGAGCAGGCGGAAGACGTCGGCGGCGAGGCTGGCCACGGTCGCCTCACTCACCAGCAGCGATCCCGGGAAGCCCTCGTGGCCACGGAAGCCCCAGTAAGTGGGGGGAAGGACTACCCCGCCGGTCTGCTCCGCCGCCCGCAGGCAATACTCATGGGCGTGCATGGCGTCGAGGCCGAAGGGGAGGTGAAAGCCGTGGTACTCCAGCGAGCCGATGGGGAAGTAGGCCAGCGGCGCCGCCGCGATGGCCTGGGCCAGGTCGGCGGGCAGCATCTCCTCGTAGCGCAGCTTGGACATGCGGGACCTCAGTTGGCGGGTTTCAGCACGGCTTCCGGCACCCCGGCCAGGAAGGGCGGGATGCCAAACAGGTCCAGGTAGTGGTCCTCGTGGAAGGCGATGGTGGCCGGGCTCAGCTCCACTCGCCACACGCGGCCCTCGGGCTCGGGTCGGGCCACCTCAAACTGGTAGGCCTGGGTGATGTTGTCCTGTTCACCCACCAGTTGCCCGTCGGGGTCATACAGGGCAGCCTTGATACCCTCCCCGGAGCCCTCGCCGAAGAGCTTCACCCCAAACTCCGGCGTTCGCGGCGGCACGTAGAAGTAGAGTGGCCCGCTGGTGCTCAGGAGGTGCACCGAGCCGTCCACGGCGCTGACACTGACAGGGCGATTGCTGCGGACGATACGTGCCCAGTTGGTGCCGGGATCCACCGTAACCTAGTAGAGCCCTGTTTCTGGAGCCGTGAAGCTCACCTCGCCTTCGCCCTGGAAAGGTATCTCAGCCCGCGCACAGGCCTTGCCTGTTGGCGAGGTCACGTCCACCGGCGCCACCGTGCCCGTGTAGCGCCCGAGTTGCGCGAAGGCGATGGTCATGGTGACCGGATCGCCTGCCCGTGCGTACAGCACGAAGCTCGACTTGCCGCGGAGGCGCACATTGGACGGCGCCAGGTTGGCCCCCGATAGGGGCCCGAGGGGCACGAAGGCTTTCCCCCTGACGTCGTAGTGTGGGATGCGCTTCAGGTTCAGGGCCGGCATCCACTGCTGGAGCTGCCGGTCCGTGAGGACAACGGTCTCGCGCTGGCCTTCTCGCTCCAGCACAATGGCCCCGTGCAGCGCACGCACCGTGAGGTTGCCCGTCGCGTCCACAAACCCCATGGGCTTGCGATCCAGCGGGTCACGGAGCACGAAGTTGTCAAAGAGCACCCCGCCGACGTCCTCGCGGGAATCCTGCGAGCTGTCGAAGAGGATGGGCGGCGTGGTCGGGTTCCGCGACGCGGGGTTGGTCAG
This sequence comes from Armatimonadota bacterium, assembly GCA_013178155.1. Taxonomy (GTDB): domain Bacteria; phylum Armatimonadota; class Zipacnadia; order Zipacnadales; family UBA11051; genus JABLXH01. The sequence continues at coordinate 2,817 of JABLXH010000033.1, read as the reverse complement.
GACGCAGTCGCGGAAGACCAGCCGGCAGCCCTTCACCGGCTTGCTGTTGCTGACAATGCCGAAGCTGCGGGGTGAGATGAACCGACAGCCGATGAGCTCGACCGACCCCTTGACCGCCGCCGCGCGCGTGTTGCCGGTGGTCAGACCGAACGCCCCCGCCGCGTCGCCGATGGACCGGCAGTTCTCCAGTCGCACCGACACCGGCTGGGACGAACCGTTGAGGGTCGGAATGTACATGACATAGCCCCAACTGCGGTTGCCGCGGGTCGTGCAGTTGCGCATCACACAGTTGACGAGCATCTCGTCGGGGCCGTTGGGCTCGAAGTCAATGCCCGCCATGGGTGCCGTGCCCCCGGTGTTGCTCATCACCGTGTTCTCGATGAGCAGGTTGCGGGCGCTGATGACGCTGATGCCTTGCCGGTAGTTCCGGTCGCAGACCACATCCTTGATATGGATGTTGGTGTCCGTAACTCCCTTGGTGGCGACTCCAATGTAGATACCATCGCCGCCGCTCTCGGCCAGAGTCAGCCCGTAGACCTTGACATTGCGCGAGCTGAGGATACTGACCACGTGTCGCCATTCGGCCTTGGTGTAAAGCTCCGGCCGGTCGTAGTCGTCGCGCCACATGCGGAGTGTGGCACCGTAGCCGATCAGGCTCACATTCCGGGCATTGGCGATGGTGAACAGGCAGTCACCGCCCCCCTTGAAGGCCCCGCGCTTGGCCCGCACCTCCACTCCCGGTTCGAAATGGATCTCCTGATTGCTGACGCACTTGATGGGCTCCACGATCCAGGTCTTGCCCACGTTGTCCACAATCAGTCGTCGCACGCCGGAGTTGATGGCCTCCTGCAAGCACCGGGTCGCGTCCACTTCGTCAAAGCCCCACCACGATGCCCTGGCCTCCTTCAGACGCCCGGCCTTCACCGCGTCAATGGCCGCCTGGTTGACCTGTGCCCAGGTCAGGGCGGTGCAGAGCAGCCCCAACACAACAGCCGTCAATGATTTCATGGGTGTGAGCCTCCGTCGTCAATCGGGTCGCTGCCCGAGGGCGGCCCGAACATGGGGCAACAGCAGTCTCGCCTCCAGGGCATGGCCCTGTTCGTTAGGGTGCATGCCATCCAGCAACAGGTCGTCAACGGACTGCCCGGGCACTTCGCCATACTCGCGGAAGGCGGTGAAGCTGTCCACCAGCGGCACGTCGTAGCGGCCCGCAATGTCCCGGACCTTCTGGGCGTACCGCGGCAACAGCCCGTTGAGCCCGTCAGGATGGTCGGGGTTGTAGGGCGGCTGGCCGTACATGGCCCGTAGCTCAGGCGTCCACCGCAGCGGGTTAGGGGTCATCAGGATGATGCCCACCCGGCGCCGCCGCAGCTCTCTGACCATCGCCGCCAGGTTCGCGGCGTAATCAGTCAGGCCAATGCGCGGCCGGCGCGCCCCGCGCCAGACGTCAATCGCCGCGTCGTTGATGCCAAACTGCATGATGACCAGGTCCGGAGCGTGTGCCAGCACGTCTGCCGAGAAGCGCGCTCGCGCCTCTCGGGTGCTGTCAGATGGCGCGCCCGAGTTGATGATCTTGATCGGCGGTGTGACTGCGGCCAGGGCTCGCTCCAGCAGCATCGGGTAGACCGTCAGTTCACCCCGCGGTGCGGTCGTGGAGTCTCCGAAAGCCACGATGGTAAACGGCTTGGCGCCCGGAACCATGCCCATCACCTGGACCTCAGCCGCAGCAGCCAGCATTGGCAACGTCAGAGCGGTCAGTCGCACGCGGACCACTTCCCGCCGGGCAGACCCAATCCCTCTGTCTCCATCCGGCAGGTGGACGCGTCGCGGCGGCGAAGAAGCTGCCATCTCCCGCCCGAGGTGACCGCCGTGGCCTACCGCGTCGCTCGCGAGCACCGTGTCTACAGCTTCTCCCGCCGCCATCAGCCTGTGCTGACCGTCGAACCCGGCAGTGAGGTGGTCCTGGAGACCAACGACTGCTTTGACGGCCAGATGCCCCACGAAGCCGACCCCGCGGCGCTGGAGCACATCCAGCCAGGTCGGGGCAATCCGGCCACGGGTCTGGTGGCAGTGGAGGGCGCCGAGCCTGGCATGACCCTCGTCGCGGAGATCCTCGACATCGCCTGCGCCGAGCGCGGAATCGTCTACGCCACGGACCGCCGCACCAACGTCCTTGAGGTCCGCATCCCTGCCATCTCCGGCGACGCCGTGACGTTTGCCGACGGTCTGACCTTCTCCCTCGATCCGGTCATCGGGGTCATCGGTGTGGCGCCAAGCTATGGGGAGGTGCCCAACAGCACCCCCGGCCGCCACGGCGGCAACCTGGACTGCTGCGATGTGAAGCGTGGCGCGAAGGTCTACCTGCCGGTCGGCGTACCCGGGGCGCTGTTTGGCTGTGGCGACGTACATGCCCTTCAGGCTGACGGAGAAGTCTGCGGCATGGGGGTTGAGGTGGCCGGTGAGGTCACGGTGCGTCTGAGCCTCCTGCCGGAAGTCTACTGCCCATGGCCGGTAGTTGAAACCACGTCCCACGTCGCGGTCCTGACCGCCGCCCACACCCTCGACGAGGCCGCGCACCAGGCCGTTGACGCTGCTCGCACGCTGCTGGTAGAGCGCGGCGGCCATTCGGACGCCGACGCGCTCATCCTGCAAAGTCTCCTGTGCGACCTGCGCATCAACCAGATCGTGGATCCGTTGGTGGGAGCGCGCGCCTGCCTGCCGCGGACCGTACTGCCCGCTCTGGTGTAGCCCCCAGTTCCCTGCGAGTTATTGTTTCGTGGCCGCGGCCGGAGCATTTGGCTCTTGACTTGCCTGTTG
>JABLXH010000032.1 GCA_013178155.1 Armatimonadota bacterium | reverse complement strand
GGCAGACCCGGGATGCCCGCTGGTCCCGGGTTCGGCAGTGGGCCCGGCATGCCGGGGGCTCCCGGAATGGGCATGGGCCCCGGGGGCGGTTTGGGGCCTACGGGGGTCATGGGAGGACCCGGAGGACCGCCGGGTGCAGCCGCTACCACCTCCGGAGGCGGGGGACCGGTGCCCTCGCTACCCGGCTCCTGGCCGCGCTTTCGCGGGCCAGACCTGGACAATGTATTCAAGGAAGCCGTGTCACTGGCGCGTGCCTGGCCCAGCGGCGGGCCTCGCAAGCTCTGGACGGTCAAGCTGGGCGAGGGCTACGCCGGGGCGGCCATTGCCAAGAGCCGCGTCTATGTCCTGGACTATGACCAGACAGCCAAGGCCGACACGCTGCGCTGCTTCGCCTTGGCCGACGGCCGGGAGCTGTGGCACACCGCTTATCCGGTGGACGTCAGGCGCAATCACGGCATGTCCCGCACTGTGCCCACCGTCAGCGGCAACTACGTCGTCACCATCGGCCCCAAGTGCCATGTGATGTGCTGTGACGCCACTACTGGCAGGATGCTATGGAAGATTGACATGGTCCAGCAGTGGGGTACTACCGTGCCCCAGTGGTATGCGGGGCAGTGTCCGCTGGTGCAGGGCAACCAGGTCATCCTGGCTCCGGGCGGGCGGGCACTCATGGCCGCCGTGGACATCGCCACAGGCAAGACGATCTGGGAAACACCCAACCCCCGCGGTTGGAAGATGACGCACGCCTCGATCATCCCGGCGACCATCGGCGGCAAGAAGCTCTACATCTGGCCCGCCAGCCTCGGTGTGGTGGGAGTCTCCACCACCGGCAAGCTCCTGTGGGAGAGTACCGACTGGAAGGTGAGCACCGCCACGGTACCCAGCGCCGTACCGATCGGTGACGGTCGCATCTTCCTGTGCGGTGGCTACAACGCCGGGGCTATCATGTTCCGTCTCAGGGCCCAGGGCGAGGGCTTCACAAGTGAGGTGCTTTACCGCCTGAAATCGAGCGTGTTCGGCTCTGACCAGCACACGCCCATCCTGTATAAGGGCTATCTCTATGGCGTCTTGCCGGGCGGCATTCCCCTTGAGAAGCAGTTGGCGTGTCTCAGCCTCGACGGACAGGTGCAGTGGACGTCGGGGCCAACCCACCGCTTTGGTCTCGGCCCCTACATCATGGCCGGCGGCCTCATGTACCTGATCAATGACCAGGGCCTGATGACTTTGGCGCAAGTGTCGCCGGAAGGCTTCAAGGCGCTGGCCACAGCGAAGGTCCTGGCCGGACCGGACGCCTGGGGCCCGATTGCAATGGCCGGGACCAGACTGGTCTGCCGCGACCTAACCACTATGGTCTGTCTGGATGTGGGTGGCCGATGACGCAGCGCCTCATGCGCCGCACCGCTCGCCACAGCGGGCGGCGCGGAACAGCCAACCTGGGCCTCACCATCGTGGTCGTGGTGGCGGTGCTGGCCGTCGCCGCCGGGCTGTACCTGTTCGTCCAGCGGGGCCGCCGGGTCTCGAGCCAGGCGCAGCCCGCCATTGGCCAGGACGCGGCGCGGGAGAAGAACTGGCGTGCTGTGGATCCGGCGCTCATCACTTACCAGCTCGCCGGTGAGTTGCCTACGGGCCTGATTGCGCCGCGCGGTATCGCCCTGACGGCCGACAGCCAGCAGGTTGTGGTCGTGGGCGACCGCATGCTGCGGGTCCTGGACTGGCAGGGGCAGCCGCTGGCCGAGGTGAACCTGGGGGCCGAACCCAACTGCGTGGCCATCGCGCCCGACGGGAAGCGCTATGTCGGGTTGCGGGACCATGTGGAAGTCTATGACGCCGCCGGGCAGCGATTGGCACAATGGCAGCCTGCCGGACCGAAGTCTTACTTCACGTCTGTCATCGTCGCCGGTGACGATATCTTTGTCGGTGACGCGGGCCAGCGCGTCGTCCTGCGCTACGACGCTTCCGGCCAGGTCGTGGGCCTCATCGGACAGAAGGACCCGGCCCGCAACATTCCGGGCATTGTCATGCCTAGCCCCCATCTGGATGTGGTGATGGGAACCGACGGGCTGCTCAGGGTGACAAACCCCGGACGGCAGGCCGTGGAAACATACGACCGGGACGGCAACCTGAAGACCTCATGGGGCGAAGCCTCCCACGGCATCCAGGGTTTTTCCGGTTGCTGCAATCCGACCGACTTGGCGCTGCTGGACGACGGCCGGGTGGTGACGGCCGAGAAGGGCATACCGCGGGTGAAGGTCTACAGCGCCGCCGGAGCGTTTGAGTCCGTGGTGGCGCCGCCAGCCGCGTTGTCCCTGACTGCTTCCGGGATGGACCTGGCGGTAGACAGCGCCGGGCGCGTGCTGGTGCTGGATCCTCCGGCGAAGATGATCCGCGTGTTCGCGCCGCTCCAGACATCGGTGGCGCCGGCTGAGAAGAGCAAGGGCTGACCCACCGCACTGACCTGGGGCTGCAACCGCTGTCGCGAGATGTTGGCTGCCGGGTCTGGGTGGTCCGCCGAACGGCGCACCGGGCCGTGGTCGTGGCCTGCGGCTCTCTGTTTGGGGCGATCTGAAGATGAATGACGCGAGTACGGCGAACAGCGCCTCTGACACCTCCCGCCGGGAGTTCCTGCGCAGCGTCGGCCGCTGGCTGGCTGGCGGGCTGCTGGCTGGTGGCATGGGCTGGCTCATGAGACGCAACGGTGTAGACTGCCGCTACCAGGGGGCCTGCGGGATTTGCCCTCAGGTGCATGACTGCAGCGACGAACGGGCTGTGGCCGTGCGTGAGGAGCTAGGCAAGGGTCGAGCATGGAAAACACCCCGAAAGTCATAACCCGCCGGGAGTTCATTGCCCAGTTTTGCCGCGGTGCCGGGCTGCTCGTGGCCGGCACCACCATTGGCTCCCTGGTGGGCCGCACCGATGCCTCGGGCATGGTGTGGCAACTGGACCCGGACAAGTGCACGCAGTGTGGCAACTGCGCCACCGCGTGCGTCCTTAACCCCTCGGCGGTCAAGGTCGTCCATGAGCATTCGCGCTGCGGGTATTGTGAGCTGTGCTTCGGCTACTACCTGGATCAGCGGCCGGACAACCAGGAGGCGGCCGAGAACGTGCGGTGCCCGACCGATGCCATCAAGCGGCTCTACGTGGAAGAGCCGTACTATCAGTACACCATTGACGAGGCCAAGTGCATCGGCTGCGGACTATGCGTGAAGGGCTGCCAGGCTTTTGGCAATGGCTCGCTGATTCTGCAGGCGCGCCATGACCGTTGTCTGAACTGCAACCAGTGCTCCATCGCCGTGCAATGCCCGGCACAAGCCTGGCGGCGGGTTCCCGCCAGTGAACCGTACCTGCTGCGTTCGCCACGGAAGGCCCAAGAGGGAGCAGAGCCCACCGACATGACTCCGGCTACCGGTGGCGCGCAGGCATGATTGCCCTCTTGCTGGTGTTAGGACTGCTGTGGCCGGCCCTGGGGATTGCCGCCGAGAACTTCCCGCCGCCGGAGTTCTCCTGGAACTATCAGTTCCCGCAGACGCCCGTACCGGGCCCCCGGCCACCGCTGCTGGCCTGGATTGACATGGCTGTCCTGGCAGCCATGCTGGTCATGGCCGCATGGGCCGTCTACCGCACGCGCTCGCGGTCGCACCTGTTCGTGCTGGCAGCCTTTGGCGTAGCCTACTTTGGCTTCTGGCGCAAGGGCTGTGTCTGCGCGGTAGGCTCGATCCAAAACGTGGCTCTTTCGTTCACCGACCCGACCTATGGCGTCAGCTTGGCCGTGGCCGTGTTCTTCTTGCTGCCGCTGCTCGGAGCGCTTTTCTATGGCCGCATCTTCTGCGCCGCCGCCTGCCCCCTGGGCGCCCTGCAGGACGTGGTGCTGCTAAGGCCGTTGCGGGTGCCGAAGTGGCTGGACAGCAGCCTGAGCCTGCTGCCCTGGATCTACCTGGGCGGGGCAGTGCTGTTTGCGGTAATGGGCAGTGACTTCATCATCTGCCGCTATGATCCGTTCATTCTCTTCTACCGCCTGGGCGGCACACCTCTGATGCTGGCCATCGGCACGGCGGTTGTACTGCTGGCGGTGTTCGTGGGCCGACCCTACTGCCGTTATGCCTGCCCCTACGGGGCCCTCCTGGGGCTGTGTGGGCGGGTGAGCTGGCGACGGGTGAAACTGACGTACGGGGAATGCATCAACTGCCACCTGTGCGCCAACGCTTGCCCATTTGGAGCAATCAGCCCGCCGACGGCGGAGCCCGGGAGTGTGTCGCGTCGCGAGGGACGGCGGAGGTTGGGCCTGCTCATTGCGCTCTTCCCGCTGCTTCTGGCTGCGGGCGGATTCCTGGGCCGATTCAGCAGTCCTCTGCTGGCCAAGGTGGATCCCACCGTGCGGCTGGCGGACCTGGTCTTTCTGCAGGAGAAGGGCCTGGTGCAGGAGCCGACGTTGGCCACCGAGGCTTTCGCCCGGCAAGGTCGGCCCGCGCAGGAGTTGTACCAGCAGGCCGCAGCCATCCACCGCAAGTACGAGCTGGGCGGCACTCTGATGGGAGTGTGGCTGGGCCTTATCTTTGGCGCCCGGATGATCCGGCTCTCGATCCGCCGTCACCGCGCTGAGTACGACATTGACCAGGCGGCGTGTGTCACCTGCGGCCGCTGCTTTGACGTGTGTCCGGTGGAACGACAGCGCAGGGGGACGTTGACCAGTGAGTAGCATGCAGTGGCCTGGCATCGGCAACCAGCCCGGGCTGACCGCCCGGCGCCGGCCCCGGATTCCCCGACGCTTCACCGCCCCTTACGCGGAGGATGCCCATGAGCACTGAGGGACAACCCGTTCCGACCCCACAGGAGCGGATGCAGCTGGCCTGGTTCCGCGCTGCCGTGATCTCCACCGTCGTGCTAGCCCTCTTCTGCCTGGTGGTCCTGGGCCTGCTCATCACCAATCTCGTCTGGGCGCGGTCCTATGACCCCGTTGAACCGGCACAGATCGAGGTGCTCAAGGGCGAGCTTGCCAAGGACCCCAACAACGTCGAGCTGCGGATGCAGATTCGCGCTCTGGACTACCAGGTGCGGTGGTACTACTTCCAGAGCGAAGCTTACGCCATCTATGGGGCCTATGTCCTGGCGACAGGGGTCATTCTGACGCTGGTGATGCTGCATGTCTCGCTGAAGCTGCGGGCCAGACTGCCTCGCCCTGACAGCAGCCTCGCCGGCCGCCCCTGGCTTCTTGTGGCAGCAAGCCGAAGGTCAGTGGCTGCCTTTGCGGTCCTCCTGGCCGGCTTTCTCACCACCCTGGGCGTCGTGGCCCGACATGATCCGGCCAGCGAATATGTGCGCCAGGTGAACCTGGCCTACCAGCAGGATACAGGACTTCAGAAGCTGCAGAACGCCCCCGCGGGCTATGTGCCGGGTCTTCCCGACGTGCGCCCCGTGCCCGGTCCTCCCGGCCCTCCGGGAGCGCCAGGCGCGGCTGGACCGCCCGGCCCGGCCGGACCCATGGGGCCACCCGGCCCGGCTGGGGCTCGTGGTCCCAGGGGTGAGAAGGGAGCTCCCGGTCCCGCCGGACCCGCTGGTCCTCCCGGCCCTCCGGGTCCGCCCGGAATGCCCGGTGGCGGTCCACGGGGTGGTGGAGCAGGGACGTCGGGGCCAACGACACCCCAAAACGGGCAGTACCCCTCGGCCGAGGAGCTGGCCCGCAACTGGCCCGTCTTTCGCGGCGCCGGCAGCGGATTCGTGGCGGGTGGCTCGTATCCGACGAAGTGGGACGCGCCCAACAAGCAGGGGGTGCTCTGGCAGACCGCCATCCCCTTGCCGGGCAAGAGCTCGCCGATCTATTGGAATGGACGTCTGTTCCTGACCGGGGCCAATGAGCGGGAGCGGGCCGTCTATGGCGTGGACGCTGCCACCGGGAAGCTCCTGTGGACGACGCCGGTGGTAGTGGAGCTCAGCGCGAAGGACGAGCCGCCCGAAGTCAGTCCAGATACGGGCTATGCGGCTCCCACGATGGCCTGCGACGGCAAGCGAGTCTTTGCCGCCTTCGCCAACGGCGACATCGTCGGGTTGGACCTGGATGGCAAGCTGCTGTGGAGCAAGGCCCTCGGCAGACCCGAGAATGTATATGGACACGCAGCGTCGCTGGCGACCTACCGCAACATTGTCATTGTGCAGATGGACCAGGGCTCCAGTGCTGACCAGAACCAGTCCTACCTCCTGGCCCTGGACGTGGAAACGGGCAAGAACGTGTGGCGCACCGATCGCCCCACGCCCAACACCTGGACGAGCCCGATTGTCATCAACACCGGGCAACGCGCCGAGATTATCACCGTCGGCAACCCGCATGTCATCTCCTACGACCCAGCCACAGGCAAGGAGCTCTGGCGCCTGGAGTGCATGGGTGGGGAGATCGCGCCCAGCCCCTGCTACGCCGGCGGTCTGATCTATGCGGCGCAGGATGGCGTGGGCCTGGTGGCCATCAAACCCCCCGACGCCCAGGAGCCGCAGCCCAAGATCGTCTGGAAGGGCACCGACGGCTTGCCGGATACCTGCAGCCCTGCCTGCAACGGTGAGCTGCTTTTCGTGGTCTCCGGAAGCGGTTACGTGACATGCTATGACGCCAAGACCGGCGCCCGATTGTGGCAGGAGTCCATGGATAACCCGGTCACAGCCTCGCCCATTATCGTGGGCGACCTCGTCCATGTGACCGACACCGAGGGCATCACTCACATCTTTGAGGCAGCGCGGCAGTTCAAGGCTATCGGCACCGGGAAGCTTGGCGAGGAGGTCGGGGCTACCCCGGCCTTCGCCAACGGACACATCTACATGCGCGGGGCCAAGAGCCTTTTCGCGATCGGGAACGCAGGGCAGTAGACGTGGATGTGACGGAGCAGGTGACGACTACGGAGGCGTCAGGGTCGGAGACCCCTCCCACGAAGGGATTGGTTCCGACCACTCCCGACCCGGCAGGATTGCCAGGTCTCGGAGTGGACCTCACTTTCGTGGATGCGCTGGTGGCCGAGCACGGCCGCGACGCCGGGCAGGTCATCCCTCTTCTCCACGCCATCCAGGAGCACTACCGGTACCTGCCGGCGGAGGCCTTGCGGCGCGTCTGTGAGCTGACGGACATCACGCCGGCGCAGATCGCTGGGGTCTCGACCTTCTACGCCAAGTTCCGTCACCGGCCAGTCGGGCAGCACGTGATCAGCGTCTGCCATGGCACCGCCTGTCACGTCAAGGGCGCCAATCTGGTCAGCGAGGCATTGCGGCGCAACCTGGGTCTGACCGAGGAGCACGATACCACAGACGACGGGCTTTGGACGCTGCAGCGCGTGGAATGCCTCGGCTGCTGCACCCTGGCGCCCGTGGTGCAGATAGACGGCATCACCTACGGGCATCTCACACCTGACAGCGTGGACCGCATGCTGCGGGACTTCCTGGAGCTGCAGCGCCGCGGTGCGCTCCGACCACCCACGGGAGGTGCGGGCGATGGTCAGGAGGGCTTTGCCGAAATCCGGGTCGGCGTCGGGTCCTGCTGCGTGGCGGGTGGGAGTCTGGACGTGCGCACGGCCCTGGAGGAGACGGCCCGGGACCTGGGAGCACTGGTCACGGTAAAGCCCGTCGGCTGCGTGGGCATGTGCCACCAGACGCCCCTGGTCGAGGTTCATGAGCCTGGACGGGAGCCGGTGGTCTATGCGCGGGTGCAGGCGGCCGATGCACCGGCCATTGTGCGGCGGCACTTCGCGCCTCGCGGGGTGCTGCGCAAGGTCCGAGCCAAGGTCACCGAGACGCTGGAACACCTGCTCACGGATGAGACCTGGGAACCCGTGACACGGTATGCCCTGGACGTGCGGGATGCCCCCGTGTGCACCTTCCTGGGTCCACAGGAACACCTGGCGACCGAGTTCTGCGGCGCGCTGGACCCGCTGGACCTGGATGAGTACCTGTCTCACGGTGGCTTTGGTGCCCTGGAAAAGGCCGTCACCACCATGACGCCTGATGCCATCATCGAGGTGGTGGAGCGTTCGGGCCTCCGGGGCCGTGGGGGCGCGGGATTCCCCACGGGCCGCAAGTGGCGCCTGGTCCGCAATACCCCCGCGGACCGCAAGTATGTGGTAGGAAACGGCGACGAGGGCGACCCGGGAGCCTTCATGGACCGGATGCTCCTGGAGAGCTACCCGTACCGCATCCTGGAAGGGATCGCCATCGCCGCTCGCGCCGTTGGGGCCCGCCACGCCATCTTCTACATCCGACATGAGTACCCGCTGGCCGTCCGCCGGATCCGTCAGGCCATTGCGGAGTGTAAGGAGCGCGGCCTGCTCGGCGACCACCTCTTCGGCACGGACTTCTGCCTCGACGTGAGTCTTCTGGAGGGGGCCGGGGCCTTCGTCTGCGGCGAGGAGACCGGTCTGCTGGCCTCGCTGGAGGGTCGGCGGGGCATGCCGCACCTGCGCCCCCCCTATCCGGCCGAGAAGGGTTACCTGGGCCGCCCCACTTGCGTGAACAATGTCGAGACACTGGCGCTGGTGCCCTGGATCATCAGAAATGGGCCAGAGGCATTCCGGGAGCACGGCACCCCTCACAGTCCCGGCACGAAGGTCTTTTCCCTGACCGGAAAGACCCAGCGGGGTGGGCTCATTGAGGTGCCGATGGGCATCACGATCCGTCAGATCGTGGAGGAGATCGGTGGGGGAGTGGCCGAGGGACGCACCTTCAAGGCGGTGCAGGTCGGCGGGCCTTCCGGAGGCTGCATCCCGGCGGCACTGGCCGATACCCCGGTAGACTACGAGGCTCTGACCGGCGTGGGCGCCATCATGGGGTCAGGCGGCCTGGTGGTGATGGACGACCAGGACTGCATGGTGGACGTGGCGCGGTACTTCCTGGAGTTCACCCAGCGGGAGTCCTGTGGCAAGTGCACGTTCTGTCGCATCGGAACCCGGCGGCTCCTGGACATCCTGGAGGCCATCTGTACGGGCCACGGCAAGCCGGCGGACCTGGAGGAACTGGAGGACCTGTGCCGCACCGTCAAGCGCGGCAGCCTCTGCGGCCTGGGGCAGACGGCGCCCAACCCGGTATTGACGACCCTGAAGTACTTCCGCGACGAGTACGAGGCGCATCTCAAGGGCAGGTGCCCGGCGGGGCGCTGTAAGGCGCTGCTGACCTACAGCATCACCGACAAGTGCATCGGCTGCACGCGCTGCGCCCAGATGTGCCCTGCCGACGCCATCGCCATGAAGCCCTATGAGCGACACATCATTGACATTCGCAAGTGCATCAAGTGCGGCACATGCCAACAGGTCTGCCCCGTGGGCGCCGTGCAGGTGAGCTAGCTGCCGCAGGCCCCCCACGTGCCATCACATCCGGATTCCGTTGAGGTGACCCCGATGACCCGTCTCGAGGAAGTCCAGGCCAAACTGGAGCGTATCCGTGCCATGATGGCCGCGGAGGAACTGGATGCCGTCATCCTGTGTGCGCAGACCAACTTCGCCTGGGTCACCGGCGGCGGCGACAGCCATGTGGTCATGGGTACGGAGCAGGGCGTGGCGTCGGCCCTGATCACTGCAGACCGGCAGTATGTGGTCACCGACAACATCGAGGCGGGACGTATCGCCGCCGAAGAGGTGGCCGGCCTGGAGTTTGAGGTCGTCGCCGATGAATGGCACCTCAACAACATGACGGAAGTCATCGGCCGCCTGGTTACGGGCGACGTCGCGGCTGACGGCAACTGGCTCCCGGGGGCCATGGACCTGGGCGACACCATTGGGCAGCTCACTTGGCAGCTCCTGCCTCCCGAGGTCGAACGATACCGGGCGCTGGGGGCAGACGTGTCGGAGGCGTTGGAGCAGTCGGCGCGGGAGATCGAGCCGGGCCAGTCTGAGCACGAGATCGCGGCGGTGCTGACCGGCAAGCTCATGCGCGCAGGCATTCAGCCCCTGGTCATCCTCATCGCGGTGGATGACCGCATCCGGAACTTCCGCCATCCCATCCCCACGGCAACGACGCTACGCCAGTATGCCATGCTGGTGGCCTCGGTGCGCCGCCACGGACTGCATCTCTCCGCCACGCGGCTCGTACACTTCGGGGAACTGCCGGAGGATCTGCGGCACCGCCACTACGCCTGTGTGCAGGTGGACACCTGTCTGAACCTGGAGTCGCGCCCCGGGGCAACGGTGGGCGAGGTCTTCGCACGGGCGGCGCGGATATACGCGGAGACCGGCTACCCGGAGGAGTGGCGGCTGCACCACCAGGGCGGCGCCACGGGCTATCAGGGCCGCTCCTACAAGGCCACTCACTCTACCCCGCACCGCGTGCTGGCTAACCAGGCCTTTGCCTGGAACCCCTCTATCACCGGCACCAAGTCCGAGGACACCATCCTGGCGACGCTGGACGGGCCGGAAATTCTCAGCCCGGTTCGAGACTGGCCCACGATTCAGGTGGAATACGAGGGCAGAACGATGGTGCGCCCCGACATCCTGGTCCGTTAGCGGGTGCCGGGGCGCATGTCCAGACGCCCCTACTTCAGGTACTCTTCGGGAACGTCCTCAAAGCCCCAGTCTTTGAGCTGCCGGGCCCATTCGCCGAGGTTGTCCTTGGTGACCCGGATCAGCTCCATCTCGTTCACCACCGGCACTTCCAGGTTGAGCAGGAGCTTGTCAACAATCTTCTGCACCGACACATAGCCCCAGTTGTAGGTCGGTTGCGCCAGCAACACCGGGGCGATGCCCTTCTCGACATAGGGCAGTTCGGCGGGTAGGGCATCCACCGACACCACGGTGACCTTCTTGGGATCCAGCGTCGTCAGCAGCGACTTGGTGAACAGCGGCCAGCCGCCGATCATGGCCCAGCCGCGGATGCCGGGATAGGCGTTCATGACGCGGGTCACCTCGGCCGCGGCGTCCTGGGGCGTCTCCACATGGTAGAAGGTGCCCACGATCTCAATGCCTGGGTACTTCTTGGCCGCCTCCTTGGCTCCCTGCACACGCTTCTGGAGGTTCGGGGCGTTTTGGTTTCCGGCCAGGATGGCTACTTTGCCCTTCTGCCCGATGAGCGGCGCCAGCTCGTCCATCACCATGGCCCCGGTCTTGATGTCATCCACCCCATAGAATGCGAAGCGCTTGGACCCCGGGGCATCGCTGTCGAAAGTCATGACCGGCACGCCGCGACTGACCGCATCGTCAATGGCCCCGGTCACCTTGGCCGCATCTGAACAGGAGATGAGCACGCAGTTAGCGCCCTCATTCACGGCCTGGGCGATACGCTGGGCCTGAACAGTCCCGTCCTCGGTGGGCGGTGTTCGCCAGTCAATGGTGATCTCGCAGCCGTGCTTGGCCGAGAGCTCCTTTGCAGCGGCCTCGGCGCCCGTGCGGGCTGACAGGAAGACCGGGTTCGTGGAGCTCTTGGCGATCATCGCGATCTTCAGAGCCTTCGCCTTCGGCTCGGCCGATCCGGTCTGGCCCTCGACAAGGGGCTGCTGGGCGGTCGTGGCCTCCGGTGGCGCCGGCTTGCCGCACCCCGTCAGGGCAACGGCAACCAGACAGAGCAACACAACGGCGGCGTAAGACAGCGGCTTCATGGGGTTCCCTCCTCAGGAGAGACGGTGTCCGGGGCGATGCGGGTCAGGCGCTTCTCGGCCACGACGGCGCTGGCCCGGTCCAACACCACCGCGACAATGATAGCACAGCCGATGATGATCCACTCGTAGTTCTGGTCGAGATGCAGAGTGCGAATGGACTGGCGGATGAGGGTGATCAGCAGCGCTCCCAGCATGGCGCTGATGACGCTGCCCTTCCCCCCCTGCAGGCTGGCGCCCCCGACGACGGCCGAGGCGATGACGTAGAGCTCGTAGCCGGTGGCGTCGGCGCAGGAGGTGGAGCCGTAGAAGGCCCCGCCCAGGTAGGCGGCGATGCCCGCCGTTAGGCCGGCCACAGCAAACACGGAGATGTAGACCCGCCCCAGGGAAAGCCCGGCGTAGCGGCTGGCCTCGGCGTTGCCCCCGACGGCAAAGATGTGCCGCCCCAGAACAGTCCGGCTCAGAAAGACAGACCCCAGTGCCGCTACCGCCACCATGGCCAGCAGCGGAATCGGCGCCAGTTGGCCACCCAGGCCCAGCGAGGCCTTCACCGAGTCCGTCAGTGCGTCGGGCACCAGGATGCTCTCGGCCCGGCTGGCCACGAAGGCGATCCCGCGGAAGATCCACATCGTGCCCAGGGTGATGATGAACGGATGCACTCGCAGTCCCACCATCAGGCAGCCATTGACGAGGCCACAAAGCACCCCCATGCCTACGCTGAGGGCCAAGCCCGCCAGGATCGCCAGGAGCCCGTTCTCGGGCTGCCAGGTCCGCAGCACAAGCCCCATCGTGACACCGGCGAGGGCGAAGACAGAACCGACGGAGAGGTCAATGCCGCCGGAGATGATCACCATGGTGGCGCCGACGGCCATGATGGCGAAGAAGGAGGCATCGGTAGCGGTCTGCAGCAGGGTGTTGGCGTTGAGGAAGTTGTTGACCGTGAGTCCGGTCAGCGGGTCCTGGTGGCTGCCGGCGAACAGGGTCAGCACCGTCCCCAGGACCAGGATGACCGCCAGCAGGCCCGCCTGCTGCACCTGCAGTGCGCGACCAGCCTGACGCAAGATGCGGTTGAGGGGACCAGACCTGTCCATGTGAGGGAGGCTCCGGACAGACGGTTCGCCAGTAAGCGGTTCGTCCCCTCCAGAATCTCCGCACAGGTCGGCGCCCGGGTCCACTGTCAAGCCAGGATGCGGGCCCTACAGCCTTCCATTGACCAGCTCCCAGAGGCGCTCCATGAAGTAACGGAAGTTGGCATACGGGATGTCCGGCGGCATGCTGTGGTCAAGGCCGGGGATATAGCCCCCCTCCTGCACCAGGGGCTGCACGCGCCGCAGCTCGACGTCTATGGCCTCGGGGCCGATGGCCAGCGCGCGCTTATCTATGCCGCACCACATCCGCAGGTCCCGCCCGAACTCGCGGCGCACCGCGTTGACATCCATCCCGCACTGCACCTCGAAGGGATACAGGATGTTGATCCCCGCGTCCACCCACACCGGCAGCAGCTTGGTGATGTCGCCGTCGCTGTCCAGGGAGAAGAGCTTCACGCCCCTGGCCATGAGGTGATCCACGACGCGTTTGTACCGTGGCAGCATGTACTTGCGCGCCATCTCCGGCCCCAGCAGCGGCCCGGTCTTGAACCCCATGTCCTCCCAGAAGCCGAACACATCCACATCGGTGTAGTCCAGGATCTGGTCCATCACCGCGATGAGGAAGTCGGCCGTGGCGTCCATCATCTCCTCGACAAAGGCCGGATCGTCATAGAAGAGGGTGCAGAGCCGCTCTACGCCGGTCATGTTGCGCAGGCCGCCGAAGAAGCCTCCCCAGCGGTCCGCGACCACGATGAGCGGGGCCTGGCGGTCGCGCAAGGCTGTAAGCTGCTGCACGTAGTCGGCGCCGATGCGCGCCGCGAGGTCGGGCTGCATGCGCGTGGCCCAGAACTGGTGGAAGTCCTCGCGGGTCTCGACGGGGAAGCGCAGGAACTGCGGCATCGAGGAGTAGCGGTTGTCCTTACGCTCCCGCATGAGTATGCCTTCGTGATTGATGTAGGTGATGGTGGTGTCGGTCTCCTCGACCACCTCATACGCAAAGGGCGGGTTGGGGAAGAACCAGCCACCATACCACAGCACCGGGTCAATGGCAAAACCATGCCCAACCGCCGGGTCATAGCCCTCGGTCTCCCAGCGCTGCTGGGTCTCCGGCCACCAGCCTATCCACATCCCGTACAGGTTGCGGTCCACCGGCTGGTAGTTCATCACATTGAGGAAGCGCTCGCGGGAAGTCATGTCTCAGTCCTCTCTAAAAGCCTCCGCCGGGCCATAGGGCGCCAGGCCGACGGTGATGTAGGAGTTGATGGCGGCGTCGTTCTCCTGACGCGCGAAGCGCCACATCCGCCCCGCCATCTGGCGCAGGACTTCAGCGTAGGCCGGGTCGGCAGCCACGTTGCGCAGTTCGTGCGGGTCGGTGCGCAGGTCATACAGCTCGTCCTCGTCGAAGCCATTGTAGACGTACTTGTACTCACGGGTAGTCACCGACCGTTGCGTGTAGTACAACTCCACGCCATTGCACTGGGTATGGATGTCATCCCGCCAGTCGGCCGGGACCTCGCCCCGCAGGAAGGGCGCCAGGCTGCGTCCCGTCAGGCGCGGGTCAGGCGTGACGCCGCCCAGCTCCTGGAAGGTCGGAGCGAAGTCGGCCAGTGACACGAACTCCTCCACCCGTCGGCCCGGGTCGGCTACGCCCGCCGGCCAGCGCAGTATCGCCGGGACGTGGTAGGCCCCCCGGAAGGCCGGGACGCCTTTCGCGAAGAGGCCGTGGTCGCCACAGTAGTCGCCGTGGTCTGAGCAGTACAGGACGGCCGTGTTGTCGCGCTGGCCGCTGGCGTCCAGGGCCTGCAGGAGCTGTCCGAACAGCTCGTCGAGGTAAGTGCACTGGGCCCAGAAGTGCCGGATTGCCTCGCGCACTTCGCGCTCGGTCAGTTGCCCCCAGAGCTGCCGGCGCATGCGCTGGTAGATGCGCGGCTTGTCGCTGAGGTCGTCGGCATAGCTGGGCGGCAGTGGCACGTCGTCGAGGTCGTACAGGCTGAGGTGCCGCTGCAGCGCGAAGTAGGGGTCGTGGGGCGCGGTGCAGCCTACGAACAGGATCCAGGGCCGCTTGCTCTGGGCGAGTTGCGGCAGCAGCTCGATGGCCCGCTCGGTCACCACCACGTCCAGCGGGCGGGAGTCATCGGGCCGTGTGCCGTAGGTCCGGTACTTGCCCCAGCCGGGCCGCAGGATCTCGCCCTCGCCCCGCACCAGGTCCTCCGGTTGGGCGGCCAGGTCACGGTACCGCACCCATGGCATATCGCAGTCATCGGCGCGGTCGCAGACGACATGGTACGGGCGGAAGCCGTGGTCGGCTGGCCCGTGATTGACGCCGATGTGCCACTTGCCCGCGAAGTGCAGGTCATACCCCGCCTCGTAGAGGTCATCGCTCCACAACCGCATGCCCTCGGGCAGTCCGTAGGACAGGCGCATGCGGTTGTCGCAGTTGTTCCAGACCCCATGACGCGAAGGGTACAGGCCCGTCCAGAACGTGGCCCGGGCCGGGCAGCAGTGCGGCGAGGGGCAGAAGGCGTTGGTGAAGGTGACACCCTCCTCGGCGAAGCGGGTGAGGTTCGGCGTGAGCGCCGGATGCTCCGGCAGCACGGTGTCGCCCCGCTGGTGGTCGGTCATGAGAATGAGGAGGTTTGGTGTCACCATCGGTGTCGGTCACCTGTCCCTGCTGGTGGGTCGCTGCGGCAGGGTCTGTACCACGCACCCAAACTCCTGCGGCTGCAAGGTCAGCGCAATGGTGGCCTTGCCCTGGCGGATGTTGGGCTGCAACGGCCGGTCGTGCCACGCGTCGCGGTAAGTAGCGCCAGGCACATGGTCGAGTGCCAGGACAGGCCCTCGAACCACGGTGAAGCGGGCGTTGAACAGGGTCCAGACCGTCCGACCCTCGCCAGGGAAAGCATTGGCGTGGACCTGCCACTGCTGCGTGGGCACCGCCATCAGTGGCCGGTCGGTGCCGAAACAGTCAGCGTATTCATGTTGCAGGGCCAGACCGCGCTGCATCTGGGTCAGCACTGGACCGGCGTACAGCGACCAGCCCATGTCATAGAGCGCCTCACCATTGAAGAAGGCAAAGAGGGACTCGGTGGACCAGTGCTCGCTGCCGCAGGGGAAGATGAACTGGCGCACACCCGGGAAGGCGAAGCGGTAGGCGTTCTGTGGCGTGGGAGTGACCTGTGGTGCGGACTGCAGTTGGTCCCCTGTTTCGGAGAAGAACTCGTGCCAGTTCAGGGGGTAGTAATGGATGTTGCCATCAATGTACCGCGCGCTCTGGTCAGGCAGCGGGTACTCGCTCCATAGCGCTACCTCCGATGGCAGGACCTCTCTCAGGCGGCGGATGAGCTCGGTTGTGGCCCTGTTGGTGTTGGCTGGCACCTCGTGGCCGTGGTCGGTGGCGTAGCAGAGGTGGGTGGCATAGTACCCAAAGACATCTACATAGATGGCCCGGGCGCCGGTCTCGCGTTGGGTGCGCCGCACCGCCTCCACATAGTGGTCCTGCCAGACCTTGACGGCCGGACAGATATACCACATGCGCTCGTCCTGGCTCAGTGACCCATCGGCCAGCCGACAGGCAATCCGTTCACCCATCCGGCGGCCTATCTCGGACTGCTTGCTGCAACGGTCGGGGATCATGTACAGCGAGACCGCCACGCCGTGCCTGTCCTGGAACCTCCGCACCGCCTCGCGCAGAGCCTCGGGGCCGCCGGTGTAGTCCTCGACGGCATAGTCGCCGCCTAGGAAATCTCCCCGGTACTCCTTGTCGAAGTCGCACCAGCCGCCGAGGTGAGCGATGTCCGGCGGCAGGCCCATGTACTGCTTCTCTGCTTCCACAAACTCGTCCACGCGGTAGGTCCGTCGCGCTTCGTCGTACAGAGGAAAAGCAAAGGTGTAGGTCCGGTTCGTTGTCAGGTAGGTCTTGAGGAAGGAGGCGCGACGGAACCACTCCCGCTGTGGCGCCGGGGTTGAGGCACCCCATGAGGCCAGCCAGTCCTGGTAGGCCGAGAAGGCCGCGTGCCAGTCGCCGGTGTGGAAGAGCAGACTGGCCTCGGCGAACTCGACGGGCTGCCCTGGAAGCAAGCGGTGAAACTCGGGGACGGCGGCCACGTAGGCTGCGACGCCTGTTTCGCTCTTGGCGATGGAGTAGTCCAGGCGGGCATCGCTGCGGTTGTGTGTCAGCAGACCGATGCCGGCTCCGGAGCGGGGGTTGAACACGTCCATGAGCTGCAGCGGGAAGCTGCGGTCATTGGGCACTCGCCAGTGCCCCGGCTGGTCGGTCAGGACGTTACGGTACTGGGGGAAGAACAGCCAGGTGTCTCGCAGCGAGCCGATCTGTAACCCGCGCAGCGCCGGGAACCGCACCTCGGCCAGGTGCGGCTCGCTCCCGGTGTTCACCGCACTCAGGTTCAGCCTGAGTTGCGGCGTGTCGTCCACCGTCATCCGCAGGGTCAGGGCCAGCGGCATCTGTGGCAGGCTGCTGCGAAGCCGCACCGTGGCGCTCCGGGCGTCGCTTTGGATGGACTCTGTCTGAAAGGCTCGGCCGGTGAGGAAAGTGTCGCCCCAGGTGACCTCCAGCCCGGAGGAGGGGGCCAGCGAGACCTCCACCTCTGACCAGCGGTTGGTGGTGGCGGCCAGCGCGAAGCCCTGGCGGCAGTCGGCCACAAGCTCGTAGTAGCCGTTGCCGAGGCGGATGAGATCGCCCTCGCGCCGGACGTAGGGCTCGCGTGCCGGGGGCGCGGAGTGATGAACCGGCTGGACTGCTGGCGGGGTCGCAGCGACCTGCGGGAAGGCGCGGGCCGAGCCCGTGTTGATGCTCAGCGCGGCCAGGCTGAAGGTCTTGCCCACCAGCCGGTTGTGCAGCACAAAGGTCTTCAGCACCCGCGTATGGTCGGCCGGGACAACGTAAGAGCCAACCATACGCCGTACCGCAAAGCCGCCATCGGCCAGTGAGTAGGGGAAGGCCCATTCCGTCTCCCCATGCTCGTAGCACAGCTCGACGGCCAGCGCGCCCAGGTCGCTGAAGTCATAGGGACGCGGCGCGATAGCATAGTGGGGTCCGCCTTGTGGTAGCTCGGCGACCATGACGAAGGCTATCTCGCTGACCGCCTGGCCCACCGGCACGGTGATGGTGTCATCGCGGCCCGGGGGCTTGTAGTAGTGTCGGGTGGTCTGGTGTCCCAGGAAATCCACTGGGACCGAATCCGCCGAGCGATTCTCAGACGGGCGGATAAGGGCGCTGTCGGCGGCGAAACGGAAGGGGACAGGTCCCCGGGTCTCGCCAGGCAGCGCAGTCCCGCCGTCGGTGACCAGGCCCTCACGCTCCAACACCCGCCCGAAGGCCCCGGCGCAGGTATCGTTGGTCTGGCCGCCCAGGTCGACGGTCTGCCACCGGACGCTGTTGGCCGCCCTGAGTGGGGCCTCGCCGTGCAGGTCCGCCGGCAGCTCCGGCAGCTCCTGGTACAGCGTCAAGTCGGCAATCTCAAGGCGCGCCAGCGAGTCTCTGGTGCTGACGTGCACGCGCAGGTTCTCCGCAGTCAGAGGAAACTCGGCCGTGCCGACTACCTGGTGCCAGAGACCATCGTTCCACACCTGGGCGGTGCTGATGAGGCCCACAGTAACCGGCTGGCCTTCCGCGCCCGGCCCGGCAACTGCGACTACCGGTGCCGAAGCATGGCTTCGAGCAAGGCCCCGCGCCCGGTAACGGAAGGCGTAGTACCGGAAGACGCGCAGGTCAGCGGCAGGCACCGGCAGGACCCAGTCCATCGTCCGCGGCGCCGGCACGCAGCCCGTAAGCTCGAAGCTCGCCGTGCCGTCTGCTACGGTCGCGGAGTACGGCGGGGACTCCGGCGTGTGAGCAGGGCGGGGCCCATCGTACACAGTCAGGTGCCGGGGCAGTTCGTCGGCTCGCACCTGGCCTGGGACCGCCTGCCACTCATCGCCGAGGTCTGGACGCCAGACCTGTCGGCCCTCCCCCTGACCCAGCGCCCCAGCCGCCAGCCACATCGCAGCCATGGCCAACAGGATGCGGCCCAACGTCTCGGTCTCCATGGGGCCAGACGCCCTCCTGAGCGTGGTGATCGGCTACTGCAGGTCGAACCCGAACAACTCGCCATCCCGCCACTGGAACTCCAGTTGCACCTCCTGGCCCCGCGGAAGAGTCGGCAGGCCCTCCCACCGCACACGGTGAGCAAGACTGTCACCGTGCACCGGGTGGCAGTCAGCGAATCGGAAGCCGGGGAGGGGTTCGCCGGAGGGACCCAGGACGGCTACCCGCAGCTCACCGCGCACGTCGGCGTTGACCGTGAGCCTGCTCCCTTCCAGCACCGCCGGCGGCGTGCGCAACGTGCCACCTTCCGCTCCGGCGGCACGCGCCACGTACCGGTCGCGGGGCATGCGCAGCAGGCCAATCTGACGCTCCTCGTAGCGGTTCACCTTGTGGCCGTTCCTGTACCCCCCGTAGTACAGATAGACCTCGTCACCCACCGGCAACTGGCAGTCTATCCAGGCATGGGCATGGTCCCAGGCGCCAGGGGTCGGGTCAGGCTCGAAGAAAGGCTCCTGGTCACGCACCCAGTGGCGCCCATCACGACTCCAGGCCAGCGTGGTATAGCCGATACCGTAGGAGCCCTCGGGCGTGCCCTCTGCCACCAGGTCATCCCGCAAGACCTTCACCATGCCAAGCCACAGGTCGCCGCGCTGGATGTAGCCGCACATGGCGTAGAACTGCGTCTCGCCCTGGTCATCACCGTCTACCGGAGTCAGGACGTACCAGGGCTTCTCCCAGTGCAGCAGGTCGGTGCTGCTGCTGTGCAACGTTACGCGGCGGTCGCCGGTCCATGTCGGCCCGGTGGTGTAGACCGAGATGGTTGCCACGTAACGTCCGCGCGGGGCGTCCCACCACAGGTTGTTGATGTCATGGTTATGCAGCAGGACCGGCTGGGGCACGAGGGCTCGCCACTCGAGGCCGTCGCGCGAGGTGGCAATCTTCAGGCCCCCATCCTTCCACCAGGCCAGCTTATAGCGCCGCGCCGGGTCGGGTGTGTCAGGTCCGTCATCCACGACACTGACGCCGAACTGGATGGCGCCGGGGTCGGCCAACTGGCGGAAGGGCCGCTCCCAGTGGATGCCGTCATCGGACTCCATGTAGCCCACATGGGAGGTGACTGCATCGGGGTTGGGGCCGTAGATGCCGTACCACAGGCGGAACCTCCCGGTCTCGGGGTCGCGCAGGACGGTCATGTACGGCTGGAAGCAGCGGTCCCCCTTGCCGGTCACGATCGGGTTGGGCAGGGCTGGGTCGCGCTGGGGGCAGTTGACGCGGCGCGTGACGCCCGTGCTCTCCGCGATCAAGGCATCGTCCACAAACAGGTGCGGGCCGGGCCCCAGCCGCAGCCGGACAGACCCGGTCCGAGCCGGTGTTCTCGGCTTGTAGATGCTGCTGCACATGGGTTCGTCTCCTGTAGGCGCCGAGATGCTGGTCGTCAACGGGCTTGTGTCCGTCTCCGTGTGGCTGAAGGCGCTGGGCGGGACAAGCTCCCGCGCGTGGCCCTCCCACTGCCAGTAGAGTCGGCAATAGGCCTCGCCACCCAGATGGTAGTACTCCAGTCGGAAGGGCAGTGCCTGCCGTGCACGCACGTTACAGCTCCCTCCCCGCGCCCCCTCCGGCGACCAGCCATCAATGACCAACTGGTCTCCAATGTACAGCCGCACTCCTTGCTGAGCCTCCAACGCCAACGTGACAGAGCCGGCCACCGGGAAGCGGATGCGCCCCCGCCACACCTGGGAGCAGTCGTTGTAGCCCGTCAGCGCGAGGTTGACCAGCGGGTCGGTGCCGGTCAGCGCCGGGCGCTGGAAGGCCGTGTCGTGGTACCGCACCCACGCCAGGCCCGGGCGGATCGTCTCGGCCCGGACAGTTCCCAGTCCCAGCCCCAGAGCCAAACCTAGGCCTGGCATCAGGCTTCGGCGTCTCATGCTCTTCCTCGTCCATCCCGTCGGGTGAGTGGCTGGCCCAGCACACCGCGGGCGTTTGGGGTTTTTCGGACATGAGTCCAGACTGTGGCCGCGCGCGCACCGCAAACCACCGACACACGGGCGGACACGGCCCGGCGTCTGGAGGTTCGCTGCCAGTGGGGCGACATCCTGCGACTGACGGCTGCGCTGCAGTTGGGCGTCAGTCATAGCATAGAGCTAAACAAGGAATTACTGCTTCCTTGCTCATTTTGTGCTATATGCACTTAGCATATAGGACTACAATCACAGGCGACGCGCAACTCCAAGGCATCGGTGCAGACATGGGGGAGGGAGAGCGGAATGATGTCACAGGCTACCAATGCACTGCTGTTAGGTGTCCTGATCTCCGCTGTGGCAGGTTGTGCGCCTCGGCCGGAAGCTGACGTTGCGCCCTCGCCCGGTCCCCTGCCTTCTGACCGCTCCGCCGCGGGTCCATCGATCCTGGCCATCGGTCTGCCCATCGGCCTGCAAGTTGCGCTGAAGGACCTGCAGGACCGGTTTGCCGCCGACCACCCTCAGACCAAGCTGGAGTTCCACGAGCGGGAGGTGGAGGGGCTGGTTCGTGACGTGAAGAGCGGCAAGCTGGTGTTGGACATCATCTTGGCACAGGGCGAGCTGGAGCTGAAGCCGCTGCTGGATGCGGGTCTGGTCGAGGGCCCTGGTACCCCGATCTTCTCGCGCAGCATGGAGCTGATCGTGCCCCGTGGTAACCCCCGGGGCCTGAAGTCGCTGGCTGACCTGGCGCGAGACGAGGTACGCGAGGTGGTCGTGGCAACGCCGGAGACCAGCCTGGGGCAGGCCTCCGAGCAGGCACTGAGCAAGGCTGGGGTGCTAGACAAGCTTACACAAGCCGGCAAGCTTCGCCGGGTCAGCCAGCCCCTGGAAGCCAAGAGACTGGTCGCCGCTGCTAAGGCGGACGCGGCTCTCGTCTATAGTGCGGCCCGGCGGCCAGGAGGTGGAACGGCCGATCCGGTACGCAGCGCGGAGGGGAAGGTTGACACCGTCCTGACGGTTCCCGAGACCGAGGCCGGGCCGCTCGTGGTCGTCGCGGTGGTACTGAAGTCGGCGCCATCCCCTGAGCTGAGTGAGGAGTTCATCAGCTTCCTGCAGACGCCGACCATGCAGGAAGCACTGGCACTGCGCGGCTATGGGAGAGTGCAGCAGTAACAGGCCACCCTCCACTTCCCCTCTCGGTAGGGCGGTGGGGGCCATTCCGACGGAGGTGAGGAAGATGAAATCGCTGACACGGTTGCCCCGACGCCGTGGCTTCACGCTCATCGAGCTACTGGTCGTCATCGCCATCATCGCCATCCTCGCAGCTATCCTGTTCCCAGTGTTCGCCCGGGCCCGAGAGGCTGCGCGGAAGACGGTCTGTCTTTCCAACCTGAGACAGATCGGTCTGGCCTGCCACATGTACGCCCAGGACTATGATGAGTTACTGCCGGTAGACGACCATGTGTGCAACCCGCACTACCGGTTCATCAACCAGGTCATGCCGTACATGAAAAACAGCCAGATTCTCTACTGCCCGTCCAACCCGAAGACCGGAGTTAGCTACCTGATCGCCAGCCCGGAGAACTTCCAGGCCGGCTACATCGGGTACTACTACTGGTCCTTCGACGGGCTGCCCAGCACGGCTCCACCGTCCAGTCCCTCCAATGGGTACCTGGGTTGGGTGGACCGCTCGTTCATTATGGTCTCAACGGGATGGGGCAACCGGACGCGGATTATGACTCTGCAGTGGGACACGGACTACTGGCTGGCCAGTGACTGGTTCTGCAAGCTCAACGACCAGCCGGTGCACGACGTCAAGGGCGGCATGAACATTCTGTATCTCGACGGTCATGCCAAGTTCTGGCCGCGCCAGGCGGTAAACAACTTCAAGTAAGTCTCACCTCCCACCGAGGCATGTGAGGCCGGCGGCTTGGCACCGTCCGGCCTCACGTGCATCCGGAGACGCGGTCAGTGAGCTTCAGCTTCTCAGATGCAGCCCGGACCCGGCGACGCAGTTGGGCGATGTAGGCCTGGCGTGAGCTCTTGTCAAACAGGACCTTTCGGTACGGCCACAGCAGGTCGGGGAACTCCCTGCGCAGCAGCTCCTGCACGGCCGGCCAGACCCTTGGACGCGGGTTGAGTTGATCTACCCAGATGCTGTCCACGCCCAGGTCGCCGGCGCGTGTCATCATCTCCAGCAAGACCTCGAGGCTGTCAGACAGGAAGGGCAGCAACGGGCCGAACATGACGGAGGTCCGCAGGTCCGTCGCCTTGGCCTCAGCCAGCACCTGCCAGCGCTGCTCTACGGTGGCGCACCGTGGCTCCCAGAGCCGCTGCAGGTGCGGATCAGGGGTCGTGACCGTAACCCCTACCCGGGCCGGGCTATCGGCCAGGATGTCCAGATCGCGCAGCACGAGCGCGCTCTTGGTCAGGATGTTGACCTGGAAGTTGTGCGCCACCAGCAGCCGACAACACTCGCGTGTGAGCTGCCGCTTGGCCTCCTCCGGCTGCCAACCATCGCAAGCGCTGCTGACGAAGACACTGCCGGGCTGGGCGCGGCGAAGCTGTCGCGCCAGGACCTCCACGGCGTTGCTCTTGACATCCACAAAGTCGCCCCAGGATTCCTCGTGGGGATGGAAGCGCTGCATGAAGCGGGCGTAGCAGTAGACGCAGGCATGGGTGCACCCGGTATAGCAGTTCAGCGAGTAATCACCGATACCCGAGCGGTTGAGGATCGACTTGCAGGGAGTCTCGCGAACGACGGGTGCGCCCGCGCGGGATGCTACCAAGCGCCAGTCACCGCTTCGGCGAGAGCTCGTCCCAGAGCCCGGACGGCACTGACCTCGTTATCGCCGGGAGCGCCCATGCACATCATGCCGGGCTGCACCTGGCGCAACCCAATGGCCTGGGCCAGCCGCTCCAGGCTATCGAGCACCTTGGCGCCACCGCCGTGAGTGCCGAAGGCCACATAGGGCTTCCCGCTGATCTGGTTCTTGTGGGCCAGTGCTTCATCAAAGAACACCTTCACGTGCCCCGCGACATAGCTGAAGTAGTCCGGCGAGCCGATGGCAAAGCCGTCGACGTCGGCCACGTCACCGGGCTCACAGCCTGGCAGCGCACACATCTGGACCTCGACGCCGTCCACCTCCCTCAAGCCCTCTGCCACCAGCTCGGCCATTTTCTGCGTGTTGCCGGACTTCGAGTAGTAGACCACCGCGATGCGCGCCATCATAGCACCTCCGAAGCGGTATGTCTGTCAGACGCCCGGATAAGGCCCCTTGCTCACTCACGGGTGAGCGTGGCCGCGCCCCTGGCCTCCTGTCCGATGCTCGGCAGGAGACTGCGTTCCACGTTGAGGGAGAGCGGCTCGCCATCGAACTGAGTCTTCTCCAGCCAGCCCCGCAGGCCCGGACGGAATCGGAGAGTGCGGGTGCGCGTCCACGCCGTGGCCATCTGCCCTTCGACGCCGATGCGAATGTGGCCACTGTCGTCCGTCGTGGTCACCTGCTCGCCCCCCACGCGCTCCACCACTCCTGGCTCCGTTCCGGTGCTGGCAGCCTCGGCCACGATGCCCTCCGGCGTGCGCAGGATACGCGTCACTGTGAACTGAGCCTTGAGGGTACTCCAGACCGGCTCGACGATGCGCCCCAGGCTGTCTGTCTGGAATTTCGACACCACCCACAGGCGGCTACCGACCTTGACCGGGGCCTCGTTGGGAAAGCTGAACCGCGCGGTCACCCGCTCGGTCCCCAGGGCGCCCCTCCAGGCCCGGCCGCTGGCCCCGTAGGCGCCCCAGTAACAGATCCCGACTCCATCACCGGCCCAGGCGCATCCCCGCAGGTAGGTACCGGCGTCGGCGTCCCGCAGTGTCACGAGCGTGCGGCGGACCGCTCCGTTCGCGCTGGCCAGTACCACCTCATGGTCCCTCACGTAGAGCACGGCCTGGCCATCAGGACGCCAGTGCGCAGCCCGCACGCCCCGGTCAACGATGGCCGCTTCGGTCTCCGAGACCGTCAGGATCAGGTTCCGGTCCGCGTCTATCTCCAGCGAGCGGCCCGAACCGTCGGGCGCCCGTTCCGCGCGTGCGGACCGGGCCAGCGGGATGTACTGGCCCGTCTGGGGGTTGACGGCATAGGACGCCTCGTTCGCCCCGCCCAGGTGGCAGACAACCTGCCCCGATTCAATACTGGGCACCAGGTTCTGCCAGACCGCATCCCTGGCCGCGAAGACCTGGCGGGCCTTCCCCCCGCCCAGGTCGGCGGTCCACAACGCGGCGCCCTGTGTGTCATCCTCCGTCGCGTAGCAGATGAGGCCGCCCTCGAGCCAAAGCAGGTGCAAGGCCGGGGTAATGGTGACGGGTTCACCAAGCGTTGAGGTCATCTCGTGGTCCAGGCGGACCAGGTTCAGCTCGGCCATGTCCTTGCCGCCGATGCTGACCTTGCGCCAGAGCGCCAGCGAACGGCCGTCCGGGGAGAGGGCAAAATGAGGCGAGGCAACCTGACCGGGGCTTTGCAGGGCCGGCAGATCATTGGGGGCCACCATCACCACAGGCACTGCCGGCCATTCCAGCCAGCCGCCCAGCAGGATATGCCTGTTGTCAGGCAGCCACTGGGCACGGTCCACGACCAGGCGCGGTAGTTCCGCCTGGTCCACCATGACCACCTGGCCAACGACCAGATCGTCGAGGGCGGCGGCTGGCCCGGACCACACGGTCAGACCCAGCAATACGCAGGCAGCCCAGCGTCGCCGAGCTTGCCCCTTCATGGACAGCCCCCTTGCCTGCAAGCGGCTAGTCTCCGTCTATTCGTCGCCGGCAGCGCGGTTCCTGCTCCGACCCAGGCGGCGGACCCGGCGCAGGGGCTGTGAGCAGTCAGCGGCGGCCTCGGCCGCTTCCAGGGCCCGCTTCACGTCGTCGGCGTGAACTCCTCGCCGGTGCGCAAGCGTTATGTATGCAGGGCGCAACTGCGCCGCGGAGAGAAGCGATGAACGATGCCATTGCCGGGTGCCCCTTCTGCGGCACGCCGCTGCAACTGCTGGACAGGGCCATCAGCGCCCGCTGCATGATCTGTGGCGAGCGCGGCCGGGCCCGTACCTGGTGCACCAATGGGCACTTCGTCTGCGGCCCGTGCGCGGCCAGTGAGACCATGGCCCTGTTGCACGAATTGCTGCGCCAGCCCCTGTCAGACGATCCCATTGAGCTGTTCCTGCGCCTGCGGGCCGCCGGGGACAACCCCATGCACGGCCCCTGCCACCATGCCCTGGTGGTGGCGGCCTTCCTGCTGGCCTACCATCACCGTCACGGTGAGCCGTCGTGGAGCGCCATCGTGGATGTGCTGCAGACCGCCTCGGACCAGCTTCCAGGCGGCACTTGCGGGTTCTGGGGCTGCTGCGCGGCGGGCCTGGGGATCGGGATGGCCTACTGCGCCATCCTGGACAGCGCCCCCACTTCGGGGCCGGAGCGAGCGGCGGCCCACCAGGTTGTGGCCGAGATCACCCGCCGTATCGGCGAGGTCCGCGCCCCGCGCTGTTGCCGCCGGGAATGTCTCGTCGCGCTGCAGGTGGCCTGCGAGTTGTCGGCAACGCTGCTGCCCCAGCCCTTATCTACCACTCACAAGGTCGCCTGTGAACAGGCCGACGAGAATGAGGAGTGCATCCGCGAGGCATGCCCGTTCTTCTGAGCCGCCGCGTGTAGTAGCCGAAGTCGCAGCCAAGACCCCATGCAGCCTGCGCTGCGGCATAGGCAGCACGGCGCTACTGCGCCAGGCGCGACTCGATCCACTCGACCAGCCGGTTCCGCGTCACCGCCTGCCGGGCCGTGAACTGCAAACCCTCGCCGCGAGGCTGCACCGAGGCCAGGAAGCCGCCCGGTAGCCGATGCGCCGCGGCCGGCACGGCGAAGCTGCTTCGCTGGCCTCGGAGGTCGGTTCTGGGCGTCTCTTCCACCGCGACACTGCCACCGGCGGCAGCGAAGGCCGTGATGGCCGTGGCCGCCTCTTCCGGCAGGACCGGGTTGTCGGCAACGATCAGGACCTCCAGGTCGCGCAACGAGTCCAGGGTGTACTCGCTGAGGACGGTCCAGGGAATGCCTGCCTCCCCCAGCACCCGTGCCGCGCCCGCCAGCATGGCCTCGTTGGCATAGTTCGCGTGGTGCTGGGTCCAGTTGGCGTATTTCTGTCCGTAGAACACCCCGACGCGAGGGCTGGTCGCCTGCGGGATCGCCGACCGGAGCGACCCCAGGGCCTCGCCCAGCCCACTGACGAAGCTCTCGTGCAGGCCCCGGTAGTACCACAGCGCCCCGATGAAGGGCGCCAGAGGTGGCAGGTACGTGGTCATATCGGCATCGGTCGGACGTCCCCGGTTATGCCCGATGTCAGCCTCGGTGAAGACCACCTTATCGGTACCGCGCAGGGCGCCGTGGTAGAGGGCCGCGCGTGAGACGATGAACCAGGGCGTGGCTGCCTCCCAGGTTGGCACGGCGTCCATGCACTGCAACAGGTCCACATCCGGCGCCTGCCGGGCCAGGAAGACGTTCTCGCACTGGAACACCGGCCAGCCGAAGCGGACCATGACCAGGCGGCCCGGCAGCAGCTCCTTCACCAGCTTCGCCTGCCAGGCTGTCTGCGGCACCCAGAAGCCATCGGTGAACTCGCGCCAGTCATGCCACGACGGGCGGAAGTCTTTCCAGGGCCCGAGACCGTCGCCCAGGGGCTGGGGCGGAACAGCGGCGGCGATGCTCGCCTCCGGCTCTGGGACCTCCCAGGCTTCGCGCCAGGCCGCGTCGGTGGCATACCGTTGGCGCAGAAAGGCCCGGAAGTCGGCCAGGAGCGTGGGCGACTCACGCCAGCGGCTGGGCTCGCCGGGCACCTCCGGGTAACTGGCCGCGGCCTCGCCGCCCGTGCTGACCCCGACCACGACCAGGTTCCGCGCGTCGCGGAAGGTGGGCAGGAAGCGGCGCAGGAACCGCGTGAACTCACTGCGGACCAGCGGGTTGCCAGGGTATATCGCGTCACCCACCACGGGCTCTTCCGGACACTGCGCCAGCAGCCACCGGGGCTGGTGGATGTTCACCAGCATGACGACCCCGAAGCCCGCCTGGCCGAGCCAGTCCACGAACTCCTGTAGCGGCTGCCAGCGGTCAAAGCCCGGCTCGGGCTCCAGGTCTCGCCAGTACAGGTCCAGGGCGAAGCTGTTCACCCCTGCGCGCCGCGCCAGCTCCAGATACTCGGGCGTGGGCAGGGCGTCCAGTACGCAGGCCAGCGGCTCCCCGTCCAACAGGGCCACCGTCTTGTCCCCGGCGCGTTGCTTCTCCAGACGGAACCCGCACTCGCGCTGGAAGGGTGGCGGGCCGGGCACGCGCGGGCCGTAGGCGAAGTCGGCGGGGAGCGGCTTGTCCACCGGGCCTGTCAGCGTGATGTCGTCCAGCGTGACGGTGTGCGCCCCGAGTGCTCCGGCCCGACGCACGATAACGCGCAAGGTGGTTGCCAGCATCGTAAAGCTGTCGTCGAGGCGCATGGTCACCTCACGCCACTCGGTGAAGTCCAGCGGCAGCGAGCCCACACCATGCCAGCCTCGCGCCTGCTCGCTGGTCCACACCTCCAGAACGTTGCCACTGCCGTCCCCGCGGACCGCAAGGCTCAGTTGGGCGTAGTTCCCGCAGTAAGGCACGGGGAGGTCGAGGCGGACCTGGGTACTGCGTGCGGACGGGAACTCGTAGTCGAGTCTGAGGGCCGACGGGTGCTGCGGTCCGCCGTCGGCTGTCGCAATGGTGATCGTGCTGGTGGGAGCGGCGCCGTCCTCGTCCGGCCACGGCGCGGCCACGATCCCCGACATCGTGCGGAAGTCGCTGATCACCAGGCGGTCGGCGGCCCACGCGACGCCCAGGACCGCGACCGTGGCCGGCACGAGTGTGAGTAGCGCGCGCAAGGCGACACCTCTCTCCGGCGCCGTCTACCCCGCTACCCGCAGGTAGAGCACCGCATCGCCCCCGAAGGGCGCTTGCAGCGTGCGCTTGTCCCCGCCCGTCACCGCCGGGCCCGCAACGGCGTCGCCCTGCAGCGGTGGCAGCCACTCCACCTGCACATCGCCCGTCACCGCGGTCAGGTCCACGGTCACCTGGCCGCCCTCGGGTAGATAGACCACATACTCGCGGCCCGGGTCGGCCAGGCAGTAACCGCTGGAGGCCAGTGCGCCCTGCGGCACCGTCCGGCGCAGGTCCAGCCGCTCGGCCAGCCGCAGTGTCTGGCCCATGGCCTGACGTACCGGGTCCCACTTCGGGTCCAGGCGCGAGAGGCCGGTCAGGTGGTCGGTCCACGTCCCCCCTGCCGTCCCCTCGGCCTCGATGGGCGGGCTACACGGGTCCATGAACAGCGGGTTCATGCCCCGGCAGAAGCTTTTCCACACCCACGGCGCGTTGCCGCCGATGCCCCACAGATGGTCGGTGTCGCTCAGGATGACCTTGGAGCCATCAGCGGCGGGCGGGTCATCGTTGTAGCCGCCCTCAGGATTGGGCGAGATCCAGTCCGCGGGGCTGTCAAACAGCGTCTGGTTGGTGCCTCTGTAGGCCGCGTCGCGGTGGTACTGAAATGTCATCCCCACCGGGTGTTGTTTGGGTTTGCCGGCCTCGTACTCGTGGATGAGATTGATGAAGTGGTACTGCCACGGCGTCGAGTACGTGCCGCTTTCGTTGGCGATCTCGTAGAGCACATTGTCCAGGTCGTTGACCGTATCCACGACCTTGCGGACGTAGGCCTCCTGGATGGCCGTAACTGCCGGGATCACGAGGCTCTGGGTCTCGATGCCGCGCCCGTGGCCATCGGGGTCGCCGTTGATGCCGTTGATGTTGTTCGCCGCGTTCATGGGATGCCCGTCCCAGCACCACGGCGCGTCCGAGGCGTGCAGGCCGTGCCCCTCAAAGAGCATGATGGAGACGTAGATCCCCTGCTCGCCGGCCTGCACGACCCGCTCGCGCAGGCGGTCGAAGTACGCCTGATCCAGCTTGCTCAGATCGAACCTGGGTTTGCCGTCCAAGGCCTCACCGGGTCCGGTACGCGGCCACGGGAAGGGCTGACAGTAGGTGGTCTTGCCGTCGTAGGCGTAGCGGGTCAGCTCCCAGTGCCACAGGCGGATGAAGTTGTGGTGGTATTCCCGCAGCATCTGCAGGTAGCCGAGGTAGTCAAATGGCGGCGGCGGATCGGTGGCTCCCATGTCCTTGAGGTTGCTCCAGGTATGGGAGCCGGTGAGGTAGACGATCTTACCCTCCGCGTCGGCGAAGTAGCGCGGGTTGTCGGGGCTGACCCGCAGCGGACCAGTGGCAGGCGCGGCACAGGCGGCACTCATCGCGGTCACACTCCAGGCAAGAATGACAACAAGGGCAGATGCCGGACGACGCCCCATCGCTGAAGCCTCCTCAGTCGGCTGCCCGGTCTGTGATGGCCTGACCGACGCGGGCCAGGAACTCTCCGTAGACCTCATCGGTGATGGGACCGTCGGGAGCCTCGTCCAGGCCCAGACGCACGATGACCATCCGCCACGAGGGCAGCACGAACAGGTCGTTGTTGTTGAAGCCCGAGGCCGCGAAGGCATCTTCCGAAGCCCCCGGCCACAGGCGGCTCCCGTCGGGCTTGAGGCCGTTGCGCCACCAGTTGAAGCCATAGACTCCCCGACCATCAATCCCGCTCTCGGCATGGCCGAGGGGCATGGTCGCCGGCACCTGCACCGACGTGGCAGCCTGCACCCACCGCTTGCTGAGAAGCTGACGGCCATTCCAGCGCCCTTCGTTCAGGAAGAGCAGCCCCAGCCGCGCCAACTCCCGGGCACTGGTCTTCACATGGCAGTCGGCGTTGCCGGAGCCGCCGTTCACCGCCAGGCCATTCACCGTGTCGAGCACCCCCCAGGTCCACTGTCTGCGGTCCATGCCGATGGGACCGCCGAGCTTCCGCCAGAAGTATTCGGCGATAGGCTCGCCGGCGATGCGCGTCAGGACATGGCCGAACTGATTCATGGCAGAGTCCCAGTAGGCATACTGGGACCCCGGAGGAGTGAACAGGGGGTCGGCGCTCGGCACCAGCGGCGTCGCGCTGGGGCCATGGGTATAGTGGCCCATCGGCTCATCGCCCACGGCCCGGTAGCCGGAGGTCATGGTGGCAAAGTGCCGCAGGGTCAGGTCCGGGTAGACGGCCGCCAGCTCCGGCACGTACTGGCAGGCGCGAGTGTCGAGGGTGGCCTTTCCTTCGTCAATCAGCAGGCCCAGCACCGTGCTGGTGAAGGACTTGGTGGCCGACCAGATGCCATGGACATGCTCCCAGTTGTCGCCATGCCACACCACGTACCCGTGCCTGACGACGACCAGCTCGCGGACGCCGTCGCGCCCGGAGTGGTCCCGCAGGTAGTCTACGGCGGACCGCAGCCGCGTCGCGTTGAGGCCCTGGGCGCGAGGGGTGCTCTGGGCCCAGGTGGCTCCCGGGAACACTTCCGTGGCGGCATCCGTGCCCCCGGCACCGACAGCCATGGCGATCACTCCCAGCAGCAGGAAGCCCGTCCGGGCATGCCGAACCAAAGTCTCAGGCCTGAGGTCGGGTGCGAAAACGCTCATGCGGAGTCATTCACCCCGGCGCGCCGAAGTCCTCGCCCCCTCTGTGGCCAGATCACCAGGAGGTGTTCCTCTCGTGGGTCTCATCTCGCTGGCCGCCTTGTTCTTCCCGGGCCTCATGGGCCAGAACAACGCCGTCCGTCTGCCCGTCATCGCCGACACCTCGCTGCAGGCCTACGCTGAGGAGGTGAACTGTAACAGCGGTGCGGTGGCAAACCTCCGTATCAAGGGCAACGAGCACTACCTGTTGCTGAAGTTCGACCTGGCAGCCATCACCGGCTGGCAAGTCCGGCGGGCGAGGCTCTACCTGCATGACTCCCACCCGAACATGCTGCGGACCCTGGGGCTGTCAACCGTGGCGGCGGATTGGACAGAAGGCACCGGCGACGGCGGGCCGGCGCAGGATGGCTGCACCTTCACCCGCGCCAACTGGCCCGATGGCCTGTGGGCCTGGCCGGGCAGCGACTTTCTCGACGTGGCCCTCACCGGGGGCAACACCATCGTGCGCTATGCCGACATTCAGCCCGGAGCGGACGGCTGGTTCAGTGTCGAAGTAGACCCGGTGCTGATCCATGCCATGTTGTCCGGAGCCAGCCATGGGCTGTGCGTCTCCGATGAGAAGGGGCAGACCCGGCACAACAACGATGTTCACTCCCGCGAGCAGTCCAGCTTCGCGCCCTATCTGGAGGTCGAGGGCGGCCCGGCGGGCGAGTTGGGGCCGCTGCCGGAGCTGGGTCCCGTGGTGGCTGAGCCGTGGCCCGCCGGCGCCAGCTTTGAGACCGGGGCGGTGCGACTGCGGCTGCACTCGCCGGGCACCTTCCGTTACGCCATCGCCTGCCGTCCGGTCGGGGAGGCGGAGTTGCAGCTACCCTTGTACCAGGTGCCGAGACCGGTTGAGGCGGGCCGCGAACAGTCCGTGCCAGTCACAGGTCTGCGGCCTGACGCCGACTACCAGATCACCATCAGCGGCGTAGACGCGTTCGGTCGCCGCACGAACTCCCAGGCGGTCAGCGTACGCTCCTCCTCTGTCAAACGGCGGCCCGAGCCGCTGCCGGGAATCACGGCGGTGGCGCCCTCGGGGTCCGAGCCGGTGCTCGCCGGGGGCCTCCGCGTCTGGGCCTGCCCGGCCGAGTGCAAGGTCAGCCCGGTTACAGGGAACGTGCTGGAGGAAGTGGGGGCGGAGGCCTACGAGGGTGAACCCACTGGGCAATACCGGCGCGGGAATCCGGTCTGGGATGGGGGGCGGGCCCTCGTGCGAGCGGCCAGAGGCGAACTCATCGCGCTGCAGGTCATCGTGGAATCCGAGACGCCGACGCCGCGCCAGGTCGCCGTCCGTCTGGAGGCCAATGACTCCGAAGCGTTCCCCGCCCCCCTGGGCATATACCGGAACTGGTATGTGCGGGATGGCGGCCAGTGGTACGCCGAGTACCTGGCGCCGCTGGGCGAGGGCGACACCCTGTCGCTGCCCGCTGAGGACAATGCCGTGGCCGGGCAGCGGAACCAGGGTCTGACGCTGCTGTGGGAGGTGCCGCTGGACGCCACGCCGGGCTCCAGGAGCGCCAGTCTCCGCGTCACGGCCGGGGAACCCGACGCGACGCTGACACTCCCTCTCGAGCTGGAGATACTGCCTCTCACCATCCCGCCCCACACCACCTTCGAGCTGGACCTCAACTGCTATGGCGAAGTCCAGAGCGTGAATGACTGGGCCGAGTACCTGCAAGTGGAGCGGCAGTACTACGCGTGGGCCCACCGGCTGCGAGGAACGCTCAACTCCCTGGGGTATTCGCACTCCGGGCGGATGAGCCGCGGCTACGCGCCTCCCGTCGAGGGCGAGGGGGCCGCCATGCGGGTGGCGGACTGGAGCGAATGGGATGAGCACTTCGGGCCATACCTCGATGGCAGCGCCTTCACGGGCGTCCGCGCCGGCATCCCGGTCACGCACATGTACCTGCCCTTGCACGAGGCCTGGCCCTCGCCCATGGCCGGGCACTACTCAGCCGGCAATGACCTCCGCAAGTACCCCGATAACATCGCCCTGCACGCCCTGACCGCCCCGCCCATCGAGCAGGCCTTCGATGAGGCCTATAAGGAGGCCTTCCGGACCATCACCCGGCAGTTCGTGGAGCACTTCCACGACCGCGGATGGAACCAGACCAGCATGCAGTGCTACCAGAACAACAAGTACTACTATAAGAGTGAGGAATCCGACTTCCGCGGCACCTCCTGGTGGCTGCTGGATGAGCCATCCCACCGGGACGATTGGCTCGCCCTGGCCTTCTTCTCGCGGCTGTTCCACGAGGGCCTGTCCTACCGCTCGCCTTTGCTGCCCGAGCAAGCCTGTTTCGAGTACCGAGGTGACATTTCACGGCCACATCTGCAGCGCGACTGGCTGGATAGCCTCATTGACGTCATGTGCGTCAGCGGCGCGCTCTTCGAGCACCCCGAGCAGTGCCGCGCCTTCCGGGCCCAGGGGGTCCGGCTCTGGCACTACGGCGAGGCAAATCCTGTGGCTGCGAGCAATCTCAACGGCGTGGCGTGGGCGCTGCAGGCCTACTGCGGGGGCGCGGACGGCATCCTGCCCTGGCAGGTCATCGGTGGCGAGTCCGCCTACACGCAGCCCACACCGACAGCGCTGTTGATCCCGGGGACCCGTTTCGGGTTGACAGGTCCGGTGGTAAGCCTGCGCCTGCTGGCGCTCTGCCGTGGGCAGCAGGACGTGGAGTACCTGAACCTGCTGTGCCAGCAGCGCGGGTACGACCGTGACCAGATCGCCGCGCTGGTGGCTCAGACGCTGGGTCTGACAGGCCGCCAGGTCCAGGCGTCGGCCGAAGACGCCGGGAACCTGCGTTTCGACCGGCTCAGACCGGAGGACTTCGCCGCCCTGAGACATGCCGTGGCCGTAGCACTGACGGAGGGCTGACACGACCCACAGGAGGACATGGACATGCGACTGGCTCTGGTGGCGGGGCTCGTGATCTCCACCGCCTACGCCGCCGACACCGCGACCCGGGTGACCCATGTGGGGCCGGTGGCCCCCGACACCCTGGCCATCACCATAGACACGGGGCAGGTGGCGCTTGGCGACCAGGTACCTTACGAGGCCCAGGCGGGCGATGCCGGCGGCGAGTTCAGTGAGCTGACTGGCTGGAGCTGGACGCTCCGCGACGGTCGCGCCATTGGCGCCCGCGTGGGGCGCGACGGCAGGCTGCTACAGCTCTTTGACCGCGTCGTCAGCCCGCCGCTGGATGGCGCGGCACTGGACCGGCCGGGGTACCGCGTCTCCTCAGGCGATGACCCGGCCTATGCCGATGGCCAGACGCCGAGGGCGGTGCACCGCAAGAGCAAGCCCACCGATATGGTACGCACCGACGTGTGGACCTTCGGCTTCACCGTGCGGCATGTGATGTATCTGCTGCTGCCGGCTCCCCTGCAGGTTGGCAAGCGGTACACCGTAGCCTTCCCCGACGACCTGCTGCCGCCGGTCGAATATACCCACGAGCCGCGGCGCGTTCGCAGCGAAGCGGTGCATGTCAGCCACATCGGCTTTCGTCCCGATGACCCCCTAAAACAGGGCTTTGTCTCCTGCTGGATGGGGACCGGTGGAGGCGTCCAGTACGCCGCTGGCGCTCCCTTCCTGGTACTCGACGACCGCACCGGCGAGGAGGTCTTCCGGGGCGAGCTGGCACTGAGCAAGGCGGGTGCGGATGGAAGCGAGGACGTTTACAGACGGAACTATAACCTGGTAGACGTATACCGGGCCGACTTCTCGGAGCTGCGGACGCCTGGCACGTACCGCCTTTGCCTTCCCGAGGTCGGCTGCTCCTATCCGTTTGCCATCGCGGACACCGTCTGGCGCGACGCCTTCCTGGTCTCCGCCAAGAGCTTCTATACCCAGCGCAGTGGCATCGAGATCGGCCCACCCTACTCACCCTACCGTCGTCCCCGGTGTTTCCACCCTGACGACGGCGTGAAGGTCTACGCCTCCACCTGCAGCCTCATGGATAGCGGCAACGGTCTCAACGCTCGGGGGACCGACAAGGACAACTTCGGCAACCTCGTAGCCGGGCGGACCAAAGAGGTGGTGGACAACGCCTGGGGAGGCTACTTCGACGCCGGTGATTGGGACCGCCGCATCCAGCACCTGGAGGCCACGCGGCTGCAGTTGGAGCTGGCCGACATGTTCCCGCAGTTCGTGGCCGCAGCGGACCTCAACATCCCGGAAAGCGGGGATGACCTGCCCGACCTGGTGAACGAGGCACTGTGGAACCTGGACTGCTACCGTCGCATGCAACTGCCCGAGGGCGGCATCCGCGGCGGCATCGAGTCGGCCGAGCACCCGCGCTTTGGCGAGGGTAGCTGGCAGGAGTCACTGCTGGTGCTGGCTTACGCCCCGGATCCATGGAGCAGCTACATCTACGCCGGAGTCGCAGCCCGGGCCGCCACCTGGCTGCAGGAACGCAAGCCGGAGCTGTCTGCCGTGTATGGCGAGAGCGCACTGAGAGCGATGGCCTGGGCTGAGGCAGAGCTTCCCCGTCTCACCGGCTATGAGAAGCTGCCCCATGCTGTCGACGACGCCCGCAACCTGGCGGCGGTGGAGCTGTACCGCCTGACCGGCGACAGCAAGTGGCACGACCTCTTCCTGGCCACGACAGCGCTGAAGGAGCCAGGCGTGGACCTCTTCGTCTATGAACATCACGATCAGCCGGATGCGCCCTTCGTGTACCTGCGGCTGTCCGAGAACATGACGCGGCCCGACGTGCGTGCCAACTGCCTGGCGGCACTGCGGCGGGAGGCAGACACCGTGCTCGCCACCGGCACCGCCACCGCTTTCGGTTGGATGAAGCGCAACTCGTGGGTGCCTGTCGGCTGGGGCTGCCTTACCGTTCCCCAGGCCGTAGCGCTGGTACGCATGCACTTCCTGACCAGCGAGGAGAGATACCTTCGGGGCATCCTGCAGGCCTGCCAGTTCGGAGCGGGGGCCAACCCCGCCAATCTGTGCTACACCACCGGTCTGGGGCAGGAGAGCCCGCAGCATCCGCTGTGCGTTGACGCCCGCATCAGTCATCAGGCGCCGCCGGCAGGGATCACCGTGTTCGGCCCGCGCGACGTGTTACGGCCGGGCGTCGAGTGGGTCAACGATCTGATCAGGCCGGTATGCACGCCCGAGCCCACCGCTTGGCCGACCACCGAGGCCTACTACGACATCTTCCTGCATCCGGAGGTCTGCGAGTTCACCGTGATGTCCAACCTCGGCCCCAACAGCTACGTTTGGGGGTACCTGGCCGCCCGCGAAGGCAGCTAACCCCGGCTGTAGACGATGACGTCCAGCCATTCGTCGCCGCGGGCGATCTGGCGCGGCAGCACCGCTTCGCGCGTGAAACCGGCCGCATCCAGCGCCGCCATGCGCGCGGTCGCCTCGGCGTCACAGTAGCACTGTGTCTTGCGGTCGGCCGGGTATTCGATGGCGCCCAGGAGTGCCGCCGTGCGGTCCTCGCAGGCGGGGTGCACGAAGCAGTCCAGCAGCCAGGGCTTGCCCCGCCACTGGTCCTGCGGGGAGAGCATGGCGTGACCGACCACGGCTCCCCCGGCGTTCACCAGAACCTTGCTTTGCGGCACGACGCCTTCGCGTTGCAGGGCCGCCAGAGCCACGTAGGGCCCCTCATAGGAGCAGAAGCCGTAGCCGCCGAACCGCAGGCTCCGCAGGTACCAGCCCTCCTCCGTCAGGTATAGCGCCTCCAGCAGCGGCCAGTCCGGCCAGTCGCTGTCTCGCACGGTCACCTCGCCGGAGGCGAAGTAGCGGGCGTCAAAGTCCTCCTCAAGCACCCAGCGCATGTAGCCGGTCTCTCCCAGCCCTCTGAACCCGAAGCTGTGGTAGATCCAGTAGGGCGGCGTGTCATAGCCGGTTCCCAGGTACAGCGCGCGGCCGCCCCGGGCCCTGAAATCCTCGCATAGCACCCGCATCAACGCCTGACAGATGCCCTTACGGCGCTGGTCGGGGAGCGTGAACACGTGCTGCAGGATGCCCACCGGCGGGTCGAGGCTCTCCACGGTGGTGATGTTACCCACAATGGTGTCGCCCAGCACGAGCTCGAAGAAGTTGGTGCGCAGACCAGCAATGCCGGCGTCAAGGGCCGTCTCCATGGCGTAGCCGAAGGCCGGGCCCTTGTGCGCCAGGAAGGGCAGGATGCGGTCCCGCCAGGCCGGCTCGGGCCCCACGATCTGATAGATACGGGCTTCCTCGCCCGACTTCAGGGTCACAGCCCCGCGGTCAATCTGCATGGGATCTCGCCTCGCTTTGGGTTCAGCAGGTGCCCCGCAGGCTCGGGTACTCGGCCGCCAGCCGGTTCAGCGTGCGCTTGACTTCGGCCAGTTGCCACTCCACCTCGGCATACTCGTTGCGGGCCGAATGGTGCTCCACGCCCCAGTAACCCGTGTAGCCCGCGTCCAGCAGCAGCCGCAGCTTCTCCTCCAGGCAGGTGCTGACGATGGCCGCCGGGAGGTGGGTGTGGATGGCCCAGGGCGCGGCCATGGCATCGCCCTCCTCCTCGTGCCCCGCGGTCCAGTGGCCGATATGCAGGAGGATACCGTAGGCGGGATGGCA
This sequence comes from Armatimonadota bacterium, assembly GCA_013178155.1. GTDB lineage: Bacteria > Armatimonadota > Zipacnadia > Zipacnadales > UBA11051 > JABLXH01. Next base: position 14,164 of record JABLXH010000032.1, on the reverse strand, counting down.
GACGGCCTCGTACACGGCCTTCTGCACCGCCGGGTTCAGCGACGGCCCCCAGTGCGTCTCGGGTCCCACCTTGAAGCCGCTGGTCGCGGCGATGCAGGCATACTCGCGGTAGCGGTCGGCCACAAACTCGAGCTGTTCATCGGTGAAGGTGTCACCCAAGCCGCCCATGTCAATGCGGACGGTCTTGGCGCCGAGATAGGTGGCCGCCTCGAGGTGCTGCAGGGCCGCGCGGTAGTTACGCTCCCGCGCCTCCGGGTCATCCTCCCAGACATGCACGCCGTCCACGTGGTAGTTGACCAGGGTCATCTCGCGCTCGACTAGTTGCTGCTTGACCTTCGCCAGGTGCTCGGGCTCGATGGGCCCCAGCGTCCCGTTCCACAGGTCGGCGGTCTGCAGGCGATAGCGATACTGCACGGTCTCCAGATACCCGAAAACATCCATCATCCCCGCGGCGGTCAGTCCGTGAAACGAATACGACGCGATCGAGACCTTCATGGTCGGCTCCTTTCCGTGGCAGGGGTCTTTGGCCCCGACTGCCTCTCTCTACCGCCCGCACACCCGCGCCAGCACCCCTTGCGACAGCAGCATGTCCCCCAGGTAGATGCTGTCATAGCCCGCCGCCCGCGTGCGCGCCGTGGACACCTCGCCGTCCCGGAAGCGCCCCAGCACCTCGGCCTGGCCGTCGCGTACCACCAGCCGTGGTCGCACCTCCGCCTCCGCGCCCCAGCTCAGCCCCGCCAGCAGGCCCTCCCCGGTGCTTCCCTGCGCACCGGGACTCTCCTCCACAGCGATACCGGTCAGCGTACCAACGCGGCGCGCATTCGCACCCTCGAGCCCCAGGTAGCCAGGGGCGTAGACCCACACCGCCTGCGCCTGCTCACCGCGCAGTCGCTGCAGGATGGCTTCCCGCTGGTCATCGTCCACCACGAAGGCATTGGCGAAGAGGTACGTCCCACACGGCGGCACGACGCCCGTCACGAAGTCGGCCAGCGAATACCAGCCCACGCTGCGGCCGAGCTTGCCCATGTGGTGGCGCATCAGCATCATGGTCCAGGAATGGACCTCCCAGTCACTGCGCACGTACTCCTTCGACCGCTCATCCACGATGACCGCGACTTCGGGCCGGAAGGGCGTGGGCTGGGCCAGCTCCGCGGCGTAGCTCTCCACATTGCGTTTCAGCAGCTCGCCCAGCGCCGGGTGGTTGAAGGCCCCGGCGGCCAGCAGGTCCATCCACCAGGTCCCCGCGCGGTGGGTCTGGATGGCCGTCCAGTTGCGCTGGATGACCGTCAGCGTCTCGTCCAGGTCCGCCGTGGTGATGGGCCCATTGAACCCGGTCTCCCAGCCCTCACCCAGGTACTGGCGCTCCAGCAGGTTCGTGCGGCTGTCATCCTCGCTGAACCACAGCTTACCGTGGGCGGCGATGGTGTCTACCAGCGACATGAAGCTGGTCGGACTCTCGCCCCGCCGGTCCATGTACGACCATGGTCCGGCCAGAATGTCCACGTCCGGGCAGTCCAGCACCCGCTGCACCGCGTAGTGCCCGCTGAAGCTCCCGGGCAGTTCCATGGTGTAGCCGTAGAAGAACGCCGACAGCTTGCGCCGCCCGCTTTCCTCCTTGATGGCCCGCGCCCAGTCCATGATGCACTCCGCCGCCAGGTCGTTGCTGTAGTCCGAGAAGTCCACCCAGTTGCGCTGGCCCGGCAGGTCGTAGAAGACCTGCATGGGCCGGTCGTCGCCGCGCATGGGGAACCGCCCCGGCTCGGGCCGGGGAATCTCCGCCGTCGCCAGCGTCACCGCCGGCTGGTGCCAGGCCGCCTGCAGCGCGGCGTCGCTGCCGTACCGCGCCGCCAGCCAGCGACGGAAGCGCGCGGTGTTGGCCGGGCTGACGTCCGGGCCCTTCTCACGGTACTGGTCGCCAAACATCTCATGCTCGGGCCCGCCGGGCTGATAGGCGATGATGCGCGGGCCGTAGGGGCTGCTCTCGAAGTGTCGCACGATGGCCCGCAGGTCGGCCTCGAAGTGGTGCAGGTACACCGTCGAGGCCAGGGACATGTTGCCGGTGGAACCGTCGGCGTAGGTGGCCAGTTCCCCAGGCGAGACATCCGCCCACAGCTTCCAGCCCCGGTCCGGCCCCGGATAGATGCGCACCAGAAACAGCGCCTCGGGGTCGATGGCAATGAAGCGGTCCAGGAGCCCCTCGGGCCAGGCGAAGTTGGGGTCGTTCGTGCCCGGCAGGCGCGGTACGCGCAGGGGCAGGGAGTAGATGTGGCAACGCCCGGCCATGGCTACCTCCATCTGCCCCCGCAGGAGATACTCCCGCTCCGGCCCGCCGATATCGGTGTTGTAAAAGAAGATGAAGGGCACGGTCACCTGCCCATCCAGCAGCAGCCGCGGCACCCCATTGCTCGCCTCCACCCGCGCCTCTGTCACCCCCGCGGCATCGGCCCCCACCGCCAGGCATAGCGTGAGGCCAATGATGAGTGCAACCATGAGTGTCTCCATGTCACGCCTCCGTATGCCTCTTTGGCCTTGGTGGGAGGGGTCTCCGACCCCGGCGCCTTTCCGACTTCCCCATTGCCTGATGCCCGTTCCCCCATCCCTCCCATCCCTACTCGTTCGCCGCTTCGATCAGCGCCATGATGTTCTCGGGCCTGGCGTCGCCGGGGATGGCGTGGGCCGGGGCCAGAATGTAGCCACCAGACTTGCCCACCTCGGCGATCAGGCGTCTGACCTCCGCCCGCACTTCGTCGGGCGTTCCGTAAGGCAGGAGCTTCTGGGTGCTGACACCACCCCAGAAGCTGAGGCGGTCGCCGTGCAGCTTCTTCATCTCGTACGGGTCCATGACTTCCGGCTGGAAGGGGTTGAAGCAATCCAGCCCGATCTCGATGAGCTGCGGGAATAACTCCTGGACCTTGCCGCACGAGTGGATGCTGACGAACTTGCCGGCCGCTTTGGCTGCCCCGTACATGCGGGCCAGCCGCGGCTTGAGGAAGCGCTCCCAGAGCTTCGGACCCATGAGCAGGCCGCGCTGGGAGCCCCAGTCGTCGCCGAAGTGCACCTCGTCAATGTCGTAGGTAACCGCCTGGTTGACGAGGGTGACGTTGTAGTCGCAGATGGCGTCCAGGAGCTCGTCCACGAAACTGGGGGCCTCGACCATGTCCAGAAACAGGTTCTCCATGCCCCTCATGGTCCACGCTCGCTCGAAGAGCGAAAAGCCGATCCCGAACTGGATGAACTTGCCGGCGGCCCGTCCGGCGGCCACCTGTTCCGCGAAGCCTGCGAACTTCTCCGGAGCAAGGGGGTCAGGCAGGTCCAGACGGTCGAGATTGCGCTCGGGAATGACGCAGTTGCAGACGTTGCCGATGTCGCGGTCAATGGAGCGGTCCCACTGCACACCGAACTCATCCTGCCAGATGTCTGCAGAGAGCCACATGTCCCTGGGACCGGGATTGGCGGCGACACCGTGGATGGAGTTGTCAATGAGCTTGAGGTAGTCGTCGTTGCCATAGTGGGCAACCATGGCAGCATGGGCCTTCTGGGTCAAACCCATGGCATAGGGGCAGCGGTCGGGCTGCTCATGCCGCAAGGCGGCAATCACGCGTTCCTGGTGGGTCATGGGAGGCCTCCAGTTCGTGCAGTAGCGACGGCAGAGGGATTCGCCACGGCCGCGGTATGGACCTACCCCGCAAAGGGCGGCAGGGCCTCGGCCCTTGCCGGGCGAACTCATCGGCTCTGTGCCGCGGCCAGCCGTTTCAAGGAGCTCTATCGGATGCCCAAAGAGACCTGCTTTGCGCTGATAGCCCTCGCCCTGTGCCTGCCGGCTCTCGCCAAGACCGGCCCGACTCTCCGCAGCCAGGGGGAGATCGCCCGGCTGCGCGAGCAGGCCCGTATGACTGACTGGGGCCAGCGCGAGGTTGCCAGTGCCCTCAACCGTACCATCGGCTCCTATACGAGCCTGACCGTAGCTGGCTGCCGAGAGAAGCCGGAACGCTTCTTTTGGGACCTGATGTACTCGACGACCATCGAGCGTGAGTACTACGTCCATGACCGCTGGCAGGAGGCCCGCGGCTGCCCGGTCCACGGGACGGCCATCTTTTCGGGCGGGGGCCAGCTCGGGGCGTGGAAGTTCGATCACGATCACCACCCATGGAAGCTGCAGTGTCCGGTCGGTGGTGAGTTCTACCCTTCCAACGACTTTGCCAGCGGCGACATGACCTCCGGCGACTACCCGGACGATGGCTCGGGCTGGGAGCATGACGGCCAGCGCTACTACTTCATCCAAGTCTACGCGCACTATCTGTACTTGGGGCTGATCCGCCCGGCGCTCAACAACCTGGCCCACGCCTACGAGCTGACCGGTGACCCTGAGCTCGGCAGGCGCGGAGCCATTCTGCTGTGCAAGATCGCCCAGGAGTGGCCCAACAGCACCACCAAGCGCGACCGCACCTATCACCCCGGGTATGGCGAAGGCAGCGGGATGATCACGGACTGCGACTGGTCACCCGGCGACTTCGACGGCCTGGTTGCCGCCTATGACCGGCTCTACACCGCCTTTGATGATCCGCAGTGCCTGGCTTTCCTGCGAACCGTGCACCCGGAGTTTCAGGTTTCCACAGATGTGCACAACTATGTGGAAAACGAGTTGATACGGGCGGGAGCCCAAGCCTGCATGGACCGCGTTATCCTGGGCAACCACGGCGCTGCGGAGCTGGCCATGACGCGGGCCGCGCTGGTGCTGGACGACTACAGTGACCAGCACCCCAACAGCAAGGACATGCTGCATTGGGTCTACTACACGGCGCCCGGGCAAGTGCGATACCTGGCCGCCAACCTGCTGCTCAAGGATGGCGGCACCACGGAGAGCCCCAGCTACAACACGGCGAGGCTTGCCTTCATCCCGCTGCTCAGACTGGTGGAACGTCTGCGTGCCCTCCATCCTGAAGAGGTTCCAGCCAGCCTCTACCCGTCGCTGTTTCAGGACCCCAAGTTCCGCGCCATGTTCCACTACTTCACCGACATGGTCTGCATCGAGAAGCACCTGCCGGTCATCGGCGACATGGGCGGGGGAACTCCCAACAAGCCGGTGCAGACCAGTGCCCTGAACTACGGTTACCTTGGCAGCACCGCCCTGGAGGCCTTCGCGCTCACCGGCGACCCGAAGTTCGCCCAGGTGGCCTACTACGGCCGCAGCCTCCCCGCCGGACCGGGATTCGACGTGGACGAGGCCCTGGTGGCGCGAGCGAAGGAGGCGGCGGTCGCAGCCGGACCCCACATCGCGCGACAGAGTCAGGTGATGGATGGCTACAAGCTGGCCTTCCTCCGGGAGGGCACCGGGGACAACCAGCGCACCTTGTGGAGCTTCTATGGCAGCCCGTTGACCCATGGCCACAATGACCCACTGACCATCGGGCTGTTCGCCAAGGGCCTGGACCTGCTGCCGGGCATCGGGTACCCGCAATCCTGGAAGGACGCCGGTGTCTGGGAGAGCCACATTCTGACTGCCAACACGGTGTGTGTGGACCAGGGAGGCAGCGCGGGCTATGAGGGCGACATGCTGGGCTTCACCACCACACCGGTGGCTCAGTGGATGCAGTTACAGAAGGCTGGCGTGGCGCCAGGGGTAGGCCGCTACCGGCGTACGCTGGTGACGGTGAAGGTAGACGGTACCGACGGCTATGCGGTGGACCTGTTCGAGGTGCGAGGGGGTGGGGAGCACCACCTGAGCTACCATGGACCGCAGGCAGTGGTGACGACCGTGGGCCTGGACCTGCAGACCCAGGAAGGCGGTACACTGGCGGGCCCGGAGGTGGAGTTCAGTCAGACCTACACCGATGCCGCCGGACGCCAGCGCCGCGACCCCTTCTGCCAGCTCACAGGTGTACAGCGGGCCCGCCCGACATCGCCCTGGGCAGTGGACTATGCCTGCGGCGACGAGCGCGACGTGCACCTCCGCCTGCATGGCCTTCCGGAAGCAGGTGATGAGGTCATCCTGGCCGATGGACGGGGAGCCACCCATCCCGAGGCCTACACCGTCAAGTTCGTACTCACTCACCGCCAGGGCACCGCGCCACTCCACAGCCGCTTCCTTGCCGTGCTGGAACCCTACGAAGGACGGCCCTTCGTGCAACGCGCCGAACGGCTTGCCCTCCCGGGCGAGACAGGGGCCGTTGCTCTGCGGGTCACCACTGATGCCGGGAGCGATCTCATCATTCTCAGTGACGACCCGACGCGGCAGGTCCAGTTGCCAGGGGGCGGACGGTTCGCGGGCCGTCTGCTGGTGCTACGCCTGCGCGATGGCCAGGTCCGGGCAGTAGCCATGGTCGGGGCCAGCGGCTATCAGGACGCCCAGCTCAGGCTGGACCCCACAGAAGCCATGGCGACCGGCGCGATCACGGCCGTGGACCGCGTCCGGCAGACGGTTGACGTGGACTGGGCTTGCCCCGAGCCCCAGGCGCTCGTGGGGCGAACGGTGCGTTTCTACAACGACCGTCACACCTGTGCCTACATGGTCACGGCGGCCACGCCCATCGGCGCCGGCACACGCGTGACGCTGAACACCTCGTCACTGGTGGGTGAGGGCGCCATGACGGGTGCGGACGATTACGTCATCCACAACTCGGCGGCCTTCTTCTACGGCGGGCTGGACGTGGACGCCGACGGGACTCGTCGGCCAACGTATCGGCTCTACTCCGGCGCCACCCTCGAGAACGAGGACGGAAGCGCCACCTTCCCCGTGGAGGGCATCACCGGCGGCGGGTACTGGGGCTCAGCGGGGGATGTCTACGTGGATCGCGCCCTGGCCCCGGGAGCAACCGCCGACGCGCTGCGTGGCGCTCTGCGAGACGCCGACGGCGACGGCCTGGCGGGCTTCCGCATCTACGACTACGGGGTCGGCGACCGCTTCGAGATGCCTCATGTCGTGTGCTTCGAGCTCGCTGGCGTGCCCGGAGCGGACACCCAGGCGCGGCTGCTGAACCTGCAGACCACGACGGAAGTGCAGTTGGCACTACCAGAACGTTGAGAGAGGTAGATTCGCATGCGGCTTATGTCTACTGTTACGGCCCTTACCTGCGCGTCGCTGGTCCTGGGCCAGGCTTCCCAGACGTTCACGCCGGGGCTGCGCGACGCTGCTGCCAACCAGTGGCAGTTCGTGCAGGGTGACTGGCGGTTTGGCGACGGGACGCTGACTCAGACGGAGATCCAGCGGACTTCGGCAGCCCTGCTCAGGGAGCCCGCCTTCGGCGATCTGTCCTTGACGGTGGATTTCCACATCGCGGCCGAGGGGCCGGGAGTGCGCGCGGCCGCCATCATCTTCCGTGCCACCGGCACACACACATATTATTGGCTCCACATGGACAGCAAGAACCATCAGTTCATCCTCGTGCGGAGCGAGCCGGGCAATAGCTGGATCGAGATCGCGCGGACGCGCTGGCCGGAGCTGACCGACGGCGTCTGGCATACCGCACGGGTGAGCGTCACTGGCCCCCGGATTGCCTGCAGCCTGAATGGGCGGGAGGTGCTGACAGCTACCGACACCAACCTTGTCTCCGGGCGCGTGGGCTTTGGCACCAGCCAGGGGCACGTGACCTTCCGTAACCTCAGGATCGAAGGCGAGGTAGACGGTACGGCACCCCCACTGAAGCAGGAACAGCCCCCCTTCCGCGTGATCTCGCGCGGTGCCGCATCCGGTCCGTACCAGGCCTTCCCTGATGCCTGCCGCCTGCAGAACGGTGATATCGCGGTGGTCTTCTACGCGGGCTATGGGCACGTGTCACTGCCCAACAAGGAATGGCCCAGGGGCGGCCGCATCTGCATGGTGCGCTCCCGTGACGAGGGGCGCACCTGGACCGAGCCGGTGGTCATCTTTGACAGCGAGCGCGACAACCGCGACCCGCACATTGCCCAACTCAGCGACGGCACCCTCATCTGCAGTTACTTCGACTACTGGCAGGAGGGCGGCACTACCCGGTATTATTGCGCCGTAACCCGGTCCACCGACGGCGGCCAGACCTGGGAGGAGCAGGGGCAGCAGGTCACACCGGTCGGCTGAGCCTGTTCGGCCCCGGTGCGCGAGATGCCCGACGGCACCCTCATCCTGGGCGTCTACCGAGAAGGCGCTGAAGGGTCCTATGGTGGCGTCATACGCTCCACCGACCACGGCCGCACGTGGAGTGCCCCCATCCCCATCGGGCAGGAGGCCAAGCTGCCCCTGGACGCCGAAACCGACGTGATCCTGCTGCGGGACGGGACGCTTTACGCCGCCCTGCGCAGCAGCAGCATCAACATGCACTACGCCACCAGCGCCGACTTGGGCCTGACTTGGACGCCGGTCCGCGATATCGGCTTCAAGGGACATGCCCCCCACTTCACCCGTCTGCGCACGGGCGAGATTTTGCTGACCCATCGCGTGCCGGCAACATCGCTGCATGTCAGCCGCGATGAGTGCCGCACCTGGCAGGGCCCCTTCGTGCTGGACACGGTGGGCGGAGCTTACCCGGCCACGGTGCAGTTGAAGAACGGGTCAGTCCTGGCGATCTACTACGAGGAAGGCGCGGGCAGCGCTATCCGCGCCCTGCGGTTTCGGCTCAAGCCGGAGGGCATCGAGGTGCTGGAGTGGTAGAGGCAGGGAGTGGGCAACGAGGAAGGGGGAGCAACTGCAGCGTGGCGGCCCTGTTGCTGGGGGTGGTGTTGATGGGTAGCGCCCAGGCTGACGTTGGGCCATGGATTCGGCCCGGGGGCGACAGTGACCTGCCGCGCTGGGGCCTGCGCGATGGCGTCGTCGTGAGCCTGTGGCCGGCGGGGGTGTCCGGCGACACGCCTGGAGGCCCCCGCGGCCTGCTCCGCATCGGCTATCCGGTGGGCCCCGGCGGACAGCACCAACTGGTCAACTTCATCGCTGTCGAGCCCAATGTGGGTGACGGCCAGTGGCGCGGGCAGTCTGAGCTGGAGACCAGCGACACCGATGGCCAGCCGGGGCGGGTCTTCTCCGCCGAGACCCTGGCCGGTACGCTGGGCCGCCCGCCGGATGCTCCGGAAGCCGAGCGGCTGCAGGTCGTGATCCGGATGGAGCGCTTCCGCAACGGCGCCCACCCCTATCTTGTACTGACCCTCCGCAGCGACCAGCCGGATGAGATCATGCTGCAGACCTTCCACGAGCCCGACAGCAGGCCGATGACCATGTGCGTGCTGACGGCCACCATGGGCAACTACGCCCGGCTGCGCCAGGTGCATCTGGCCGGCGGCGAGGTGCTCTCATCGCTCGTCGTCTGGCCGGACCACACCGGCCACGACTTCACCCCCTTCACCGATCTCCCGCTGTCGCGCCTTGTCCGAACCGGCGATGGCGGGGTCATCGTGCCCATGAGCAACAACGAGGCTGACCCGGCAGCGAACTGGCCCCATGACCCCGGCAACTGGTGGCGCTGGCCATGGGCCAAACTGACGCAGTACTGGCGCAAGACGCCTGGCAGCTTCGGCCAGGACCTGCGCTTCGCCGCCAACGGACGGGCCGAGTACTACGGCTGGGAGCCGCTGGTCATCCCCGGCGGCGTGGCCTTCGAGAACACCGAACTCCGGGAAGCCTATGCGCCCGGACAGGCTGTCATCTTCGGCCTGACGCGCGAGACGCCGGCGGCTGTTCTGAAGCGCTGGCAATAAGACCACAGGAGCGATCCCCATGGACCAACTGAAGTTCGGCGTTGTCGGCGCGGCGGGACGGGGGGCGGGGTTCTTCACCGCCATCACCTGCAATCCCCGGGCACGCCTGGAGGCGCTCTGCGACCTCAACACGGAAGCTCTGGCGGCGACCGCGGCGCAGGTCGGCGTCACGAAGACTTACGCCGACTACGAGCAGATGCTGGCGAGGCCGGTATTGACGCGGTCATCATCGGCACGCCGATGCCACTCCATGCGCCGATGGCCATCGCCGCTCTGCAGCGCGGTATCCACGTCATGTCCGAGGTACCGGCGGCGGTGTCGGTGGAGGAGGCGCGGGAGCTGGTGCTGACGGTCAAGGCCGGCAGCGCCCAGTACATGATGGCCGAGAACTACTGCTATATGCGGTCCAACGTGCTGGTCAAGGCCATCGCCCGAGCGGGGCTGTTCGGCGAGATGTACTTCGCCGAGGGCGAGTACCTGCACGAACTGAAGGAGCTCAACGAGATCACCAGATGGCGGCGCAAGTGGCAGACCGGCATCAATGGCAACACCTACCCGACCCACAGCCTCGGGCCCGTGCTGCAGTGGATGAACCAGCGGGTGGTCAGCGTGATGTGTGTGGGCACCGGCCACCATTACCGCGATCCGCGCGGGGATGATTACGAGCAGGAGGACAGCACGACCACCCTGTGTCGCACCGACCGCGGCGGGCTGATTGAGCTGCGCCTGGACATGTTGTCCAACCGCCCCCACAACATGACGTACTACTCACTGCAGGGCACCACGGGCTGCTACGAGGCGCCGCGCGGCCTGGGCGATCAGCCCAAGATCTGGCTGCAGGACCGCTGTGAGGGACTGGAGTGGATGCCCCTGGAGGATCTGGCCGAGGAGTTCCTGCCCGAGGAGTGGCTGCGCCCGTCAGAGGAGCAGCTTCAGGCCGGCCATGGCGGCGGCGACTACCTGGAAGTCCAGGACTTCGTCCGCGCCATCCTGGACGGCACGCCTCCACCCATCGGCATCCACGAGGCCATGGACATGACGTTGCCAGGCCTGGTCAGCCAACAATCCATCGCGCAAGGCAGCGTCTGGCTGGAGGTGCCGGACTCGCGGGAGTGGTGAGGGGCCGTGGCCTCTGCCGTCGGTAGGAGCGCTCACCAGAGCGCGACGCCGCTCGGTCGGAAGTGGACTACGGGCGAGTCGGGGAATCCGTGCTGCCCAACCTGGCGGCAAGTGGCTCAACCACCCCTTTGAGCCACCACACCCTCCGCCCGGAGCAAGACTGCCTCAGCTATCCGCTGTACTTCGCCGAACTCTTCCTCGCTGAGGGGCTCGAACTCACTAGGGTAGGGCGCAGCCACGGCGTACACCGAGAGCGCCGTCGCCGCCTCGATCTCAGGCAGTCTGGGAAGCTCACGGGGCAGAAACGTCAGGAGCGCATGGAGGTTGTGCGTTCGCGGGAACTCTGTCCCATACGCTAGCAGCACTGCTTTGAAGCATTTCTCTGCCACTTGCTGAGCATGGAAACAACGCGTCTGCGTCAAAACCTCGGGAGCGACCGGGCCACGCACGATGCCCAGGTCGCTACGGGCGTGCAGCATCCAATCCTCCGGTGACCCAGTTTCAGGCGGCATAGAGCGTCTGCCCCTGCTGGAGCACGGTACGGTAAATGAGTCCAGGGTTGTCGCGGTGCCTTTCCAGGTCGCCGGGGGTGGCAACCAGCAGGTCGAAGGGGATGGTGATCTCTGTGATGGTGCGGTATAGCTGTTCGGCGGCGTGGCGCCGGTGGGTGCCCTCCGGCATCACGACCAGCAGGTCGAAGTCACTGTCGGCATTCGCCATCCCCCTGGCAGCAGAGCCGAAGAGGATGATCTGCAGCGGCTGAACCGCCGCAGCAATCTGCGCGATCAGGCTTCTCAGTTGCTCCTCGCGGTCTCCAATGGCTGCGCTCCCAGCGAGTGAGACTTGCCGCCCTCGCCCCTTCGCCTGTACATTGCAGCACGGCAGGGCGGTCCCTGCCAGTTGGTGATACCGAAAGGAGCCGCATTCATGGCCTTCACCGTACCCGGCGAAGAGGGCAAGGAAGTCATCAAGAGCGCATCAGGGCTGGAGTATGTGGTGCTTGCGGAAGGGGAGGGCGATCGGCCGACCAGGGGCGCGCGCATCGCCGCCCACTACACCGGCTGGCTGACCGATGGCAGGAAGTTTGACAGCTCTAAGGACCGAGGGAAGCCCTTCGAGTTCGCCGTCGGGACGGGGCAGGTCATCAAGGGCTGGGACGAGGCGCTGCTGGACATGCGCGTCGGCGAGCGGCGGAAGCTGACCCTGCCCCCGCACCTGGCCTATGGCAGCCGCGGGGCCGGTGGCGTCATCCCGCCCAACGCCACGCTGATCTTCGAGGTGGAGCTGGTGGAGATCAGGGGCTGAGCAACGTGGCGAGGAGTGCCACGGCCAGGAGGCCTGGCCGTGGCACCCTTCTCCGCAGTCTCAGTCGGGGATGCTGATGGGGTAGCGGCCCCATTCGTCGCGGCACCGCTTCATCATCATCAGGTTGTCGTACTGCGTGCCCACAGCCAGTGAGTGGCTGGCGCCGTAGATGAAGCCGCCACCAGGGGCGCCGTAGGTGAAGGCGTATCTCGCCTCGCGGCGGATGTCCTCGGGAGTGCCGAGGATGAGGCTCTCATTGGTGACCCCGCCCCACAGGACCAGACGCTTCCCGCACTGCTCCTTGAGGCGCTTGATGTCCATGCCCCCGCTCTGCTGGATGGCCTCGTAGCCCTCGTAGCCCCCGGCGATGATGCACTCGATGGCCTCCCAGATGCAGCCACAGCAGTGCTTGATGACCCGCAAGCCGTGGGCCTTGGCGGTATCGGTGTACTGCTTCCACCAAGGCACCACATGCTCCCACAGTATCTTGGGGCTAGCCAGCAGGCCGGTGGAGCTGCCCAGGTCGCCGCAGGGCATGATGCTGTCAAAGCCCTGCTCGGCGTAGTAGGGGACCATACCGATGGCCCACTTGGCTTGCAGCTCGACGGCCTTGGCGTGCAGCTCCGGGTGCAGGGCGAGGTTGAGCAGGGCCTGTTCGTCGGTGCGGCCCAGCCAAGGAAAGCCGATGTCACCGACGCAGGTGTTGATCCAGTAGTCGGACTTGTAGTTGTCAATAACGTAACGCGCGGCCTCCCAGACGGAATCATCTGGACGCGGCACGCCGTTGGCATCGAGGTGGTCAATCTGCCGCTGCAGCTCCTCGACCGTGGGCACTTGGTAGTCCTCGACGGCGATCTTGTAGGGCATCAGGTCATGGGTCGTCTTGGACACGCGGTAGAGGTTGCCGGCGGTGTCGCGAAAGGTCTCCTCGTCCACCTGCTCCAGCGGCGTATGGACGCTCCCCCTGGCGGGTTGCTGGCCGATGGTGATGATGTCCATGCCCAGGGCCTCCACCAGGTCGGGCACATCGCGCTTGTAGGACTCCACGATCTCGTCGCGGCGCCCCTCCCACAGCGCCCGCGTCTCCTTCATCTTCGCCTGGACGAGGCTCTCGCGGCCCAGGACCATTTCGTAGACCGTGTAGTCAATGGAGTGTTCGCCCCAGGGCACAAGGTCCGGTTCCTCGAAAGCGAGAGTCGTCTCAACACGTTCACGTGGCAGCATTTGGGCACTCCCTGGGTTCTGGGCGGGCGCACGGCCATGCGCCCGTGGGTGTTGGCGACATGCGGCTAGCGCGGAACCGGCACACTGGCCAGTACTCCGGCAATGACGTCATCAGCGGTGAGACCCTCGATGTCGGCCTCGGGACGCAGGATGACGCGGTGACGCAAGGTGGCCGGGGCGATGTCCTTCACGTCGTCCGGGGTGACGAACTCCCGTCCGCGAAGGGCCGCCAGCACCTTGGCCGCGTCCAGCAGCATCACTGACGCCCGGGGGCTGCAGCCCAGGATCAGGTTCGTGTTTTCCCGCGTCAGGCGCGTGATCTGGGCAATGTAGCGCAAGACGGCGTCGTGGATCTGCACGGCCTGCACGCCCTGCCGACACAAGGCCAGGTCCACCTCCACAGGGGTGATGCCCACCGCAGCCAGGTCATCGTCGCGGAAGCCCGCATGCCGACGCTTCAGGATATCCAGTTCCTCGGCCTCGGACGGGTAGTCTACCACGATCTTCAGCAGGAAGCGGTCAAGCTGAGCCTCGGGCAGCGGGTAGGTGCCCTCGTACTCAATGGGGTTCTGGGTGGCAAAGACGGTGAAGTCGGGGTCGAGGGGATGGGTAACACCATCAATGGTGACCTGGCGCTCCTGCATCCCCTCCAGGAGGGCTGCCTGCGTCTTGGCGGGGGCGCGGTTGATCTCATCGGCCAGCAGGACCGAGGTGAAGATGGGACCCCGGCGGAGATGAAACTCGTTGCTGGTCAGGTCAAAGACACTGGTGCCTGTGATGTCCGATTGCATCAGGTCAGCCGTCATCTGCACCCGCTTGAAGGTGCGGCCCAGGCTCAGGGAGATGGCCTTGACCAGCA
>JABLXH010000031.1 GCA_013178155.1 Armatimonadota bacterium | reverse complement strand
GGCCCAGGTGACGGAAGCTGCGCTGCGAGTGCTGGGTGCCGATCCCGATGGGCTCTTCCTGATGGTGGAGGGAGGCGCCGTGGACTGGGCGGCGCACAGCAACTATGCCGGCCGCATGATCGAGGAGCAGATGGACTTCGGCGATGCGGTCGCCGCGGTCGTGCGATGGGTGGAACGCCACAGCAGTTGGGATGAGACGCTGCTGATCGTGACGGCCGATCATGAGACCGGTTGTTTGACGGGCCCCGGTTCCGGGCCTGAATGGAAGCCGCTCGTCGGCAAGGGCAAAGGACAGATTCCGGGGTTGGAGTGGCACTCGGGCGGCCACACCAACTCGCTGGTCCCGGTCTTTGCCCGCGGTGCGGGAGCCCACCTGCTGCGCCGCGCCGCCGACCAGCAGGACCCCGTGCGCGGACCGTACGTGGACAACACCGAGATCGCTGCGGTCATGCAGGCCGTGCTGCAGTAGCTGGGCTCGGCCAACGCTACCGGGGAAAAGCCGCTATGGGCCGGCCAAGCCGGCCCATAGCACTCTCTGCCCGGTCTACCGGACTCACGGAAGCGATAGCGCCCGCAGGTTGCCATCACCCGTCGCCGCCACGAGACCGGCGCCCCCAGCCAGAGTGGCGGCAGAGAGTTTCAGCACCCGCGAACCGGTGTCCAGCATGGCGACCGGGACCCCGGTCTTGCCGTCCATTACGACGATGTGGTTGCTGTCGCAGCCGGCAGCCACCAACCACTGTCCAGCCGACTGCATGGCCGTCAGACAGCGGACCTGATCGCCGAGGTCCTGCCGCCACAGGGGCCTGCCTGAACCGTCCAGGCAGTACACGTTGAAGGAGAGCGAGGCTGCCAGGACTTCGTCTTTGCCGTCACCGTTGACATCGGCACACTGCAGTGCCTGCACCTCGTCACCGGTGTTGAAGGTCCAGCGCAGAGCGCCGTCGGCCCCCAGGACATGGATGAGGGTGTCGGCCCCGCCGAAGAGAACCTCACGCTGCCCATCGCCGTCCAGGTCCCCTGCGGCCACGGCGTTGGCGCAAGGGCCGCCCCGGGTGCTGTAGCCAAACCTCCGCGTGCCGTCGCTGTTGATGACGTGCCACCAGTAATACTCGGTCCCGGCCACGACTTCGTCTTTCCGGTCGCCGTCAAGGTCTGCCGCCGTGCCAGCCGTGGAGCCGTGTACGCTCTCGTACTTCCAGATCATCTGCCCGTCGGCGTCCACGGCGTAGTAGTGCCAGTTCTCCGCCCCAACGACTGCCACTTGCCTGCCATCACCGGCCAGATCGGCGGGGAACACGGTACGCGGGTGTCCGGCCCGCTTATAGTACGGCGGACGGAAGGTCCACAACTCCTCCCCGGCGGCGTTGAGGGCGACAAGCCGTGCATCATGTACTCCGACCACCACGCTTGGCCGTCCGTCGCCCCGGAAATCCACCACGCCGACGCAGTTGACGCGAGCCCCACCTTCGTACTTCCACAGCAGGTCGCCCGCGCCGGTGAAGCAGTACAGGGCGCCGTTGGTGCTGCCGGCCAGCACTTCGTCCTGTCCGTCGCCGGTCAGGTCCGCGGCCGCCAGGCAGGTGAACGTGTGCACCGGCAGACCCTCCCGGAGGCGGGCAGCCACGTCTATCTCCAGCCCCGGCCGGGTCCCCCAGACCTGGAGTTCGCTCAGGTAGATACCGGTGCCCGGGCGCGGGGTCAGGATCAGGCGCAGGGCACGAGCGGTGGCCTGCAAGTCGCTAAAGCTGTAGAGATGCGGAGCGTGGCCCGGTGCCCCCCAGTTGCCGTGGGTCTCAGCGTCCGTGCTGTCCACCAGCACCCGGCTGTCGGCCTGGAAGCCATCGCTGGAGGCCAGCACGCGCAGCCGTCCCAACTGGTAGAGCTTGTTCTTGCTGGAGCTGGTGGCAAACCAGGCCTTGAGGTCCAGTCGGCTGACCTGATACTCGTTGTCGAAAGTGAGGTCAATCGTTACCTCCTGGTCCGTGTCCCACATGACACCACCGTCGGTGGTCAGGAACTGGCCGTCCACCAGGTTGTCCAGCGTGTTGGTGTTGCCGCTGCCGAAGACGTTCTCGGCGAGGGGCTGCGGGCTACAGGTTAGCTTGAGGCCCGCATCTACGGCTTCAAAGACCCCGCCATTGTTGGTCAGCAGGTATGCGGCCAGACGGTCGCGATATGACCAAAGCTCCTTCAGTGCCGGCGCCTCGGGCGCTACTGGACCGGTCGCCACTGCGGGCGCGGCGGTCTGCTGGGCCATGGCGATGAAGTCGCGCACGTCGGCAGCGCTGTAGGCGGCGCCGATGTTGATGTTCATGCCCTCGGCCGCGGGGGTCGTGCGCGTGGGACCGGGCAGCTTCACAAAGGCCGAACCGAGACCGATGTCCAGCTCGACGTCAACGCCGTCAGCGGGCAGCGGGAAGGCGAGTTCGCCCGGGAGCTGGCTCAGGCCGACCAGGTAGCCCTTCTGCGGTGTGGCGACCACAGCGCTCGCCTGCACCTCCACCTCCTCAGCCATCTGCATGCGTCCGTCGTCATCGGGAAGGCTCACCATGAACGGTTCGCCCAGCCCCGTGACCACGGCCCGGTTGCTGTTGACGCGGGTCACCCGCACCGGCGAAGGCTGCTCGCCGGAGGCATGCAGCACGGTGAAAAGGGTGAAGCGCTGGCCTGGCTGCAGACGCTGGTTGAACACCCCCTGAAAGACACGGACGACGGGGTCTTCGGCATGGGGATAGGTTGACCAGTTGGCACCGGTCTGGGGGTCATCGTTCAGCAGGCAGCGGGCATCAGGCGTCATCGCGAACCGGGCGTGCTGCCCTTTCTGGTTGATGTCGAGCCCATTGTCGTTGACCTCTACCTCGCCTACGGTCTGCCATACCGCGCGGAAGCTGTAGTCACCCGCCTCGCGGGCCACCATCTGGTCGGCGATGACGAAAGCCTGTCCCTTGAGCCAGAAGACATGCCGTCGCCAGTCCACTCCGGCATAGTTGCGGAGGGTGGTGATGCTGGCAGCCAGACCCGGCAAGTCGGCGAAGCGCTCCAGCTCGCAGTAGTCCGGGATGCTCGCGGACTGGCCGTCCTTCAGGATCAGCACCCCATTGTGATATTTGGGCAGGGACTTGATGTAGTCGGCGTCGGCCAGCCAGACGCGCTCACGCTCGGTCCACTGCAGCACCGAGTTGCCGTCCATGTGGCGATGGCCACCATTGCTGAGGCCATCGAGCAGCAGATACTGTCCCTGTGGGTCAAAGCTGTCACGGAAGGCCACCTTGTCCACGGTGGCCTCGACCGGGGGTGCACCCTCCCCGGCCTCGCCGAAGTACTTCGCGTCCAGAGCCCAGGCCCTGGCGCCGATGAGGTCGTCGGGGGCGGTAGTCGGTCCCTGCGGGTCGAGCTGGCCCAGGGCCAGACGCTGGCCCAGCGCCAGCTTCTTGTTGATGGCCCATTGGTAGCGCCCGTCACGATAGAACCACTCACAGGCCCGTAGCACCGGCAACTCGGAGAACCAGCAGATCCAGGCGCCGGTGTCGCCGTAGGGTACCTGGTACCCCAGGTTGTTCATGGTCAGGATGGCAAAATCGGCCGCCCGTCGCGCGTTGCCGTTCTCAAAGTAGGTCAGGTCAGGCTTGGTCAGGGCATACCGGATGATGTGGTACTGCGTCAGCCACTGGTAGCCGTTGCAGTCTTCGTGCACCTTGGATCCCGTGGCCAGGGCGGAGAAGGTCTGGTCACCCAGTGTCATCCACTGTTTGCCCTCGGCCGCGTCGTAGTGTTTGGCGAAGAACTCGCCTGCGCAGAAAGCGCCGAGGGCAGCGAAGGTGCCATGGTTGGAAACCAGCCGCCCGGCCTGGGCGGCGCCGGCAGCGCCGGATGCCTCCGGGAGCGCGGCCTCGGTGATGTACTGAAAGAGAATGCGGCTAACCTCGAGCCGGTCGGCGGCGGTCAGCGACGGGCACTCCTCCACCACGTCCCAGGCGGGCACGACGCGGTGGGAGGGGAAGTCGGCATCCATGCCCCAGGGCCCACCGAAGGTGCCTGGGTTTGTCTGGTAGTGGGCGTAGGCACGTTTCGCGAGCCAGACAAACATCTCGGCATAGGGCGCGCGGCCAGTGAGGGCGTAGTTCTCACCCACGGTGGCCATCTGGCTGAAGAGACCCGTGTGACCGCCTTCCGCCAGGGTCTTCTCAGCGGCGTCCTGCTGGCCCTTGACCCACGCCTCACCCAGGTCCTGAGTGAACAGCGAACCCCAGAGCCGTTCGGCCTCTCCTCCCAGCTTCACCTCACACAGCCGGGGCAGGGTGAGCGTGGCACCCGGCTTGACGTTTGCGGAGAGAGCCTCGACGCCTGCTCGCAGGCCGGTGAGGTCACTGGCCCCGATGGTGATCAGGTTGTGTCCAGTGCCGAAGGGGTCCTGGGCGGTCCGCAGCTCGTAGCCTCCCGCCCCGGGGAACACGCCGTCGGCATAGGTCTGATCGTGCGTGTAGGGATAAAGGAAGGCGCGGTTGTTGGCGACATTGCCCAGTAGCACGGCATGGGTGCTGGCCAGGTCCTCGTTGCTCACGGCGTCGCCCGCACGGACTTCCAGCCGGGCGCCGGTGGCCTGCTCAATGGCGCCTGCCAGGTCATGGCCTGCCGCCGCCCACTCGGGCGTGGCCGGAGTCAGGATAACCCCCGCGGGCCGACCCTCGGCCACCAGGACGGTGTCCGGCGTCAGTTCGTGGGCTTCGGTGATGTCCAGGAAGCTTCTCATCGTGTTGGGCTCCAGACGCAGGTGGTCGAGATACAAGTCATAGGCGACCCCGTGGTCGTGGGTGCCCGTATAGACCTCCCACTTGACCACCGCGGTGCGGTCGGCGCTCCTGACCATTCCCGGCTCCCAGGCCATGCCGTCGTTGAGCATCCCCGGCACCAGCGTGAAGGTCCTGGGCTTGGCACTAAGCAACCCGGCCCAACTCAGCCAGCTCAGCACACACGTGCCCTGAGCGTCATAGCCCCGCACATAGAAGGCCAGACTCTTGTCGGGGGTGGATGACCAGGCTTCCAGGACCAGGGCCTTCCCCGTGGTGTCGGTGGGGGGCGTGGTGAAGACCACACTCAGGTAGGTGTTGCCCTCAGCACCGGCGGGCGATACAGAGGCGGCATGCAGACAACCGGTGCCCTCCACCACCTGGGCCGGATCGTTAACGATCTCCAGCTTCGTCTCGGGCAGGTTGGCGCTGACCTGCGGGGTGATGCCCTGCAGGTCGTCGCAGGCGTGGAGCGTAAGCGTCTGGCCCTGGGCCAGGCAGAGCGGGCTCAGAGCCAGCATGGCGGAAACGGCAAGGAGCTTCATGCGATCCTCCCCATCATGGTGCTCTTAGACCCCGTCGCCGTGCGGGCAGACGGCGAAAGTCTTCTCCGTCACAGAGCCAAAGTGCCGCTCGCAGGCTCATGGCCCGGCATAAGACGCTGCCACCGGTTGGCGGTCGTTTCCGCCGTCGTCCCTCTTTGTTCCGGTGCGGCAGATGGCCGACTCTGGGTGTTAGCCGTCTGTCTGAACGTAGTGCCTACTGCGGATCTATCCGCACGACCTTGACGCCCGGGGGGACCTGGACGCGCCACTCCGGCAGCAGCCGCTGATAGCGGGCCGGGATCATGTAGCTCGTGGTGCCGGAGAGACTCCCACCGGGCAGCAGTTCCACCGCCTCGGGCGACATTACGGGCAGCCCCTCGACAATCGAGGCGCTCCCGGTGGACCAGACATCTGTCGGATAGGACCGGCCGTCTACCACAAGCCGAAAGTCGCCCGACTTGACCTCGATCCTCGCGTTGCTCTGGTTCCACACATCCACGCCCAGGGCCACAAACTGGTTCCCGGCAACCTTGTCTCCCAGGAGGATACCGAGGACTTGCGGGTCCACCGGATAGATGGCCCAGCGCCAGGTGATGGTGCCGGTGTACTGCGGAGCCCTAGCGGGCGGGGTGGCCTGGGGCAGCGGCGGGCTCGGCGCCGGGGGTTGCTGGTCCACCGCCGGGAGGGGCGGGCCGGCTGCCGGCGACGGCGGGTTGACGGCCGTAAGCGGCTGCTGCGCCTGTTGCGGCTGTTGCGCCGTGTTGGGCAGCGGCGGCCCCGCGGGCGGAGGTTGCTGGGCAGTGCTCGGGAGTGGCTGACCAGCAGGAGGAGCCTGCTGGTCGAGTTTTGGGAGCGCTTGGCCACCCGGGAGCTGCTGCTGACCGGCCTGCGGCAGCGCCGGTCCATCGGGCAGCGGCGGGAGCTGGGCGGAGGTCGCCAAGGGCAGAGGGGCCTGGGGCCCGCGCATCGCGCGCACCAGCAGGAAGCCGCCCAGCGCCAGTACGGCGGACCCCAGGACGGCGGCGGCAATCAGCAGGGGTGATATGCGCCGCGGCAGCACGCCGGGCTGCTTGTCCGGGAGTAGCACCTTGCCCATGGTGGTCACCCCAATCTCAGAGGAGAAGAGAGTTCCCGCCTGCCTGGCCCTTCCCCTGCCCGCAGGCCGCCTGGGGCTCCGTGGCGAAGTGGCGAACACCGAGTTTCACGAACACTGCCGTCAGGGTTTGTTCACAGACTCCGACAACTGGTGATGCCTGTGAGTTCCTCACGCCTGGCCGGCTCGCGCCCCAACATCCTCATGGTGATCGTTCACGACCTGGGCCAGCACCTGGGCTGCTACGGGGCCGGGCTGCAGACCCCGAACCTCGACGCCATGGCAGCCGAAGGCGTGGTTTTCACCAACTACTGCTGTACCGCCGCCTCCTGTTCCCCCAGCCGGGGCAGCATGGTGACAGGCCGTTATCCCCATCGCAACGGTCTCATCGGCCTGGCCCACCTGGGCTGGCAACTCGGCGGGCAGGAGGTCACTCTGCCCATGTACCTGAATGCCGCGGGGTATCAGACGCACCTGATCGGCATCCAGCACGAGCACCCGGAAGCGCGACGACTTGGCTACCAGTACACAGACACGGGTGCCGGCGACGCCCGGACCTGCGCCCAACGCATCGCGCGATTCCTGGAAGACCGGGCGGCAGCGGCCACCAGCGAGCCATTCTACCTTAGCAGCGGCTGGTCTGAGCCCCACCGGCCCTACTATGCCGACGGCTATCAGCGGGACGACCCGGCCACCGTGACCCCGTTGCCCTGGCTTCCCGACCGCCCGGGAATTCGCGAGGACATCGCGGCTCTGAATGGCCTGGTCTACCGGGTGGACGAGTGCATGGGGAGAGTGCGTGAGGCCCTGGCGCGGACGGGCCTGGCCGAGAGCACGCTGCTCATCTTCACCACGGACCACGGACTGGCCATGCCGCGGGCCAAGGGGACCTGCTACGACCCGGGCCTGAAGACAGCGTTCCTGGCCCATTGGCCCGGCCACGTCGAGGGCGGCCGGACGCAGAGCGAACTGCTGACCAACTGCGACCTCTGCCCGACGCTGCTGGAGTTGGCAGGCATGGAGGCTCCGGACACGCTCGACGGCCGCAGCTTCCTGCCTCTGTGGTCAGGCGATCCCTATGAGCCCCGCGACAGCATCTTCGCCGAGATGACCTGGCACGACCAGTACAACCCCATGCGCGCCATCCGCACCGTGCGGCACAAGTACATCCGCAACTTCGGCGAGCGGCCACTGGTCTTCATCCCGCTGGACATCTGGCGCGAGTGCCGCGATGAGCAGGTCAAGCGGGACTTCTACGCCACGCGCAGGCCGGCAGAGGAGCTCTACGACCTGGTGGAGGACCCTCTTGAGCAGCGCAACCTCATTGACGACCCCCGCTGCGCCGCCGTAGCTGCGGAGGTTCGCCAGCGGGTGGATGACTGGATGCGCGAGACCAACGACTTCCTGTTATATGGCGACGCGCCCGTGTCCCAGGCCTTGCTGGACCGGTGGGAGAGGGAGAGCTGGGACAACGGCTGACGAGCTGTCAGGGCTTGCTGACGGCCAGCTTGACGTTCTTCCAGATGCCACCAGCTAACCCCGCGTTCCCCACCTGTACCGCCACCACGTTGGTCTGGCCCGGCAACAGCTTTCCCGTCACATCCACGGCGAAACGCTTATCCCAGCCGAAATCGGCGCCCTCGTCATGCCCGCCCGCCAGTTTGCCGTTCACCCACACCTTGGCGGTCTCATCCACCGCGCCGAACCAAAGCACGGCCCTGCCGCCGGGCGGGACTGCAAACTGCGGCGTCTCCCAGGTGATCCGGTACCACGCCTGGCCGATATGCTGTACTCCCTGCTCGTCCCAGAACTTCGCGATCTCCAGGTCGCGCCACTCGCTGGTGTCGGTGTCGGGGGCATACCATTTCGCGGCCATGCCTTCGCCCCTGGGGTCAGTGCGAAACTTCCAGACCCGCGGCAGATCGGCCAAGAAGTCCCACTTTCCCGCCACGTCGCCGAAGGTGTCCTCATCACTGTACCCCGGCTGGGCGGCAGCCCGGGGCGCGGCTTCCGGCGGCATCCCCTTGATGTTGCGCCGTCCGTACCTTTCGTCCTCGATCGCCATGGGTCCGCGCGCCCGGCGCAGCGCCAGGCGGTAGGCGGTGGGGACCCGGGTGTGGGTCCACCACAGCGGTTTCTCCGTATAGACCCACACGTACCGGTCGCAGACACTCAGGCCGCAGAAGACGGAGTAGGCGAACTCATCCGGGGTGAAGTAGTTGCGCTCGAAGTCACGCAGGTCCCACCCGTAGCGCCGGAAATCCATGTCCATCCAGATGCCGAAGCCAACCCGCAGGTGCTTGCGATACCTGTCCGGTACGCTGCAGAACGAGGCCATCTTCTCCCGTGTGGTCTTGTACGCTTCCCGGAACTGCTGGTGGCGGCGGAAGGAGTAGGCGCCCTCATAGCCGTCCACGATGGTTGTCCGGGGTGCTGCGACCTCGTACATGCCGTCGAGGAAGTTCTTGAGCAGGCCGTAGCCGACCTTAGAGCGGTCGGTGCCGACACCGCTGATGCCATAGCCGAAGGTCATCATCATGGTGATGTCCGGGTACTCAGCGTTCACCGCGCGCATGAACTCCCGCCCTCGCTGCGTGACGATGGCCTCGTACTCGGCGAAGGACTTCGTCTCCCGGTGCTTCAGCTTCTCGTAGGTCCAGAGCGGTTCACCGTACATCTCAATGTCGAACATGAAGCCCTTGCAGCCGCCCTCACGGGCGACTCTGGCCCCTACGGCGGCGTTGTGCGCGACGACTGCAAAGGCCTCATCGTCGAACCAGTCCACATCGCCGGGGCAAACGTTGAACCGCAGGAAGTTGTCGGTCATGCGCTGAAACCGGCAGGCCTGCAGGTCGGCCACAACCTGCGCGAACTGCTCGTACTCAAACCGCCGGCTGCTCCAGCAGGACCAGGCAAAGTTCACCGGCTGGCCGTCAACCACCGGCTCGGCATGGAAGATAACGCCGTCAAAGCCGACACGGTCCATGCGCTCGGCGTTCTCACGCATGAAGGCGGTGTTAGGCTCATCCCAACCCCACTCGATCAGCTTCTTGTCAGGACCGACGCGGAAGGGACGGGCGCCATCTGCGAGAACAGGTGCGAGGACGACGACACCAGCCACCAGTAGCAGATTCAGACGTGAGAGCATGGCGAAGCCTCCCGTGGGATGGCGGTTGAGCATAGCGGCGCCAAACGCGCCGCCATTGTCAGCTTCCGGCGGCAGCCTCTTCGGGCTCCATCAGCCCGCGCTGGTTGCCACCGCTCACCTGAGCAGCTCCCGTTCCGCGGCCGCGATGATCTCACCGAGCGTCCGGTCCAGGTCCTCCGGCAGAGACGAGACCTCGTGGGTCGTCAGCAGTTGCTCACGGCGCTCACGGCAGCGCTGTTCAGTGTCCCGCGCGCCGGTTTCCCGCCAGGCTTCGTAGTACTCGCGGTCAAGCACCCGCGGCTGCCAGAGCTCGCGCCGGAAGTGCTCGGCCGTATGCGCCAGCGGCAGGAAGTTGCCGCCCGGCCCGGCCTCGAGGCTGGCGTCAAAGCCCAGAGCCTCTTCGCTGAAGTCCAGTTCCCGCAGCACACTCTCGACGAAGCCGATCACCTCGTCCTGGAAGACCAGGATGTCCAGGGACGTGGCCTGGTCCACACCGCTGATACCCATGTGGCCGAAGATGTCGGCTCCCGCCGCCGCCCCCAACACCAGCGAGACACCGCATTCCAGTCCTGCCTGGCCGTCCACGCGCTTGCTGTCGGTCAGGCCGACGTTGATGTAGACGGGCAGGCCGTAGTGCTTGCCCATCTGCGTCATGGCCACCCCGAAGATGGCCTGCTCCGGGCCGGAGAAGATCATCTGCGTGGTGCGCATGTCAAAGGCATGGCAGATGCCGCCGTAACAGACCGGCAGGCCCGGCTGCACGAGCTGCGTGGCGCAGATGCCGGCCAAGACCTCCGCGTTCTCATGGGCGAGGGTGCCAGCGATGGTGCAGGGGGCTGAGAGGCCCATCTGTGCCATGGGTCCAATGGCGACCGGCATGTTCAGCCGCCCCACCTCAAAGAGCAGGTCCAGGCCGTTGAAGGGGAACCGCAGAGGGCTGATGGGCTCCAGCAGCGGGAAGGTCAGCGGGTACTGGCGCGCCGCGTCTTCACTCCCGCGCAGCGCGGTCAGCATCTCCACCACGAAGCGCGTCGCCGCCCGGTCGTGGAACCAGAAGCCCACCGGCTTGGTGGTATGCCGCAGCAGCCGCAGCAGCACCTGCAGCGACCGCACTGGCACCGGCACTTCATGTGGATCAGTCATCGCGCCGACGATGTTGATGTGTTCCAGCGCATCACCCAGGCGTGCGGCGGTGTCCACGTCAGCCAGTCGTGCATAGCGCCGCTGCCCGCCCAGCTCGTCCACCCAACTGGCCTCGCCGAAGATGCTGTTGTAGTTCCGCTGCCCTGCGCCGAAGACGGCCTGACGCCCCAGATCGCGGCCGTGGAGCGTGAACTGTTTGCCGCAGGACTGCAGGCAACGCTCCACCAGTTCGGCGGGGATGCGCACCCGGTGGGTGGCGGTGTCCGCCTGCGCCCCGGCGTCGGCGAAACGGCCCAGCAGTTCGGGGTGGGGCAGCTCGACGCCGATCTCACTCAGCAGGCGTAGCGAGGCCTCGTGGACACGGGTGATCTGGTCAGGGCTCAGCAACCACGTCTGCATTTCCCACCTCCGGAAAGGCCAGTGGCAAGCACTGGGGGCAGCGTTGGCTGGGATCATCCTTCCACCACGGCTATCACGGTGCCCTGCACCCCGGTGGCGACGTCCCGGGCCATGAGCTTCCAGACCCCCGGCGGGTCATCCACCGCCAGGTGAAGCGTGCCTTCGACCCGGCCCCCACGCCCGGTACGGAGGTTGCGGGCGTAGTAAGGGCGCTCCTTGCCATCAGGGCCGAAAACGCGCAACCGTAGCACATGCTGTTCGGGGGACGCCGTTCCCTGGACCCGGAAGGCGTAGTCAAGCGCCTCGCCGGCACGCACCGCCCGTGGCGTCCACCCACTGACTGCCGTCACGCGGTAGGGCAGGAGGGCATACAGGTGCGCGATGCCGGGCGTCAGATCGGTGCGCAAGGTCTCCGTTAGCCCCAGGTACTCTCCCGACCGAATGTTGTAAAGATGGGCCCGCCGGCCAAAGCTGATCGTCACGGGTCGCGGGCCGGGCGGCGGCACCTCCCGGTTGGTGTAGACCAAAGGGTCCCGCGGCAGCCCCTGCACAATGCCCACGTACTCAGCCTCCCCCTGGCGGAAGCGCGAGACCTCTACCAGCGGAGCGTCGGGCTTCGCGGTAATCGGCGGCACGACGCCACTCGTCGCCATGAGACGTGCCATGAAAGAACGGTAGGCTGCCCCTTCGTTCCAGCCGGCAAAATCGGTCCCTGCCTGGGCGCCGTGGGCCGTGTACCCGCGCAGGGAGAAGTTCAGGAGCACCGCTTTCCCCCTCTCCCCCACCGGTCGCGATATCCAGGCCGGGGCGTCACCGACCTGCCCGGCGGCGGCGCCCGTCGTGACGGTCAGTGAGCCGTCCGCGGTGACCTCTCCGTCGCCCAGCAACAGACGCGTGGCACCGGACGTGGCCGTGAACTTGTCCACCACCTTCGTGAACACTGCGCCCTGCCGTACGCCGAACAGGTCATCGAGCGCACCGCCGTCCCGCGGCTTGCCATGCTCGTTGGTCACTCCAGGTCGCAGGTCAGCCAGGACCGTGCCACCGGCCTCGGCGAAGCGCCGGATCGCTGCGACCTCGGCGTCCGAGAGCGCCTGCGCGGCCGGCAGCACCAGCACGCGGAACTCGTCGTTGGTGAGCTGGCCCTGGGCCAACTGCTCATAGGACAGTACCCGCGCTTCGAGGCCGACGTCGTGCAGGAGTTGGACGAGACTCTGCAGCGTCCCATCCATGTCGGGGAAACCCGGGGTGGCGGTGGCCATGTGGACACTGGAGGGCGACCAGAGCAGAGCGATGCCATCATGCTGCCGCTGCGCGCCCATGAGCAGCTTGCCGGGCCCCACCTTGATCTCGCGGATCTCCTCGCAAGCGCTCTGGAAGAAGGGGTACAGCGAGACGTCATAGGCCATGACCGCCCCGGGGTGGCCGTAGCCGGCCCACACCCAGAAGCTGTTGGAGCCCTTGAACAGGGCGCGCCAGGGGAACCAGCGCATGAAGGGCTCGTTGCGGTTGCTGGCGTACCCCCCGAACCAGCCCGCGCCCAGCAGTGTCTCGGGTGTCACGAAGTCCTTCCAGGCCAGGGTCAGGAAGTCGCGGTAGTAGATGTTGTTCAGGTCCATCGCCTTGGCGAGCTTCCAGTAGTCTGCGGCATAGTAGCTGCCCACGTGGGTATCGGAGCCTTCATAGCCCACCCGCGCCTGAGGCACCGTCTCCCGGATGACCTCTCGGCTGAAGGCGTGGATGTCGGCCCAGACGCTTTCCATATGCAGCCGGTGATCCACCCAGGGCACGTAGTTGCCGTCCGCCTTGCACTCGTCAAAGGTGCGGGGCTTGACCTGCTCCCAATCGGTGAAGCTGCTGCCCCAGGAGGCGTTGAGCGCCCCGAGGCTGCCGTAGGTCTCCTGCGCCCAGCGCCGGAAGTCCGCGTTGCACGTGTCGGAGAAGCACAAGTCCCAGTCGCCGGCCACGAACATGTTCTCGTCGCCGAGGGTGAAGTCAGAGGTCGAGAACTCCAGCCCGGCCCTGGCCTTGGCGGTCAGCTCCTCGCGGGTCTTCTGCCGGAAGGCCGGGTCGGTCAGACACGGGTCGCGCACGAGGTCACCGGGCTGTCGGGTAGGCTTCTCCTGGTACCAGTCGGTCTTGGCGTCGGTGAACCGCGTGGAGTAGGGCAGCCACCACTGGTTGGCATAGGGGGCGTAGCCGAGGTTGGAGCCGTACTGGGCGTCAATGCCGTTGCGCGTGAACTCCTCGGCCATCATCGGGCCGATGAAGTCCTCCGGGTAGTCCATCCACATGACGAACTGGACATCGTGCCGATCGGCATAGCGGTCCGTCACCGAGAACTCCTCGCTGCGGGCATCAAGCACTTCGGCGCCCTTGAGCAGCTCCGCCGTCACGCGCCCGGTGATAGACAGCATCGGCGGCATGGGCACAGAGAAGGCGGTCGAGGCGCTGCTGACCGGCGTCTCCCGCACCGCCACCTTGCGACCGTAGAAGTCGGTGACCGTGAGACGGAGGCGCGTGCCGGTCACCACACCGTCGCAGATGGCCGTGCCAGACAGCGTTTCGCCCTGCCGCACCCGTTGCGAGCGCAGCTTCAGCTCCGCCAGACCGACGGGTCCAGTGACGGTCAGGCCCACGGAGCCAAAGCCGGCGATCCGGTTGCCGGACTTAATCCACAGGTCTGCCAGAAACTCGCCCCGTGGAACACGAGCGCCTCGCGCCCCGACCTCCAGGACTACGGCGGGCTGCAGGCGTCCCTGCGCCTCGTGCCACACCCGGCCGCGCCGGTCACGGATGACCAGCTTGGTGGTGAAGTCACGCATCAGGGCTTGCGTCATCTCCACGCGAAACAGCGGCAGATCGCCGGCCAGCCCCGTGCGGTCGGTGGTTATCATGGGCTGCGGTGCGGTGACGCGAACCTGGGGTTCCTTCTTTGCTCCCCACAGGACCAACCGGATCGCCGCCGCCAGGTAGTAGTCGTAGTCCAGGCGGCAGTCTTGCAGCCGACCCGACGGGCCGGGGGTCAGCATCTGGTGCAGCGGGACGCCGTAGCTGGTGAGTCCCACCCGCCCCTCCCCAAACTGCGTGGTCTGGAAGGCTGACCGCAGGAAGGCCTGGGCGCTCTCGTGTTGGGAGAAAGGCGCCAGGGACTTCCAGGGCACGCCATCCGCCAGCGCCTCCGGCGCAGCGCCGGGGTATTCGAAGCTGGGGTTCGGAAGCAGGTTCTCGTCAGTGCCGGCCCTCACCAGTTTCACGTCATCAAACCAGACGGTGCCTGGTTGGTAAAGCAGCAAGTATACGCCAGTCGTGGGGTTGTCGCCCTCGGCCCGGAACCTGACTTCGGAGTAGCGCCAGTCGTCACTGGGCCCGATGCGCAACTCGGGCCTCTGCGGATAGGGGCTGAGCACAACCCCATCGCTCGTGAGCCCCTCGGTACGGGTCCAGCATGACAGTACATATTCGGCCCCAGGCTCCAGCTTGATCGTCCCCGGGTGGTACCCCGCCCGCGGTGCCTCGCGGCTGCCCATTACGGCCTTGGTGCAGTTGATCCTGACCGCGGCGTCACCGGTGTGCCCGCCGGAGTAGTCTACTGAGCCGCTGAACTCGCCTTCGCCGAGGAAGTCGGGAATGCCCTGAGCGGCGCCAGTCCACACAGCCCAGTTCCAGGCGAAAGCAGCGGTCTGCATGATGGTGTTCAGGTACTCGTCCCGGCCCCCGGCCACGGAACCGACGAGGCCGGTGCCCGCCTTGACCTGCTTCAATATCTCATAGCGACAGTCAATCGGCATCGCGTCCCAGTAGACCCCCCCGAGGACGATCACGTCGTAGCGTTGCTTCAGTTTGCGGCGGAGGCGTTCGCCTTGTTCATCGAAGGAGTTGCCGCGGATCAGCCGCCAACTGGCGTCCACGCCGATGCCGGTCTCACCGAAGCTGTTGGGCCCATCGTAGGCGAAGACCTCGTAGTCCATCTCCAGGCGCTGGCGCAGCTCGATGATCTCGCGCATGGCGTTACGATGCGTGATGAAGAGGACCTTCGGCGGTCCGGGCAGATAGGGCTTGGCCCAGGTGAGGCAGGGCGTCACCACCTCCGGAACTGGCTCGAAGAAGCGGTCATCGTAAAGGGGCGGCGCTCCCAGGGCCATGGTGGACGTCAGGACCACAAGGACGAGGAAGGCAACGGGTGCGTGCAACATGACGTTTCCTCCGCAGGCTAGCAGCACCTATTCCCTGCACGTTTTCCCTGCGGCCGGCGTGACACCTGCCGGCATTCGGCGGCAGGTGATCACCACCAACCAACGAACTGGACGGCACCACGTGCGGGAGGCATTGCGATGCGCCTGGGTTTCGCCAAGTCTGACATAACCCCTCGCGTCGGCGTCGAGCTCTGCGGCTTCGGCCCCTACCTAAACCGCCACTCAGTAGGGGTGCGGGACCGTCTCTGGTCACGGGCGATGGCAATAGAGGTGGGCGACCGGCGTGCCGTGATCATCAGCAATGATCTGGCGGGGGTATCCCAGGATGTGACCGCCGGGGTACGCGAACGGATACGGTGCGAGGCCGGTCTGCCGCCCGAGGCCGTCGTGGTGCACTGCACGCACACCCACAGCGGCCCGACCACCTTCCCGCTCAACGGCTGGGGCGACGTGGACGCCCCATACATGGAGGTGCTGCCCGGCCGCCTTGCCAGCGCTGCAATGCAGGCCCTCGCGAACCTTCAGGAGGCGGCCCTGCACCATGCCGAGGTCCCCTGTGAGGGCATCGGCCTGAACCGGGAGTACGACCGTGATGCGCCACCATTAGAGCAGGTGCTGCAGGAAGACTGGCGACCCTTTCGGCCGGAGCTGACGGACACCACGTGTCACGTGCTATCGGCGTGGGCCGATGGCCGCCTCCTGGGCTTTGCCAGCTATTTCGGCTGCCATCCCGTCGTCTGCTGCGCCGCCAGCCGGTATATCCATGGCGACTACGCCGGGGTGGCGACGAACCTGCTGGAACGGGAGCACCCCGGCAGCGTGGGCCTGTTCCTTCAGGGCGCTCAGGGGGACGTGAACACCTGCGTCGTGCACAAAGCCGAGCAGGAGTCTCTGCTCGCGCTGGACACCATTGCTGGCCGCTACGCTCGCAGCGTCCGCGAGGGGATCAGGGCCGGCCGCCCGGTGGCCGTTGACTGCCTCAGCTATGTGATCCACCCTGTGGAGTTCAGCCGGCGTGGCTTGACGCGCGAGCAGATCCGCGAGCGTCTCGCTGAACAGGAGGCGATCACGCAAGCTCCGGGGGCCAGCGACGAGGATGGGCAGGTGCGGATGGCGACGGTCTACGCCCAGGCCTACCGACGGCTTCTGCGGTTGATGGACGAGGGCAAGCCACTGTCCCGGCCGGTGGAGTTGCAGGGCCTGCGGCTGGGACCGTTGGCCCTGCTGGGATGCCCCTTTGAGGTGATGCAGACGATCAAGAACGAGGTGCGGCTGAAGGCCCAGTCGCCGGTACCCCTCGTCATGGGGATCACCAATGACCTGCTGGGCTATGCCCCCGACCGCACCGCCGCCCGACGTGGCGGCTATGCGGCAGACACGGTGCCGCTGATGCTGGGCATCCTGCCCTTTGCCAACCTCCACGACGAGCTGGTGGCTGGCCTGCTGGCAGTGGACGCCGCGCTACGCAGCCCTGCCTGACCCGGCCGGCACGGGGCATGACTACGCGCTCTCGTCTCGCTCGCCGAAGACCTCCGCCTCAAAGCACTCGATGGTGACGTCGGGACGTCGCCACGCATCCGTCGGCAGCCCAGCCTTCAGGCAGGTGTGAGCCAGAAAGGTGTCGCGGTCCCAGCCCCACTCGGTGGCAACCTGCGGCAGCAACAGCCCGCGGCGCGGGCCACAGGAGACCACCAGACCGTGTCTGCCCACCTCGATATCGCTGACATTCCCGACCGGGCGAAGCGGGGACATGACCGAGATCTCGATGTCCAGTTCGGGTTCCTCGTGGGCCGTGACCGGTGGGAAGCGGGGGTCGTGCAACGCCGCCGCCTCGGCCATCTCGGCCACCGTCTCAATCAGGGGTAGCTGCCCCTCGATGTGGCCAATGCAGCCTCGCAGATCACCGTGCTTCCGCAGGGTTACGAAGGCCCCCTGGACGCGCCTCAGGTCGGGGTCATCGGTCCGCAAGTCTGGCGGCTGCCCCGATCCCACAGCGGCCCGCAGCGACTGCCGTGCCACCTGCAACAGGCGCTTTCTTTGCTGGTCTGTCAGCATGCGGCGTCCGTCCTTTGCCAGCCAGGCGGGGGCACCCCGACAGTCGCCCTATCCTGGCTTCTGGTGAATCAGAATGTACTGGTGGTGTATGTTGGACACAAAGGCGTGGCCCAGGCCAAACGGATACAGGTTCTTGCTGTCCTGCAGCAGCACCGTCACGCCTCTTAGCGGCAGGCCCACCGCCTCGATGTGCCGCGCCAGGTCGGCGTGGTAGAGCACGAACTGCGGCCCGTGGCGGAAGTCCGAGACAATGACCGCCATATAACGGCCGGGGCGCAGCACGCGGCCACACTCCGTGAATACCTCCGCCAGGCGCTCCAGGAACTCGCTGTAGTCAGCGATGTTGCCCAGGTCGTGCTCGCTCTCACTGTACTTCGTCGGCAAACCCCGCGTTTCCCTCTCGGCCCGGACCTTCATCCCCTTCTTCCCCAGGATTGACCAGTACGGCGGGCTGGTGACCACAAAGTCAACGCTGTCGGCTTCCCACTGCCGCAACACCGACAGGGCGTCCCCTTCGCAGACGGTGGCGTCGTCTGCATCGCCCTCAGGGCCGAGGCGCTGACGGGCGACTTCTGCCCACTGCGGAACCAGCTCAATGCCAACGCCTCGTCGGCCACAAGCGCGACAAGCCACCAGCGTGGACCCACTGCCCAGGAACGGGTCTAGCACGGTCTCCCCGGCTCTGGTGAAGAACCTGATCAGCCGCTCCACATCGCGCTCGGAGAAGGTGGCGGGATGCAGAGCCTTGAGGGCTCCCCGGGGGGGAGCTACGGAGAGCATGTGACTGGCCAGCGCCTGCTCCAGCATGGCCTCCGCACGCTGAGCGCCACGGTTCTCGCGAAGCCAGGTAGCGAGGTCTTCGACGTCTTCGGCGGTCCAGTGGCTGGTCTGGTCGGCCTGCGAAACCCAGAAGCTCTTGGTCTCGCGCAGCCACTCGCGATTGCTGAGGTCATTGAGGCGGTTGCGCGGGCGTTGAGAGGGCATGGCGGCAGCCTAAGGCAGGGGAGTGGTGTACCGATTGTAGCATGCAGCCGCGGGGATACACAAGCGCACGGGAACGAAGCCCGCGAGAACGATGATCAGCACGGGGAGACCAGGTTGCTCCGCAGGGAATGGGCGGGGCATGGCACGGTTCGGCGCCGGGGCACCAGGCTAGCCTGCCCGCGTCGCTTGGAAACCCTACAAATCCCTGAAGGAACTCCAAGCCGGGCGTCAAACACATACTATGGCGTATCTTCCCGAGCAGCCGCTCCGCCAGCGGCGACCGCTATCGAGGGCCCAGGAGGATCACCATGTGGATGACTTGCTGGCAGTGCGGTCAGGAGATCTGGGTCGAGACGCAACGCGAGTGTCGGCATTGCTACCACCCCGCCCACCGTTGCGCGGACTGCGTCAACTACCGGGCCGAGGACTCCATGTGCCGGCTGCTGGATGTGCCCATACCGGTCCACGAGGCACAGGCTCCGACGCGACTGGCCCTCTCGTTCAACTGCAAGGACTGGCTGCCCTCCGAGGCCGCACTGGCGCGCCCGCCAGGGACCATCGTAGTCTCGGTCAATGGAGCAGGGACGCCGGCGGCAGCAGCGGCGGCCACGGAGCCCACCCCACGATCTACGGCGAGCACCAGGACCGCGACCGCGCCGAGAAGTCTGGAGGAGGTGGAAGTCATCACCATCCCGCGGGAGCCGCCCCTGCGGGAGCCCAAGCACGCTCTGATCATCGCGCACCGGGGAGCGCCGGCGGCAGCGCCAGAGAACACCATCGCCTCCTTCCGGGCGGCGCTGGAGCAGGGAGCACAGGCCATCGAGTTCGATGTGCACCTGACGCGTGATGGTCAGCCCGTGGTCATCCATGACGCCACGGTGGACCGCTGCACAGACGGCACGGGGCCTGTCGCCAGCATGACCCTGGCGCAGATCAGGGCCCTGGACGCGGGCAACTGGTTTGACCCCGCCTTCGCCGGTGAGCGTATTCCCATCCTTGACGAGGTTTTCGAGGCAATCCCATACCCCACTTTGCTGATCGCCCACTTGCGGGCGCACGAGAACGAGACCGACCGCTGCGAGCGGGCGCTGGTGGACTGCATCGAGCGCCACGAGGCCCGCAAGCGAACCATCGTCACCCACCATACCCGGCACGGCCTGCACCGCCTGCGCGAGTTGGACCCGCACCTGCGGCTTTGCTGGCTGCCCTATGGCGGCGAACCCGGCCAGGAGTACATTGATGACGCCTACTACATGGGCTATCGGATCATCCAACCTTCGCTCCGCGAGGTGGACGAGGACTTCGTGCGGTATGCCCACGAGAGGCAGATGTGGATCAACGTCTTCTGGGCCGACGAGGTGGCTGACATGGAGCGCATGCTGGACCTGGGTGTGCAGGGCATCCTGACCAACTTCCCGGAGCGCCTCCGCGAGGTGATCAAGCGCCGAAGCTCCTAGGGGGCAGGGGGTTGAGGTAGCAGGGCCCGGGACCGCGAACAGGTCTCCGGGCCCTGCTGGCGTCTCCGGCCGGCAGTTGTCACTGCAGCTTCACCAGCCGGAGATGGCGAAACTCCAGGGTCATCTCATCGCGAGCCGTGTTGGACCCCAGTTCGATGCGCGAAACACGGTTCAGGTCCAGCCGCCCGTTGTCGTCGGGCGAGGAGAACGATCCCCACTGCAGGTCGCGGAAGAGAAACACAACGCGCTGCCAATCGGCCCTTGCCGGAGCGCCGTCAGGCGTGTAGTACCGCGCCCCGTTGGGTTCCCCCACCATGAAGCGGATTCGTGTGCTCTCGTCGTTCGCTGAGGCCTTCACCTCGAAGCTGACGCCGTCGTAGCCCGCGAAGCTCGAGGGGGGATCGAAGGCCAGCGTCGAGTAGCACCAGCGGTCGCCAGGCTGATGGTAGCGCGCCGTAAGGACGTACTCGCCGTCCGGCCCCTGCGAGTGCTCAGCGACACCATTGCCGCTGATGCCCGGCCTCCAGCCGCCCACCGCCAGCGACAGCCCACGCTCCTCGGTCGGTATCAGGCTGGCGGCATCGAGAGTGAAATCGGCCACGGCGGCTCCCGCCTCCAGCCCCGGGAAGTCCGCTTCCACGCGGACCGTCTCCAGGCCCAGGTCCGTGCCGCGAGCGATGAACCGGAA
The DNA here is from genome assembly GCA_013178155.1 of Armatimonadota bacterium. Taxonomy (GTDB): domain Bacteria; phylum Armatimonadota; class Zipacnadia; order Zipacnadales; family UBA11051; genus JABLXH01. The sequence continues at coordinate 27,538 of JABLXH010000031.1, read as the reverse complement.
GCGACGGGTTTCGCGTCCCATCGGGCCTACCGTCACCTCGGCCTCGTTCCCTGGAGCCGTCCACCCGCTGGGCAGTTTGAGCCGCAAGACACCGCTGTGGGTGGCGCTTTCGTCGAAATTGTACACGTCAACCTGGTATGTGATGAACTCTCTAGCGCTGACCCGGTAGGTGTTGCGGTTCTTGTCTACAGGCAGGTCAGCATGGCCCACGATGAAGACTGGCGACGGCCGGTTATGGGGCAGTACACCGCGAGCGCGCACCGGTCCGCGCACTGGCCCCGGTAGTGCAGTCCCGAACCCGGTGACGTAGCACGCCTCCGGCCCCACACTCAGGCTGACGCGACCGCCCACTACCGGGAGCGGCGTTTCGCGGCCGAAGACGTCAAAGCGGGCCATCGGCGCCCCACTGTGACAGGGAAGCGTCACCTCCGTGGGTTGTTCGGCCCAGAGCACCGCAGTGTTGCCGCGCGGGGTGCGGAAGACTCGACCCTTCACGCCCTCGGGAAGCCGTTTGAGTTCGCCGAGGTAATCCCCGTTGCCGAGGAGGTTGGCGCAGGCGGAGAGGGCCACAAACCCCGGCAGCGGGGTCAGATCCGGGCGCAGCAGGCCAAACTGGACACCATTCTCCAGGTAGTGGGGTAACACGAAGAAGAAGTGGCGATCGGTGCCGGCAGCCAGGGAGCTGACGACGGACGGCGTCACGAACTGGCATTGGCGCCGCTCGTCGGCGTCGTTGAGGTGCTGCTTTCGGTCGCCCTCGGTGCCCTCGAGGCGAATCCCTGCTTCCGTGAGCCAGATCGGCCGGGACTCCGCTTCGTACTGCCTGAGCAGGCCCCGGTAGCCGTCCAACACTCGCGCATAGCTCTCGGGCGTGTTGTAGATGTGCCAGTTGAAGACATCGAAGTACGGCGCGATGCCCTGCTCAAAGAGCGCCTCATCGAACCGACAGAGCCCCCGACAGAAGGAGCCCTGCAGGACTGGCGCATTGGGGTTGCCGGCCTTCAGGCCCAGGTAGCAGGCCTTCTGGATCCCGGCAAAGCGGTCCGCCAGGTCAGGGAAGAACCCGATGTCAGGCTCATTCCAGACTTCCCAGGCCTGGATAGTCTCGGCGAAGTGCTCAGCGGCGGCCTTCGTCACGCGGTAGAAATCCCGCAGGTCAGCCACGTTCGGAGTCTCGCGGCCCTTTTCCCGGGCCCACCACGGGCTATCGTGGAAGATCTGGTAGACGCGCACCCCTTCGGCGTGGAAAGCCTCGGCGACGGTCTGGTACTTGCCCCAGTCGAGGCTCTCGGGTGTTCGTGAGACCTCGCCCCAGGAGAAGCGCTCGCGTACCCAGGGGATCCCGGCCAGCCGCACCATCCGTGCCAGCAGTCGCCACTGGTCCGGCCCGACCAGCCAGGCCGCTGCGGCATCCACCGCCACCCGGCCCTCGGCGTCCAGCGGCGCACCATTGTGGTCCATGACCACGCCAAGGCGCACCGAAACGGTCTCTTCGCCGCTTGTGACTGACAGGGTGTAGTGTCCAGGCAAAAGAGGCTTGAGGGACAGTGGAGCGCCCTCGGGCCGTACCGCCACGTCTCCCGCCTCCACCTGGTCACCCCAGTAGCTCGTCAGGGCAAACCGCCCCGCGGCGGTGGGGCCACTGACCCGAAACTCAGGCGTTGCACCGGCTACGAACAGGTTGCCGGGGGCGTCGGAAGTGACGGTAAGAGCCGCGGCACCGCTGGATGAAGCCATGCCAAGGGAGATCATCATGACACCTGCAATGGGGAGAGAACGCCACAAGACGGATCACCTCCACGCGTTGGCGAGCGTAACACCCGCCCGCGGTCTTTCGGCAGCGGGGGCGCCGTCACCTGCGCTGTAGAGGCTCACTGGTCCAGGCGCGTGGTCAGTTCCCCGGGGTCACTCGTGGGCAACTCGCAGGCACCGTTGTTGCAGACATACGCGACGGCCTGATGCTCCTCGATGGGCAGCGGAGCGGTGTAGGGCGCCAACTGGCCTAACGCTGCGGCTGTCTCGGCGGACTTGAGGAGGAGAACCTGCCGTGGCCGGTAGCCGCTGCGGGCGGCCCGCAGTAGCGGCTGGGCGCTGGCCGAAGCCGGGTCGCCGGCGATGACGACCTCCCGCGTCGGGCCGAGTGCGAAGTCCAGCGCACTCAGAAGATGGGTGTGGGCAGTGGGGTTGCTGCGGACCTGTGCCCCGAAAGCCCGCAACATGCGGTCGGCATACCCCTCCAGTTCGGTCCGACCAGTCAGGCGAGCCAGCCGCAGCAGGTTGCTTAGGGCCACGGCGTTGCCGGAGGGGATGGCGCCGTCGTAGAGGTCCTTGGACCGCACCAGGAGCGGTTCGGCATGCTCGCTCGTGAAGAAGAAGCCGCCGCCGGACTCATCCCACCAGTGCTGCACGAGCTGTTGGGTCAGGTCCATGGCCCAATCCAGCCACCGCGGCTCAAACGTGGCCTCATAGAGCTCCAGCAGCCCCCAGGTCAGGAAAGCATAGTCGTCGAGGTAGCCGCTGAGACCCGCCTGGCCGTCGCGGAAGCGGTGCAGCAGGTAGCCGTCAGCAAGGGTCAGCTCCCGGCGAATAAACTCAGCGGCGGTGACGGCCGCCCGGGTGTACTGCGCCTCGCCGAGCACGACGCCGGCCCGGGCAAGAGCCGCGATCATCAGTCCGTTCCAGTCGGTCAGGATCTTGTCGTCTCTCAGTGGCCGGATGCGCTCCCGCCGATGTCTGTGCAGCAACTCCCGCAAGCGCTCGCGGTGTCGAAGGAGGTCCTGCTGGCTGCAGCCCAGACGCTCAGCCACCTCGGCCAGACTCTGGGTCTGGTGCAGGATGTTGTGACCGGTGGGCCGGCCAGAGGCCTCCTCGGCGAAGTTGCCTTTGTCCGCCACGCTCCACAGCACACGAGCCAGGGCAAGGCCCTCGGCCCCCAGGACCTTCGCCAGCTCATCTACCGTCCAGACGTAGAACTTGCCCTCTACGCCCTCGCTGTCGGCATCCTCCGCCGAGTAGAAGGCGCCGTCCGGTGAGGTCATGTCACGGAGCACGTAGGTGATGAGCTCGCGGGCGACCTCAGCGTATTGACTGTCGCCGGTTGCCTGACAGGTCTCCAGATAGGCCAGGGTCAACAGGGCCTGGTCGTAAAGCATCTTCTCAAAGTGCGGTACCAGCCAGTCGGCATCCGTGGAGTACCGGTGGAAACCGAAGCCCACATGGTCGTAGATGCCTCCCCGCCGCATGGCTTGAAGGGTTTGGGTCACCATGTCGAGGGCCTGCTGCTCGCCAGTCCGGTGCCAGTACCGCAGGAGAAAGAGTAAGTGGTGGGGGACTGGAAACTTGGGCGCTTTGCCAAATCCTCCCCGTTCGTGGTCAAAGATGGACGACAGGTCGCGGTACGCTTCATACAACGTGTCGGCATGAGGCGAGGAGCCTGGCCGTGAGGCCCCCAGTTGCTGCAGGGCCTGGCTGACGCGCTCGCCGAGGTCCAGGGCCTCGTTACGTCTCTGGCGCCAGAACTCCCGGAGCCGCGGCACCAGCTCCAGCATACCGACGCGCCCGAAGCGGTTGTCCTTCGGAATATAAGTGGCCGCATAAAAGGGCTGCTTGTCCGGGGTCATGACGATGGTCAGAGGCCAGCCCCCACTGCCCGTCATAGCCTGGCAGACAGTCATGTAGACGCTGTCTATGTCCGGGCGCTCCTCGCGGTCTACCTTGACATTGACGAAGGCCTCGTTCATCAGGGCCGCGACCTGCGGGTCCTCAAAGGACTCTCGCTCCATCACGTGACACCAATGGCATGTCGCATAGCCGATTGAGAGGAACACCGGCTTGTCCTCGGCCCTGGCGCGGGCGAAGGCCTCTTCGCTCCACGGGTACCAGTCCACCGGGTTGTGGGCGTGCTGTTGCAGGTAGGGGCTGGGCTCGTGGATGAGGCGGTTGGTTGGACGCGACTCGGACCGGGCCATGCGATCACTTCCCTGGTTATGCTTCTTAGACGAGGGCGGCAACCCGTGGTTCCCTTTTGCCCAAGCCCCTCAACCGTCCGCCCACGTGACGAGCCATGGACCGCCGCGCAGGAACCGCTCCTCGGTGCGGCGAAGAGGCACTGCCCAAATGACCGCGAGGTGTCAGATGACCTTCCGCCAGCGTCACACCGCCATCTTCCGCCGCGAACCTGTGGACCGCTCGCTGTGGCAGCCGCGGTTGGAGCACTGGATCCATGTCAACCGCCGCGACGGGACACTCCCGCCCCGCTACCGCGACCTGGACCATCTGGCCATCTACGACGACCTGAACTGCTCACCCCGGGCTTACTTCATGCTCAACCAGTGCCTGGTGGCCGAGCAGACGGGTGACGTGGAGGTTGTCACAGAAGCCTTGCCTGGCGGGCAGCGGGTGACCTGGCGCACTCCGGTAGGCGAGATCTCGCAGACTACCGAGAACCGGGCGCTGAGCTGGCACTATGCCGAATGGCCCCTCAAGACCGCCGCTGACTTCCCGGTGCTTGAGTACCTGCTGCGGCATACCACCTGGCGCTGGGACGCCGAGACCTTCGCGGCCCAGGATGCCCTCCTGGGCGATCGCGCCGCCCCGACCCTCTATACCCCACGCGTCAACGTGCAGCGTCTCATCATTCAGTACACCGGCTTTGAGGGCTTCCACTACCTGTACCATGACTACCCGGCCGAGATGACCCACCTCCTGGAGACCCTCGATGAGACCGATGATGCTATCTACGAAGTGGTCTGCCAGTGTCCCGTAGACATCATCAATTTCGGCGACAACGTGGCAGGCGAGTTCGTCAGCCCGGCCATCTTCGAGCGCTGGTACTTGCCCCATTACCAGAAGCGCTCGGCCCAACTCCATGCCGCGGGCAAGGCCTGTCATGCCCACTGGGACGGGGCGGTGAAGCCGCTGTTGCCGTACATCAGGGAGAGCGGCATGGATGGCATCGAGGCTCTGACCCCACTGCCGCAGGGCGACGTGACCCTCCAGGAGATGCGGGCGGCCATGGCCGAGGATCAGATACTGGTGGATGGCATCCCCTGCACCCATTTCATGCCGCAGCACTCGGTGCAGGAGGTTGTGGACTTCGCCCGGGAGATCCTCGACCTGTGGGGGCCGCGGGTAGTTCTGGGTATCTCTGATGAGATCTCGCCGCCCGGCGACATCGAGAAGGTCCGGGCGGTGGCGGAGTTTGTGGAAGGCTACGCGATTTGACCGTGCCAGGAGGCAGCCATGCTTGAGTTCTGCCAGACAGCCGCCGTTGCCGTCGCTCTCGGCCTGTGCACCACGGTGCTGGCCCAGGCGGAACTGCCGCCGGCGGGGGTGCGCAACGGTGGCTTCGAGCAGGTGGGCGAAGACGGTGCCCCCGCCGAGTGGGGGCCCTTCGGTCCCCGCAACTGGGAGCTGAGCGCCGAGGCCGCCCATTCGGGCGCCGTCGGCCTGGTGCTGCGCCCCTCGGAGGAGCAGCAGTGGCTCCGCCAGTACCAGGAGAGCGTGCGGACCCAGGCCTTCGTCGTGAGCGGCTGGTTCAAGGCCACAGGCGTACGGTTTGCCCCCGAGCGGGGTGAGGCGGAGCATGCCCGGCTGTACGTGCACGTATTGTACCGCGACCGGCCCTACGCCGAGGGCCTGCAGGTCTGGGCGGACATCCCGCCCGGCACCTACGACTGGCGGCGGTTCAATGTCATGGTCACCCCGAGCGTTGCCTGGCCCATCGCCGAGTTCCGGGTGACGGTCACGGCCCAGTTCGCCGAGGGAGCGCTCTTCTGCGATGATATCGAGGTCCAGCCGGCCGGCTTCATGGGTGGCGCGACCGTACTGGACTGGGCCAATGGCGCCAACCCCGTGGTCATCACCGACCTCAGTCGGGCCGAGCCGGCTTCCGCTCTGTCTGACCGGCGGGCGAAGGGCAAGTGGAAGGTGCTGGAGTACGAGATCGGCCCTTACCGGGGCCGTTACCTCTCGGCGCTGGCGCAGGCCGCCCCACCACCGGTGAGCATTGATCTGGGTGTCTCAGGCTGGCATGCCATCTACCTGGGGCTGATGAGCCCGAAGATACGGGTAAAGCTCAGCGACGACCTGGCCTACGTGGGCCGCTCCAGGGCGCGAGGGGCCGTGGAAGAGGTCTTCTTCAAGGCGGCCGATGTCACCGGACAGAAGCTCTGGCTGGCCGCGCAGAGCAAGGGCACGGCGCAGGACGCTGAGGTTGCTTACGTCAAGCTGGTGCCCCTCACTGATGAGGAAGTGCAGACCATCCGCGCGGATCGAGAGCGGCGCGACACCAGGCGCCTGTGTACCTCCATTGATGGCTTCAGCTACATCTATGAGAAGGGCCCCACGACCGCCGAGGAGATCATGGAAGAGGTCCAGGAGTTCGCTGACTCCGACTTCGGCCTGTTGCATGTGGCGGTGGGCGGGGCGGACTTCGTCAACTACCCCTCCGAAGTCGGCACGGTGCTGGGACTTCGCGACGGGCAACTGCTGGAGGTCTACCCGGACAACGGGGACCGCACCTACTCCCAGGCCATGCAGGAGATGCTGCGCACCGGCGTCAACCCGACCAAGCTGCATATCGAGGCGGGCAAGGCCCTGGGCATGCGGGTGCATGTCAGCATTCGCACCGCCGCGTGGGAATACGGCCCGCCCTATGAGGAGTTCTTCACCTCGCCTTTCTATCAGCAGCATCCCGAGTGGCGCTGCGTAGACCGCGACGGCACGCCCGTGGCGCGGATGAGCTTTGCGGTGCCGCAGGTGCGGGCGCACCTGATAGACGTCCTGCGCGAGGCGGTCAGGTTCGGCGCCGACGGGGTCAACATCATCTACGTGCGGGGAGCGCCCTATGTCTTGTGGGAGGAACCCTTCTGTGCGCTTTTCCGCGAGCGGTACGGTGCTGAGGCCCGCCAGGTGGCCGAGGACGACCCTCGCATCCAGGAACTCCGCGTGGCCCTCATGACACAGTTCATGCAGGAGGTGCGGGCCATGCTGGACGCTGAACAGCAGCGGCGGGGCGACGGGCAACGGCTGCAGATCAGCGCCTTCGTCATGGCCAACGAGGCCGACAACCTGCGCTTTGGGGTGGATGTGCGCGGGTGGGCGGCCCAGGGCCTGCTGGACGACGTCTCGCCCTACCTGCACGCCGGCGGAGGACAGGCCCGGGACTACGACTTGGCCTTCTTCCGCGAGGCCTGCGGGACAAGGGGCGTACCGTGGCGACCCACCATCGTCGCCTGGGACGCGCCATCACTCGACCAGATCATGAAGCTAGCGCTGAAGTACTACGACGAGGGCGCAACGGGTGTAACCTTCCGGGACGGCAATGCCAAGACCACGCGGACCGACGACTGGTCAGTGGTCTCGCGCCTCGGGCACATCGAGGAACTGCGTCGGCGGGCCGAACTGGGGGCACCGACGACCATCACCCAGCGTGCCCTGCGTCTGGGTGATTTCGTGGTGGGCGGCCGCTATGGCCCGACCTGGGGATTCTGACCGGCGGGGTTACCGCCCGCCGCGTGACGGCTGCTCACCAGCCCGTTTCCTGCTGGCGCTGCCGATGGAGGTAAGCATGACACGCCCGATGATCTTGCTAAGTATGTCCCTGCTGGCGGCGGTCGTCCGTGCTGACACAATCCGACTGGTGGACAACATGGAGGATCCAGGCCTCTACCAGCCGGGGCAGCCGGAGCTTGGCCACAAGTGGACCGGCGAGGTGGCGCTGGAGACCGCTGACTACAAGGAGGGGCGCGGCTGTCTGCGTTTCCGTCTGCACTCAGCGAAGACCGGGGAGGAGAGCTATCCGCAGTATGCTCGCGCCTTTGACCCCGAGACCACCGACTGGAGTGCCTTCGGCCATCTGCGGTACTGGGTGAAGGTGACTTCCGACGACCCCCGGGTCACCCAAAAGAACATGTGCGTGGTGGTCTACAACGGTGACTCGCCGCTACAGCAGTTCACCGTGCACACGGTCCCGGTCGGCGAGTGGGTCCAGCTCACGGACACCATCATTGATTACAACCGCGACCGCGTCCGGGGCATTATCATTTACATGTATGAAACCGACCCTGCCCTTCGCGACAGCTACACCTGGCTGGTGGACGGTCTGGAGCTGGTGGGCCTGGACCCGGCGATGCGCGCCTTTGATGGCTTTGGCGTCGTCCCAGCCCGTCAGCCGGCGCGCGAGCCTGTGCATGAGCTCAAGACCTCTGAAGGCCTGACCCTACGGCTGGACAGCACCGGACGGGTTGCCGGCCTGCGCCAGGGCGACACGACGCTTTCGTCCACCAGCCGTCGCCTCAACGTTCTGACCGGTTTCCTGATCCGGGATTGGCGCGAGGGAGAGACCCTGATCCCGGTGGAGGGCCTCGTCGAGCGCCGCGGTGACCAGCTCGTGGAGACCGCGAGCCTCCTGCACGGTCTGCGTCTGGAGGCGCGCTTTGCCGCCGATGGGGAGCGGCTCCGCTGTGACGTCAAGGTCCGGGATGAGGCCCGGCAAGGGCGCCCGCTCACGCTCTACTTCGCTGTGCCGGTAGAACGCGGCTCGTGGCGCTGGTGGGACGACATCGCGCACTCTCGTCTGGCCCGAGGCCGGGGGGAGTTCTTCAACAACCCATCACTCCTGCAGAAGCCGCGGGTGTCGCCGTACCCCTTCTCCTGCATCAGCCGCGATGACGCCGCTCTGAGCCTGGCTGTGCCGCTGGAGCCGGCGCGTCTTCAGCGGACCACCTACAACCCGGAGCTCGGCCTGCTCTACATCGCCTGGGACTTCTACCTGACCCCCCTGACCGCCAAGCAGGATCGCACGGCGGAGTTCACTTTCTATCTGTACCCTTGCGACCCTGCCTGGGGATTCCGGTCGGCGGCCGAGCGCTACTACCGGTACTTCCCGGAGTACTTCGTCAAGCGCGTGCCCAAAGAGGGCGGCTGGGTCTGCTGGGGGACGTTGAAGGATAACGACAAGCTGGGCGACCTGGGCTTCGCTTACCACTGGGGGCCCGATACGCGCGGTGGCTCCAAGAGTATCGCGGAAAGCATGGCGACGGACAACAGCCTGGGGGTCCTGACGTTTCCCTATGTTGAGTTCACCAACATGCACCTGAGCATGGAGGGCTACGAGGAAGCAGGGCCCAGGGAGATCATGGAGCGGGTGAGACTGCTGGCGGACCCGGATCAGGCGATCCCGCCTGTCTCCTACGACTTCCCCTACAACGCGGAGTACTTCGGACCGGACCGAGATGGGGTCCTGCGCGAGATCTTCCAGGCTTACCTCAAGTCGCTCATCTACGACAGCAACGGTAACCCCTACGGCCGGGCCGACAGACAGGAGTTTGGCATCCTGGCCGCCAAGTACATCCCCTTCAATGCCGACCCCGAGATCCCGGGCGGGGCCGGGGAGTTCTTCCTGAGAAAGCAGATCCCGCTCATGGAGAAGGCCGCTACGGAAGGCGGGGCCGTGATGGACGGTTTCGGCTGGGACAACTTCTACGTCGGTGGCGGCGCTTTAGACTACCGCCCCGAGCACTTCGCTTACGCCGACGCGCCACTGATCTTTGACGCCACCCTCAAGCCGGCCATCGTCAAGGACATGGCGACCTATGAGCTGCAGCGGGAGGTGGTGCGCTACCTGCGCGACAAGGGCCGCTACCTCATCGCCAACCAGGGCAACATCTCGCCGGTGCCGGCGACGCTGCGACTGCTCGATATCTTTGGCTACGAGTGGAACATCCAGAACACCAACACGTACGCCCGCACCATGGCCTTCCGCAAGCCGGTCTGCAGCCTGCCCTGCGCCCCGGCCCATTACGAGGAGCCATACGTCAACCTCCATCTGCTGTACGGCTGCTGGCCGGGCGGGTACTACAACACCACGGCGGATGACTATGTCGGTCTCCTGCGGCGCTATGTGCCCATTATCCGCCGCCTGACCGAGGCCGGGTGGGAGCCCATCACCCGCGCCCGGTGCGCCGACGAGAGGGTGCAGGTGGAGCGCTTCGGGGGTGGTGAGCAGCCCCTGCTTCTGACCGTACGGAACCAGTCGAGCGAGCCTACGGTGGCTGAGGTCAGGCTCGATCCGGAGCTGCTGCGGCCGACCGAGGGGCTGACGGCGACTGAGTTGCTGACCGGTGATGCCGTGCCCGTCGCCAGCGAAGCCGGGTCCGTGGTCCTCCGCGTGCCAGTTCCGGCCACGTGGACCGTCGCGGTTGCCGTGGGCCGACGGGCGCCAGCGACGCCCTGAACCGGGAAGAACCTGCCGCGCAGGCGCCTCTAAGCTGCTGGCAAGGAGGGATGGACATGCACAGCGCGCGACTTCGCGTCGGGCCGGCCGTTGGTGTGGCAGCGCTGGCTCTGTCGGCGGCCCTGGCGGCCGAGGTGGAACCGACAGCGGTTCGGGTCACGGACGTGGCCGTGTTCAAGCATGGCTATGGCTTTGTCCTGGCCGAGGGGCAGGCGAAGACCAGCGACGGCTGGGTCACCTTCGCCGAGACGCCCCAGGCCTCGCTGGGCACCCTGTGGCTTTACAGCCCCCAGACCGGCGTAAGCGTAGACCGTGTGGTGGCCGAGGTGCAGGAGATCAAGCAGTCGCGGCGGGCGGAGAACCTGGAGGGGCTGGTGCAGGCCAACATCGGCGCCACGGTGACCGTTCGCGGCCAGGGGAACGGCCAGGTGTGGCGCGGCACGCTCCAGGAGCCGATCATGGGGGCGGACCCCAACTACTACGGTCGCCAACCGGCTCCCGTAAGCCCCGATGACGCGGCGATCTGGGCGGCCGTGCCCCCTCGCCCGGATGTGCCGCCACAGACCCTCGCTTTCCTCGTGGTCCGCACTCGAGACGGCGATCAGTTCATCCCGCGCAACATCGTGCGGGACATCACGATTCATGGCGAGACGAACCGCGAGGCTCAGGTCGCCAAGCCCAAGCAGGTGCTCAGTGCTCGCCTGGTGCAGGGCAGCCAGACCTTCTCCGGCAAGGCCCCCATCGGCCTGGCCTATCTGGCCAAGGGGCTGCGCTGGATCCCGGCCTACCGGCTGCAGCTCCTGCCGGACAACCAGCTCCGCATGCAGCTTCAGGGCACCGTCATCAATGACGTGGCCGATCTCGATGACAGCAGACTGCACCTGGTGGTCGGCGTCCCCAACTTCATCCAGCAGGACAACCTCTCTCCTCTATCGCTGCAGGTGGCCTGGACGCGGCTCTCGTCCTACTTCGCCGAGGCCCAGATGGACCCACGCCGCCGCGACATGCTCTCCAACGCCATGATGACCCAGGTCGCGATGCCGGGGATGATGGGCGGCGGTATGGCCGGCTACGCGGAAGCTGAGCCGACGGTTCCTGCGCCGGTCATGCCGGTCACCGGGGAGTCGGTGGATGAACTCTTCTTCTACGAGGTCCCGAACGTAACGCTCAAGCGCGGCGCGCGGGCTGGAGTCGCCATCTTCGAAGAGACTCTGCCTTACGAGGACGTCTACCTGTGGAAGGAACTGGATGACCGGGACTACTGGCGCCGCTGGTCGTCGTCTTACAACCCGCCAAGCAGCACCGGCTCGCCCGATGCCGACGCCCTGGCCCAGGAAGCCAAAAAGCCCAAGGTGTGGCACGCCCTGCGCGTCACCAACACCACCCGGCAGCCCTGGACCACAGCCCCGGCCATGGCCGTGCGCGACTGGCAGCCCATCTCACAGACGATGCTGCTGTACACGCCCATTGGCGGCGAGGTGGACATCACCACCACCATGGCGCCTGACATCCTGACCGAGCGCATCGAGGAGGAGACCGACCGCAAGCGGAAGGCGCTGCGGGTGAGCGGCACCGACTACGACCTCGTGACCGTGCGGGGCGAGGTGACTGTGACGAGTCATAAGGCGGCTGAGATCAGGCTGATCGCCACCCGCGAGCTGCGGGGCAGCGTGCAGGAGATCACGGAAGACGGGAAGGCGGTCAAGCTCGGTGATGCGCCCGCACGCCTCGACCCCATGACGCGACTGACCTGGGACCTGCGCATTGCCCCAGGTGAGGCCCGCAAGCTCACTTACATGTACACGATCTATGTGCCGATGTAGGCTGCGCCCGCTGTCCACGGTCTGGGGCCCGGCCGGGCGACGGGCCATCAGTCGGGGGAGGAGTTCAGGCGCCTGCGGGTGAACTACCTGTCATGGTCTACTGGCGATCTCTTTTCCCTGCTCTCTGCCTGTCTGTGCTCGTGGCCGCCCTGGTGGCCAGTGACAGCTCTGCCGACCAGACGACGGCCTCGCTGGACGCTCGCTTTGGCGGCTACGACCTGAATGACGACGGTACCATCGAGTTGCGCTGGGTCCGCTCGCTGGGCATGGACCGTAGGCCTTCCGGGCCGAGCCGTGGCCTCGTGCTGGTGATCGTGGAGCCCCGGCTGCTGGGCATGACCGGCCCGGATGTTGCCCCCTCGACCGCGCTCCGAGGCTGTCTGTACACCTTCAGTCGCGACCTGGCGTGCGAGGGATGGCGTGTGCGTGTGGTAGCGATGCAGGTGTACGATGGCCCCCGCCACCAGGACGGACGTACGCTGTTGGCTATCCGCCGGTACCTGCTGGCCGTCCGCCGACAGGCGCCGGACCTGGCCGGGGTGGTCTTTGTTGGCAGCTTTCCCGAAGGCGCCATCGTGCGCACCTACAACTGGCGGCAACTGCAGCCCACGGTGCTGCATGACGGCCAGCCGGAGCGCGAGGACTTCGGGGGACGGCCGGTGCCGCGGGTCGTGACCATGGGCGAACTGGTGGCCCATCGCAGTGACCTGATGCTGGCCGACCTGGACGGGAACTGGGAGCGGATCTACCATGAGGGTCCGGAGAAGGTGCCGACCCTCTGGGCAGTCTATCCCAACAAGACCCCGCCGCCGGACAAGTCTCCGGAGAGCGAATGGGCCCTTGAAGGACCCACATGGCACTACGACCTCGGGAGCACCACTCACCAGGACTTCTTCTGGGTGAACGATGGCCAGTATGAACTCCAGCCCTGGGGTCGCCACGGCGTGCGCGTGAAGCTTCTCGACGAGCGGAGAGACGGCGAGTGCAGCCCGGCCGACCGCAAGCGCGCCAACCCCATGTCGGTGCCCCAGATCCTGGTCTCGCGGATTGACGCCCGACACATCGCCCTGCGGCCCAAACAGGACGTACGCGGGGTCAACGGCGAGGGGCTCCTGGATGCCAGCGGCAGGCCCCAGATTGTGACCTTCGCCAGCGAAGCCGAGACCCCGAACCCGGTCGGCATCTGGGAACGGGACCCGGACCTGGAACAGCGGCTGTTGGTGGAGTACTTCGACCGCAACCACCGCTATCGCCACGGGGCCTTCGCGGAACACCTTAGCCCGGCTTCGGCCGAATACGGCCTGGGCAGCTTCATGGACGAGTTGCGTACCGCGCGAGCAGAGTGGCAGGACTTCGCCCTGCCCGGCTGCGACGTGACGGGGGAGACTGCCGACCTGACGGCGGTGGTCAACTGGCTGCGGCGCCCGGCGGTGCTGCGCGGCATCGCGGCCCACAGCGACCCCTGGGGAGCCAATTTCAAGGCGGTGGAGCCGGCCAACGTACCGGCCCTGGAGGCGGCCTGCGGCGGCCAGCCCTGGTCATGGCGGCGTGAGGGCAACCGTCTCGTGCCTGGCCTCTACCCGACCGGCAAGCTGGACTTCGCTATCCTGCGCACACTCTGGCAAAACGGCGTGTTGCCAGACAGCGCCAACCTGTTCCTGCACTCCGGGTGCGAGATCACCGCCCCCGAGGGCGCCGCCAGCTTGCCCTATAGTGATCCAAAGTACGGGTACTGGCAGGGTGCGGAGACCCTGCTTTTCTACGCCAAGGGACTGGCTCTCGTGGGCCGCTCGAAGGTTTTCTATGACTTCCCCACTGGATTCGCGGCCGAGCTCGGCGCCGGGAAGACTTTCGGCGAGGCATGGCGCCGCTACTTTGAGGTCGAGTCGGCAGCGACTGACATCGAGCAAGTCGGGGGTGGCATTGGCCGCAAGCGGGCCTACTTCTGGAACGTCATCGGCGACTGGACCCTCAGGCTGGTTCCCGCCGCCGAAGGGCCGGGCAAGTGAGGGCGCGAGCTATCCCTGGACCGGCGCCGCTAGGGTGCGCCACTCCTCGTTGGTGAAAGCGGCGAAGACGTTCCAAACCACCCCTACCGAGAAAAGCTCCCCGATCACCAGCCCCACAAAGAAGGGGGTCAACCGGTGGTAGAGCCGTCCGCCGCCGAGGCGCAGGATGATGGCCTTGGCCAGCCAGGTCACAAAGAACGGCCCCCAGAGGATGACCCCGTAGTGCACCGTCAGTGCGTACCCCAGCGGGTTGAGGGGTGACCGCGGGAAGACGCGTCGCACGCCTGCCAGCAGCAGCGAGAGCACGAACCCGACCAGCGTGTAACCATTGCGGTTCCAGTCGGGCATCATCGGGTTGCCCTTCATCACCTGATCCACCTCGTTGTACCGCCCACGCACCTCCGACGCCCACCAGCCGCCCTGCACGTCACGCCCCCCAATGGCTAGAGCCCCCACCTCCAGGGCGGTGGTCAGGTAGGTGCCGAAGGCGGTGATCAGCCCCACCAGCATGGCGATGATGACCAGCCAGCTTACCTGCGAGGTTCGCAGGCGACACTCCTCGCCCAGCTTCAGGCTCTCAATCTGGAAGGTCATGTTCTCAGGGAAGAAGCCGAAGTGCAGGTACACCAACTGGGTCAGCAGCACCAGGTTGGTGGGGCTGCCGCCCGGCATTAGCGGTCGAGAGCCGAGCCAGGAGGTCATTTGCTGGCTGGCCTGCAGAAAGGGTGTCAGGTAGTAGGCATAGACGCCTGTCTCGGCCCGACCGCGGGTGAAGATAACCGCGAACAGGAAGATCATGGCGAAGAACAGCACGGCGACCCAGACGCTGAGGCCCGCAGCGATGTACCAGCCGCAGAGGACGGCGAAGCCCACCGCCGCACCGATGGCCGCCAGCCGCGGCCGAAGGGGGTCAGCCCACGGATGGTGGTCGCTCTCGCCCGCCAGGGGCGTGCCAACCAGGACGGCTTCCCACAAACGACGCAGATAGCCCCGGCCGGTCCAGCCGAGGAGCAACGCCAGGGCAAAGAAGGACCCCGCCGTCTGCTGGTGCGTATAGGGTAGCCAGTCGCGCAGCGGGATACCCAGGGCGGCATAGCCGACCTTGATGCTTTCCACCCAGACCAGAAAGAAGAACCACATGGAGAAGCACAGGTCCTGGGGGGCAAAGTAACCCAACCCGGTGTAGAGAGGGCGATAGACAAACCACAGGGGCTGGAGAGCGTTCCAGGGGCGCTCGGTGAAAAGCCGCCCGATGTCGGTGTAGCGGCCGAGGGTAGGGAACCCGGGGTTCAGACCATGCATCATGATGCTCAGGAAGTGCGCCGAGGCGACGCCGAAACCCAGCCAGACCAGCGGCTCTGACAAGATGGAGCGCCGTGGCTGCATCCGGCCGGTGCCGGCGGACATGATGTACAGCGGGACCGTCACCAGCGGGAAGCCCAGGCGCTCGTCTTCGACCCAGTGCCGGCGCAGCAGCGCCACCACGCAGAACAGCGTCGCCCACATAACCATGAAGAACCCGAGCCACCGCCCCATGGGCGCCAGCCACGGTCGCAGGCTCGGGCGGGTTTCGTAGCTGCCTTCCCAGAACTGCCGGATGGCCTCGGTGTCCGTCGGGGCGAACCAGCGGGGGATATGGCGGTCCCACATCTCCTGGTAGCTGTTCTCGGGGGTCGCGAAGTAGGGAAGCGTCGTAATGGTGGGCAGGAAACGGTTGACGGAGTCAATGCAGTTGAAGGCCACCAGCAGGAACATGAAGACGACGATGGCGTCGCGCCTGGTGAAACGCAGACGGGAGAGCAGGGGCATGAGCGCCGCGAGGGCAAAGAGCACGGTCCAGGGCAGGTCCGCCGCGGTGCGGCCCACCATCTGGCCCTGGACGGCGGCATAGATGCCGACAATGGCGATGAGACCGCCGAGCGCCACTGCGTAGCCCCGCAGCGGCTGCAGTGTCTCTGTGGTGGCGTCGCTACGCGTGGCAGCCGCAGTGCTCACGGTCGGTCTCGTCGGGGCGCTAGGGTCTTGGTGGACGACCAGCAATGCTTCGCCGCTCGCCATCAGCTCTCCTTCCCTCGCACTGCTAGCTGCCTTAACGGTCCCATGACTTCGTCTACAAGGGACGTCTGTCGGGAGGTGTGGTTGCCGCTCCCGGTGAACACGCTCCTGCCGCCCGCGGCGGCGCAGCAGGAAGAGGGAGGCCAGGATGCCTAACGAACGCACTGTCCAAAAACTTGCACTCCAGGGCGGCATGAAAGCCGTCACCAAGATCGAAGGCAAGGGCCAGCCAAAGATCGGCCGGGAAGAGTTCATGGCCGTGGCCGCGCGCTTCGGGTTGCCCCAGGAGACGCTGGATCGCATCAACAGCGTCATCAGGGACGAGGACTTCGGCGCCGGCCCCTTCATGGCCAACTACTACTCCGGCCTCAAAGAGACCGCCAACGACGCCTTTGCCAAAGTGGGACGCAAGATCTTTGGGGTGAAATACGCGCTTCCCATCAGCTCAGGCACAGCCGCGTTGCACGCAGCCTTCGTGGCTGCCGGGGTCGGCCCCGGCAAAGAGGTTATCTGTAGCGCCATCGGCTTCTACGCCACGGCCGCCGCCGTGGTCATGGCCAAGGGCATACCCGTCTTCTGCGATGTGGACGAGTCGCTGCACATGGACCCCACCAAGATCGAGGCGCTCATCAACAAGCGCACGGTCTGCATCTGCCCGACCCATGTCATGGGCAGCGTGGCCAAGATGGACGCCATCATGAAGGTGGCCAGGAAGCACAAGCTCACGGTCGTCGAAGACTGCGCTCAGTCCTGCGGGGGCAAGGTCAAGGGCAAATACGTGGGCACCTGGGGCGACCTGGGCATCTTCTCCATCTCGGCCTACAAGATTGTTGGCGGTGGTGAAGGGGGGATGGTCGTCACCAACGACCAGAGGATGTACGAGGCCGCCATCAACCTGGCAGAGGGCGGCGGCCTGTGGCGCCCCAGCCGCTTCGCCGAGGAGCGTTACCCTGGCGAGCTGTTCGTCGGCACCAACTACCGCATGTCCGAACTGGAAGCTGCCATGGACGCGGTGCAGCTCAAGAAGATGCCAGCACTCGTCAAGCGCTTCCACAATGTGAAGATGCGCATCCTTAAGCAGTTGAAGACCTACAGGGAGATCCGCCCGCAGACCCTTAATGATCCGGACGGCGAGATCGGCTACACGCTGCGCTTCTTCCCGGAGAGCTTCGAACTGGGGGAGAAGATCGTGGCTGCGCTGAACGCCGAGGGTGTGGGTTGTGGGATGCGCGGGCCCAAAGCCCCCCCTGACTGGCACATCTATCACGACATGTTCCCGCTCGTCCTGAGGCAGGGCGGCCCGCTTGACGACTGCCCCTTCGGCTGTCCGCGGTACCTGAAGGCGGGCGGCAAGGTCGAGTACAAGCGTGGCCAGTGCCCGGTGGCCGACGACTTGTTCGACCGCAACATCAGCGTCGGCTTGAACCAGTGGTTCAATGCCGCAGACTGCAAGCACGTGGCGCAGGCCATCACCAAGGTCCTGGACGCCTACTGCACGCCGGACCCCAAGGGGAAGCCGTGGCTGTAGACCCGGTCCTACCGCGGCGATAGTCTTGCAGGCGACGTCGGGGGCCGGCGTCGCCTGCCCTGCTTCCCGTACCGAGCGAGGTGTTGATATGCGCCGCCTGACTCTCTCCCTGACAGCACTGTGGGCGGTGAGCGTGGCTCTTGCCGGCCCCTTGGCCGATGTAGACTGGACGCAACTGACCATCCCTCGGCTGGTGGCCCTGCCAGACCTGGACGGACGCATCAGCGACGGCGAATGGGAGAGGGCAGCCCCTGTCGGCGGGTTCACGATGCTGGGCGATGAGACCTTGAGTGCCACCCAGCCCGAAGCCTGGCTGGGCTGGCATGAGCGAGGGCTGCTCCTGGCGGCCCGTATCCCGCTGCCACCGGGGCAGAAGGCACGGGCGCAGGCCACGGACTTCGACGGCACGGTCTGGGCCGATGACTCGGTGGAACTGCACGTGGACCGCGGCCACAGACACGAGCGGCATTACCAGTTCGTGGTCAATGCTCTGGGCACCGAGTTTGACAGCCTGGCGGGCGACAAGGCCTATAACGCTTCCTGGCACGCGGCAGCCACCAACGAGCCGGGACAGTGGGCGTGCGAACTGCTCATCCCCTGGGAGGCCATGGGCGGCGGTGCGCCACAGCCGGCTGACAGGGATGGCCTGAACGTGGCCATCAACGCCTCCAGCCTTGGCGGGATTCTCACCCTCAGTCCCATCTCGGCCAACCTGCATGACGCGGCGCGGTTCGCACACGTGACCTACACTGACGGTCCGGCCGCCGGCTGGTGCGGCCTCGATCTAGACGGCAATACCGCCACAGCCGCGGTGCTCAATGCCAAAGACGCGAAAGTGGAACTCACTGTGGATGGTCGGCCGCGAACGGTGACGCAGCAGCCTGACAGCGGTTCAGCGGTGTCCCAGTACTATGTGACTTCACTGGATCTCCCGCAGGAGCAGGGCTTTACGCGGGCCGGTCGGTACCAGCTGGAGCTGAGGGCACGCGCTGACGGACAGACGCTGCTGGTGCAGCGCGTCGCTCTTGCGGTCGGGCCGCCGGTGGAGCTCCAGGTGAGCGCCTACCTCCATCGCCAGGAGTTGGCGACAACGGTGGCCCTGCAGCCCGGCACCTTTCCCTGGCCCGACAGCACTGTCGGACTCCAGGTCGTGGCGGATGGGCAGGCCGTCGTGGAGCGCACCATCGAGCCGCCCGCTGACGGCGGCCCTGCGCGAGTGACGCTCCCGGCCGATGAGCTGCTCGCCGGCACCTTTCAGGTCCGTGTGACCGCCCGCAACAACCAGTCGGGGAAGGCCTTTACCGCCGAGCGCACGTTGGCTGACCCCTTGCGGCCAGAGTGGCTCGGCACCAAGGAGGGCCTTACGGACGCTGTGCCGGCTCCGTGGACGCCCCTGCAGGTCCAGGGCGACAGCGTGAAGCCCTGGGGACGTTCCTATCGGTTCGCCGGTTCACCGCTGCCGACGGAGGTCATAACCCGGGATGCCTCGGTGCTGGCGGGGCCGGTGCAACTGACCGGCCGGGTCAATGGCAGGCTGCTTGCGTGGCGGGGCTCGCCTGTGCGCTTCACGAGCCGACGCCCGGCTGCCGTGGTGCTCACAGGCACTCAGACCAGTGACGCCCTGGAGTTGGCAGGGACCACCACCATCGAGTATGACGGCATGATCCGCTGCGACCTGGAGCTCTCCCCCACCTCTGGCGCAGCCACTGTCCAGGAGTTGACGCTGGAGATCCCTCTGAAGGCGCAGCACGCCAGGTACCTATACCACTTCCCCGGCGCCTGGGGTTCGGTCGCCAACAGCGCCTTCCTGCCACCGGAGGGCTGGACCCACGGCTTCAAGCCTTTCATCTGGCTAGGTGACGAGGACCGGGGCTTCTCCTGGTTCTGCGAGAGTGATCAGAACTGGTTCCCATTGGACACCAAGGACATGCTACGCATCGAGCGCCGGGGCGAGGTGGTCGTTCTCAAGTGCCGGCTCATACGGGACGAACAGCGGCTTGGTGAGCCCCTGCGTTACACCTTCGGCTTCGAGGCCACGCCCTGCAAGCAGCCGGAGAAGACGGTCTGGGATTACCGCATCACCCACCACGGAAACTATGGCATTGAGACCCAGCCGGCGTCACTGGGTGGTGTGATCACCTACGAGGCCTCCCGAGTGCTGCGGCGCGAGGAGGGCACCTTCGAGTGCTGGTACCGCCCCGGCTTTGCCAACCTGGAAAGGGGTCTGCCGATGGCGCAGCGCAGTGCTACGGCTAACCGCAGCATCTTCACCGTCAAGTGGGGGACGAGCATGGGTAGCGGGAGCAACTGCGGCCTGTACTGGAACGAGCTGGTGCAGGGCCCTGTGGCGTGGTCGCGCCGGAACGGTCAGGTGTTGATGAACCCCGGCGCGCCCTTTGACTGGGAGCCCGGGCAGTGGTACCACCTGGCCCTGACCTGGAGCGACACCGTCCGCATCTATGTCAACGGGCGGCTTGTGGCGGAAGCGCCCAACACGGGGTTCATCCCGCAGGACCTGGCGGACGCGGTGGTAGAGATCGGGGGCGCCATGCCGCTGGCGACCATAGACGAGGTGCGCATCCTGAGCCGGGCCCGGCCGCCGCAGCCCACCCCGGGCGAATACGAGCCAGATGCCGAGACGCTGCTGCTGGACCACTTCGAGGGATACGGCGAACCCAATGCCCAGACCCCGGGCAAACCGGGACCGGGAGTGAGCTTCGGCCCCGGGAAGTTCGGGCGGGCGGTGACCTGGGAAGTGGGTCTGGCCCGTACTCAGCTACAGTGGTTGGCGGACCTGGGAGTCCGGACCATCTGCTTCCATGAGCACTGGTCGCCCTACCAGTCGCATCCCTATATCACCGACGAGAACCGGCCCAAGATGCGGAGCCTGGTGGACGCCTGCAAGCAGCAGGGCGTCAGCCTGCTGCTGTACATGTCGCGCCAGTTCGCTGACAACTGCCCCGAGTGGGAACTGCGGTCGGACGAGTTCCTGCAGACACCGCGGGGCGGGGCGTACCGACGGTTCCCGAAACAGTCGGCCTACATCGCGTGCTGGAACAGCCCGTACAAGGACTTCTGCCTGCACCATCTGGGCAAGCTGATAGACGAGTTCGGCCACGGGGGCTGGTATCTTGACGGGCCCGAGTGGCCTATGGCCTGTGACAACGAGAGCCACGGCTGCGGGTACGTGGCGCCTGACGGCAAGCGGCGACCGACCTGGGACATCTTCGCCACCCGCGACTTCATGAAGCGCCTCTACGTGCTCACCCGGCAGCGAAACCCGGAGGGCCAGCTCAATATCCACAACTCGACGGTCATGGTCATCCCGACCCTGGGCTTTGGCACCAGCACCTGGGGTGGCGAGCAGATAGACGTCATCAAGCCGCCAGCCAGGACCCTGGACTTCCTGCCCATGGATTCCTTCCGCACCGAGTTCATGGGACGGCAATGGGGGGTGCCCAGTGAATTCCTGGTCTATGACGGCCAGCCTTACTACGCGCGTGATGTCCTCGCCTACACGCTCCTGCACGGCGTGCTGATCCGCCCCAGCAACGAGGAGATGCTGGCCCAGGTCTCGGCGCTGTGGAAGGCCTATGATGAGTTCCCGTTTGAGCAGGGCAGGATGTACCCGTACTGGGACAACGGGGACTACCTGCGGGTGAGCCCTGAGGGAGTCTACGCCACGGCCTGGCAGCTTCCGGCCAAAGGGCTGCTGGTAGTGGTCAGCAACCTGGGGGACGGCGATGCTGAGGTGGACCTGAAGCTAGACCTGGAGCGTTTCGGCCTGCGCCGTGTCACCGTCAAGGACGCCCTCACGGCGGAGGCTATCGCCTTCGACGACGGAGGAGTGAGCTTCCCGCTGGCAAGCTGGCGGTACCGGCTGCTGCGGGTGGTACCGGCCCCGTAGCGACAGACGGAGGAGGCGATGGCTTCGGTGGAGACCAACCTTGCACGCAGAGCGCTGACGGCCGCAGTGGTCACGGTCACTTACAACGTGCTGGAGGGGTTGATCTCCATCGCCCTGGGCGCGATGGCCCGTAGTCCAGCACTGATCGGCTTCGCGCTGGACAGCTTCGTTGAGGCGCTTTCCGGGGGAGTCATGGTGTGGCGCTTTGCCCGGGCCGAACGGCTGTCGGAAGCGGAGATCGAGCGGCGTGAGGCCCGCGCCGTGAAGCTCGTGGGCTGGACGTTTGTGATCCTTGGACTCTACATCGCCTACGAGTCCGGTGAGAAGCTCTGGCGGCGTGAGGCTCCGGCACCCAGCCTCGGAGGTATCGTCCTGGCGGCTGTGTCCATCGCCACCATGTACTTCCTGGCCCGGTACAAGCGTCGGCTGGGAGAGGCACTCGGCAGCCGCAGTCTGGTCGCCGATAGTGTCGAGACTATGGTCTGCCTGTGGCTCTCGGTATCCCTCCTCGTTGGGCTGGGACTGAACTGGACCCTGGGCTGGTGGTGGGCCGACCCGGTCACCGGTCTGGTCATCGCGGCCTTCCTGTTCCGTGAAGGCCACGAGCTCTTGACGGAGGGTCACTGCGCCTGTGGCGGTAGCGCAGAGGGGGAGGCAGAAGACAGCGCGAATAGCGAGTCCACTCCCAACTGAAACCCGCGAGGAGACGGCGATGACATCGCAGGAACGTGTGCTCTTGGCCCTGCAGCACAAGGAGGCTGACCGCGTACCGTGGTCGGACTTCCCGTGGGGCACCACGGAGGCGCGCTGGCACAGCGAGGGCATGCCCGAGGGCGTGTCCGCGGCGGAGCACTTCGGTTTTGAGCTCTGGGGCTTCGGCGGCGACAGCTCGCTGCAGATGGAGACGCGGGTGCTTGAGGACTGCGACGATTACACCATCGCCACCGGCGCCGATGGGGCGACGATGAAGAACTGGAAGGGCCGCACCACCACCCCGGAGTTGCTGGACTTCGCGATTACCACCCGCGAGAAGTGGGAAGAGGTGAAGCCATTGATGGTCTACAACGACCGGCGGGTGGACTGGGAGGGCGCCCGGACGGGGCTCGAGGCAGCCCGCGCCAAGGGCCTTTTCACCTATCTGAGCTGGGGCCCTGGCTTCACCAAGACCTGCAACATGGTCGGTCCCGAGCGCTGCCTCATGGCGATGGTCGAGGACCCCGACTGGGTCAGGGATATGTTCATGACCGATGCGCAAGTCTGCGCGGCTATTGCCGAGGAGGTGCTGGGCCGGGGGCTGGATGTGGACGCGGGCTGGATCTTCGATGACCTGGGCTACAAACACAAGGGCTTCTTCTCGCCGGCGGCCTACCGCGAGCTGCTCATGCCGGCCCACAAGCTGGTCTGCGACGTGTTCAAGGCCCACGGCAAGCCCATGATCCTGCACAGTTGTGGCTATGTTACCGAGTTCGTCCCGCTCTTCATCGAAGCGGGCTTTGACTGTCTGCAGCCGCTGGAAGTCAAAGCGGGAAACGACCTGTTGGCCCTGAAACAGCAGTATGGCGACCGTCTGGCACTGATGGGCGGTATTGACGTCCGCGCCATGGCCCACCCGGACCCGAAGGTCATCGAGCAGGAGATCGCATCCAAGGTGCCGGTGGCGAAGGCCGGCGGCGGGTACATCTTTCATTCCGACCATTCAGTGCCCGACGATGTCAGCTTCCGGCAGTACACGCGGGTGATGGAGTTGGCCGCTCACTACGGCAGCTTCCGTTAGGCTGCCGTGGCCCTGGGGACAGTCCTCAGACGGCGCCCCCAGAGCGGGACGTCACTGACCGAAGGCCCGGGGCATGGCCCGGGGAGCACCGGGACAGGATAGTCATGCTCATCGAGATGCGGGACATCCACAAGGTCTACCAGATGGGCAAGCAGCGCGTGCATGCGCTTGCCGGCGTGGACCTTCAGATCGAGCCGGGGGAGATGGTGGCGGTGATGGGGCCGTCGGGCTCTGGCAAGTCAACTATCATGAACATCCTGGGCTGCCTGGACCGCCCGACGCGGGGGACGTACCTGCTGGAGGGGCAGTCTGTCGCCGACCTGGATAACGACGCCCTCGCCGCCATCCGCAGCCGCAAGATAGGGTTTGTCTTCCAGACCTACAATCTGCTGCCGCGCACCCCTGCGCTGGCGAATGTGTTGCTGCCGCTGATGTACCAGGGCGCCCGCAATCGCCGCGAGCGGGCGGAGCGGGCCCTGGCGCGGGTGGGCATGGCAGACCGTATGGACCACCGCCCCTCGGAGCTGTCCGGCGGGCAGCAGCAGCGCGTGGCCGTTGCCCGGGCCCTGGTTACCGAGCCGGCCATCGTCCTGGCCGATGAGCCTACCGGCAACCTGGACTCCCGCACCAGTATCGAGATCATGCAGCTCTTCCGACAGCTCAACGAGGAAGGGGTCACCATTGTCCTGGTGACCCACGACCAGGACATCGCCGACTGCGCTCGCCGAATCGTACGCGTGCGGGACGGGCGCATTGTCAGTGACGGGCCGGCTCGCTATGCCCTGCCTCACGAAGCGCTGGGCGGGGGCGGCAGCGACACGTCCGAAGAGGCCGAAGGCGGTGGCGCCCAGGCGGTCTCCTCCGCAGGTGGGACGACGCCGTCGGGCAACTCAACGCCCGCGTCCAGTGCCAGCTCGTAGGCTGTGAAGCGCTCATCGCGGAGGCGCGAGCGAAGGTCGAAGTAGAGACCCGCCTGAACAGACATCAGAAAAGGCGACAGCAGGAGCGACAGCAGGGAGCTGCCGCCGGCGATGACCAGAGTGCCTGCCATGGCCCCCAGGCTCTCCCGCAGGCCGCCAGCGAACTCCGTCTGGGCCAGTGCGCCGACCGCC
Organism: Armatimonadota bacterium; assembly: GCA_013178155.1. Classification (GTDB taxonomy): domain Bacteria; phylum Armatimonadota; class Zipacnadia; order Zipacnadales; family UBA11051; genus JABLXH01. Next base: position 3,093 of record JABLXH010000031.1, on the reverse strand, counting down.
ATGCTCGGCGCGGTGAAGGCCAGGCCGGCCAGGACAATAGCGCCCAGGACATGCCAGAACTGCCCGCCGGCAAGGCGGAAGCTGCGTCCCAGCGCGGGGAAGCCGCCCAGATTCTCGACGGCCGTCACCGCCGTCATGGCCACGAGGTAGACGGTGACAGCCAGAATGGCCGGTACCAGGGTGAACATCGGGACCAGGCGCATGATAAGTGGGGGACTGACACCTGGCTGCATCGGGCCCGAGGACATACCGATGATCGCGGCGATGATACCGCCGGGAATCTGGCCGATAATAGCTGCGCCGGCCAGGACCAGCAGCATCACCAGCGCCCCGCTGACTATCTTTGCGGCGCGTCCGAGAACGAAGTCCCAGGCCTCCACAGCCGACAGGGAGCGGCCCAGGGCCCGCTCGGCCCAGATGCGTGCGACGGCAACGCCCCCGGCATAATGCGCCAGCATGGAGATGATTCCGGTCACTGCCCCGACCCCAACGATCAGGGCAATGGCCCCAAACATCTCCCCGGGATCAAGGTTCTCGGGTCGCATCTCGCCCTTCTGCAGGGCCTGCATGAGCTCCATGGCTCCGGTCTGGGCGAGGGCCGCCTGGCCGGCGACGGCAATGACAGTCGGTGCCACCAGAATCCCGAAGGCCGCGACCCAGGCTGCGCCGCCGGCTCGGAGGCACTCATTGACACCGCTGCGAAAGAGGTCTACCGCACCCCGGGGCCGGAAGTAGCTGACGTCAGGTGTGCCCATGGCAACACGCTCCTGGAGGAGTTGGCAACCGCGACGGTTGCGACGCTGCTAGTTTGTAGAATGGCAATGCGGGGACCTTCAAGAGCACGGGCCCTGTCCTATACACCTCATAGGGTGGTTTTTCATGTCACGTCGACTCAAGATCGGCTGCGCCGTGCTGGTGGTGGTCACTGCCTTGGCGGTCTTCATCCCTCTCCGCTATCTCCGGGCACGCGTGGTGGAGGTCGAGGTGGAAGCAGTGACCCGTGCGGATATCAACGAGGTGGTCAGTGCAGTCCCCGTGGCCGGGCAGCCAGCAGGCGTGGTCAAGCCCGACGAGGTCAAGGTCATCCCCAAGATCGGCGGCGAACTGGTGCGCCTATTGGTACAGGAAGGTGACCGGGTCTCTGCCGGTCAGGTCATCGCCTATCTGGACGCCCGGTCGGTAGACGCGGACCTGCGGCAGGCCCGGGAGACCGCCGCGGCGGCACGGGCCCGCGTGGCACAGGCCGCCGCAGAGGCCGCGGTAGCCCCCAAGCGGACCGCCGCGACCATGACGGAGGCCCAGGCGGCGCTGGAGCAGGCGGAGGCGCGATACCAGACTGCGCTGCGCGGGGCCCGGGCGGAGGAGATCGAGCGTGCTCGCCAGGCCGTCCGGCAGGCGGAACAGGACCTCAAGGAGGCCGAGGCCAGTCTGGCGACGACCAGACGCGGCGCCCGCCCCGAGGAGATCGTGGCTGCCGAAGCGGCGTTGCGCCAGGCAGAGGCGGACTTGCAGTCGAACCAGGCCCACCTGGAGCTGCTGCTGGCTGGCCCGCGTCCCGAGGAAGTGGCCCAGGCCGAGGCGGCCGTGCGAGACGCCAGGGCGCAACTGGAGTACCGCGCGACAACGCTGGCGTCCCAGAGGGCCCTGGCCGCCAAGGGCTTCGTGTCACGCAACCAACTGCAGGCCGACGAGGCCGCTCACGAGGCAGCGCAGGCGGCGATGCAGACCGCCGAACAGCGCCTGGCGCTGGTGAAAGAGCCCTACCGTCCCCAAGAGCTGGAGCAGGCTCGCGCTGCAGTGCGCCGGTCAGAGGAGGCAGTCCGGCGCGCCCGGGCCGACCTCGAACTCCTCCGTCACCGCACCACGCCCGAGGACCTGGCGGCGGCCGAAGCAAGGCGCACGGCGGCGGTATCCCGACTGGAGTCCGCCCGCGCTGCCCTGCGCCTCACGGAGCAGCAGACCACCCCGGAGGACCTGCGCGTCGCCGCGGCTACGGTCTCCCAGTCCCGTGCTTCCACCCGTCGCGCGGAGGCCGACGGCGTGTCTGTCCGGCAGCGGCAACTTGACCTGGCCATTGCCTCGGCCGATCTGCGCCGGGCCGAGGCGGCGCTGCAAATGGCTGCCGAACGCGCCGGCTACACGATCATCACCGCCCCCATCAGCGGCGTGGTCACCCGCGTGAACGCCAAGCGGGGCGAGTATGTGCAGGGCGGCGGCATCGCGCTGCCCAGCGCAGAGATTGCCATGCTGGTGATCACGGCCACAGACCGCGTATGGATCGAGTGCAACGTTGACGAGGCGGACGTGCATGACGTGCGACTGGGGCAGGCCGCGATCGTCTTTCTGGGCGAGGGGCGCGAGGTGCGGGGCCGGGTGCACCAGATATCACCCTCGGTCCGGCTGACCCAGGGCGACGTGCGGACCTTCGCGGTCAAGCTTGCCGTCGAGGGCGACACCAGTGCGCTTCACAGCGGCATGTCCGTGGAGGTTGACATCGTCACGCGCTCCAAGAAACAGGCGCTATCCGTACCCTCTTTTGCGATCTTTGAGGATAAGGACGGCAAGTTCTACGTCTACATAATGCAGAACGGCAGGGCCAAGAAGAAGGAAGTGACCAAGGGCGTCGAGGGCATTGAACGAACCGAGATCACGAAGGGTCTCACTCTCGGAGAGAGCGTCATCACCTCTCTCGAAGCCAAGGGCCTGCGTGACGGCAAGCCGGTCCGACTGGCAAAGGAGAAGAAGGACGAGAAGGCCACCGAGGAAGATGCGACCGAGCCTGCCGTGGAGGTAGAGGCCGACCAGGCTCCTGAGTAATGAGCGAGATAGGCCGAGTTGCCCCATGAACTTCATTGAGAGCATGCAGGTTGCCCTGAACGCCATCCTCAACAACAAGGTGCGCGCCTTGCTCACCATGCTGGGCGTCACTGTGGGCGTGGCGGCGGTCATCCTGTTGGTCTCGGTCAGACTGGCAAAGGAGAAGAAGGACGAGAAGGCCACCGAGGAAGATGCGACCGAGCCTGCCGTGGAGGTAGAGGCCGACCAGGCTCCTGAGTAATGAGCGAGATAGGCCGAGTTGCCCCATGAACTTCA
>JABLXH010000030.1 GCA_013178155.1 Armatimonadota bacterium | reverse complement strand
CGATCAGCAGCGTCTCATCCCAACTGCTGTGGCGTTCCACCCATCGCACGACCGCGGCGACCGCATCGCCGAAGTCCATCTGTTCCTCGATCATGCGGCCGGCATAGTTGCTGTGCGCCGCCCAGTCCACGGCGCCTCCCTCCACCATCAGGAAGAGCCCATCGGGATCGGCACCCAGCACTCGCAGCGCAGCTTCCGTCACCTGGGCCAGCGTGGGGATGGTGGCGTTGAAGGGCACCGAGAACGGGAGCGCCGTGTCCGGCGGGTTGTCCTCAGGGCTCTCCCGGCCGGCCTGGAAAGTGCTGGCCACGGGCATCAGCCCAAACAGCCGCTTGACCGGCGGACCACTGACGGCCACCTGCAGCTCCTCCGCCGACTGCACGAACCGCCACGGATCGGCCACAAGGTCGCCATCTGCGTCACCGCCGGCAGTGCCCTGCTGCAGAGCCTGGAACTCAGTCTCACCGATATAGGCATACTTGGGCGTCTCCAGTCGGCGGCCGTTGTCGTCGTACCAAGGATGTCCCGCCCCGATGATGACATCCACCGCACTGTGAAGGATTATCTGGCGAGCGATGCGGGCATAGTCGCCCCGGCTGGCGACATGGGCGCCGAAGCCCGCCGGCGTGGCATGGCTGAAGGGAACCGAGGTCAGCAACCCGGTGGACCGACCGCGCGCCTCGGCCCACTCGGTGACACTCTGCACGCGCCTGCCCTTCTCATCCACGCCGATGGCTCCGTTGTAGGTCTTGACGCCGCAGGCCAGGGCGGTAGCCGCGGCAGCGGAGTCCGTGGCGCCGCTCTTGGCGTAGTCAAAGCCCTCCCAGAACCTGGCCGGGTCGTATCCCCCTCCGCTGGGGAAGGTGCTGGCGGCCAGACGCACCGGGAATGAGTGGCAGACCTCGCCATCGGGCCGCCCGGTGCGATAGAGACTAGCCGCCGCGAAATGGTTGAAACCGGCACCGTCGCCGATCATGATGATGACATTGCGGGCCACTGGCGCCGCATGTACTGGGCCGAGCAGGCCCGCTGCCAGCACTAGCGCACCGCAGACCATCAGCGCCCGTCGCTGGCCCCCGCCTGGTAATCGTTGAGCCGTCAACTGTATACGCCCCTTTCCTTGGCCGTCTGGACCATGCTGTGGACAACGTTGGGATGCACCTGACGCGGTATCCCCTCGCCAGTGTTGAAGATGTAGCCGCCTCCGGTCTTCCCGGCTTCGACGATACGCGTCGTTTCCGCCGCGACCTCGTCCAGACTGCGGCACTGCATGAGTCTGATGGGATGGGCGTTGCCGGAGAGACAGACCTGGCCCCCAAGGGCAGTCTTGGCCTTCGCCATGTCAAGATCCTCGCCCACGTTGATGATGTCAAAGTAGTCGGCGGCGATCCTCAGGTGCGAAAGTGAATGCTCGCCGGCGTGGTAGATGACGGTGCCGCCCGCCGCCTTGATCGCCTCGGCGACCCGGTAGGCCGGCTCCACTGCCACGTCCCCGTAATGCTGAGGCGAGCAGAAGCCGGAGGAGGCCACGCAGTCACCCAGCCAGATGGCATCGGCACCAGCCTGGACCTGGGCCACTCCCCAGTTGCTCATCAGCTCGACAAAGAACTCACACGTGTCCCGGAACAGCCTCTCGTCGTCCAGCAGCAGCATCAACGCCTCGCCCACGCCATAGAGCAGTGCCGTGGCGGAGAAGGGGGCCGCGCACCGCCCACTGACGACCAGCTTCTCGCCGTAAGCTGCCTTGATGCCAGCCAGGGCCTCCAGGTGTACGGGCATGCGTCCGGCTCTGGTCTCGTCCGGCAGTCTCAGTCTCGCCAGTGTCTGTCGGGTGGCAGGGGGGCAGAAGACCGCGGCAGGAGGAATGCGCTCCCCCGCCTGCGTCTCCACGCCCAGGGGCTCGAGTTCGATGTAGTCGTCGGGGTGCAGCAGGATCCAGTCGTAGTCGAAGTTTTCCACCGCATGGAGCTGACATTCCACCATCTTGTCAACACTCCAGATGTACTCCCGGTAGTCCACCCCGTACTGCTCCACATCGAACTCCTCGCCCAGCGCAAACACGGGTACGCGCGAGGGGATGCCTCGCTGGGCGCATATCTTCAGGTCTTCGACGACTCCCGGGTAGGCCACGGTTCACCCTCCGCGCATGCTCCAACCGTCTTACCGTAACTTCCCGGAGAGCCGGCCTCGCACCTGTCTGCCGGAGGCAGCAGTTGCCCCCCCCGACCCGAAAATGTATCATCGAGGCGGCTGCTCCTCGCGGCCGCGGAAGGACCGATGGCAGCATTCCTGCACGTGTATCGCCGGTACTGGCCGGATGAAGGGGGTATCGAGTCGGTGGTCCGCTCCGTCTGCGAGCGTGCGGCCGGCCTGGGGCACGACGTCACCACGCTGACTTGTTCTCGCTACCCCTGGACGCGGTCTGAGACTCATTGCGGCGTTCGCATCATCCGCTGCGCCACCGTCGGCACTCTCGCCAACACGCCGTTTAGCCCACCGATGACGGCCTGGGTCCGCCGACTGCGCCCCGAGCTGGTCGAGGTTCACCATCCCTACCCCTTTGGGTTGTGGTCAGTACTCCGCTCGCGCTTCGATGGTCCACTGGTCCTGCATTACCACATGGACATCTCACGGTTTCGCCGCCTGCAGGCGCTGGTCCGACCCACACTGGAGCGGGCACTGGCCCGGGCGGACCGTATCATCGCCAGTTCCCACCGCTACGCCGAGACGTCCCCGGTGCTCAGACCGTGGCTTGACAAGTGTGTCTTCATCCCACCCAGCGTTGACCCGGCTCGCCTTCGCCTGCCGGACACCGGGCAGGAAAGGCTGGCCCACCAGGCCGGTGGCGGGCCCTGCCGCGTTCTGTTTGTGGGGCGCCTGACGCCCTACAAGGGTTTGCCGGACTTGCTGCGAGCCATGCAGTGGGTTGACGGTGAGCTCACCATAGTGGGCCGGGGCGAACAGGCCGGCCGCCTACGCCGCCTCGCCACCGACCTGGGTGTTACCAGCCGGGTGCGATTCCTGGGCCGAGTGCCGGATGAAGAGCTCGTGTATCAGTACCACGCGGCCGACGTGGTTGTTCTGCCATCCAGCGGGCGCGGCGAGGCCTTCGGCATCGTGCAGGTGGAGGCGATGCTGTGCGGCAAACCGGTGATCTGCAGCGACCTGCCGGGTGTCGCAGAGGTGGGGCAAGAGGGTGAGACCTGCTGCGTCTTTCCGCGCGGCGATGCCCGCGCCCTGTCCGACCGGATCAACGAACTGGCCGCCGACCCGGCTCGCCGAGCAAGGATGGGCCAGGCCGGACGCCAACGAGCCCTGGCCCTCTACACCCCCCAACGCCTTCTGGCGCGCCACATGGCCGTCTATGAGGAGCTCCTGGGCAAATCACTGATCGGGGAGGCAAACCATGGAACCGCTTGAGCGCTTTGGGGTCTCCATGCCAGCCAGCTTGCTGCAGGAGTTTGACCAGGCCATCGCGCAGGCTTCCTACCGCACCCGGTCCGAAGCAATCCGCGACATCGTCCGCGACTTCCTGGTGCGTCGGCAATGGGAGACCCCTGATAGCCCCGTGGTCGGGACCGTGACCCTTGTTTACGATCACCACACCCGCGAACTACAAGAGACCTTGACAAGCCTGCAGCACGAGCACAGCAATGCCATCGTCTGTGCAACGCACGTGCACATGGACCAGCGCCATTGCCTCGAGGTGATTGTTGTGCGGGGCCAGAGCCACGAGGTCAAGGCTATCGCCGACCGTCTGTTGAGCGCCCGCGGTGTGAAGCATGGCGGCCTGACCGCCACGGCGACGGCACAACTCCATTAGCGGGGGGCGCCCCGGCCTGCGGACACTTGTGCAAGGCGCGGAGCGACGGCCTCGGGCGTGAGGTCCACAGCCGGCCACGCAGGATTGAGCTTTCGGGCGGCGAACACAGATAGAGGGTCAGGCTTGCCCTCGCCACAGGAGGCCTAACCGATGCATCCTGGCATAATCTGGCTCATTGTGGGTCTGGTCCTGCTCATCCTGGAGATCTTCACAACGACCTTTTTCCTGATGTGGATCGGCGCCGCGGCGCTGGTGACCGCCCTGGCAGCGGTATGGATCGAGGCGGCATGGATCCAGTGGCTCATCTTCGCCGTCGTCTCGGCGGCACTGCTGTTGGCAACCCGCCGCCTGGCCCGCAGCATCCACGCCCGGGTGACGGTGCCATCGAACGTGGACCAGATCGTCGGGCAGGTCGGGGTGGTGCTGGAGGCGGTGGACCCCGACCAGAATACGGGCCGCATCCGCGTCGGGTCGGAAGAGTGGCGCGCGAGATCCGAAACGCGCATTCCGCAGGGCGTCCGCGCACGTGTTGAAAGCGTGCAGGGCACTACTCTGCGCGTGGTGCAGGTGTTCGCCGGTACGGAGACCGACAACGGCTCCAGCCAGTCCCAGCCCCCCAGCAAACCCTAGGAGGACCCAAACATGGAAGGCGCGGGCATCTTCGGCGTGATCGTCCTGGCGATCCTCGTGATCGTCATCATCGGCAAGTCGGTGTACGTCGTCCGGCAGCACCAGCGCGGCGTGGTGGCCACCTTCGGCAAGTACGTCCGCACCGCTGACCCGGGTTTGACGCTGGTTTTCCCCTTCGTGCAATCCATCACGTTCGTAGACATGCGGGAGACCGTGCTAGACGTCTCGCCGCAGGTCGTGATTACCAAGGACAACGCCACGCTGACGGTGGACGCCGTCGTCTACTTTGAGGTCACGGATCCCTTCCGCAACATCTACAATGTCACCGACTTCCGTCTGGCGGCCATCAAGCTGGCCCAGACCAACCTGCGTAACATCATCGGCGAACTGCAGTTGGACGAAGCGCTGGTCTCCCGCGAGCGCATCAACGCCCAGCTCCGCCAGATTCTGGACGACGCTACCGACAAGTGGGGCGTGCGGGTCACCCGCGTTGAACTCCAGGCCATCGAGCCGCCGCGCGACATCACCGAGGCCATGAGTCGGCAGATGAAGGCCGAGCGCGACAAGCGGGCGGCCGTGCTTGAGGCGGAGGGCGTTAAGCAGTCTCAGATCCTGCAGGCGGAGGGCGAGCGGCAGGCGCGCATCAACCGCGCCGAAGGGGAGGCGGAGGCCATCCGCAGGGTGGCCGAGGCCGAGCAGTTCCGCCAGCGGACCGTCGCCGAAGGTGAGGCACAGGCCATCAAGACGGTCTTTGACGCAATTCACTCCGGTCGCCCCACCCCCGACTTGCTGGCAGTGAAGTATCTGGAGATGCTCGGCCGCGTGGCCAATGGCAAGGCCACCAAGATCTTTCTGCCGGTCGAGGCCATGGGAATGCTGGGCGCCATGGCTGCTATTGGCGATGCCTTCAAGGAGGGGCAGACCGGCATCACGGCGGAGCCGGAGCCACCAGCCCCGCCAGCGGCCGTCTGAACCGACCAACCAGAGCTACCGTCTGTGGGCATACTGCGGGAAAGGCACGGTGATGATGATGCCACGGATAACACGGCGTGAGTTCCTTGGGCAGACCCTGGCAGCAGTCGGTGGTGGCGCCCTGCTGAGTGCAGGGGGCCTGACCCTGGCCCGGCCCGCTGCTGCCGCGGTGGCCCCTGGCCAGCATGTGCTGCCTCCGCTGCCGTACGCCTACAATGCGTTGAAGGGCCTGTCTGAGCAGTTGGTGACCTGGCACCATGACCGGCACTTCAAGGGCTACGTAGACGGGCGCAATGCAGTGGAGACCGCGCTGGCCGCGATGGACCCGGCTGCGGCCGGCTTTGACGCCAAGACCTACGCGGGCCTGAAGAAGCAGGAGACCTTCCACGCCTGCGGTCAGATCCTGCACGAGGTCTATTTCAGCAATCTCGGTGGCGATGGAGGCGCGGGCGGCCAAGCTGTGGTCGCCGCGCTTGAGCGGGACTTCGGCTCGCTGACCAAGTGGGTCGCCGATCTACGGGCAGCAGCCATCGCGGCGGGTATCGGGTGGGGCGTCACGTGCTGGGACCCCAGTTGTGGGCGCCTGGTCAACTTCAGCGTGGAGTCCCACCAACTGGGCGCCGTGTGGGGGGCGGTGCCGGTGGTTGCGCTGGACTGCTGGGAGCACGCCTTCTACCACGACTACGGCCCAGACAAGGGCAAGTACCTCGACGTCTTCTTTCAGAACCTCCACTGGGACCGCATCAACGAGCGGTTCCAGGCGGCCGGAGGTCAGTGAGGCGTGAGAGCTGTGGAAATGCCGCAGACAGGCCGCCGGGCCATGGCCGCGGCGGTCTGTCTGCTGGTCTTGGCAGGCGCGTTCGCTGGCTGTCGGCAGCGCTCTTCGGAGGCCGAAGGAGCCGCGAGTGGCTCCCGAATCGTCATCGAGACCAGTAACAAGGTCCGCCAGGCGGCTGCCCAGGGGCGAAAGACGGGGAGCCGGCCAGATGTCCGCATGGTGGCGGGCGCTACCGAAGCCGAGGTGGGGATAGCCTTCTACCCCGGGGCTCGTGTGACCAGCAGCCAACTGGTGCGCGAGGGGAGCGACCTGACCGCCGGAGCTGAACTGGTCACCAGGGACCCTTACCGGGAGGTGCTGGACTTCTACCGTCTCCGCTACGACTCGCCGGAACTGAAGCTTGTTGAGCAGGAGATGTCCGGCGGCAAGCTTACGCTCCTCAACTGGCGCGATCCGCAGGGGAACTACACCGTGGGCGTGAGGCGCGACGATAAGCGCAAGCAGACCACGATAACTCTGGCTCGCGTCAAGTCGGCCAGAAGGCCGCATCAGGCGCACCCCTGAAGCACGCTGCTGCTGCCTATTCACCAACAACCCGGTATTGACCCGGTCCCGCGCCACCGAAGATGACCTGTCCGGGCGTGACCCCATCGCGCTCGAGTTCCAGTCCCCCCGTGCAGATGATCAGCGGCCGCGCCCGAAATGGCGGGGTGAACTGAACAACGTCACCCGGCGCCGCCAGGCCGGTCAGCTCGCGGGTCGCCTCGTCGCTGGGCCGCGAATCATAGGCAAAGAGCCCGAGGATGGCGACCGCGCCGGTGAGGGGCTCAATGCGAACCCGGTGCACGCCGTAGGGCAGACCGCGGACCGCCCGCCGGTTCTCCAGGTAGTGCCGCTGACCGCTGGCGTCCTGGTACGGCACGTTGGCGGTCACCTGCAGGCGCTCCTGGCCGTCTACCAGCAGGCGGAAACTGCCGCCATCGGGCGCATCCACCCATGCCACCGCCAGGTCCGTCCCCACCACATCCACCTGCAGCGCAGGCCCGGTGGCCAGTAGCACCTGCTTGGTGCCATAGGGTGCCCCCCAGGCGCTGGCGAAGTCAGTTGGCTGCCTGCCGCCCAGATCCCACTGGCGGCTGTCCACAGGGATGAACTGCCGACCCGGACAGACCCGGCAGTCGGCGGCGATGAGCCTGGAATGTGCCCCCGTTAGTTCCAGGATGTGCCGGTCACCCAGACTGAAGCGGCCGGCGGTGAAGGAGCAACTACGCAGGTCACGCTGAGGCGAGTTGCGGGTCAGTCGCACCTTCTGGCCATCCACCAGTGTCTCGGGGGCGTCCGCCTCCGTGACCGCAGCCCAGGTGGTGACCTGTGAGTCGTCCAGCACCAGCATGTTCCCATGCAGGCGCGGCGACCCGGCCGAGTAGGTCCGCACCTCGCCCTCCCAGTGGTAGCTGGTCGGGTAAAGCCGCCGCGGCAGGTGGAGCTGCGGCTCCCCCATGGCGATCGGGTCGGCCACCTCAAAGGCTTGCTCCACCGTCCGGAACCACACATGGTGCGCGGCCGCCTGAGGATGCCCGCCGTCCGTGCAAAGCGCGTAGTTGTTGGCGTAGGCCGAGAGCTGGTCCATGCGGTCGCCCAGGTCCAGGAAGGGGATTCGGTAGTTGAGCGCCAGCTCCATCAAGTGCCCGGTGTTGGCGGTGTAGCTTCGCTGCCGCTGCCACATGCAGAACAGGAACTCGCAGTCGGGATAGCGCTGCTGCACCCAGCGAATGGCCGCCTCGTACACGGCGCCTTCGTCAGGCTCATCGGTCTTGATGTTGGCCCCGCTACCGAAAAGGATCAGGTCGGGTCCCGGCCCCTGGGGGCGCTGAAACAGCCCTGGGTACAGCTCTTGCCACGTCTTTCCCGCCTTCTGGCCATTGGCTTCGGGCGCGCAGGGGACCGAAAGCGAGCAGTACTCCGCCAACCCAGTCATGGCCTCCGAGATGGAAGAGCCGTCGCGGGCCATGTAGTTCAGGCAGATCTTGTCGGGGGTCAGGTCGAACTTGCGCAGCAGCTCGACACGCAGCCGTCCAGCCCACGCAAAGTAGTGCTGCCACCAACCGAAGGTGTCGGTCAGGTCGGGCCTGCCGACGACCCGGCCGTCGAAATCGTGGTCCCCCAGAGGTTGTTTGAAGGTGGGGGAGGTCGGGTCCTCATCATACGGGTAGAGGGGCGGGTTGGCGCTGCCTCGGTCAATGGACGAGCCCATCACCAGGATGTGAATGGGCTCACCCCGCCAGAGCTTGCGGATGGTGCGGGGGATGCCCGCGTAGTACGTCGGCAGGCGCCGCAGTTCAGGCAGGCCGGAGAGTGCCACAGGACCCCTCACCAGGCATGGGGCATAGACCCAGACGTCCCGCTGACCCACATTCCGCAGCTCCACCTCTAGGCCGATGGCGTTGATCTGGTCATCGCCGGAGACGCTTTCCTGGACCACACGGCCTGGGATCTCGCAGCCCTCCACCTTCAGCAGAAAAGCGCCCTCCGGACCCGACGTCGCGCTTTGCTCGGCGGCTGTCACCAACTCGCCACGGCCGTGCTTCGGGAACTCGCGCCTGTCGCTGCAACCGAAGTCACTGGGCTTCCAGGTGCCGCTCTGGCTATCCACCTTCAGCACGCGAATCGTGGCCCTCAGGCGATCGGGAGCCCCCTGCTGGCCGTACACGGACAGACTGGCCCGGTCGCCATGGCGCAGTCCAACCTCGGGCAGCAGCATGAACTGGTACAGGCGCTTGCCCGGCTTGATGGCGACGAGGTTCCGCACGAATACCGCCGGCCTGATAGCAGGCACGTGCGGCGCCGTGGTGACCGTGATGTCACCATAGGCGTCGGTGTTCCAGCCCGCCACGTAACCGGCGGTGTAGACTTGCGCGCTGGCGTTGCGGCTATTGGCGAAGCTGTGGAAGTCAAAGCCGGGATTGAGCAGCAGGTTCTGGGTCTGGGCGTCAGCGAGGCCGACCAGCGCCAACCCCAGCCCGACCGCGGTGGCCATCACCGGCAGCATACGCATGATCCACGTTCCTTGGAAAGAGCAGGATGACTGTCTCAGTAGCAGACAGCCACCGCCAGAACGGTCCAGCCAGCGCGCCGGCCGGCGGCGGTGGGTACGAACTCGACCTGGCGAGGCCGCCAGCCGTTTGGCATGCGGAGACGGGTGCCAACCAGCACCCGCGGCTGTCCACCCCGGTCATCGCTCCAGGCCAGCCAGGCGTCTGTCACGGGCTTCAGGTCTGGCGTCATCAGCCACTCGGGCATGCGGAAAGCGGCCACGTTCTGGCCGTAGACGACGGGCGTCGCGCAGACGGAGCCGTCGGGGCCCACTAGGCGTATCTCCCCCAGGAACCGCCCAGGCATGGCCGCCTGCACCGTGCCGTGGTGCACGACTATGCCGCCGGCGCGGGCATGGTCTGGGGTGGGAAGCGCGACCTTGCTGCTTTCCTGCAGTTCCTCCGAAGCCGGCGCCGGCAGCAGGCTGCGGCCCTCCGCATCCACCAGCGTCAGCCGACTGCGGGTCATCTCGTCCAGCAGCGCCGGGATGGTCCAGTTGCCGACATGGGCCGAGATAACGCAGCCGCCCGGGGGTATGGGCTGATCCCCCAGCCCGTAGCCGCCCAAAGAGGCATCACGGACCAGGCCCTCGACGAGTACGATCTCGCCACCGAAGGGATTGGTTTGGGTGCTACGGCCGTGGGCCGGGGTGTAGAGGACAAACGCGCCTTCACCGCGGTCAATATTGACTCCCGCCAACTCCTGCCGTCGCCCTTCGCCCCACTCGAGCCGCAAGGGCTTGGGCGCCGCCAGCACCCGCTGTTCCCAGGCCTGCGCCGGGTCAGATGGGTCAAAGAAGCTGACAGCGCGAATCGGCCTCTCAGGGAAGCCCTCCAGTGCCCCGGCCAATGCGAACGCCTGAGTAGGCCTCAGCGCGGGGAGAAGCAACCGCACGCCCTGGCGTCCGCATGGCGCTGGGGCCGCCAGGCTGCGGACCACCCGCAGACGTGGACTGAAGGGCAGTGCGTGGGGAGCCGGGGCCCCGGGATGGCGCAGGTAGAAGCCAGTGGTGAACAGCGCCCGTTGGAGGCCATAGTGGCGGCCAATGCCGAACAGTGGGCACCATGTCGTGCCGACCACGGGCAATCCGTGCTGGCGAGCGTACTGGGACAGACCAAGCTCGGGGGCGAGCCACGGCGACACCCACACCGGGAAGCCACGCCGTGTGAAGTGCTCGATCGCTGGCGCGTGCTCGGCCATGAAGTCATAGAGCCAGAAGTTGATGACAATGTCGCGCGGGAGGCGGTCCAGGGCGCGAGCCGTGCTGATCGGTGGGCCACCGAGCGCCGTGCCGATACTCACATCCTCCGGCGACAGCAGCATGTCATGGTACATCACCATCCGCGCCCCGGCAGCCCCGATGATCTCGCGCAGCCTCAGCACATGGTCAGCCAGGACCTCATCCGGTGCCCGACCCAGGCGTTTGGCATTGGCCGCAATGACCTCGCGCGCCTCATCCAGGCGGACATGGAAGTACATGGGGCCGGACTGACCGTCACGGAAAACCTTCAGGGTCTCGACGACCACTTGCCGGACGAAGTCATAGACGCCATCCTCCCACAGCCGCAGCCCCAGTTGCGGGTCCACGTAACGCGCGTGCTGCGGCCCACACTCCGGGTGACTGAGCAGCGAGACCACCGGATAGACACGGATACCGCGCGACTTGGCAGCACGAACGAAGGCGCGTACTTCCTGCGAGGTCCAGGCACCCTTGCCCTCCAACCCCTGGACTCCGTCCAGGCGCAGGTTGCCTCCGACCTCCAGAAAGATGAACTGGTAGCCCAGATCATCGAGGGCGTTCAGGACGCGATACAGCGCCTCGGGCGTCTTGTCCCAGCTCACGTGCAGGTAAGTGCCCAGGGGCGGCGCCCCGCTCGCATGTCCTGCGCCCAGTGCCGACGCCACCACACCCGCCAGGAGCAGCCACTGCACGCCCTTCATTCAACGCCCATACCCTTCAGGTTGTCGAAGCTGATCTTGAGGCTCTCGAAGGGATCGCGCTGGCAGACGTCCTGCTCGACGATGTACCACTCGACCTTGGCTGCTTCGCAGGCGGCGATGATGCCCGGCCAGTCGAGGTTGCCCTCACCGACCTCACAGTAGTACTGCTGGCGGTCAGCCGAGATGCGCATGTCCTTGAAGTGGATGACTGGCAAGCGCCCGGCACACTTGTTGATCCACGCCACGGGGCTGCCACCCCCATGGGCGACCCAGTACGTGTCCAGTTCGAAGGCGAAAGCCTCCGGGTCGCTGTCGTCAAACAGGATGTCCATGCCCCTCTCGTCGCCAAAATGCTGGAACTCCGTGCTATGGTTGTGGTAGACGAAGGTCATACCGGCCGCTTTGAGTTGTCGCCCCACATCGGAGGCGTCCCGCGCGAACCGCCGGTACCCCTCCGCTGAGCCGTGGTACTCCTGTGACATCCCCCCGACGCCCGGGTACTTGCAGTCGTAGATACGATGCCGCTCGATGACCCCGGGCAGGTCGGCAAGCATTTCCTCAAAACCGATGTGTGTCGAGCAGATGGACAGGCCGTTGCGATCGCAGGCCTCCTTCAGCTCGTGTGGGTCCATGGGACCCAGAGCCGAGAGTTGTACCGACTCATAGCCGATGGCGGCGACCTTCTCAAGGGTCCGCCGGATGTCGTCCGGTGTCTTGGTGAAGTCACGCAAAGTGTAGAGCTGAGCGGCAATCTTCGATGCCATGTCAGACCCTCCGCAGCTTGTTATTCGCCACAGGCTGATGATAGGCTGAGCGATAGTGTGGGTCAAGGCTTGGGGGCAGTCGGGAAGGTATGCCGGTCCGGGCGGAGAAGCCTATTTCGGCAACCCGTGCGCGGCGGCCCCATGTTCCGAGACTGTCCACCGGGGTACCCGTGCGCGGCCCGCTGCCCCGGCGTGTGAGCTCCCAGGGAGGCCCTCGAGGCGTCGTGCGCATATCTGACTTGGTGACGATCAAGCCTGCCGGCGAGCCATTGAGTCTCTCGGGTCTGCAGGACATCCGGGAGATGCTCGACCGTGAGGGCGAGAGCCTGAGCCTCCTGTCGGGTGCAGCAGTGGAGGAGATCCTGGGCGGGTACGTCACCCCTGCCGACCCAGCCGCCGACCCGTTGTACCGCTTCCTGCGGAGCGTGGCCGGCAACGGAGGCCGTGGCGGCGGGTTCCTGGTCCGCGGGCCCCACCGGGCGGGCAAGACGCACCTGCTGGCCGTGGCTGCTTTGCTGCTCGAATACCCCCGGCTGCGATCGGTCTTCATCGCGAGTCACCCGGGATACGCGGGACTGCTGGGCAGCCTGGGCCCCCTGGACCCCATCATTGTGGTGCCGGTGCCCCTGGAGGAGCACCGGGCCCATGATGAACACCTGGAGGACATCGTCTTCGATCGCACCGAGACCGAGCTCCACAGACCGCGGTACAGCCTCTCCCTGCCCCTGTCCGAGCACTCCTACGCCCTCGACCTGATCGAGCGCCATGTGGTTCCCCGTTACGGGGCCGAACTGGACGCATATGTGGCGCAGCTACCGGGCACTCAGCGGTCCTGGCGGGACCTGGTGGAACGTAACCCGGCGGCGGCCGTGGGGGCCGCGCGCGGCTTTGCCCAGGAGATCGGCTATCCGCTGGACTTCCGTCAGTCCCGCGTCGAGCGTCTGGCTCGTCTGCTGGACATTGTGAACACGCGCCACTACAAGGCCATTGTATGGCTGGTGGATGATCTGGGGCCTTTCCTCGCCGCCAGTGGGCAGAAAGCGGTGCGCAACGATGCGGCCTTCCTGGAGTTTCTGGGGCAGCGCAGCAAGATCGCGCCGCTTTACATCCTGGGCACCATGACCATGGCCCTGGACCAGACCGCCGCCATCGAGCCCTACATGCTCGCCAATATCCAGGACACCTTTGAGAGCCTCTCCCTGGGGTCTGGCGAGCTGCGGCGTGTCAATCGCCAACGGGCCGTTGCGGTCAACGACCCGGCCCGGTTTGAGGCGGCCATGCAGGCCATCTGTGCCGTCTATGACCGCGCACATGGCCAACGGAGCTTCACGCTTGAGGAGCTGGCAAACTCCTACCCCCTGCACCCTCTGGCGCTGAGTTGCCTGGAGGCCATCTACGCCCGCTATCTCTCCGAGGGCGATGCCCTGGCTGATTTCCTCCAGTCACTGGCCGCCTCGGGGAGCCGCGGGGCCTACCTCGACCGGGCCCAGCATCAGCTTCTCGGTCTGGCCGAAGTCCTGGTCCACCTCACGTCGCGCCTCAGCGCCCACCCGCAGGCCGCAGCCTACCTGCGCGAGGCAGTGGACTATTACGAGCGCAGCGGCCCCGGTCTCTTCCCGGAAGACCCCGAACTGCCGTCGCAGTTGGCGCGGCAACTGGTCGTCCTGCGCCTGGCCAATATGACTGTTCCCGTCAGCCGCCTGGTGGAGGACCTTGGCTGTACGCCGGAGGGTACTCCCCGGGTCACGGAGGGCCGGGCCCGGGAGGCCCTGGAGCAGATGCGCCTGCGCGGCCGTTTTGTTGATCTGCGCCGTGGCGCCACGGCGGTCGCCGACACCTACGTCATTGATGTGGAGGCCAACTTCACAGAGCTGGCCAGACGCCATCTGCTGGCCTACAAGGCCGCGCTGGCGGACGACGACAGCCGCCTTTGGGAAGCCGCCACCAGCGTGCTCAGCAGTACCGCCCTCCCCTTGGCGGACCTTTCCGAGCCGGTCAGCCTGCAGGTGGAGTGGGTCCACACGCCGCGGCGTGTACTGGTGCAGGCGGGCAGCCTGATCGGGTTGTCCGCCGAACGTCTGGCTGCCCGTGCCAGTGAGCTGTCTGAGGGCGCCACCATTGAGGACCTGCGGCTGCACATTGCCGACCTGGGGCGGATTGCCGAGCAGAAGACGACCTGGCGCGAAGCCTGCACCGGCCTCCCCCGCGCACGCTGGGCGGCCAGCGTGCTAGCCTGGTTGCCGCGGGCGCTAACCCCCGAGGAGCTGGACCGCATCAAGGAACTGGCCGCGTGTCGGGCCCTGCTCCAGGACACTTCGCCGCGACAGGACGCCAAGCTCAATGACCGTTTGGCCGAGGAAGCCACGCGTTTGGCGACCGAAGTGCGGACGCTGGTGGAGAACGCCTATGTCGAGGGCGAAGTGGTCTCTGGCGAGGGGCCGCTGCTAGGGCCCGGCGAACTCGCGCGCAGCCGCAAGGACTGGCCCGCAACCCTCGCTGCCATTGCCGGCGCGGCCTTGCCGCGGGTCTACCCGGCACTGGCGGCAAATCCCCCGCGAGCGCCCCTCCAGCCCCGCGACGCCGTGGATGCGCTCATCAGTGGGGTTCTCGGAGCGCCCGAGCGCGCGTGGGACCATGAGGGCCCGCTGGGCGAACTGTCGGCCAGTCTCCTGCAGCCCCTCGGACTGGTTCAGCGTCGCGGCGAGAAATGGCACCTCGTCCCCGACCAGAGTCCCGTGGCCGACGAGCTGATGCAGCGCGTGCGCCGACGGGACCAGACGCCGGAGACCGAGCCAGGACGACCGATTTCGTTCCTCGAGCTCGGTCGGTACCTGGCGAAGTCGCCATGGGGGTTACCGGAGGAGCTGTTCGAGCTGACGGTGACCGCGCTGGTGCGAGACGGAATGCTCCTGCCGATGAACGCTGAGGGCGAAATCCTCCCTCGGCATGCCCTGCGGGCGCCACTCAGCGCCCAGGTCATTCTCCTGTCCCGTGCTCCCCTGCTGCCCAACGCCTCCTGGCAGGACCTGACCCGCCTGACGCGCATCCTGTTGGAGCGCATGGTACCCCGCGCGGACCACGCGCTGCAGACCGAGCTGTGGGAAGCCCTGGTCGCCGCACGTGCCGCCCAAAGCGCCGAACTGGCGCGACTGATGAAGGTCCTGGGCGCCCTCTGTGAGCGCCTGGGACAGCCAGGAGGGGCTTGGCCGGAGACTTTGCGGGCCCTGGACACTCTTCAGGCCGTCTGGGACGCCGTGGATCCGGAGAGCTACCCTGCGACCGGTCTGCAGCATGTCCTGGAGGTCGTGTCACCACATCTGACAGGCACGCCAAGCCCCCTCTCCCTGGCCTTGCGGCACAAGCTGGCGCTGGAGGCCTTCCTTGAGCGCACCGCGCCGGAGGTGGTGGCGATGGCCGACTACCTCCAGAGCGAGGAGCTCGCCATCGGTGCCGACACTGACCTGGTGCAGCGGCGGGAGCAACTGCTGGCGCTCATCATGGGGGGAGAGCGGCTGCTGGCCGAGGAGACGACGTTCCGCCGACTGGTGCAGATCTTCCTGTCCGTCTACAAGCGCCGCTATGTGGCCTGGCACACGCGCTGTTACCGCGCCTCGGTCTTTGACAAGTACCGGGCCCTGCGCGGGGCACCGGAGTTTCGGGTGCTGGCGAACCTGCAGCGGTTGGAGTTCCGTTCGGCAGCTCCTGGGTCCCGGGCGATGGATGTTCTGGAGGCCCAGGAGGCCAGACGCTGCACCTATGCAGGTCTCGGCGAAGCGCTCGATCGGAGCCCGGTCTGCCCCCACTGCCATCTGAAGCTGGACGAGGAGCTCGACCTCGTGCCGGTGGAGGAGATCCGGCAGTTGGCGGAACAGGAGGTGGCTGCTTACGCGGCCCACCTGACCCGGCCGGGTTTCCAGCGGGCACTTGAGTATGCTCTCGCTCTGCCGGGACGGGGAGACCTGGCAGCGCGATTGGGGCAACTCCTGGAACTCGGTGAAGCGCCCACGTCGCGCGCCCTGCTGGCCATCCTGAACGACGACGTCATCACACATCTCAACCGGGTGCTATCGGGCAAGACGATTCGCCCCCGGAACTTCTCGGAACTCCGTAATGCTCTGGCTGGTCGCACGCTGAGCAAAGAGGAAGCTCAGCGCCTGTTTCAGAAATGGCTTGAGGGCGGCGAGGGTGGCGAGGGCGATGAGATGCTGCATGTAGAGCCCTAGGTCAGGGCTGCCCTGCCTGGCTGAAGCGCCGGGAGGGCCGCTACCGGCGCAGATACCGCGGGCAACCGCAAACCCTGGAGGAGATCATGTCAGATATTCGTGTCGGTCTCGTCGGTTGTGGTGGGATGGGTCGGTCGCTTGTGGGCCAGTTGGTTACCATTGATGGGGCCAGGCTGGTGGGGGGCGCGGACCCGGCCGCCGAGTCCCGTGAGTTGCTGGCCAACGAGCACAATGTGCCCATCTTCAGCAGTTTCGCCGAGATGGCGGCGAACACTGAGCTCGACGCTGTGATCGTCGCCTCGCCCAACCGCTTTCACCGTCCGAATACCGTCGAGGCGGCACAGGCCGGTAAGCACGTGTTCTGCGAAAAGCCCATGGCGCTGACCCTGGAGGACTGCCAGGCGATGATTGATGCCTGCCGCGCCGCCGGCGTCAAGCTGCAGATCGGCCAGGTGCTGCGCTATCTACCCGACTTCGCCCACGCCATCGAGGTCGTGCAGAGCGGGCAGCTTGGCGAAGTCAAGCACGGCATGATTTTTCGCTACGGGGGCCCGCGAGCCCACTGGGGGCAGTCCTGGCGCGACGATCAGAGCATTGTCGGCCACTATATCTTTGAGGTGGCGGTGCATGAGATTGACTTTGCTCGCCAGGTATTCGGGTGCCCCGTCGCGGTGACCGGCTGGGATCAGAGCTTCGACCCGGCCAGCCCCCTTTGGTCCCGGGCAACGACCTGGGTGATCGAGTTTGAGAACGGCGGGGTATGCCTCCTCGTCGAGGGCATGTTCAACCCCATCGGGCGCAGTGAGGTGGAGCTCGCCGGCACCGCCGGGGCGCTGCGTTTCGGCTGGGGCGGCACCCATATCTACAAGGCCAGCAGCGGCGAGGAGTCCAGCGAGACAGAGAGCAGCGTCATCGCCGCGGGCCGGGAGAGCGGGCTGCGCCGGGAATTGCGCGAATGGATCGAGGCCATCCAGAACGACACGCCCTGTACCATCCCGGGCGAAGAGGGCATGGCCAACATCGAGGTGGCTCTCGCAGTTCTGGAGTCGGCTCGTCGCAAAGCCCGAGTTGAGTTGCCGTTGCGGGCCTAGATGCATCCTGCGGGAGATACTGGGCGATGGCGCCACTGCCAGCACGCAGTCCGGGGCGCACCGCCGCACGAGCGGCGGGCTGGCTGGGCCTGCTGCTGTGGCCGGTGATGGTCCTGGCGCAGCCACTGAGCTGGCCCGGCGCGGGCCTGCTGGACGCCCTGCTGTACCCGGCAGCCGATCCCGCTCAGCCTGAGACGTGGGCTTTGCTCACCTTCTCTGCGGAGACACTCGGGGCGGCGGCCGAGGTGACGGACGCCCGCAAGCTCACAGTGCCGGTTGGCCGGTCCCAGGTGAAGGTGGACGGCCGGGTGACGCCAGACGAGTGGGCTGACGCGCAGACCGGCATCTGCCGGTACGCCCCTGGACGCCACCTGGCAGTCATGCTCAAACGCCTCCCGGGGAAACTGGCCGTGGGCCTGGCCGCACCGGCGGAGGTGCGGGTCCGACCTGGAACGATGGTGGAGGTGGGCTGGGACAGCCCGCGCAGCGGCAGCCAGCCCCTGGGGGACAGTCACCGGCTACTCACCGTAACCATCGCCCGCCACGGCCGCAACCGCACGGAACTCGCGGTCGGCTGCGGCGGTGAGTGGGTTTCTGCAGCAGGGAGCGGGGCGGAGCCGAGAGTGGTGACCGCAGCGGGCAACGAGGGTGACGGGACCTGGGCATACCTGGCTGGCGAGGCTCTGATCCCGGTGCCCGCGCCAGGCGCCGCTCAGCCCGACGACCTGGGGCTGTTCGTTCGGATCAGGCCAGGACCCAGGAGACGTGCGTTGCCCTCCAGACCGTCTCCCGGCCGGGAGGTGGTCGGCTGGCCCGACTGCCGCTCGTCACCTTTACCGGGGCACGCCGCGGTGTTGTCGGATCGCCCCGACCTGTGGCAGACTGTGGGGCTGAGCCCCGGAAGCCGCAACGCGCTGACCATCCCGCCGTTAGGACAGCCGGTGAAACTTGACGGCCAGGTGCGGGAGGACGAGTGGGTCGGAGCCGCCGAGAGCCGCTACATCCTGCCAGGCGGCCAGTGGCGCACGGTCTGCTATGGTCACGACGGGAAGCTGCTGTACGTGGGGATGCGCTGGTGCATATCCCGGGGTGTCCGCAGACTTGAGGAGTGCCGCCTCTACCTCGACTCCCTGGGCGACGGCGGCCTCAGGCCCCACGCCGATGATCGGGCCATTGCTGTATCGGCGGAACAGCCCGGGACAGCTCGGGTATTGCGGTACGTGGGGGAAGCATGGGTTGAAGATGCCGATGGCAACGTGTCCGGAGCCATGGCCCGGGTGGATAGCTTTGAGAGCCATTGTGAGTTCGCGGTGCCCCTGGGTATGATCAGGAACACCGACGGTCAGGCGGGACTGGCGGTAGCGGTTGCGTGGGACAGTCCATTCAGTTAGGCGCCGCGCCCGCCAACAATGTGCTTGCCAAATCGGCCGATTGGTGGCAAGGTCAGTGGCATCAGGCGGACGAACCCTTGCGGCATCGTAGACCGGGAGTCCGAGGTCAGTTGGTGAGACGGAGCAACGCCGGGGACGGCTGTCCCGAATTCCCGTGGTTCATCGCCGTCGCCGAGTGAGAGGCCTCGATTTGCGCTACGCGGTGCTGTCTGACATCCATGGCAACATGCCCGCCCTGGAAGAGGTCCTGGCCGAGTGTCGGCTCCTGGGGGTGGATGCCTACCTGTGCAACGGGGATGTGGTGGGCTATGGAGCCCAGCCCAATGAGTGCTGCGACATGCTGCGGGACCTGGGCGCTCTGACGGTCCGGGGCAACCATGACGAGGCAGCCGTGGTGCTGGGCAAGGAGCAATGGTTCACTGCGGGGGCCAGGGCATGCATCCTTTGGACGCGTGAGGTGCTGACTGAAGACAACCGGGCCTTTCTCAGCGCTCTCGAACCGACGCTGTGTTTTGAGGGGGCGCACCTGTGTCATGGTTCGCTGCCCGATCCCGACCTCTACACGACGACGCCCAATGATGCGCTTCTCACTTTCCACGCAATGTCTGAGCCGGTATGCTTCATCGGTCACACCCATTACGCCGAATGGTATATACTGCGACCAGACGGACGACTGCCCACTCACCACCCGCGGCCGGAGGGCGGGGAATGCCTGCTGACGCCCGGGCGCCAGTATCTGATCAACTGCGGGTCGGTCGGTCAGCCCCGCGACAACAACAGCCAGGCCAGCTTCGGCATCTGGGACACTGAACAGGGAAGTCTCACCATCTACAGAGTGGGGTATGATCTAGCCGAGACCCAGCGTCGTATCCTGAATGCCGGGCTCCCCCGGAACATGGCAGACCGGCTCAAGTACGGCATCTAGGCCCATCGCGGACTGGTGCTTTGCAGACCAACCACGGCGCGCACTGCATGAAAGGGTGGTACCCATGCCGCTGGAAGACAAGGCACTCAGGCACAGCATTCAGCGTGAGATCGCCAAGTTTGCGCAGTCCATTGATGACACCCTCATGACGGTAGCCGTCATCAACGGAGTAGTCTACCTTGGCGGTCGTATCCGTCCGATCAAGGGAGCCGCCGGACGCGGGGTGGACGTCAAGAAGCAAGTGTTCCTCATGAAAGAGGTGTTGGAGCGCATCAAGGGTGTGAGCCAGGTGGTGGTGGACGCCATCATCGAGGAGCACATCTAGTATCTGCGGGATGTGGACGCCGCGAATCACTCCCTGGGACGGACGAACAGTGTCCTGAAGTCGCGGTAGAGCACGTGTCCCGGCGCTGCTCCGCGAGTCCGCGTCAGGTGTTTGACCAGCGTGTAGTCTACTGCCACCGTGGCTTCGCGGCGCCGGAGGCTCTGGCGAGCCGCCAGGCGCGCCGCCTCGATAAGTGTGGATTGTGGCACCGCTTCAGGGCGGTTATCGGTTCTGACCACCACGTGGCCGCCGGGAGCCCCCTGCACATGAAACCACAGGTCATCGGGGCGGGCCTCACGTAGTACCGCCGCATTCTCCAGGGCGTTGCGACCGTAGAGAATGGCGTAGCCGTCGGCGGTTGTAGTGCGCCGGTAGCCAGCCTTGGCCGGCGGTCGCGCCTGGCGGGAGGCCTTCAACAGCCCTCGCTGCAGTAGCTCCGCTTCGATGACCCCCAGACCCTCCCCATCGGCCTCGGCCACCTGGTCAAGCAGGTCCTCGTAGTCCTGCAGCTCAGCCTGGACTTCCGCCAACAGCGCCGGAACCGTCTCTCGTACCCTCTGCAGCTTCCTGTACCGGGCGAAATACCGCTGGGCATTCTCGGCGGGGCTGAGGCCTGGATCCAGCCGCAGGGTCACGGCTTCGCCGGTCTCCCAGTCGGTCAGCACTACCTCCTCTTGCCCCGGCCGCAAGCCGTGCAGATGGGCCAGTAGCAGTTCGCCGAGATGGCGCTCGCGCTCAGCCCCCTCCGCCTTGCGAAGCGCCTCGCGCCGTGCCGCCTCGCGTCGGCGGGCGCGCTCCACTGCTATCTCGAGACACGATCGCAGGCACTGACGCTGTCGTTCGAGCGCGCGGGTGGTGGCCACGCGCTCATGGACGACCTCGATTGCCGAACTGAGACTGGGCAGCACGCCCAGCGCCTGCCAGCCTCCGGGAAGAGGCACAGGGTAGGCCACGGGGCGTCCCCCCGGCGGGGACGCGACATAGCCATGGCCCGGCCCCGATGCTGCCGTCAGAAGCTCGGTCAGCGCAAGGCCGAGGCGCTCCCAGGCTGTCTGGTCCAGGTCCTCGAGAGTGACCTCCAACGGGAGACAGGCCCGCTCGGCAAGCACCGCCAGGAACACGTCACTGGCACCCTGCAGGTGCTGGCGCCACCAGGTCGGCCATGGCAGACCACTCTCCGATGACAGGGCCATCAGGTCTCTGACGGTGAGGCCCGACGGGTCCACCTTGCCAAAGTCAGGAGGTGGGACATATGGCTCCCCTGGCAAGGACTGGCGGACCCGGTTGACGCGGGCGGTCACGTGGCGTGCACACTCCAGGATGACGCCCTCCCCGTCCACCAGCAACACGTTGGTATGTCGCCCGGAGATCTCAACAATGAGGTCGCGCCGCGACTGCGGCCCCAGACCTTCGCAGTTGGCAAAGTGCAGTCGCACAACCCGGTCGAAGCCCAGTTGTTCGGCCCCGGTGAAGGTAGCCCCCCGCAAGTGCCGTCGGAGGACGTCAGTCAGGGGGCTGTCGGTGCCGGGAACTGGCTCACGGTCACACGCCAAGTGCAGCCTGGGCGCATCCGGGTCGCCACTGACCAACACTTGCCCCAGCGGTTGGCGGGTGCGCATTTCCAGCACAAAGCGCGCTCGGCCCTGGGGCAGTACGCGCTCGACGCGCAGTCCCGAAAGCTCCCGCAGTTCCGTGACGATGCGGCGCAGCATCAGGCTGTCACAGGTCATGAGGTCTCAATGAACTTGGCGGTGGCAGTGGCGGTCACTGTCCCGTCGGGGAGCGTGATCTCGCCGGCGGTCTCGTAGTAGCGCCGACGCTCGTTGATCACGCGGCCGCGGATGGTCAACTCCTGGTCCAGTGGCGTTGGGCGCTTGAGACGCACGGTGATCTCGGCCGTGACCACCTTCTTGCCCAGGGAGACCAGACGCCAGGTCATGACCTCGTCCAGGAGTGTGCTGACTAGACCGCCGTGCAAGATCCGCGACCACCCCTGATGGTGCGGCTGCGGGGTCCAACGGCAGACGTAGTCCTCGCCCTCGTCGCTGAAGGTCATGTGCAGACCCACAGGGTTGTCTTGGCCACAGGCAAAGCAATAGGTATCAGAGTCCAGTTGCGGCATGGCCCTGCCTCCCCGGCGAATCCGCCAGCCAGGATCGCGCCTGCTCCAGACACGCAGCCAGGTCGTCCCGCACCAGAGCGCAGCGCTGGATCGAGCGAAAGAACCGGCGGCCATAGTACCTGGAGAGCAGACGCGGGTCCAGCACGAACACGACCCCGCGGTCTGTCTTGCGCCGTATGAGACGCCCCAGGCCCTGCTTGAACCCCAGGATGGCCTCCGGGTAATAGTAGTCGGTCCAGGGATCACCCCCATCGCGAGTGACGCTTTCCATGCGCGCGGCCACGATGGGGTCGTCAGGAACCGCAAACGGCAGCTTGCAAAGCACCACGCACCGCAACGCCGCGCCAGGTACGTCGACGCCCTCCCAGAAGCTCTTCAGACCAAAGAGCACCGTGTTATCATGGGTTCTCAACTGGTCCAGGAGCCACCAGCGCGGTCCGGAGGTCTCCTGGCAGAGAGCCCGCAGGCCAAGTTCGCTGAGGCGGGCCTCCAGCTCCGCGAAAGCCGCCTCCATTCGGGCCCGGGAAGTGAAAAGTGCCAGGGTGCCGCCTCCGGCGATCTCGCAGATGTCGCCCAGCGCTGCCGTCACGGCGCTGTCGAAGCCAGGCTGACGCGGCTCCGGAAAGTCACGGGGCACGCACAGCAGCAATTGCTCCGTCAGTCTGAAGGGAGATGGGTAAGCGGCCTCCCGCACCACGTGCCGGGATTCACTGAGCCCCAGCCGGCGCCTGTAGTACCTGAACCCGCCGACACGTTGGGGCAGCCGTGATAGCCCTGCTCGCCGATGAAGCGAGCGCGGTTCTCGGTGTAGAAGCGGCTCTTGAAGTAGTCCCGTGGGCCCCACAGGTGCTGTTCGGGTGTTACGGCCACCGTGTCGGGGTGGTGCTCCAGTTCGGGAGAGATGTACGGGGAGCTGGGCACATACGGCCGCCATGGATCGCAGTGGTGCACGACCTGCGGCAGCACCTCGCGCGTGAGACGGTTGTGCTGGGGCGACAGGCCGTCAAAGAAGTAGGCCATGTCTATCTCGTTGTCACCGCACCACACCGCCAATGACGGGTGGTTGCGGAGTTTCCGCACCACCTTGCGGGCCTCGTCGCGGACCACAGCCAAGAAGGCCTCGTCTTGCGGGTACCTGCAGCAGGCGAAGGCGAAGTCCTGCCATACCAGGATGCCGGCGGCATCGCACAGGTCGAAGAACCGATGGTCCTCGTAGACGTTCCCGCCCCAGCAGCGAATCATGTTGCAGCCCAGGTCGGCAAAGAGCCCCATGACCTGATCATAGCGGTCGGCGTCGCGGGCGTGCAGAGCGTCCAGTGGCACCCAGTTGGAGCCCTTGACCATGATCGGCTCGCCGTTGACGCGGAACAGAAACTCCCCCTCGCCCTCGGAGCGTGACAACTCCACGGTCCGCAGGCCAATGCGGTCCTCGCGGCATGCCAGGACCTCGTCGCCGTGGAGCAGTTCGGTGCGCACCTCATACAGTGCCGCCTCGCCATAGCCGCGCGGCCACCACAGCTTCGCGCCTGGCACACCGACGCGCCACCAGCCGGCCACGAACTGCACGGGCGTATCGGCGTGGAACTCATGGTCGCCACAGCGGCCCGTCATCCGCAGGCGCAGGCCATCAAGTGCCGGCAGGTCGGTGCGGAACTGGAAGTGGACGGCCAGGTCGGCATGGCCTTCACGGGCGCTGACGGTGCGAAAGTAAAGGTCCTCGATGGCGTTGGGCTCCCGGGTGACTAGCTCCACACTGCGCCAGATGCCGCTGGTGACCAGCCGGGGGCAGATGTCCCAGCCGTACTGGTGCGCAGGCTTGCGTACCCACAGCGCCTCGTCGCGGCTCTCCCAGGACATGTCGGCGGGCTCATAGCGACGCTCGCGAGCGGCGTTCAGCGGCGAGCGCAGGCGGATGACGATCTCATTTGTGCCTGGCTGCAGGGCCGCCCCGACCGGGAAGGCGTGCTCCACCAGCATGTTCGCCGCCTGTCCCACCTCCTGCCCGTTGAGCCAGACCGTGGCGATGCAGTCCAGGCCGTGGCAGACCAGGTCCACGTCGTCGCGGGGGAAGCCGGCGGGCAGCTCGAACTCGCGGCGATACCACCACTCGTAGAACTCATAGGGCCGCAGCAGGCCGATGTTGGTGCCGACGAAGGGATCAGGCACAACGCCCGCCGCCACCAGGTCCAGTTGCACGTTCCCTGGCACCGTGGCCGGGATCAGCGGCGCTCCACTTTCGGCCAGGTCCGCCGGCCCGCTTACCGGCAGGCTCCCCTCAGGGAAGTAGCACAGTTGCCAGGTTCCGTCGAGGCTCAGCTTCATGGGAGTGTCTCCTCTGCAGGACTTGCCGGGCGCATTCGCCGCACGGTGGCGGTAAGCCTCCGGGGCCGGTAGGCCACCAGGTAGACTTTGATTCACAGTGCCGATGGAATGACGTAACGTACAAGGTACGGGAAGATGAAATGGGTAAGGCCGAAGCGGTCTTTACACATGATGGGCAGGGCAGGACAAGGATTGTCGTTCGCTCGTAGTCAGCGGCCATGGGGTGAGAGGAGTCGGATGCCATGAGACGTATGGTGTGGTTGGTCGCCAGAGGGAGCGTCGCTGCCGCAGCTTTGGTACTATCAGTGCTCTTACCCACTATAGGGCACGCCTACACGGCGCAGTTCACGGGTCGAGACACTAGCGGCAATGAGTACACGATCTACCGGGACTTTGAGGTCTACATCGCCACCAACGACGATTGGGAATGCTGCCAGCCAATGGTCCCTTGGTGCATGTGGACCACAAACGATTCCAAGAAGCTAAGCCACTACCACTTCCTCCAGGATTTCACCGCTCAGCAGCAAGAGGACATGGACCGGTACCTTGAGTACCACTACACCGTAGAAGCGCGGCAAGCGAGTGCGTCGGTGTGGTACAACTGCCACTCCTTCGCGCTCCACGACTACAGCTGGGCCTCGCTGATTGACCAGGCAAAGGCGCTGCAGTACGACTATACCGAGGTTGCGGGCACCACCGAGGACCCCTACGAGATAGGGATGGTGTGCGACCACAACGGGGCCCATAGCTCTGTGATCATTGCCGTGGATGACCCCGACGGTCAGGACCCCGAGACGGCCGCGGCGAAGGTCCGCGGGAAGTGGGGCGCGTACGGGAAGTACGATTCGACGCCGGACGCATCGGCGACCTATGGCCCGCCGACCGCGGTCTATAGAGCGCTGTAAGGTGCCCGCGTTGACGACTGGTCGCGGGCGCAGAGGGTGAAGACGCGGGAACGGAAACGGGTTTGGAGGATGAGGAAGCAAGCGAAGTACACCGTTTCTGCCGCAGGAGTGGCCTGCCTGTTGGCCCTGCTCGTGGTCCAGGTCTGGCCGCAGGAGGCCGCACCGAAGCTGTCGCCTGAGATGCAGACACGAGTGAGCAGTCT
This sequence comes from Armatimonadota bacterium, assembly GCA_013178155.1. GTDB lineage: Bacteria > Armatimonadota > Zipacnadia > Zipacnadales > UBA11051 > JABLXH01. The sequence continues at coordinate 71,775 of JABLXH010000030.1, read as the reverse complement.
TGAGGCGGCTTTCCATGCCGCTGTTGCCGCGCCAGCCGAGACGGCGAGAGTGGGCATGGCGCTGGCGGTCAAAGAGTGCGGCCCACATCTAGAGCAGGTGGTGACTTCGGCTCGGCGTTCCCCCGAGGCGACCGCGGAGCTACGAGCCTACCTGGAGGCGGCCCTACGGACGTGCGCCGATCGCTACGCGCCGGGCAAAGATCTGTCCCGGGATGAACTCGACCCCGGGCCTCAGACTGAGGACCCTGCTCGCAACGTGGGGCTGCACGCCTACCTGCTGCTGCTGCTCGCCGCGGCAGAAGGGCCGGCGCCGGTGAGGGAGGCCATCGGCGTTCTTGGCGACACGCTCGCTTCCGTCTCCTACTGGGGTGAGGAGCGCTTCCGTTACTTCTACCCCGACCGCACCGTGGCCCTGGACCGGGAGAAGCGCGACCTCGGCGGCTACGCAACCAGCACCGGCGCACAGATCGCCTGGTGTCTGGAGCACTTCATGCTGGACCAGAGGCGACTGGCCGTGCGCCCGCCGACATCCCGGACACCGCGCGGGCTGTGGCCATGGAGTATATGAGGTGGCGTGAAGAGCCGATGCGCAGCAGCGGCTCGGCTGCCGGCCTGCATGACGTGTACCAGCACCGCACGATGGAATGGGCACGCAGGCTGGCTGAGGCGATCCCTGAGGGATAGGGAACTCCCCTACCCCAGGTCTGGCTGGTCGCGCAGCTCCACCTGCGGCCGGGCCTGGTGCAGCTCCAGGACAATGAGTTCGTTTCCACCCGTGCGCAGCAGCGGCGCGGGGACGTACAGTGTACGCTGCGGGCCGATCTCCCAGTATCTCCCCAGGTTGAAGCCATTCACCCAGCAGATGCCCTTGGTCCAGCCGGGGAGGGCCAGGAAGGTATCCGCAGGCTCATCCACCGTGAAGCGACCCCGGAAGAAGGCCGGGCCGGTCAGGTCGCCTGCCGGGCCGAACTGCAGCCCCGACAGGTCCTCCAGCGGCAGCGGGTAGATGGTCCAGCCGAAGAGAAACTGCTGGCCGTGGCGAGCGCCGAGGGTGATGCCCTTGCGGTCGTGCAGGTGAAAGCCGTAGTTGACCCGGCCCATGTTCTCCACCAGCAGATCGAGCTGGTGGCTGCCTGGGCCGAAGGCAATCACCACCTGGGGCTCGGTATCGTTGCGGTAGATGACGCCCCGGTATTCCCCGTCCACAAACACCTGCGCCCGGTCGTGGCAGTCCTGCAGCACGATGGGCAGCTCGTCTCGCGGCCCCACGACCTCGGTGCGGTAGAGGATGAAGCCGAAGTTCTGACCGAAGTATTCCATGGGGTCGGGGGTGGCGCTAGGGACGGGGGTGGCAAGCACGTCCAGGGAGTCCCGCAAAGCCACGCGCTCGGTCATGGTGACGGTCCCATAGGCGCGTTTGGGCAGGTCCGGTGGTGGTGCGACGTCCGGCAGCGGGCGGTATTTGCCGATGACTTCGCGGAAGGCGTGCCATTTGGGGGTCAGGTCGCCGCTCTCGTTGATGGGCGCGTCGTCATCGTAGCTGCTGATGGTCGGCTCGTAGCCGTTGCCGTGGTTGGCTCCGTTGAGGAAGCCGAAGTTGGTGCCACCGTGGAACATGTAGATGCTGACCGAGGCGCCCATGCCCAGCATCTCGTCCAGCACCCGCGCGGCATCCTGTGGATCGCGGGTGTGATGGGCCTCGTCCCAGTGGTCGAACCAGCCATTCCAGAACTCCCCGCACATCAGCGGCCCGGTGGGCTGCCACTCCCGCAGCTTGGCGAAGGCCCCCGCTGGATTGGAGCCGAAGTTGGCCACCTTCAGCACATCGGGCAGGGTGCCGCCTTCGAGCATGAAGTCGCCGGGACCGTCTGAAGTGAACAGCAGTCCTTCATAGCCCCGCGCCCGCAGGCCATCGCGGATATGCGCGAGGTAGGTCTTGTCGTTGCCATAGCTGCCATACTCGTTCTCGACCTGCATGGCAACGATGGGGCCACCGCGGGAAGCCTGCAGGGGCGCGAGGCGTTCCATGAGCGCGTCCAGGAAGCGGTCCACGGCCTCGAGGTAGGGCGGGTAGGCGCAGCGCAGCCGCATGCCGGGATTGGCCAGCAACCAGGCGGGCAGGCCACCGAGGTCCCACTCCGAGCAGATGTACGGCCCCGGCCGCACGATGCACATCAGACCCTGCTCAGCCGCCAACTCCAGATAGCGGACCAGATCCAGGCGCCCAGAGAAGTCAAAGCAGCCGGGCCGGGGCTCATGCAGATTCCAGCAGACGTAAGTCTCCAGGGCGTTGAGCCCGCAGGCCGCCAGCTTGCTCAGGCGGTCCTCCCAGTATTCGGGTACCACGCGGAAGTAGTGCATAGCCCCGGCGATGATCTGCAGCGGCTGACCGTCCTGAACGAACTCGTTGCCCTCGATGGTGACTGGCCTCATCAGTTGCCTCCGTGAAAGTCCTTGCCCTACCGCGCTCTCGGCTCGCTACTCCGCGGCCTCAGCGCCCATGGCCCGACGGATAGCCGCGGCGACGGCCTCTCCCTGCGCCCGCTGCCCATCCCCGTTGAAGTGGTACCCGTCGCCGGTCTTCCACTCCGGGTGCGCCACAACCAGCGTGTACAGGTCATTGGTAGCAACGCCGAGCTCCGCCATGAGCGCCGCCGCGGCCGCGTTGCGCTCCAGGACGGTGCCGTTGCTCTCGGCAAGCTGCTCCGGATGGTCGTTGACAGTGATGGGCGTCGAACTGGCCCAGATGAGAGGCGTGTCGGGGGCCAGCTCCCGCAGCAGTTTCACGTAGGCGCGCAGTCCCTGCGCGTATTGTGCGGTGGTGAGATGGAAGCCATGGAGGCCGTTGTTGAAGTGGATGGCCGCGTACCTGCAGTCCTCCAGCATCAGGCGCGTCTCCTTCAGGTGGATCGGGTCGAGGATGTTGCGCGAGTTGCTGAGGCGGTCCACGTGCGCTGTGCCCGCCAGCTTCTCAATGACCGTGCCACCGTACCCGACGCTGATGGAGTCGCCGATAAGCAGCACGCGCGGCAGCTCCCGGTCATTGGCCACGTCCCACCAGATGTTCGACCATTCCGAGCGCTCGCGAATCAGGGCCGGGTCCATGGGCTTCTCCTGTGCGGTCAGGGCTTGCGTGAGTAGGGCCGTTACGGACGGCGCGCCGGCAGGTAGGGCCCCCTGCGCTGGCGTGGTCAGGATCAGCTCCGGCAAACGCTCGGTGTCGTGGAAGCCGTTGGCGAAGGTGGGCGCCCAGGCCAGCAGGTCGGTGGCTCCGGGCGAGGCGCGGTAGAAGTTGGCGTAGAACCTCTGCCCCACTGTCAGACCGCCGGGCAGCAGCTTCTCAAGGGGCAGGGCCACACTCACTGTCCATTGGTCCGAGACCGATGTCTCCGAAACCACTCGCGCACCGGCGTCCCACATCTCCTGGGTATCGCCCTGCCAGGACAGCGCCACTGTTCTGCCGTTGGGGGCCACCACAAGCTGCTGGTGGTAGCCCCGGCGGTCGGCGGCGAAGATCAGCTCAAAGTCATCGCCATCCCACAGGTTCGCGCCGGAGACGAGCTTGGCTGGGTCGGTCCACTCGGTGAGGCGGACGTACAGGTAGGCCCCGTCGTGGGCCACCAGCGCCTGCAACCTGCGCGTCGTCCCGCCCCCGGCCAGGGTCACCCACGGTCCGGCGTCGGGCACGGCCGACCAGTCCACCCGTGTGGCATCGCCCCCGGCCTCGCCCACCGCGGGCACGTTCCACTGCCGGACCGCCTGTTGTTTGGCCGCCTTGATGGCGTCATACTCCTGGCGCCCCGCGACCATATAGTCCCACAGCCCGCCCTTGAAGGCCGCGACCCTTCGCTTCTCCATGTCCGTCCGCGCCGCCGCCAGGGCCTGGTCCATCAGTTTCTGCATGGCCGCCATGCGCTCAGGGGTTCCCAGCCATTCCCAGGCCAACTCCGCCGTCTGGTGCTGATGGCCGGGTGACTGCTGTATCTCCGGCGGATAGTTGCGAGGGTCGGTGAAGGTCGCCTCGATCTGGTCGTACAACGCCCGCATGGGCCGCGCGGCCGCTCCGTAGTATTCGGCGAAGAACCGCTCGATCAGCCGGTTCCCGTCCAGACTCGGGTCGTCTGCCAGCTTCAGGGTCACGTAGAACTCCAGTTGGTCCATCAGGTAGGTCTGGCCGAACTCGCTGGAGTGCTCCATGAAGATGCCCTGGAAGCGGTTGTCTTGGTAGAGCTTCATCTGCTCGACGACGCTGTGGGCGAAGAAGCCGGGGAAGTAGCGCCAGCCGCCGTACTGGGCATTCAGCGCCGGGAAGCAGTAGTAAAGCCACAGGTACAGCGGGCGGTCGGGCTCCGCCGCGCGCCATTCACGGATGACGCGGCGGTCGTTGGCCTCCATGGACGGGCACCACCAGTTGCGGGTGTGCAGGCAAAGCTGCACCACCACGTTGGGCTCGACCCGGAACCTGGTGGGGTAATAGGCGTAGTCGGAGTAGGCCAGCGCCCCGATCCATTTGTCAGGATGGGTCTTGCGGACCTCGCGGGCGACCTTGTTGACGAAGCCAAACACATAGTCGCTGGCCTTGCCGTTGTTGAACTGCTGATTGCTCATCTCCGCCTGGTTCAGCTCGGCCTGGCAACGTGGACACTTGCACCAGGAGTTGTTGTCCATGGGCACCAGGCCGAACACATCGCCCTCGGCGGTGGCCCCGGCGTGCTTGCCCTTGCCGTCGAAGTAATCCCGCGCGTCCTGGACTACCTGGGCGATGAACTCGGGGTTGGTGTAGCACATCTGAGGCGGGCGCCGCTCTCCGTAGCCCTGGGCGAACCAGTCCGGATGGGTCTTGAGGAAGCGATCATAGTAGCCCTCAAAGGAGTGGCAGACCCAGAAGGCCTGACCACCGATACGATTGCGCAGCTTCCACAGATGCAGTTCGCGACCGGGCACGCGCTCCGGCGGGCCAGGCAGATACAGCGCGGTCGGCGTGATCCAGCGGTGGATCATGGCGGGGCGGTGGCGGCGCTCGATGCCCTGGACGACGAGGGTAGGCTTGGTAGGGCAGACCAGGCCGAGGTCGGTGGGCGCGTACCAACGCACGCCACAGTGGCGCTCCAGGAAGTCATAGACGGCGTAGAGGGTACCATTGTCGCCGAACAGGTCGGGCGGTGGCGCCGCGCCGTGCGTCACGCTGGGGTTGACTGGCAATCCCGAAGCCTCGTCAAAGTGGAACAGCGCCAGCGTGTCGGCGTCTGGCTCGTAGGGTCCTCCCGTCGCCTGGGTCTGGACGTCACGCACGACCTTCGACAGCCGCACCTCATCAATGCGGCCCTCCAGCAGGTTGCCGCTGTCGGCGGCCATGCCGCCAATGCCCAGCACCGAGCCCTTGCAGGTCGTGCGCCGGTACTCCGCCTCGCCGCACTTCGCACCGTCCATCCAGAAGGCCATCTTACCGGTGTGGGTGCTGTAGGTCCCTACCACGTGGTGCCAGCCCTCGCCAGGGTCAGGGGCCCCGACACCCCGCACCTGCTGGCCGTCGTAGGTCATGTAGCTGAGCGCCCCGGTGCCCATGTCGCGCTGGATGATGTGGTAGGTCCAGGGGTCGGCGCCGTCCAGGCGCAGGATCGTGCCGTGCCGGGCTGTGGGCTTCTCCGCGGGGATCCACACCCACGCCTCCAGCGTGCCCTCGGTATCGTCAAAGTCCAGGTCCGACACGACGAAGGCCCGCTTGTCTCCTCCAAAGGCCAAGCCGCCGCCGAACTTGCCCGCGGTACGCTGACCGGCCGGCAGCCCCGCCGGGGCTGCCGGGGAGCTGTCACGGCCCATGAGCACCAGGGTATCGGGAGTGAAGCGGATCAGGTACTCCTGGGAGGCGAAGTCGCGACCGCGCAGGTGCAGGGCCCGGGTGGCCTGGCTTTCCCCCACCAGGATACGCGGGCCGGTGACTGGCTGGTTGTCGCGTACGATAGGCAGCACCGCCCCTGAAATGTGACGCACGTGTTCCTGCAACTCCGCGGCCGCGAAGGTGGCACTGGGCGTGGGCTTGGCGGCGATGACAATGGTGGCAGCAGGCTGGCCGTTGCGGGTCAGACGGAACGACTGGTCCGCTGCCACGACGGTCAGCGCCAACGGCGCCAAGAGCAGCGACAGTGTCAGGCGCATGGGCGGGACCTCTCCTCTGGTCTCAGGCTAGCGGGCACGGTTCGCCCCATTGCGGAGGTTTCCTCCCATAGTGTCTGAGGAGGGCCTGGACCCGCGGAGAGCGAACCGAGACGCAGCCCGGCAAGGAGAGTGAGCCATGCGTGCCAACACCGACTGGTTCCGCGACGCCAGATGGGGCGTCTTCGTGCATTACCTGGCCGATTTCGCCAGCAACACCGACGTGCCGGACATCGGTGTGGACGACTGGAACCGACGCGTTGACGGGTTCGATGTGCGCGGTCTGGCTGACCAGCTCGAGGCTTGCGGGGCCGGCTACTTCTTCATCACCATCGGCCAGAACTCGGGGTTCTACCTATCGCCCAACGCCACCTACGACGCTATCGTCGGCCATGAGCCCAGCCGGTGCTCGCGGCGCGATTTGGTCGCTGACCTGGCTGCTGAGCTGACGCCCCGCGGCATCCGGATGATGGTCTACTTCACCGCCTGCGCGCCGGCGCTGGACCGTCAGGCCATCGAGCGCCTGAAGTGCACGCCGCCCAACGATGCCCGTAAGATCGGCTTCCATCCCGAGCTGTACGCCTACCAGGAGGGCGTGGACGACCGCCTGACGGAGTTTCAGGGATTCTGGGAACAGGTGGTGCGGGAGTGGTCGCTGCGCTGGGGCACACACTGCAGCGGCTGGTGGATTGACGGGTGCTACAACGCCGATGTCATGTACCGCCATTCGGAGGCGCCGAACTTCGCCAGCTTTGCCGCAGCGCTCAAGGCTGGTAACCCCGACAGTCTTGTCGCCTTCAATCCGGGGGTGATGGTGCCGGTCATTTCCCACACGGAGCACGAGGACTACACCGCCGGGGAGATCAGCGATGCCTTCCCGGCGCCGAGCATGTACGGGCGCCGACGCCTGGGAAGGTACGTTGACGGCGCACAGTACCACATCCTGACCTACCTGGGGGAGGGCTGGGGGCAGGGCGACCCACGCTTCCCCGATGAGTTCGTGATCGGCTACACAAGGCTGGTGAACGCCCACGAAGGGGTTATCACCTGGGACACCGCCACGACCAGGGAGGGTCTCATTACCCCGCGCTGTCTGGATCAGCTCAAGGCTCTTGGTCGCGCGACCCGCTAGGAGGGAAACATGCTTGCCGCCGTCGCTGAAGAACCCGGCCGCCTGGTGGTCCGGGAGGTGCCGGAACCGGTGATGGGGCCTTACGACTGCCTGTGCCAGGGACTCTATGGGGCCACCTGCAGCGGAACAGACCTCCATCTGCTCTACAACCATCCACTGTTCGGCGTGAAGTACCCCACGATCCTGGGTCACGAGAGCATTGGCCGGGTCATTGCCTGCGGGCCGAAGGTGCGCAATTTCCGGGTGGGTGACCTGGTCACCCGTCTGGTGAACCGGGAGACGGCAGACCTCCGCGTCCACTGGGGCGGCTATGCCGAGCGGGGACTGGTGCAGGACTGGCGGGCCATGCAGGAGGATGGGGTTCCGCCGGAGTTCACCCCAGGCATCCACTGGGCCCTGCCGCCGGACTTCGACCCCGCGGCCAGCACGATGATCATTACCTGGCGCGAGACCCTGAGCTTCCTCAGCCGCATCGGGGTCGAGGCCGGGAGCAAGGTCCTGGTCATCGGCACCGGCGGCAACGGTCTGGCCTTCGCCAACCATGCCCGGAATCTCGGGGCCGCCTGCGTCTGCGTGGTTGGCAGTGCCCGGCGACGAGAGGCCGCCACGGCTGTGGGCGCGACCCACTTTCTTGACTACCGGACAGAAGACCTGGCGACGGCGGCGCGAAGCCAGGACTTGGCCGATTTCGACCTGATCATTGACGCGGTGGGCAAGGTGGGTCAGCTCGACCGCTGCCTGCCGCTGCTGCGGCCCCGCGGCACGGCCACCATCTACGGCGTGGACGACTTCGGGAAGGTAACCATCAACCCGACCCGCGTGAACGGCGGCTTCACCTTCGCCAACTACCATTACGCCGAGGGCGAGGCCCACGAGGCGGTGGTGGGCTTCATCGAGCGCGGTCTGCTCCAGGCCCGCCACTACCTCGATCTGGACCATGTGTACCCCTTGACCGAAACCGCAGCGGCACTCGACGCTGTGCAGCGTCGCGAGGTCATCAAGGCCGTGGTTCGGCTGTCCGAGAGGGCCGCGAGCTAACGTGAACATCATAGACAGCCCGCAGAACCGGCAGGTCCGGCTCTTTCAGTCACTCGCCACGGCCAAGGGGCGCCGGGAACATGGCCTCTTCGCGGTCGAGGGGGCGCGGAGTGTGGCCGCGCTGATCGAGGCCGGGTGGACGCCCGAAGTGGGCTATTTCTGCTTCGACCTGCTGGAGGACCGGGAACTCGCGGACCGGCTGGAGGCGGTGGCACGCAAGTGCTATGCGCTGTCATCCCGGGCCTTCAGGGCGTTGAGTGACACCGTATCACCGCAGGGCATTGCGGCGGCGGCAAAGATGCCACGGGCTTCGCTCATGGCCCTGCCTGAAGGCCCTGGCGTTTTCCTGGGCCTGCATGAACTGCGTGACCCAGGCAACATGGGGAGCATGATACGCACGGCCGATGCGGCAGCCGCCGCGGGTGTCATCGTGATTGGCGATAGTGTGGACCCTTTCGCGCCCAAGGTGGTGCGGGCGGCGGCAGGGTCGCTTTTCCACGTCCCACTGGCCGTCTGCACGACCCAGGAGTTCCGCGCGTGGGCCCATGACACCGGCGCTGCGACGGTGGCGACCGACGCCGCTGCCGCCGACTCCGTGTTTGACATAGTCTTCCCGCAACGCACCGTCTTGCTCATCGGCAACGAGGCCCACGGCCTGCCTGAGGCGTTGTTGACAGCCTCAGACATACAGGTTAGGATACCGATGCCCGGCCGGGCGGAGAGCCTGAATGCCGCCGTCGCGGCGGGCATATTGCTTTACGAATCTATACGCCAAAGGTACTGACGGAGAAAAGTAGGCGGCAAACGGCGTCGCACGGGCGCATAACGGTGCGCCCCCGGAGAGAGGGAAGGCCAGGGGCTGAGAGCCTTCCCGGCGTACGCGCCGCTGAAGTTCCCTCCTGAACTGCAGGCTGAAGTGGCAGTCCGCCATGGCCCGCCAGGGCGAAAGCGGAGGGGCCATGCGTAGGCCGCGCCGGAGAGCTCCACCGTTACCCGGAGCGCCGCCTGTTAGGGTGGTTGCGCCAGCATTGGCCTGAGGCCTCGGCTTGCGTCCCGGCGGACTGGGTGTCCCCGCTGGGGCCGGTCGGGGCTTCGTGATTCCTGGCCGCTCACCGAACGCACGGAGGTGGCTGCGATGCAATGGCAAGACTGGTGTCGCGAGTTGGTGGAGGTCCTGGGATTGAGCCGCACCCCTGTCGGGGTCGTCTACACCGACGTGCTGCCCCAAGGCGTTGAGACGCCCAACTGCCGGGCCTGCAGCGCCCTACACCGGGCTGCAGCGGGTGAGACCATCGGTGTTAGCGCCGCAAGTTCGGCCTGCCCGGGCGGAGCCATGTACCTCGGCTTTCGCACCCCCGCGCCGGAGCAGATGCGCAAGCTGCGAGACTTCCTGATCAACGGAGAGAAGCTATTCACGTGCCCGGCCGCTATCCACCGGGCGCAGAAACAGGCGGTGCAGCCGCCCCTGGGCATGGCTGAGTATGCGGTGCTGGGCCCGCTGGACACGCTGCCCCTGCAGCCAGACGTAGTCGTCGTCATCTGCAACCCGGCCCAGGCAGCGCGACTGATTGGCCTGTCGTACTACGAGTCCGGCGAACCGCTGCAGTGTGACCCGACCGGGGCGTTGTGCCGGGCGGCTATCACCTACTCGCTGGTGACCAACCGCGTCAACGTCACTTTCGGCGACATCACGGCCCGCAAGATGGAGCATGTCCCGGAGGACCAGTTGTACGTAACGCTGCCGCTGCAGGCCCTGCGCTCGGTCATCGCCAGTCTCGACGGCTGCAGTTGCGGCCGGGCGGCGGTGGACATGAGCAAGTTGCCGACCGCGGAGTAGCCGCGATCCAGACCGAGGAGGCAAGCGATGCCCATTGTCACCCTGACGATAAGCCACCTGGACGCAGGGAAGAAGCGCGCGCTGGCGGAAGGCTTCACGAAGGTCGCCGCCGAGGCGACCGGCATCCCCGAGGAGAAGTTCATCGTTATCTTCGACGAGAAGCCCCGGGACAGTATCGCCGTGGGCGGCAAGCTCCTGGCGGACCAGTAGCCACCCCGCCATCGGTGCGCCTGACGCTTCTGTCGGCGTACCGGGCACGACCGAGAAGGGTACTGCCATGCTCGATGAGATCGCCTTGATGCAAACCGAGGCGGAGGCTGCCATCGCCGCCGCCGACAGTGAAGCTGCCCTGGAGGAGCTCCGGGTGAAGTACCTGGGGCGCAATGGGCTGGTGCGCGGGCAGTTCCAGAAGCTGGGCAGCCTGCCCAAGGAGGACCGGCCGGCTGTGGGAGCGGCGCTCAACCAACTCGCCAAAGGCCTGGAGGAGCGCCTCGAAGCTCGCAGGGCCGAGTTGGCCGCGGCCGACGCCGATCGCGCTCTGTTGGCCGACGCCATCGACATCACCCTCCCGGGCCGGTCGCACCGCGTCGGCAAGCGTCACCCGCTGCTGGCCACTCTTGACGAGATGGTCGCCATCTTTCTTGGCCTGGGCTTCCGCGTCGTGGAGGGCCCCGAGGTGGAGGACTACTACCACAGCTTCACGGCACTCAACTACCCGGAATACCATCCCGCCATGGACGAGCAGATGACCTTCTACTGCGGGCCTGACGTCCTGCTGCGCAGCCAGACCTCGACCGTCCAGATTCGGGCCATGGAACACATGGAGCCCCCCGTGCGCATCGTGGTACCGGGACGCTGCTACCGGCGCGACACGGTAGATGCCACTCACTGCCACACCTTCTATCAGCTCGAGGGTCTGCTGGTGGACGAGGGCGTTACCTTTGCCGATCTGAAAGGCACGCTGGAGATCTTCGCCCGGGAGATGTTTGGCGAGCGCTGCCATGTGCGCTTCCGCCCTGACTTCTTCCCCTTCACCGAGCCCAGTGCGGAGGTGGCCCTTTCGTGCACTCTCTGCGAGGGGGGCGGGTGCAGGGTCTGCAGCAATACCGGCTATCTGGAGGTGGGCGGCGCGGGAGAGGTGGACCCAAACGTCCTGGCCGGCGTGGGCTATGACACCGACAAGTACACCGGATTCGCCTTCGGGGTCGGCGTGGAGCGCTTCACCATGCTGCGCCACGGCATTGACGACATCCGCCTGTTCTACAGCGGGGACATGCGTTTCCTGGGGCAGTTCTGAACGGAGACCGAGAGGGACGACTGCAATGCGCGTACCGTACGGCTGGCTGATGGACTACCTCGAGGCCGAGATCACGGCCACGGAGTTGGCGCACGCGCTGACGATGGGTGGGCTGGAGGTGGAGGAGGTTCAGCAGTGGACTTCCGAGGATGGCACGGCCAGCGACCAGGTCTTGCTCACCAAGGTGACCGCCAACCGCGGTGACCTGCTCTCCATGATCGGCGTGGCGCGCCACGCGGCAGCGGTACTCGGCACTTCGTGGAAGCTGCCAGACATCCCGTGGAACCTGGTGGCAGAGCCGGTCTCCGGCCAGACGCTGGTGAGCGACGGTCGGGTCACCATTGAGCTGGCCGACCCGGCGGGCTGCCCGCGCTACTCGGGCTTGCTGATGCAGGGCCTGACCATGCGCCCCTCGCCCCAGTGGTTGGCCCACCGCCTCGAAGCCGCTGGCATGCGGCCGTTGTCACACGTCATTGACTGCACGAACTATGTGATGCTGGAGTTGGGCCAGCCACTGCATGCCTTCGACTACGACCGACTGCGCGACGGACACATCATCGTGCGCCGCGCCATGGCCGGCGAACGCATGGAGACGCTGGACCGGCAGGAGCGCAACCTGACCGCTGAGGATCTGCTGATCACCGACCCCGCCGGGCCCATCGCTTTGGCCGGCGTCATGGGCGGCTCCAGCACTGAGGTCGGGCCCCATACCACTCGCGTGCTCATGGAAAGCGCTCACTTCGATCCGACCTCTATCCGCAAGACCTCGCTGCGACTGGGGCTCACCAGCGAGGCCAGCTACCGGTTTGAGCGGCATGTGGACCCCAACGGCACCCTGAGAGCCATCGCCCGGGTGACTGACCTGATCCTGGCGACCTGCGGCGGCGAGGTCGTCGGCAAGGCTCTCGATGCCTGCGCCGAGGACTTCTCCCCCCGGCGCATCCTTCTGCGCCCCCGGCGCTGCAACGCGGTGCTGGGCACGGACCTGTCAGCGGATGAGATGGCTCGGTGTCTGCGGGCGATTGATTGCCAGGTCACCCCGTGCCCCGAGGGGCTGCAGGTGGAGGTGCCCCGCTTGCGCTGGGATATTGAGCGCGAGGTGGATCTCATCGAGGAGATCATCATTGTCCACGGCTACGATAAGCTGCCGCTGACCGTTCCGGGGCGATTGGCCCAAAGCGGCGTGCTCACCCGGCGACAGAAACAGGTGCGGTTAGTGGGCGAGGTGCTGCGCCAGTGCGGTCTCAATGAAACCCTGTCGTTCTCGGTGTTCGGACCCGGCGACCTGGACCGCCTCGGCCTGCCGCAGGAGGCCCCCGAGCGCAACATGCTGGCTCTCGGCAACCCCATGATTGAGACCCAGACCCACATGCGCACCACACTCCTGCCGGCCATGCTGGAGGCGTGCGAGACCAACGTTCGCCAGCGCGTCACCGACGTGGCGCTCTATGAGATCAACAAGGTGTTCCTGCCACGGCCGGCCGAACCCCTGCCTGACGAACCGCTGCGCGTGGCGGGCGTACTGATGGGTTCCATGGCTACCTCGGACTGGAAAAGCACCCTGGACCGGGGCCAGGTCGCTGGAGGTCCGCAGGTGCCGGACTTCTACACAGTCAAGGGCATCGTCCAGCAGGTCTGCGACGCCTTGGGTGTGACCGGGACCAGCTTTGGCCGTGCCCATCATCCTGCGTTCCACCCGGGCCGCTGCGCGAACCTGCTGCTGGCTGGGCAGCCCATCGGCGTGCTGGGCGAGGCGACCGCCGAGGTGCAGCAGCGCTACGACCTGCCGGCCAGGGTCTACCTGTTTGAACTGGAGCTGGAGCCGCTGCTGGCGGCAGCGTGCGAGTACAAGCCCTACCGCCAGCTTCCGCGCTTCCCGGCTCTGCTGCGCGACCTGGCCTTCGTCTGCCCTGACGACGCGGCCCACGATGCCGCCGCCCTGGAGACACTCATCCTGCAGTCCGGCGGCGAGTACCTGCGCGACGTGGCGGTCTTTGACCTGTTCGTCAACGCCGAGCGCCTGGGCGCAGGTATGAAGAACCTGGCTTACCGCCTGACCTTCCGCGCCGATGACCGCACCCTGACGGACGACGAGGTGGATGCTCTCATCGAGCGGATCAAGGACACAGTCACTTCGAAGACCCAGGCCCGGTTCCGGGACTACTGATCATCGCGACCGCAAGCCAGGGAACTCCCCTGGCGCGCGGTTGCCACTCAAGGTGACGGCCGACAAGCACAGCCTGGGAGGGGTTGGCATGTCTGCCACCCGCCTTGCCGCTTTTGCGGCACTGCTCCTGGCCGTATCCCTCGCACGGTGTGACCCCGCGACCTTCACCGGCACTGCTCTTGGTCCTGACGGCCGCCCCGTCGTCGGGGCTGTGGTCATGGCTCGCGACGTTCGGGCGGAGGAGCCGTCGCAACTGGTGGAGACCACCACCGACGCAGGCGGGCGATTCGACCTCAAGCTTGAGATGGCGTATGTCGGCTCGGCGATCGGGATTCTGGCCGTGCACCCGGGCCTGGCGCTGGGGATGGAGTACGCCATGCCGGGGTTGCCGGTAGCCATACGCCTGGGCGCTGACCCGGTGGTCTTTGCGGTCAAGACCGTGGACGCGGATGGCAGCCCGGTTGCCGGGGTGGCGGTGCATGTCGTCAGCGTCGCACCGAACAGCGACACCGCCATCATGCCGTTCTTCTTCCTGGACGCGGGACCGCTGGACGGCGTGACCGATGCCGAGGGCATAGTGCGCTTCAAGGGGTTGTTGGCCGAAGCGCGTCTGTCGCTGAACATCGCGGCCGAGGGTCTGGCCTCTGTGGCGGTCCAGCTCGCGGAGGATACCGGCACCGAGCTGACCGTAACCATGGTCCCCGAGGGGCGCATCAGCGGCCGGGTGCTGCTGGACGGCCAGCCGGTTGCTGATGTGGAGGTCAGGGCCATCCGCGAGCACGATAATGCTGGCGGCTGGTTCGGCGGCGACACCACACGGACGGGGCCGCACGGGGCGTACACGCTCCGGCATCTTCCCGCCGGGAACTACGGCGTGCGGGTTAGCGGGGCGGAGGGTCTGGTGGCGTTGCCGCTGCGCCAGGTGCCGGTGCAGTCGGGGGTCGAGACCGCGGGCCAGGACCTGCAACTCACACCGGGGGCACTCGTGCGCGGGAAGGTCACTGACGCGAGCACAGGCGGTCCGGTGGCCGGTATGTGGGTGTGGGGTGGTGCGCCTGACTGGCTACCCACGCAGATCACGACCGAGTCGGCAGCAGACGGGAGCTATGAGCTGCGACTGCCGCCCGGTACTCACGAGGTATCCGTGCGGGCCCAGCGTATGTACAGCCTGCCGGAGGGCCAGCAGCGCAGCCTGGAGCTGGCGGAGGGCGATGTGGTGGAGGGCGTGGACTTCGTGGTGCAGCCACCGGCGGCGGTGACCGGAGTGGTGCTTACCCCGGAGGGTAGGCCGGCCACCGGGGTCATCGTGTGGTTCGCCTACCTGGGGGAGTATGGCGGCCGCCCGCACACCTGGGCCGCCGTGCAACCGTCGGGAGCCTTCCGCCTCGACACGACCGATTCGTTCATCGAGCAGGGCGGCTACGTGATCGCGCGTGACCCGTTTCGTGACCAGATCGCCGTCGCGCCCTTTGGCAACAGCCAAAGGGTCCTGGAAATGGCCCTGCAGCCCGCTGCGTACGTCTGGTGTACGGCGCAGACGCCGGAGGGCAAGCCGCTGGAGGCATCAGCTTCTCCGCGTATGTGAAGGGGAACCAGCGCTTCCCCTTCATGATGCTGAGCGCGGAGACCGATGCCCAGGGAATCGCGCGTCTAGGGCCGCTGCCGCCGCGGGTGGACTGCGACCTCACGGCTTCCAGAGACTGCTGGGACTATGCGGTGGGTGACGGTTGGTGGAGCCGTGGCGTACCCCTGAACCTGCAGCCGGGCCAGCAATTGCGCATGCCGCCCGCCGTGCTGGACCTGGTGGGGCGGAGCCTGGAGGTGACGGTCAAAGACACTGAGGACAGGCCAATGGGGGGTGCTGAAGTCTATGTCTGCGGCCTTGCCGCCCCAGTCCTGACGAACGAGGCGGGCAGGGCGGTGCTCTCGCATCTGCCACTGAAGGGGACGGTAACCGTCATCGCCGCCGATGCCACACGACCGCTGTTTGGGGCCAGCACCGTGGACCCTGACGCAACGCCGGCCGTGACCCTGGTGCTGGGGCCTCCGGTGAGCGTGAACGTGACGATCCAGCGGCGATCCGGCGAGACACTGGTTGACAGCGAGTGGCAGGTCTGGTTGCCGGAGCTGGTCATGCACCAGGGCTCGCCGGAGTTTCGAGCTCTGGAGCGCAGGCTACTGCCTCACACACTGGTCGACGCGAAGTTCACCGCAGACGCTCACGGCCGCTTCGCTCTGCAGGGCCTGGTCGCGGGGTTACCCTATGGCGTTCGCGGTGGCCCCAAAGGCAGCGGCCTCCTTTCACTCGAGCCGCTGGTGCCGGGAAGTCAGCCCAATCAGGAGGTTGTCCTCACTTACCCGCGCTAGGCGCGGACCCCCGGGGCCGACGCCCCCCGAAGGAGGCCTGACCTGCCGCGGCAGCGAAACCCCGGCCTCATGTCTGAGGCGCTCACCGTGACCGCCGTCGTGCCCAGCTATGGCCGCCCAGACAGCCTGCTGCGCTGCCTGAAGGGGTTACTGGCCGGGGAGCGGGCGCCCGAGGAGATTGTGGTAGTTCTTCGCGACAACGACACCGCCAGCCTTGAGGCCCTGGAGAGGTGGACGGCCAACGGAGCTCGCGTTCAGGGGAGCGCTCCTACCGGGGATCCGGGGCTGAAGCTGGTGCTGGTCTCAGAGTCGGGACAGGTTGCAGCGCTGAACGCCGGGCTGGCAGTGGCGACCGGCGACGTGGTCACTTTCCCGGATGACGACTGCGTACCGCGCCCGGACTGGTTGGGGCGGCTGATAGCCCATTATGCCGACCCACGAGTGGGTGGGGTCGGGGGTCGCGATGTGGTCCACGAGGCCACGCCTGAGCCTGTACCCGCGGCCGCCCGCGCGGTCGGCCGACTGACCTGGTACGGGCGCGTGGTAGGCAACCACCATTGCGAGACGCCCGGCGGACCGCGACCGGTGGACCATCTGAAGGGCGTCAATATGTCCTTTCGGCGCACCTTGCTCCCCCCCTTCGACCCCTGCATCCGCGGCCCTCACTACAACGACACCGACGTCTCCCTGGGCCTCAGCCGACACGGGTGGAAGCTGATCTATGACCCGGAGGCGAAGGTGGACCACTATCCGGCCCCGCGGCTGGACAATCCTGGCGGGCGCGACCTGCAGGACTTGCGCCTGACCTACCTGGACGCCCATGATTGGATGTATGTGGTGCTCAAGCACCAGCCCTGGTTCTTGAGGCCGGTGTCTGCGTTCTATATCATGCTCGTCGGATCAAGGTTGCGGCCGGGACTGCTCCTGGGGTTAGCGCGGGCCCTGAGGCGTCCGAAAGAGGCGTTCGCGGCGCTGAGCGCGAGTCTGAGGGGGGCACTGGCGGGGATGTGGACCTGGGCCAGCGGCGGGCGCAGGTGTAAAGCGCGATGAAGATCGCGGTCATCGCTGAGGATGTGAACAAGACCGGCGGCCAGGAACGGGTGGTGGCCGAACTGGTTGCCCGCCTGGTGGCCGGGCATGAGGTCCACCTGTTCTGCTACGCAGCGCGTGACATTCCGCCAGAGGTCATCGTTCACCGCTTCCGTCGCCCCCCGGTGGCCTCCTTTGCCGTCGCAGCGCTGTGGATCGTGGTCCGGTCCTGGCTTGGCGTGCGCCCGCGACGCTTCGATGCCGTACTGTCCCAGGGCGGCAACGCGCTCAACCAGAGCTTTGCGCTGGTGCACATCGCCCAGGCGCGGCGGTGGCAGTACACGCGGGACGTGTACTGGCAGATGGTGCCGCCGGGGCGCGTCGAGAGGCTGCTGCGTGGCTGGTGGTACCGCGTGACTGCCGGTCTGGAGGCCCGGGCTCTGCGGCGGTGTGGGCCCGGGCGCGTCATGGCTGTCTCGAGCGCTTTGGCGCGGGAACTCAGCGAGACCCATGGCGTCCCTCTGGAGGACATCGTGGTCTGCGAGAACGGCGTGGACCATGACCGCTTCCGTCCCGACCCCCACCATCTCTGCCGTCCGCGGATCCGCGAAAACCTTGGCCTGGCCGAGGAGGACTTGCTGGCGCTGTTCCGGGGCGGGAGATGGCTCGAGAAGGGCGCCACGGATTCTGTACAGGCGCTGGCGCACTGCAGCCGCCGGGTGCACCTCTGCCTCGCCGGGCGAGACGATCCAGAGCCCTTCCGCCGCCAAGCCGAGAGCCTGGGAGTCACGGAGCGCCTGCATTTCCTCCCCCCGACCGACCGCCCGTGGGAATACTACCTGGCCGCTGACGCCTTCCTGTTTCCCGGCCACCCCCATGAGGGATTTGGCCTGGTAGCGGTCGAGGCGGCGGCCTGCGGGCTGCCGGTGCTCATGAGTCGCGTGGGCATCGCTGAGCGGCTGATCCAGGATGGAGTGAGCGGTTACCTGATCGGCGCCGATCCCCTGGGCATCGCAGCCCGCCTGGACGAGCTGGCTGCCTATCCCGAGCTCCGGCGCCGGATGGGCGAGGCGGCCCATCAGTCTTCCCTGCAGTTCTCCTGGGACCGGCAGGCCGCCGAGATCGAGGCTGTGTTACGCAAGGGGCGTCGGTGATGGCCTCGGCAGTCCAGGTCGTGGTGATCGGCCACTCCTGTGTCATCCCGCCTAACCAGGCCATCTATGCGGCCGCGGCGTCCCATGCCGACCTGCGCCTGACTCTCATTGCGCCGGCCCGATGGAACTCCTCACTGCATGGTCCCGTGGAGTTCAGACCCTTGCCGCAGTTGGCGGAACAGGCCCTCCCGCTGCCGGTACGGTTTTCCGGGGACCTGCATCTGCATATGTACCCGGCGCTGGAGGCTGTCCTGCGGCGCTTACGCCCGGACGTGGTTTTCCTCGACGAGGACCCTCACAGTCTGGTGGCATGGCAGGTGGCGCGGCTTCAGAAGAGCCTGGGGTTCCGGCTGGTGATTGCGCTGCGCCAGAACGTCTACAGGCGCTACCCGCCGCCCTTTGACTGGATTGAGCGCGACGTGCTGCGGAACGCGCATAGCGCCGCCGCCACGTCTCAGGAGTGCCTCGACGTGGCCCGCCGAAAGGGCTACGGGGGTGAGGCCACCATCGTCTACTACCCGATCGACACGGAGTTGTTCACCCCGCCCGAGGTCCGGCAGCCAGCGCGCCCCTTCACGGTGGGCTACGCAGGGCGTCTGGTGCGCAGCAAGGGTCTCGACTGCCTGATAGCCGCTTGCCAGCGGGCGCAGTTGGAGGAGTCCGATCTCCGCCTCCTGATCGTGGGCGATGGACCAGAGCGGGAGCGGCTGAGGGCTTTGGCTGGGCGTTGGCTGCGGCCCGGTAGCGTCACCTGGCGGCCCAGCGTGCGGCAGGAGGAGATGACCCGGACTTACCATGAGATGGACGTGGTAGTGTTACCGTCGCTGACGACTCGACGCTGGAAGGAGCAGTTTGGGCGGGTCTTGGGCGAGGCTATGGCCTGCGGTGTGCCTGTCCTGGGGTCCAGTTCGGGCTTCATTCCGGAGTTGATACGCGTCACCGGCGGCGGAATGGTCTTCCCCGAGGGAGACCCCCAGACGTTGGCGCGACTGCTGATCGTGATGGCGCGGGAGCCGCTACACCGGCGCCAACTTGGTGAGGCGGGCAGGGCGGGCGTCCTGGCGCACTATAGCCTGCCGGTGCTGGCGCGACGCGTCCATGACTTGCTCTGGCGAGCGGGAAGCGGCTGAGCACGGTGTTGTGGCCGGCGAACCCGGAGAGGCCGGGATTCGTCTCACTGGGTACTGGGAGAGTGACCTGGTGCGACGGAAGTTCAGCCGCAACTGCGTCCGTCCGGGTTGGGTTACCGGGCGGACGCGGTTGCGTGTGTGGATTGGTTTTGGTATACTCTATGTTCCTGCAACCTGCTTTGCAGCATTGTTCACAGCAGAGGAGGTAGCTGCCTGCGTGCCCGGCGCCAGAAGGGCGGCCAGCGGATACCTCCGGCTTTTGGAGCCGCACTCATGATCACCATGCAGGCGGTCGGGGTGGTCTATCCGGACGGCACACGGGCGCTGCGTGGGGTTGATCTCCATGTTGAGCGCGGAGAGTTCGCCTTCATTGTCGGCGCCTCCGGCAGCGGCAAGTCCACTCTGGCCCAACTGGTCTATCGGGAACTGGTAGCTACGGAGGGCCGCGTGATTGTCGCCGGCCAGGACGTGGCGCAACTGCCGGCCCGGCGCGTACCGTTTCTGCGTCGCAAGGTGGGCGTTATTTTCCAGGACTTTCGTCTGCTCCCCGACCGCACGGTTTTCGAGAACGTCGGCTTCGCCCTTGATGTGGTCGGAGCGCCGCGCGCGGAGAAGTTCCGGAAGGTGCCCATCTCGCTGGAACTGGTGGGCCTGGGTGACCGGGGTGATTCGTTTCCCCATCAGTTGAGTGGCGGCGAGCAACAACGCGTATGCATTGCCCGGGCCCTGGTCAACTCGCCGCCGATACTTGTGGCGGACGAGCCAACCGGCAACCTGGACCCGGATACGTCCTGGGACATTGTGCAGTTGCTGGCCCAGATCGCCGACAGCGGGACCACGGTGATCATGGCCACCCACGACAAGCATATCGTGGACCAGCTACGTCGGCGAGTGGTGCATCTGGTTCAGGGAACCATCGTGCGGGACGCCAAGCAGGGGGGAAGCTACGATGGCACCTAGAGCCGTGGAGATGGTGCTTGCCCAGGCCTGGACGGGCCTGCGGCGGCACAGTCTTGTCACGCTGGGAGCGGTCTGCAATATTGCGGTGTCACTGACCATCGTCGGCGGCTTCTTCCTGTTGGCTGCGAACCTTGAGCACATGGCCAGCGGTCTGGCCCGCGAGGCAGTCATCACCATTGAGCTCGCGGAAGGCGTGAAACACGACGAGCTGGAGAGGCAACTCTATGCCGACACGCGCGTTAAGGATACCCGCTACGTGTCGAAGGAGGAAGCGCTCAAGGAGTACGCCAAGGCGGTGAACTTGCCCTACAAGGACCTCGCGGGAGCCATCAACAACCCCCTGCCCGACGTGATCAGGGTGACCGTGACCAACCCGGAGGATCTGGCTGCAGTGGCCAACTGGGCCGGTCGGCTTGAGGGTGTGGCCAAGGTGCGCTACCGCCGCGATGTGGCCGAGAAGCTGCTGCGGGTGGCCACCGGCGTGCGGACGATGGGGCTGCTGCTGGGGGGCCTGATGGCAGTGGCGGCGTTGCTGCTGGTGAGTACTACCATCCAGATGGGTGTGCACAGCCGTCGCCGGGAGATCCGGATCATGCAGTTGGTGGGCGCCACCAATAGCTTCGTGCGGGCTCCCTTCCTGGTTGAGGGTGCCACCGAGGGGCTCCTGGGCGGGCTGCTGGCCATGGTCATGGTCGTGGGCGGCTACTCATATCTCCAGGCCCGGATCGAGGCCAGCCTGACCTTCGTGGACTTACTGCGCGGTCTTGACTTCCTGGCCCTCGTGGGGGCGGGAATCGCGGTCATGGGTGTCGGCCTGGGCCTGGCGGGCAGTCTGATCGGCACGAGGCGCTATCTGAGACTGGTATAGGCAGGCCACCGCTGATCGTTGCGGTGTTGGACCGGGCTTCTGGGCCAGACACACCATCATCACCAGCGTTAGGAGGGCAGCCACATGTCACTTCGCGTTCGCTCGTTGGGCGTCGCCATTGCAGCCTGTCTGCTGGCTCTCCTTGCGGCCGAGGTCACAACCCCCGCTCTGGCGCAGAGCCGCCGCTCCCTGCGCCAGCGGCAACAGCAGATTAGCGGCAAGATGGAGCAGGTCAAGCGTGAGTTGCGCAACATCAAGGCGGAGCAGGCCACTGCCAAGAACAGCCTGACCAGAGCCCAGTACGAGCTTAGCCAAGCGCAGGCCCGCCTCGACCTGGCCACCAGCCGTCTCAACCGCACGCGCTCCGCACTCAAGATCGTCCGTCGGGAGCACCAGGAGGCCACGGAGCGCCATGCCGTGCAGCGCAAGCGCATGGAGAGCCGCATCCGGGCCCAGTGGGAGGCCGGCAATCCCTCCTACCTGGAGGTCCTGCTGGATTCCACCACCTTTGCTGACTTCGCCGAACGGGCGGAGATGACGGAGACGATCGCTGACCGGGATCATAGTCTCCTGGCCAAGTTGCTGGCTGCGCGGGAGGAACTCGCCCGCAAGCAAAGGCTACTGCAGGAGAAAGAGCGTGAGGAGGAAGAAGCCAAGCGCGAAGTCCAGGCGGAGCGCAACGAGGTGGCTCAGAAGGCCGCGGTGGCCAAACAGCGTCTGAAGGCGGCCAATGAGGACCGTGCGGAGGCGGAGCGCCAGTTGGCGGCACTGGACGAGGCCTCCCGGGACATCGAGGCGATGATGGCGCGGATCCAGCGGGGTGGCAGCAGCGCGGGGGCGTATGAAGGCAAGTGGAGCGGGTCGCTACTGAGGCCGGTTCCCGGCGGCGTTACCAGCCCCTTTGGTTGGCGTATCCATCCTCTCACGGGCACGCGGAGGTTTCATTACGGCGTGGACCTCAGCGCCTCCGGCGGCAGTCCGATCCGGGCGGCCGACAAGGGGCGCGTGGTACATGCCGGGTGGTGGGGCCCCAACGGCATCACGGTCATCATTGACCACGGCAGTGGCATCTCGACGGTCTACGGGCATTGTGCCCGGGGCTCAGTGCGGGTAAGCGTTGGTGAGGTGGTCAGCCGCGGTCAGGTCATCGCCGGTGTGGACAGCACGGGCTGGTCGACCGGCAACCATCTGCATTTTGAGGTGCGGCGCTACGGGCAAGCGGTCAACCCACTCAGCTTCTAGAGGCTGGCGCCAGACCCGCCTCCGGGACGAGTTGGAGGATAGGAACGTGCATAGGAATCAGTCAGCCGTTCTGTTTGTGCTCGCGCTCTGCGTGGCCATCATCGCCTTCGTGGGAGGGGCTCTCAGCGGCTTCAAGCTGGGGCGTGGCACGCTGCTGGAGGTCACGGCACGCGTGGCCCAGATGACCTCGGGTACCCTGGGTACGCCAAAGGAAGATACCGAGATTCCCCCGGTCACCAACCTTAACGCCCTGGCTGTGATCTGGGAAGTCCGCGACAAGATACTGAACAACTATGTGCACGCCCTGAACGCCGAGGCGGAGAAGGAGCTTACCTACGGCGCCATCAGGGGTATGCTGGCGTCGTTGGACGACCCGTTCAGCCGGTTCCTTGACCCGGAGGAGTACCGTGAGTTCCAGACGGACAGCTCGGGGCATTTCGATGGCATCGGGGCCGTCCTGGAGGCCAGGACGAATGCCAAGACCGGTGAGCAGGAGGTAGTAATCTCCTCGGTGCTGCCGGAAGGTCCCGCGGCCAAGACGGCGCTGCGGCCAGCCGATGTCATCATCCGCGTGGACAAGACGCCGACCCAGGGCCTGACCATCACCGAGGTTGTCAACCTTATCCGCGGCCCGCGTGGTACCGAAGTGGTGCTCACCGTGAAGCGCGAGGGGAGCGACAAACCGCTGGAGATCAAGGTCGTCCGGGCGAACATCGAGGTCAAGGTCGTCGAGTTTGAGATGAAAGACGAGCAGAATAAGATCGGGTACATCTGGCTGCGGCAATTCAATCAGAACGCGCCGCGGGAGATGCGTGCGGCCCTTGACAAGCTGACCGATCAGGGCATGAAGGGGTTGGTGCTGGACCTCTCCATGGACCCGGGGGGAATCCTGGACGTGGCTGTGGAAGTGGCCAGCAACTTCATCCCCGAGGGCCCGATCGTCTGGATCAAGAACCGCGAGGGCGAACCGCGTCCCATCAATGCCATCCGGGGCCAGGCGATAGACCCCAACATCCCGATGGTTGTCCTCATTGACGGCGGTAGCGCCAGCGCCTCCGAGATCCTGGCCGGGGCGCTGCAGGACCTGGGGCGGGCCACGATCTGCGGCCAGCACAGCTTCGGCAAGGCCAAGGTGCAGACGATTATGGAGCTGCAGGACGACTCGGCCCTGTTCCTGACAACGGCGCTGTACCTGACGCCAAAGAAACGCGATATCGGCGAAAAGGACGCGGAGGGAAACCCGGGCGTCAAACCGGACCGGGCGTTCCCAGAACCCGATCCCAACGACACAGACCTCAAGTTCAAGGAATGGCACGAGAAGCAGGTCGGGCTTGCCCTTGGTGTTCTCAAGGAGAAGATGGGGATCAAGTAGCTCTCTGAGGTCCGGGCCTGGCTGCTGCCGGACGGGCTGACGTTGATTGGCGCACCTGAGTGGGTCGCTGTGTCTCGGCTGGGCGATTGGGGGTCGCCAGTCGGTCCGTTGGTACCACTGGGGACGACCCGGGAGAAAGCCATGGACGACCCCCGACAACTGGAACGCAAGCTGGCACGCCTGGAACACGTGGTTCACGTGCAGCGCATCGGGCTGGGCCTCGCTGGCGGGATCATCGTGATCTTGCTGGGCGTTCTGCTCTTCGGCAAAACGCCTCGGTTTGGACGGGCCATTCTCGTCAATGACACCGTAGTGGCGATGGTCAAGAACGAGCGCGCGGCAGCAGCCGTGCGGGAGCGCCTGCTGGCTGAGGGGCGCAAGGGCTTCGAGGGGGTAGCCACCTTCCGCGAGAAGTGGGAGGATGCGACGCGGCCCGTGGACGGCGCCGAGATCCTCAGCGTCGGTCAGGCCGTAAAGGCCTTGCGGCCCAAGCTGACGGTAGTCGTCGAGGCTTGTGCCATTGAGGCCAACGGGACACGGTTGCTGGTAGTGCCGAACGAGAGCGTGGCAACTGACATCCTGAACAAGCTCAAGGCCCGCTATGCGTCCCAGACCGACGCGGTGGTCAAAGCCACGCGACTGAAGCCGGAGCCGGTTCTGCGTTCGGTCACGGTGCCGCCGGGCGAGATCGTAAGCGAGATCCTGCAGGGCGTGGAGAGGCTTTCGCAGGCCCGCGCGACGCCCAGGGCTTACACGGTGAAGCCTGGGGATTATCCGGAACGGATAGCCGAGGCGCAGCAGATGAGGCTGGCCGACCTTTATCGGCTCAACCCAGGCCTGAAGGGGACCACCCTGCGGGTAGGGCAGAAACTCACTGTCCTGGGTCCTGGCGTCGGCCTGACGGTCGTCACGATCAAGGAGACCGCCTGCACGGAGCTGATTCCCCCCCCTGTCAGCCGCGTGCGCAGCGACAAGCTCCCGCAGGGGCAGACGAAAGTGCAGCACCCCGGTCAGCCCGGCAAGAAGCGTGTGCGGTGCGAGGTCACGATGCACAATGAGCGCGAGGTCAGCCGCAGGGTGCTCAGCGAAGAGGTGGTCCTGGCCCCGCAACCCAAACGGGTGCTGGTGGGGACGGCGCCACCGTCTCCTGCCTGAAGATCCAAGGAGCGTCACCGGCTGTGACCCTCGAGCAGCGCCTCGCCGTGTGTCGTGAGCGGGTTGATCCCGCCCTCGAGCGCTTCCTCCCCGCCGACGGTGAGGTTCCGACCCGACTGGTGGCCGCCATGCGCCACGCTCTGAGCGGTGGCAAGCGGCTGCGGCCGTTTCTGTGCATGGAGGCCGCACGTGCCTTCGGCCTTCGCCCCGAGACAGTGCTTCCCACTGCTTGTGGGCTTGAGATGCTCCACTGCGCCACGCTGGTGCACGATGACATGCCCTGTGTGGACGACAGCGACCTACGGCACGGCCGAGCAGCCTGTCATGTGGAGTTCGACGAAGCCACAGCGCTGCTGGCCGGCGATGCCCTGATCATCGGCGCCTTCGAATGTCTGACGCGCCAGGCAGAGGAGCCCGACATTGCACCTGAGCGGGTTCTGCGGTGCGTGCGGGAACTGGCGGAGTATACTGGAGTGCGGGGGCTGGTGGTGGGCGAGGCGCTGGACATTGAGACTGAGGGACGGCCCTGCACAGAGTCAGAACTCGAGTTCATCCACCTCAACAAGACGGCTAAGCTCATCATCTGCTCGTCGCGGTCGGGCGCGGTCCTGGCCGGTGCGCCGGACGATCAGTTAGCGCGACTGAGCGAATACGCCGAGGCCCTGGGCCTGCTTTTCCAGATCACGGACGACTTGCTGGACGTGGACGGCGACACTGCCTCCACCGGCAAGCCGGTTGGCGCTGACGCCGCTGCGGGCAAGGCCACCTATCCGGGCCTGCTGGGGTTGGCTGCGGCCCGGGAACGCGCCGAGCTCTTCGGGGCCCGTGCCCTCCAGTCAGCCAAAGGCCTCCCGAACCGCGAGGTTTGGGAGGCCCTGGTGGAGTTTGTGGTGAAGCGACGTCACTAGCGGTCTGGAGTACTCCTGTCTACCTACCCAGCGTCCTCCCCCGTTCGACGAAGTACTTCATCGTTTCGTAGTTGACCTCCGGTGGCTCGGAGTGGTCGGAATGCAGGATGTAGCCACCGCCCCCCTGCACCACCGGCAGGATCTTGCGGTCCATCTCCTCGTCAATGAGGGCGCGGTCATTGCTGATGAGACAGCGGACATCCACGCCGCCGAAGAAGCTTATCCGGTCCCCGAAGCGTCGGAAGAGCGTGGGCAAGTCCATACCGGCCTTCACTTCCATGGCCTGCAGGCAGTCCATGCCAGCCTCGATCAACCCCGGCACCAGAGGTTCGACATACCCACAGGAGTGTACGATGACCTTGCAGCCAAGGCTGTGGGCGTAATCAAACAGCCGTGCGTGACCAGGCTGGACAATCTCACCATACATGGCGGGGGACATGAAGGGCTTGTGCTTGAAGCCCATGTCCTCATAGAAGAAGAAGCCGTCCGGTGCCCCCTCTTCGGCGAAGAGCACCTCCAGGTGGTTGATGGTCATGCTGGCAAAGGTCTGCACCATGTCCTTGACCCAGTCCGGGTCCATGGCCATGCCCAGAAGCATGTACTCATGGCCGCAGACGGGGTGCATCTGCTCAAAGGGGGCCACGCCAGCCCAGCAGAAGAAGCGCTCCTTCTCCGCGGCGAAACGCTTGGCCTCGCGGTAACCCTCAAAGGGGATGCGGCGGCGGTCCACGTCCACCAGCCGCGGCTTGATGAGCTCCTCCCAGCCCAGGCGATCCTTCACGGTGAAGTCCACGTGCTCGGGAGTGCTGTCGTGAAGCTTGTGCCGGCGCAGCATGGCGCCGTTGCCGTCTTTCTGGAGGATGGTCTCATCATCCTCTTCCAGTGTGACGGGCACGAAGTCCAGGTCAGCGACTGAGTTCAGCCACCCGCCCGTGCGAAGATCCTGCCCAAAATGCTCCTGGACATCCTCCTCGGGCCCGATATGGCCCTCCTCACGCCAGCGGTTGATGGTAGCGCCCCATGGACTGACGGCAATCGGGGTCTGGTCCACGGGCTGGCGGTTAAGCACCCGGGTCATGCGCTCGATGCTGGTCATGGTGGTGGGCATGGGAGTAGTTCGCTCCTGGGAGGATGGATGTCAGGAAGTGACCTATTCCTGATGCGTGGCACCCGCACCTTCATCGGCAGGAGCACATTGCTGTGGCGGCGAACGCCATGGGTGCAGGAGTACCGAGGCTGATACCCCATCGCCGAAAGGGGCGATACATTGTGCAACGTGGACACGTGCTCGTGCTGTTGGCTGTTCTTGCGACGATGGCGTTGGCTGTCGTCGGTTACGCCCAGCAGGAGAGAACGAAGACGTTCTACCTGACGCTTTCCACTGTGGTGGATATGCCGATGAAGATCCCGGGGATGCCGGACCTGGGCAACATTCCCGGCCTGCCCAACATCCCCGGGCTTCCTGGCATGGGGGGCGAACAGGCCGGAAAACCGCGTCGTGAGATCACCGGCCGAGCCGTGTATCCTACCAAGGCCGTTGACCCGATCTTTGTCACGGTACCGGGCGACCTGAAGCTCCCCCAGGACAGGCTCGTGTTGGAGGTGCCCAAGCCGGTCACCGCCACCGGTGGTGAAGAGGGCGACGAGGAGCCGGCGACGCAGCCCAAAGGGCGCATGGTACTGACGACCAAGCTGTACTGGCACCCCGAGATAGCCAGGGGCCCCATCACTGACACCTTCGACTCGGCTCAGATGCCGGAGCCGGAGGGCGCGATGGGGGCGATGGCCATGCCGGATTTGGAACGTATCTCGTTGGCACCGGAGCCCGAAGCCTACGGACAGGAGAGCAAGCTACCAGAGAACGTTATCGGACGGGGTGACTATGTGCTGAACACCGGTGGCACAGCGGTGATGTCGGGTTTCCTGCCACCGCTGAAGGTCACGGCGCCCGAAGACTTTTCCGAGGTTGTGCCGGCGGAGGGCTTCACTCTGGAGTGGGAGCCGGTCGCTGGCGCCCGGGGTTATATCGTCCACGTCAACGGCCAGAAGATGGAGATGGCTGGCCAGAACGACATGAGAATGGACATGACCTGCTGGGTCAGCACGCGCGATGAGCCACCGATGCGCGTCCGCTACGGCTACCGCCAGGAGACCACCATCAGCGACGACCTGGAGGCCGGCATCCTGCTGCCGGGTGATGCCACCAGCTGCATCGTGCCGCCGAAGGTCTTCGGCGACGAGGACATCCTGCGGATCAGCGTCACCGCCGTTGGCAATGACTTCTACAGCACCGAGGATGACATCACGGTCTTCGGTACCATCCGCTCCGAGTGGAGCACCGTGCTCATGCAGATGGCAATGGGCGACTTCGAGGAATGACTGGCCCGTAGGAGGGGCCAAGCCGTGGATTGCCGGCTCATACTCGACACCGACATTGATACGGACTGCGACGACGCCGGGACCCTCGCCATGTTGCATGGGCTGATGCGCCGAGGCGAGGTGGAGCTGCTCGGCGTCGTCTGCAGTGTGCCGGTGCATTGGTGTGCGGCGTGTGTGCATGCTGCTAACGCCTGGTATGGCCGCGCGGACATACCGGTGGGGCTGGTTGCGGTACCGGACTGGGAGACCAACCCTGCCCATGCCGCGTACCGCGCCGCTCGGGCGCAGGGCGCGGTGCATGTCTACAATGAGGACATCGGGCGTTCGTGGGAGGCGGCGCACGGAACCGTACGGCCCGAGGAGGCTGTGGCGCTCTACCGGCGCCTCCTGGCAGAGCAACCCGATGGGAGCGTGACCATCTGCGCCATCGGGATGCTTACGGCCCTGGCCCAGCTTCTGCAGTCCGGACCCGATGAGCACAGCCCCTTGCCGGGCCAGGAACTGGTAACGCGGAAGGTGGCCCGGCTAGTGACCATGGCCATCGGCAGCTTCCCGCGCGGGCGCGACGTCTTCAACTGGGCCATGGACCGCCCGGCGACGCACCTCGTGCTCGAGCGCTGGCCGACCCCGGTGGTGGTCAGCGAATGGGGGGAAACGGTGCTGACCGGCGCCCGCTTCATCGGCGCCGCGCCGGAGGACCATCCGCTGCGCCGGGCCTACCAGATCTGGCTTGGGGCTCCGAGTGGAAGCCGATCAAGCTGGGATCAGTTGGCGGCACTCTATGCCGTGCGCGGAGCGGACGGGATGTTCAGGGAGCGCTGGGGGTACCGCTGCCGCTTTGACAAGGCTACCGGTGACCACGAGTGGGTGCCAGCGGCGGGAGCCACGCCGCAGCACTGCCACCTGACTCCGGCTGTGGACGACGCCACCTTGGCGCAGGCGATAGAGGACCTGATGGTGGATTCCCTTTAGACGGAGGCAGTCCCCCGCTCCCCTCCACGCCACCGAGGGGGGCGGGGGGAGGTGGCGCGCTCAGATGAACCAGACGGTATACCGTCGCACGAACTCCCCGGCGTACAGGCCGATCAGGCTCCAGACCCCGACCGAGAAGAAGTGACCCAGTGTGAAGGCCAGGAAGCCGGGCGCGATGCGACGGTAGGCCTTCACTCCCCCGAGGTGCAGGGTGGCCCATTTCACACCCCAGATCAGGAAGGCCGCAAACCACATGTAGGGTCCCTCGTGGCATAGCGCCAGCGCGTAGCCGCCCGGGTGGAAGGGGAAGCGGACCCAGGCGCGGCGTCCGATGACCATGGCCAGGGCCAGTATCGCCCCAAAGACCGTATAGCCGGTCTTGAGCCGGTTAGGGCCCTCAGGGGTGTCCACCCACTGGGAGATGGGAGTGAACTGCCCCAGGACCTCCTGGGTCATCTGTCCCCCCTCGTTGCCGCCGGCGCTGGAAAGCACGAGCCCGCCGTATTCATAGTAGGCCGAGAGGTTGACCAGGAAGGCCAGGACCAGGCCGAAGACCAGCGCGCCGACGACGACCTTTGCCAGCACCCGCCGGCTCTCGCCGAGCTTGCTGGCCGCTACGTAGCCCTCGACACCGGTGCTGGTAATGGCCTGGTTGACGGTGCGTTGCAGCCAGCCAAACATGCTCAGCAGCGTCAGGGACTTGGTGCTCCCTCCCGGCATGAAGGCCGCGCTGCCCAGCAGGTTGATCATGGTCTCGCGCTGCTTGTAGAGCGGGTATCCCCAGACCACCGGGAAGCCCATCTCCGCCCGGTTGTGGCAGTACACGATGAGCGTCAGCATCATGATCGTGAAGTACATCACCGCGTGCCAGGTCACCACGCCAAAGGCGATGGGCATGCCGAAAATGACGGCCAAGCCGAGCAGAACAGTCAGCGCCGAGAAGCGGTAACTCAGCGGTTCCTGACTATCATCCACCGCCTGGTCACCGGCAAACGCTTTGCGGGCCACCTCCTGCAGCCGGCCCCGGGCTGACCAGATGAAGTAGACGCCCAGGAGCAGAAAGGCCCCCACCCCCTGGTTGGTCATGAAGGGGAAGCCGGAGGGCTGGTAACCGACAATCTTGGCCACCGGTCGCACGATCCACATGAAGACTGTGAAGAACCAGATCGAGAACAGCACATCCATCGGCACCAGGTAACCCAGACCGAGCAGCTCCGGTTTGTAGAAGATGGCAAAGCCCTGCATGGTGTCCCAGGGCGACTCGGTGAAGAACTGCCCCAGCGGGTAATGGATGCCAAGGGCGGGGACCGACGGATTCCAGACTTTGATCGCATTGGTTACGTTGTAGATGACCGCCAGGCTGAAGCCCGTCCAGACGACGGGATCGCGGAAGAAGCTTTGGCCCGACAGCAAGCTGCCCTCGGGCCGAATCATCTCCACGGCCAGGCTGGAGACCGGGTAGCTGAGCCTCTCGTCCTCCTCCCAATGGCGGCGGAAGAGGGTGATGAGGCAGAAGGCTGTCACGAAGTAGGCACTGAGGTAGAAGCTCCAGACCAGGAAGGGCACCAGCCAGTGCCGCCAGTCAATGATGGCCGGCGCAGCCAGGAAGTGAAAGGCGCCCTCCAGCAGGGGGCCCAGCAGGGGAACCCCCTCAACCCCCAGAGTGGGAACGGCGCGGTCGCCTCCCTCCCAGAATACGCGCATGACCTCCGGATCGTTGGGTGCCCATTGCCAGGGAATGTCCTGGGCCATTTCTGCCAGATGGTTGGAGGGCATCCCAAAGTACTGGACCACCGACAGACATGGCATGAAGGTGCGGAAGAGACCAACCCCGGGCATGGAGCAGACGATGGCCAGGAAGTAGAACACGACAAGCATCTCGCCCCGCGTGAACACCAGGTGGCGTGCCCACTGGGCCAGACGCGACGGGTGTTCCCTCAAGGACGCAGCCTGGGTCAGGCGACCCACCGCGCCACCGGCCCCCAACATCAGGAAAAGCACCAGGACGGCGGCGATGGCCGGCGTGCTTTCGGTAATCTGGCTGGTCAGAGTCACCAGCTCGGCTTGCTTGTTCCAGGCAGCGATGAGCAGGGCGAGGATGAAGGCGGTAAGGAGCGCGCGGCAGGTAGCGGCCGGCAACGAGGGGACAGCGACACCTGCCCTCTGCCCATCGGGCAGTTGTAGCGCATCACGGGCAGAGACATCGCTCATCGGCAAGGAGCTGCACCTCCTGTGGAGTATCGACCGTTGCGCCCGCGCCAGGGAGCAGCGATGAGCGGTCACACAGCAGACCTCCTCTGACGCTACCCCGGATTTCGCCGGGTGCCCTGCCAGACCTCCAAGACCGCGACGAACGCCGTCACGGTTGCGGCCAAGGCTTCGTTGCGGTAGGGCGGGGGCTTGAGCTGATCGTGAGTGTATTGTATAGCCTTGTTATCATTCCAATGACGCGCATGAGAGGCCTGAGCGGCCCTTTGGAGCATCAGATCTCCCCATCGCTGCCCAAATGGCCGGCTGGCGCCGGATAACCTGCCAACTCTTGAGCAACTCTGAGGGCCAAGTTGCGCCTGTCTGTTGACTCAGGTCCCTAACCGGGTATCATGTCAGGGAGGCAATCAGCCGCCTTCCTGGGTCTGTCGGGGACGGGACAGGCGGGTAGGATGCTCGGGTCGTGAAGATGGCGCAGGCGGGCGGACAGTCCACGGGAACGCGCCGCGACGGCTGCTAGAGCCGAAGCCGCTGAGCGTCTCGTGTTCGCTGACGCCGGCTTCTGATCGGGCCGGACACGGCAAGACAGCTCTGGCGCGGGTCAGCTACAGAGGTGCCAGCTCTGTGGACGAGACCGCTGACCGCGCGGGTCACACACTGCCCCCGGGGGTGGGTGGCGGCAAGCCACCGGCGTGCATGCGGGGAGATTCTGGAAACATGAGATCGAGCGCATCCGGGAGTACACCCCCGAACCACCGGTCGGAGAGCACCGACCGTCGCAGCCCGATGTTGCGCGTCGTTGCTTCCACCTTCTCGCTGGTCATGGTACTGGTGGCGGTGTTTGAGTTGGCGAGCGCGGCACAGGGCCGCGACGATCGGCTGTTGCTGCTGGCGGATGCATACCTCTCGGTGGTCTGTGGCCTTGGGGCCTGGGCCGCGGCCATCGTGGTCCAGCGTGGCCAGTACACGTGGGCCGCGTGGCTGCTGATCGGCTCGCTGGCCGTCAAGGCGGCTCTCACTGCCCTCATCAGCCCCGCGGTGTACTTTGGGGTCCTCGCGCCGCTGTACCTGGTGCCGATCGTGATGAGCCAGGTGCTGCTGGGCAGTTGGCCGGCCGTCGGCGTGGCCGGAGGAGCCACCGTGATGTTCGCGGTGGCTTACTGGACGTTCCCTGGCGACCCCGCTGATAACACTGTGCCTCTGGTGGCCAGCGCCTGCCTGCTGCTCTATGCGCTGGTGTTCACGCTGCTACACGTAACGCTGACCCAGATGCGCGAGGCGCTGCGCAAGGCCGACCAGATGCTGATCAGTGCGGAACGTGCCCGCGCCGATTTGCGCGAGCGCGAAGAACAGTTCCGTGCCCTGGGAGAGAGCTCCGCCACCGGCATCGTGATCCAGCAGGACGGCCATCTGGTGTACGCCAACCCACACTTCGTGGAGATGGTTCACGCGCCGCGGGGAGACGTGTTTGGGCTTTCGCTCTGGGACTTCTTCGACGAAGAGGCCAGACAGGCCCTTCAGGTTCAACTGGCACGACGCCGCTCCCTGGTCCGGGGCATGGTAGCGCCGGAACAACTGCTCTTCCGCCCACTCAAGGGGCAACCGCGCTGGTGCCAGGTGGCCGTGGCCGAGGCCGAGTACTGGGGCAAGCCGGCGGTGGTAGCCAATCTGCTGGATGTCACCGAACTGGTGGAGGCCCAGATGCAGGTGCGTCGGGAGCGCGACTTCTCAGACAACATCATCAGCACGGCCGAC
This sequence comes from Armatimonadota bacterium, assembly GCA_013178155.1. GTDB lineage: Bacteria > Armatimonadota > Zipacnadia > Zipacnadales > UBA11051 > JABLXH01. Next base: position 38,652 of record JABLXH010000030.1, on the reverse strand, counting down.
GCCATCATCATGGTGCTGGATGCCGAGGCGAGAGTAGTTCTCATCAACTCAACCGGAGAGGAGCTGACGGGTTACAGCCTGGAGGAGCTCAAGGGGCGCCCGTTCTGGGAGCAGTTCACTGCGGCTGAACGGATGGAAGAAACAGCCCAGATGGTCCAGGCCATGCGTACCCAGCGCCGGGGCGAGGCGGAGACAACCTGGCAGAACCGTGCCGGCGACGACCTGATCATTGCCTGGCGTTGGGTAGCGGAGTCCGGGCCTGACGGGGCGATCACCGGTTACGTGGTCATCGGCCTGGACGTGACGCAGCAGCGCCTGCTGGAGCGCCAAGCCACAGTCACCGAGCGTCTGCGGTCGCTGGGCGAGATCGCCGGCGGAGTCGCCCACGATCTGAACAACATGCTGGCCGGCATCGTGGGACCGGCGGACCTCATGCTCATGGACGAGACGGACCCCGAGAAGGAGCGGTCGCTGGAGGCGATCATGTCCGCCGCCAAGCGTGGCGCCGAGACCGTTCGCCGCATCCAGCGCTTCGCACAAGCCCGCACCGAACTGGACCGTCAGGACTTTGACCTGCGCCAGTTGACGGAGGACGTGATCTTCACCCTGCGGCCGCGCTGGCGCGATGCCGCCCAACGCCAGGGCCTCGTCATCAACGTGATCAACGAGGTTCCGGAACGCATCAAGGTCCATGCCAGTTCCGGTGAGATGGGGAACGTCCTCACCAACCTGATTGTCAACGCTTGTGAGGCCATGCCCGAGGGAGGCACCATCCGGGTCACGGGCAGCGCTACCGAGGACACGGTGGAGTTCTGTGTCAGCGACAACGGCATCGGCATGTCGGAGGAGACGCAGGCCCAGATCTTCCAGCCCTTCTTCAGTACCAAAGGGGCCGACAACTCGGGGCTGGGCCTGGCCGTGATCCGTGGTATCATACTCAGACATGGCGGTACCATCGAGGTCGAGTCGGAGCTCGGCGTCGGCACCACCTTTCGCATCACTCTGCCAGCAGCCCGGGAGCTGGACGACCAACCGGCTATCGCCAGAGACGAGGAAAAGCCAATGGACAAGATGAAGGTCCTCATCGTGGATGACATGGACGACATCCGCGACTACATGTCACGTGCAATGAACCGCCTGGGCCACGAGGCCACCGTGGCGTCCACAGGCGAAGAGGCGATACAGCAACTGCAGCACAACCATTTCGACGTGCTCGTCACCGACTACGGGATGGAGCACATCTCCGGGCCCGATCTGGCTGAGCGGGCCCGCACGCTCCAGCCGCACATCCAGTGTGTGCTCATCACCGGCTGGGATGTTGATGTCAGTGACTTTCACGGCTTTGTGGCCGTACTGCAGAAGCCGTTCACCCGGGACCAGATCCGCGAGGCCTTGGCCAGGGCCGAGGCCGCAGTGGCAGCCGGTTAGCATTTCCCGGCGGCTATCCAGGCCGGTCTGTCAGGGCAGACCTCACGGGCGGCAACCAACACCCCATGTACCGAGTGACCCCGGCAATTGCGATGGCAATGATGGGTGCAGCCAGCGTCTTCGGACAGCCCCTGTATGCACCCCAGCCGGCGCGACTCGTCCAGGCTCGGAACGGTCTGGGCAATGCCCTGACGAAGCTGCGTCAGGGCGGCGAGGTGCGGGTGGCCTACTTTGGCGGCAGCATCACGGCTGCCGCCGGCTGGCGCGTCAAGACGCTGCAGTGGCTGCAGAGCAAGTACCCTCAGGCCAAGGTGGTCGAAATCAACGCGGCCATCGGCGGCACGGGCTCAGACCTCGGCGTGTACCGCTTCCAACAAGACGTGCTGGCCCACCAGCCCGACCTGGTGTTCGTCGAGTTCTCGGTCAACGACGGCGGAGCCCCGCCCGAGCGCATCTGGCGCGCCTTTGACGGCTTCCTGCGCCAGGCGTGGAGACAGGACCCGAGCATTGACTTCTGCTTCATCTACACCTTCCGGGTCGGGTACGAGACCGACCTCCGGCAGGGCTTCTGTCCCCCGGCTGCCTCGGCTGATGAGATGATCGCCGAGTACTATGGCCTGCCCTCGGTCAACGTCGCCCTGAAGACCGTGCAGCTCGCCGAAGCGGGGAGACTGGTCTATGTCCCCGGGCGGGACGCCCAAGGCCAGCCGCTGCCGGTGCCCGCCGGGATCATCAAGTTCTCCGATGATGGGGTCCATCCCCTGGACGAGGCCCACCGGGTCTACGCGGACCTCATCGCCGAGGCGCTGGAGCAGATGGCGACGGTGGCGGCGCCCGCCCCCCATGACCTGAAGCCGCCCTTCATTGCGGACAACTGGGAGGGCGCGAAGCTGGTCCCCTTGCAGCCAGCCATGCTGAGCCCCGGCTGGCGCAAGCTGGACGCGACCGATGGCGTGGCGCGCGCCTTCGCCGACCGCATGCCCGAGATGTGGCAGGCTGACCGGCCAGGTGAAAGACTCCACGTGCGCTTCCGGGGCACAGCTATCCAGCTCTACGACATCCTCGGCCCCGACGGCGCGCAAGTCATGGTGACGCTGGATGGCAAGACCACTGGCCCGGTACCGCGCTTCGACAGCTTCTGCAGCTACCACCGCCTGGCCACACTGCCCATCGCTGACGGGCTGGCAGACACGGTCCACGAACTGACGGTCGAGGTCCATCCCGAGCAGCCAGACCGCCGTAGCGTCACCGACGTGGAGAGGACCAAGCCCGGCTTCGACCCGGCGAAGTATGACGGCACGGTTCTGCGCGTTGGCAGCCTGATGCTGATCGGCGACGTTGTGGAGTAGCCGGTCGGCAGGTCTCCGTTCAGACCCCAGCGAAATCACCTCGCGCGCTCTTGCGATGTGCCCCGCACCCGACTCGCGGAGGGAGGTATCCCCTTGGCTAGTGAACGCTATACCATCGGCCTGGATTTCGGCACCAACTCGGTGCGTGCGTTGATCGCTAACGTGGCGACCGGCGAGGAGGTCGCCACGGCCGTGGCTGACTACCAGCGCGGCGAGGCCGGCGTCATCGGCGACCCGAACAACCCGCACGTCGCTCGCCAACATCCTGCCGATTACCACGAGGGCCTGGTGGCATGTGTGCGGGAGGCCCTGGCGAAGGCTGCATCCGTGCCTGGCTTCGCGCCTGAGCAGGTCATCGGCGTCGGCGTGGATACTACCGGCTCCACGCCGATTCCGGTGGATGCCGCGGGCACGCCGCTGGCCCTGAAGCCCGAGTTTGCCGACAATCCGGACGCCATGGCCTGGCTGTGGAAGGACCATTCGTCCATGGCCGAGGCGGAGCGGATCACGGAACTGGCTGCCGAGCATCGCCCCCAGTATCTTGCCAAGTCGGGGGGAACGTACAGCTCTGAATGGTTCTGGTCCAAGATCTGGCACTGTCGCAACGTCGCCCCCGAGGTCTTCGCGGCGGCCCATAGCTGGGTGGAGTTCTGTGACTACATCCCCGCTGTGCTGGTGGGTGACACGAACCCCGCGACACTCAAGCGCAGCGTCTGCGCCGCCGGGCACAAGGCCATGTATTGCGAGGAGTGGGGCGGCCTGCCCGACGCCGAGTTTCTGGCGCTGCTGGACCCACAACTGGCCGACCTGCGCGGACGGCTCTACAGGCAGGCCCACGCCTCCGATGTCTGCGCCGGGAGACTCTGCCCCGAATGGGCGGAGAAGACCGGCCTGCCGGCGGGGATTCCCGTGGCGGTCGGGGCCTTCGACGCCCATTACGGCGGCGTGGCCTCGGGCGTGGGCGTGGGGACGCTGGTGAAAATCCTGGGGACCTCCACCTGCGACATCACTGTGGCCGCGAAGACAGGGGAGCCGCTGGACATCCCGGGCGTCTGTGGCATAGTGGACGGCTCCGTGCTGCCGGGTTACTACGGCATCGAGGCCGGGCAGTCAGCGGTGGGCGACATCTTCAACTGGTTTGTCAGTGAGGTCTGCGAGGGCGACGCGAGCCTGCATGAGGTCCTGACGGCCAAGGCGGCGGCCCTGAAGCCTGGCCAGAGCGGACTGCTGGCCCTGGACTGGAATAACGGCAATCGCACTATTCTGGTAGACGCACGTCTCACCGGGCTCCTGCTGGGGCAGACGCTGCACACCAGTCGCGCCGAGATCTACCGGGCGCTCATCGAGGCCACGGCCTTCGGCGCCCTGACCATCCACAACCGCCTGCGCGAATACGGCGTACCCATCGAGCGCATCGTCTGCTGCGGTGGCATCGCTGAGAAGAACCCCTTCTTCATGCAGGTCTATGCCGATGTGACCGGGCAGGAGCTCTTCGTGTCGCGGGCGGTACAGACGTGCGCCCTGGGGTCGTGCATTTTCGGGGCGGTCGTTGCCGGACCCGAGGCGGGTGGCTATGCCGATGCGGAGTCGGCCCAGGCCGCGATGACGGGTGTCAAGCCAGTCAGCTACAAGCCCAACCCGGCGGCCCACGCGGTCTACGCCGAGCTCTACGCGCTTTATAAGCGCCTGCACGACAGCTTCGGGGTCGCCGGCACGCGAGACGACCTGTCGGACGTGATGAAGCGGCTCCTGGACATCAAGCAGCGGGCAGGTTAGGACTCTGAGCCGCAGACTGAAGCGGCCCGCCTCATTTCGAGGCGGGCCGCTGTTGTGTGCTCTGACTGCAGGCCGGTCAGGGCCGGCCTCTCGGGGAGGCGGGGGCTACTCCACCGTCACGGTTTTGGCGAGGTTGCGGGGCTGGTCAATGTGCTCGCCGCGCAGGTCGGCCATGTGGTAGGCCAGCAGTTGCAGCGGGATGGCCACGAGGATCGGGCTGACCAGCTCGGGACACCGCGGGATCCAGATCATGTCATTGGGCTGGCTGGCCACGTCCTCGGGGCTGGCGTTGGGGTCCACGCCGGTGCTCTCGATCTGGGTATCACCGTCGGTCGCCACGGCGATGACCGGGCCGCTGCGAGCCTTAATCTCCATGATGTTGGCGACCATCTGGTCCTTGACTTCACCGTCCACAGCGATGGCCACAGTGAACAGCGAGGGCTCCACCAGGGCGATGGGACCGTGCTTCATCTCGCCGGCGCTGTAGCCCTCGGCGTGGATGTAGCTGATCTCCTTGAGCTTGAGCGCGCCCTCCATGGCCGAGGCCAGGTTGACGCCGCGCGCCAGGTATAGGCTGTTGGGGCGCATGGCATCGCGCCGGAAGGTGGTGGACCACCAGCCCTTCTCTGCCGCTCTCTGGTCGCCGTTGTCAATGACGACCCCGTGCTTGGCCCACTGGTCGCGGCGCAGATCGTAGTACTTCCGGGCGATGGCGATGATGCTGTCCTCGCGCTTGAGCAGCTCCTCGGCGTGCTGGGGGCAGGCCAACAGCGCTTCCTTCATGGCCCGCAACTCTTCGGCCGGTGCCGCGCCGCGCACTTCTGCGAAGTACAACGCGATCAGCTCGATGGTCAGGATCTGCAGCGTATAGGCCTTGGTGGAGGCCACCCCGATCTCGGGGCCTGCCTGAATGTAGACCACCCCATCGCTCTCCCGGGCGATGGTGCTGTCCACCACGTTGACCACCGATATGACCTTGGCGCCCTTCTCGCGCATGTCGCGCAGAGCCAGGAGAGTGTCCATGGTCTCGCCGGATTGCGTCACGGCGATGACGAGGGTGTCTTCCAGTACAATGGGGCTACGGCTGCGCAGCTCAGGGGCCAGATCGGCCTCGGACGGGATCTTGGCCAGCTTCTCCATGACGAACCGACCCACGACGCCGGAGTGGTAGGCGGTGCCGCAGGCGGTGAAGACGACCTTGCGGATGCGCTTGATCTCGTCCTCGGTGAGGTTGAGGCCCTCCAGCTTCACCGGCTCGTCAGGGGAGGTCAGGCGGCCAGCCAGACAGGCATAGATGGCGTCGGGCTGCTCGTGGATCTCCTTGTGCATGAAGTGCTTGTGCTCGCCCTTGCCGGCGGCGTCAGCAGGCCACGGGATGACGTAGACATCCTTGGTGATGGGCTGCAAGTTGAGGTCAGTAAGCTCGATGCTGTCTTCGGTGATGAGGGCGACCTCGTCGTCGTCAATGACGTAGACGCGGTCGGTCTCGGAGCGGATAGCCGGCATGTCGGAAGCGATGTAGTTCTCCCCCTCGCCGATACCTACCACCAGCGGGCTGCGGCGGCGGACAGCGACGAGCTGGCCGGGGCTGTCGGCAGCGATGATCCCAAAGGCGAAGGCCCCGCGCAAGCGATGGACGGCCTCGACGACGGCGGCCCGCAAGTCAGCCGCTTTTCCCTCGGACTGCTGGTAGTACTTCTCCACCAGATGGGACATGACTTCGGTGTCGGTCTGAGACCGAAAGACATGCCCCTCGGCCTCCAGCTCCGCCCGCAGCTCCTGGTAGTTCTCAATGATGCCGTTGTGAACGACGGCGATGCGGCCGTCGCAGGACAGGTGCGGGTGAGAGTTTTGCACCGAGGGCTTGCCGTGGGTGGCCCAACGGGTGTGACCGATGCCCAGGCCGCCCTCCAGGGGGTTGGCGCTGAGCTCTTTGTCCAGGTTGTCCAGCTTGCCGACGACGCGGGTCAGCTTGAGTTGCCCGTCCGGGCCGATGACGGCGACGCCCGCCGAGTCATACCCCCGGTACTCCAGACGTCGCAGGCCGGCGACACAAATATCCGTGGCGCGACGCTTCCCGACATAGCCAACGATTCCGCACATGCAACATCGCCTCGATCGTGGGTGAGTGGGGCAGACAGCGTGGCCTGCCCTCCCGCCAACACGCAAAATGAAACCGGCCAGATGGCCGGCGGATGCTACTCGACAGGCCCTGCAATGGGTGTCGGCCCATTATAGGGTTGGACGGAGCAAAAGGCAAGGGCCAGCAGGTTGGTGCAGGAGGCCGGGTGTATGCGGATGGTGAACACGCTCGGGCAGCCCCGCTGCCTGCGGCTTGACTCCCATCCGAGGGTCGCGTAGACTCCGGCTATCCACCTCGCAGGAGCCATGCGGTTGATGACCGAGACCATCGTCACGGCGCCCGGGCGTATCTGTCTGTTCGGGGAACACCAGGATTTCCTGGAGTTGGCCGTGATCGCCGCTCCGATTGACCTGACCATAACCCTCGAGTGCCGCCCCCGTGCCGACACCCGTTTCGTGCTGGACTTGCCGGACCTGCAGGAGATGGACTACTTCGCCTGTGACTGCGAGGTTGAATACCGACACAAGCGTGACTACATCCGGTCGGCCACCAACGTGCTGCACCGGCGCGGCCTGCGGCTGACCCACGGCTTTGACTGCACCGTCCGGGGGACCATCCCCATCAACGCCGGAACCTCCAGCTCGTCAGCGCTCGTGGTGGCCTGGACGGCTTTTCTGCTGCATACGCAGGAGGGCGACCTGCCCAAGGACCGGGAGTCCATCGCCAGCTTCGCCCACGAGGCCGAGGTGCTGGAGTTCAAGGAGCCTGGCGGCATGATGGACCACTACGCCTCGGCTCTGGGGGGTCTGCTGTACATAGACTGTGCCCCACCGATCACGCCCACCCGACTGCCAGCCCGCCTGGAGGGCTTCGTCCTGGGCGACACGGGTGTCCCCAAGGACACCACGGGCACGCTGCGAGCTTCCCGGGATGACACCCGGGAAGGCCTGGCCATTCTGCGCCAGCACCTGCCGGGCTTCGACCTGCGGACGACACCCCTGGCCGAGGCGGAGCAGTATTTCTCGCTGATGTCGCCGCGGGTGCAGGGGCGGGTGCGGGCCAACTTCATCAACCGCGATCTCTGTCAGGAAGCCCGGCGCATGCTCTCCAGCGACGAGCCGGTGGACCAGCAGCGACTGGGCGCCATGTTGCTGGAGCACCAGCGCCAACTGCGTGATGGCATTTCGGTCTCTCACCCCAAACTCGATCTGCTCATCGACGCCGCCATGGAGGCGGGGGCCCTGGGGGGTAAGCTCAATGGGTCTGGGTGCGGGGGCTGCATGTTTGCCTATGCGCCCGGCCGCCAGGAGGAGGTGGCCGAGGCGATCAATCGAGCCGGTGGACGGGCACATATCATCTCGATCAGTGATGGGGTGAAAGTGGAGGAAAGGCAAGTGAGCGAAGAGCGGTGAGGGAGGGCCAGCGGCGGGTGAGCAGCGCGGCGGTAGGGCGGCACCATTGAACTGCCATCGCTGCTCTCCCCTCTCCCGCGGCTTGCCCTCCTTCATTCCCGGTTGCGCGTCACTGCCGCAAGTGCCATGAACTCGCTACGCATAGCCATCGGTGGCGCCCGCGGGGTCATCGGCGAAAGCCTGACCCCGGATGTGATCGTCAACTACAGCCATGCCTTCGGGACCTATGTCGAAGGGGGACGCGTGCTGATCAGCCGTGACACGCGCCCCTCCGGCCAGATGGTCCACCACTGCGTGTTGGCCGGTCTTCTGGCCGCCGGCTGCGAGGTGGTGGACCTGGGGGTATGCCCCACGCCGGCCCTGCAGCTGGCCGTTCGCACCAGCGACGCGGTGGGCGGGATAGCGATCACTGCTGGTCACAACCCCACCGAGTGGAATGCCCTCAAGCCCATCCGCGCCGACGGCATCTTCCTCAACTCGGCGCAGGCGGGCGAGCTGCTGGACATCTATCACCAGCGCGATTTCCGCAAAGCCACCTGGGATGCACTTAAGCCCTACAGCCACGACGTGGTGGCGGGCCTGCAGCACCTGGACGCCATCGCCGCAGAGCTGGATACTGACCTGATCCGCAGCCGCAACCTGCTGGTGGCCGTTGACTGCGTGAACGGTGCCTGTTCCGAGTACGCCCCTGGTCTGTTGGAGCGCATCGGGTGTCGCGTGGTGGCCATGAACACCGAAACGGATCAGCCCTTCCCGCACCAGCCGGAGCCGGCGGCAGAGAACCTCAGCCAACTCCGCGCGCTGGTGCAGGCCACAGGTGCGGACGCTGGCTTCGCCTTCGATGCCGATGGCGACCGCCTGGGCGTGGTATGCGAGGACGGGTCGGCTCCTGGCGAGGAGATGACGATCTGTCTGGCCACCGAGATGATCCTCTCGCGCGGAGACCCCGGCCCCGTGGTGGTCAACCTCTGCACCACGCAAGCGGTGGAGGATATTGCCGCCGCCCACGGCGACCGGGAGGTGATTCGCACCGGCATCGGCCAGGCGTACGTCAGCGAGCAGGCACTGAACTCGAGGGCCTGTGTGGCCGGTGAGGGCAGCGGCGGCTGTCTCTTCCCGCGCATCAACTATGCCAACGACAGCCTCGCCACCATGGGTCACATCCTGCAACTGGTCGCCGGGCGCACGAGCCTGCGAGAGGTGGTCGCCAGCCTGCCGCGTTACGCCATGACAAAGGCGGCCCTGCCCTGTCGGACCCACAACGCCTTCAGTGCCCTGGAGCGTTTGCGTGAAGAGGGCGAGCCGGCCTGGGCTGATCCCGCCCAGACCGAGCTAGCCGACGGTATCAAGTACCGGAACCGTGACCGGTGGGTCTATGTGCGTGTGTCGGCCACCGAACCGCTCATTCGGGTCATCGCGGAGGCCCCCACACAAGGCGAGTCTGAGTGGCTGGTGCGCGAGTTCCTGTCGGCCATCAGGCGTCTGATCTAGGGGGCCAGCGTCGCGGGCGGGAGAGAGCCATGCCAACTGTTCGTACTCTGAAAACCGGCGTGTCGGGCATCCGGGGCGTCGTCGGGGAGTCGTTCACCCCACAGCTCCTTGTCGGCTTTGCCCAGGCCTTCGGGACCTATCTCGATGGCGGGACGGTCGTTGTCGGCCGCGACACCCGTCCGTCGGGGGAAATGGCACGCAATGCCCTCATCGGCGGCTTGCTTGCCACCGGCTGTGATGTGCTGGACCTGGGGATTGCGCCTGTTCCCACAATCCAGCACACCGTGCGGCGCGTTGGCGCCAGCGGCGGCATAGCCATCACCGCGAGCCACAATCCCCAGGAGTGGAATGCGCTGAAGTTCATCCATCGGGACGGTGTCATGCTTCGGCCGTACCAGGCCGAGGAACTCCTGGCCGTGTACTACCAGGCCAACTACACGCTGGTTGGCAGTGGGCGACTGGGCAAGCTGGAGAGTGACCCTGGCGCGGCTCGCAAGCATCTGGACGAGATCCTCGACCTGGTCGGGCCCGACAAAGAGCTCATAGCGAAACGGCGTTTCCGGGTCGTTGTAGACTGTTGCAACGGCGCTGCAGCAGGCCTCACACAGCCCTTCCTGCGAAGTCTGGGTTGTGAGGTGATCGCCATCAACAACTCGCGGGACCGGGGCTTTCCGCGCCCACCGGAGCCGGTTCCGCAGCATCTGGGGCAACTGGAAGCCGCGGTTCGCGAGCACGGCGCCGACATCGGCTTCGCCCAGGACGCGGACGCTGACCGACTGGCCATCGTGACCGAGGCGGGTGTCGCCTTGGGCGAGGATTTTGCGCTCGTGTTCGCATGCGACGCCACCGACCCGTCCGAACCAGGACCGTTTGTGACGACCCTTTCGACCAGTCGAATGATCGACGAGATCGGTGAGCGTCAGGGCCGTCAGGTCCTGCGCACCCCGGTGGGCGAGATCAACGTGGTGGAGGCGATGAGGCGGCACAACGCGGCACTGGGCGGCGAGGGTAGTGGGGGCGTAATCTGGCCGCGCTTGCAGCTTTGCCGGGACAGCTTCGCGGGCATGGCGCTGATCCTCAGGGGTCTGGCCCGCCGCGGCGGTACAGTCACCGAATGGAAGGACTCCTTCCGCCCGGGCGCTGTGGTCAGGGCGCGGGTAGACTGCAGCGCCGCAGAGGCCCAATCGGTGATGATGGCCCTGCGCGAAGCCTACAGTGGTGAACAGGTGGACCTCACCGAGGGCCTGCGTGTGGTCTGGCCTGACGGGTCCTGGCTGCATGTTCGTCCCAGCAACACCGAAGCGATCATCCGCGTGGTGGCCGAGGCCGATGACGAATCGGCAGCCCAGGCCCTGCGGGACCAGGCGCTAGAGGCCATCGCTGCCCATCGGGGCCGCTAGAAGGGGCACCAGTGTCGCATCTGCACCGACCCTCAAACCCAAAGAAGCCGAGTTTGCGGCCACATCATCACTGCAGTGGGGGTAGTCACCCATGTTGCGTCTAGCTGTCCTTGCTGTTGTACCGGTAGCACTCGTCGTGCTGGCTGGTTGTGGCGGAGGTCAGGACGTCATTGACCTCGGCGGCAACACCATCATCGAGCCACCTGTGGGAACCACCGCCACGACGCCTCTGGTGTCGAAGTTCGGTCCCATCGCCAACTACCTGCCGCCTTCGGGCACCGTCATCACCTACAAGGTCGCCGGCCTGCTGCGCCTGGATTCCCAGGTGATCAAGGTGAAGTTCGCGGCCTACGACAACACTGCCGGCACCATGACCCTTGAGATCTGGTCCTACGTGGGAGGCGTGGAGGAGACCCATGTGAAGGTCATCGGCACCATCAAGGTCATCGGCGGGCAGAGCTACTGCGTGCGGCGCAAGAAGGTGTTCCTGGACGATCCGCGACCCGGAGATCACGACCTTCACACCGGGCGTGCTGATGGGCCTGTTTGACTCCACGGTCCTGTCCAAGAGCTGCAGCTTCACCTGCACGGGCCACTCGACGGGCTCCCACAGCTTCACCATGAAGTACAAGGGGACTGCCACGGTGAGTGCGGGCGGGACGAACTACAACTGCGTCATCTCTGAGTGCGCGGGGTTTATGCCTGGGGACATCAGCGGATTCCAGGTCTACTGGGCCCCCGGAGCCGGACCGATCATGGCCACCCTGACCCCGGCCATACGCCTGACGCAGACCACAACGCTGCGCCTGCCGCGCTGGGCACAACTCGGTGCCCTGCATGCCGAGAGCGTAGTCGCCGACAGCCGTTAGCCAAGCCGACGCAAGCGGTCGGGCCGAGACCTCCGGGTCTCGGCCCGGCTTTTCCCTAGGTCGGCGAGTTCCGCAGCAGGGCTTCTACCTCGGCCATGGTCGGCAGGGCTCCTCTGCCCCCCAGTCCCCGGCAGGACAGCGCCGCTGCAGCCGCCGCGAAGGCCAGGTTGCGCTCCAGGTCGTAGCCCAGGGCCAAGCCATAGGCAAAGGCTCCGTGGTAGACGTCGCCCGCGCCCGTGGTGTCCACGACCGGCTCAACATGGAAGGCGGGCTGATGGATGCTGCCATCGCGGGTGAAGGCCGTGGCGCCGCGACTGCCCTGGGTGACTACGACCACCTCCGCTCCCATCCCCAGCAACTCCCCTGCACCGGTGGCCAGGTCCTCCTGCCCCGTGTAGGTCTGCACGAAGCGCTCCGGCACGATGGGGTGGGTGACGGTCTCCAGGAAGGCCTGAGCACCCTCGTGCTGGCGCTCAATGTCGCCGACGATGGGGATGCCCCGCTCTCGGGCGTGGCGAGCGGCGTCCACGGCCCCCCAGAGATGGTGGTGGTCAATGAGCAGCGCCCGGCAGTCGCACACTGACTCGACGTCCAGGTCGCCTGCTTCCATGCGCTTGTAGCTGCCGTTCATGTAGAAGATCGCGCGGTGACCGGTGCCCCTCTCGGCTACGCAGAAGGCAAAGTGGGTACGGACACCGGGCTGCACTTGCATGCCATGGATGGCGACACCCTCGCAGCGGAAGGCGTCCAGGATCTTGGCCCCAAAGTCATCATCGCCGACGATGCCGAAGATGGCGGACCGCCCCCCGAGAGCCACGACTGCCGACATGGCCGTGGCCGCCAGGCCGCCCCCCATCTGTTTGAGCTCCCGCAGGCTGACTTTTTCGTCGGCACCCGGATAGCGATCCACGACGGACACGAAGTCCCACGCACAGCAGCCGACACCGCAGACGTCATAGGTTGGCACTGTCGTCCCTCCAGTCCCCACGGGGGGCGGTGTTTGTTAGCCGTGCGGGAGGGGTTTCCCTTCTCCGGATGGAAACCAGTCGGCAACTGACCGGAGGAGGTCACCCCGTGCGCGTTTTGGCTCTAAACGGCAGTCCCCGTGGGTCTCACGGCAACACCCACCAGTTCCTGGCTCCGTTTCTCGAGGGGCTGCAGACAGCCGGGGCCGCGGTGGATCGGCAGGAAGTGCGGCGCCTCAACGTGAGGCCCTGCACCGGCTGCTTCCGCTGCTGGCTTGGAGATGGGTCCTGCGCCGTTACAGACGACGACATGGCGGAACTGCTGCGGCGAGTGGCCGAGAGCGAGACGCTGGTGCTGGCAACGCCGATCTATGTGGACCATGTCCCCGGCCCTCTGAAGACTGTCGTGGACCGCTTCCTCCCCCTGGCTGTGCCGCGCATCGAGCTGGTGGACGGCCATTGCCGCCACCCCCGCCGTGAACCACTGGCAGGGCTCAAGCGTGTGGTCCTGGTGTCGGTGTGTGGTTTCTACGAGCTGGACAACTTCTATCCGACCGTGGCCTGGGTGCAGGCGATGTGTCGCAACCTGCAGTGTGAGTTCGCGGGCAGTCTGTTGCGGCCACACGTCCATTTCTTCACCAGCACGCCCGCCGAGGCACCGCCGCGCCAGGCGGTGACCGAGGCCCTGCGACGGGCAGGGCAGGAGCTGGTAAGCTCGGGGCGGGTGACACTGGAGACGGAGACCGCAGTCGCTGCACCGCTGGTATCCCTGGAGACCTTCTTGGAGGCCGCCAATGCTTCCTGGAAATGACCTGTGGCGAGCTGCACTGATGCTGGCACTGTGCGTATGGGCCCATGTCGCCCTGGCGCAGGCGATCCTGCCTCTGGAGTTTGACACGGACCCCGGCTGGCAGCCCGAGCCCAGCTTCCTCTCCAACCCTGCCGCTGGAGCGAAGGTCGTCGTGGACGACGGCGTCTGCAGCTTCCGGGTGGACGAGAGCGGCAAGGGAATGAAGTTCCTGCTCTCGGTCGAGCCTGTAGGCGTGACCGAGGCGAGGTATCTGCTCCTTCGCTACCGTGCCCGTGACCTGGCCCCACTGGGATATGCCCTCTGGGTCTTTGACGGGAGCCAGGCGGGGCGCCAGGTGCTGGCTCCCGCGGACTTGCAGGGGGACGGGCAGTGGCACCTTCTCGCCCTGGACATGGAGAGTGCGGGCCTGCTGGGCGAGGTACGGCGACTGGTGGTGGAGGTGCAGTGCGCCGGTCCGCCGGCCGAGCTAAGCCTGGACTACCTTCGCCTGGCGGACGAGGCCCCGTCGGGTGCAACGCTGGTGCCGGCCGACTCCGGCCGCGAGCAGGAGCTGCTCCTCCGTGGTGCCGACTGGGGCCCCCTGCAGGCCGAACCGGACTGGCTGGGTGAGGACGCGACCCAGTATGGTGTGACGGGCGAAAGCGGTCTTCTGCATCTGTGGGCCGAGGGCGCCGGAGTGGGGATGAAGTTCTCGGCCCCGCTGCCGCAGCCCGTGGACCTCAGTGCGCTGCGCTATGCCGCCATCCGCTATCGGGCCGAAGGCATCGCGCCCTGGGGCGACTATCTGCTGTGGCTGGGCAGCGAGAAGGCTGGAGGCTTGCCGCAGCAGTATGCCATCCCTCTGCGGCTACACCAACTCCGGGCTGACGGCGACTGGCACGTGGCCGTCACGGCGGTGCCAGAGAGGTTCGTGGCCACACACGCGGCCCTCCAGGTCTGCTCGGCGGCGGAGCGCGGCGACATCTGGATTGACACGATCCGCTTCACCAGCCGCCGCCCCTTGCTGGACATCCGGGAGGTGCTGAGCGTGGCCGAGGGCTGGCAGCAGAGCAAGCTTTCCCCGGGATCCTTCACTGCCGTGGACCTTTCGACACGGACCAACGGCGCTGTTGAAGGGCAGTTGGGGGCCTTCGGGCTGAAATCCTGGCTGCCCGGTGGGCAGGTCGTGGTACGCGGCGTCCCCTTCTCCGTGCCCGAGGGTGGGCGGGTCGTCGCCACTCCGCGAGGTGAGCCGGGGGAAGCCGCCATCGCGGTCAGCGGGCGCGCCCAGGAAGCGCTGGTGCTGCTGGCGGCCAAACTGCCGGCCATGGATTATTGCCGCATGGGTGACGGCATCCCCATGGAGGCGGCCAACACCCCGGAGCGACTGGTCTTCGCCGTGGACTATGCCGATGGCTTGACCGACGAGATGTTCCCGGTCTGCCTCAGTTCGGGGCTGTATGAGGTAGCCAAGGGTGTCGAGGTCTACAGCCTGCCGGCACTGCGGCCGGTGCCGATCCGGCGGCTGCGGCTGGTGAACCACATGGATAGCGCGCGGCTGCTCATCGCAGGTGTCACGCTGAACCGGGGGCGCCCCCTGGCCCAGGTGCCGGCGGTGCACGGCCTGCCACCCCAACCGCCGCCAGTCGCGGCCCCGCTGCCCCGCAAGCCCCCGACCATCCGGCGCCTGGACGATGGCTACACCGTAGAGACCACCTTCCTGAGCCTCAACCTGCGGACCCGGGGAGGCATCTCGCTGCGCGCCCTGAGCACGGAACTGGTCACTGGCGCGAAGCTTCAGCTCCAGCCGGGGCCGCTCTTTGAAGTGGGACTGGGGAAGGTGCTGCTCACCTCGGAGCAGGTCACGGTCGGCCAGCCGACGGTGTCGCGAGAAGACGAGGCAGCCGTGCTTACCGTCCCGGTGGACGCCTCGGCGCAGGGCGTGCCGGTGCGCGGGGATCTGGTGCTGACCGCTCGCGACGACGGTGCGGTGGGCATGGATCTGCATCTCACCTATGTGGGGGGGCAGCCGGGAACCCCTGTGGTGAACTTCCCGACACTTCGCGACCTGCGCCTCGGCACTGTCGAAGACACCTGGTACCTGTACGCCCGCAAGGGTGGCCTCATCAGCAATCGCCCCACCGACCAGCGCGCTGCCTACGGCGGGCAGTACCCACTGCAGGTGGCCGATGTGTTCAACCCCCGGACGGGTGGGGGTCTGGCGCTCCTGACCCGAGACCTCGATGACGTCTACCGGTTCAACTGCCTGCGCAAGGACCGGGCAGGCGTCACCTGGCGGACGGAGTTCTGGCCGCGCGAGTACCAGCCCGGTGAGGCCATCGAGACGGTCCCGACGCTGCTGCAGGCCCACGCCGGAGACTGGCGCACGGCCCTGAGCCTCTACCAGCGCTGGGCGAAGACCTGGTACCGTCCCCAGGTCCCGCGCAAGGAGTGGTTCCAGCGCGTGTTCTACTACCAGCAGGTGCTCGCCTGGTCGCACCTCACCGACCCGGTGACGCGCGAATGGCATATGGCCAAGGTCGTCAACACGTTCCGCGATCTCTTCGGCTGCCTGGACTACCTGCACATCTTTGACTTCAGCCAGTCGAACGTCTACGGCCGGGTGGGCGACTACAGCCACTACGACGAGCTGGGGGGCCTCGACCGCATGCGGGCGGCCATCAAGGAAGCCCAGGACATGGGGGTGCGCGTGGGCCTGTACATCGAGGGCTATCTTTGTGACAAACGGGGTGTGTGGGGCCGTGAGCATGTGCCTGCTAACTGCATTATCCAGCAGGACGGCAAGCCGCTGATGTGGCCGGGCAGCGAAACCGAGACCATGATGTGTGCTGCGGCGCCGGGCTGGCGGAACCACCTGGCTGAAACCTACCGGCGGGTGGCCGGCGAACTGCAGCCCGATGGCATGTACATTGACCAGTACGGCTTCACCGACACCTGGAAGACCTGCTGGTCGCGGGAGCATGGCCATCCGGTGCCGGCAGCGCCACTGCGGGGCGAAAGGGACACGACAGCAGCGATTCGCGGCAGCATCCCGCCCGACATCGCCAATCTGACCGAGGAGACGCCCAACGACGTTAACTCCCAATACCAGGACGGCGCCCTTGGCTACTCCGTGACGCAGAGCGACCCCGCCCTGATGCCCCACCGCGTGGACCTGTTCCGGTTCATGTTTCCCGACTTCAAGGTCTTCCAGCTCGTTTGCTACAACCAGTTCACGGAGGGTGGCTGGGACCTGCTGAAGTGGCCGTTCTTCAACGGCGAGGCCTGGTGGTTGCAGGGCTGGCCGGAGGACTACTGCCCGGAGGCGGCGGCGTTCCTCAAGCAGGCCTTCGCCATCAGCCACCGTTACGCTGACGCCTTCACCTCCGCTGACGTGGCCCCGCTGGTGCCGACGCTGAAGCCGACGGTGTACGCCAACCGCTTCACCGGACCCCGGGCCACAGTCTGGACGCTGTACAACGCCCAGTACCGGACGTACCGGGGCGACTTGCTGCGAGTGCCCCACCGGCCGGGGACGCGGTACCGGGATGCCTTCAGCGGCCAGGAGATTCGGGCGCGGATTGAGGGCGGACAGGCAACCATCGCCTTCACCATCGGCCCGGGCGCTGTGGGCTGTGTGGTGGCTGAGCAATGACGCTGACGGCAAGGGGACTTGCGATGCTGAGACTGGTGCCGTTGACAGGAGTGCTGACCATGGTGTCGGCTGGTGTCTGGGCTCAGGGCCCCGTTCCCGGCTACCTGCCGCCGGGGGGGCCGGGAGTGGGCGGCATTGAGGACCTCGTCCTCATCTACCATGGCTCGAAAGCTCGAGTGCCCTGGACCAAGGACAACATCCTGCCCTATGTGGCCTACCTTGACGAGCGGGGACAGCCGCGCGACTGGTTCTTCGATGGCTTCCTGTTCATTGAGTTCGCGCTGGACAGCGGGACCTGGTTCCATCACTATCGGGAGGGGCAGCCTCTTCCGACCATAGCTGACTGGCAGCAGATCGCGGCGAGCTGGTTCCGCCCCGGCGAGGGTCTGGATGGCCTCGAGGCGGCGGTGGCGGAGGTGGCGGGCAAGCTGGGCCCGCCCGACAAACGGGTCAGTGTGGTCATCACCTTGCCGGTCCCGCTGCGCCAGGACACTGCCTTTGGGCCCCTGCCGGGCAAGACGGACACTCTCGATCTCAGCCGGGTGCTTGACCGCCAACGCGCTTTGCGGTGGTACATCCAGGAGGTGCTGGGACACTGGCGTGCACGCGGCTACCGACACCTGAACCTGGCCGGCTTCTACTGGACCGACGAAACCATCGGCGGTGACAACTCAACCCTGGTCCGTTGGACCTCCGACTACCTGCATGCCCGCGGTCTGAAGCACTACTGGATCCCGTATTACGGGGCTCAGGGCCTACGCGAGTGGCGCGCCAACGGATTCGACGCCTGTATGCTGCAGCCGAACTTCTTCTTCACCCAGGAGCGACTGCCTCTGACACACTTCCAGACGGCAGCCAAGCTGGCGCGCATGGCAGGTTGCGGCATCGAGATCGAGTTCGACAGCCGGGCCCTGAGTGACGAAGAGTACTGTCAGCGTATGCTGGCATACCTGGACGCCGGGGTCCACTTCGGCTGGATGAAGGGCGCGCTGCTGGGCTACTACGAAGGCGGACGGGCCATCAAGGACTTCCACGACACTCCAGGGGTCGGCCGCGAGCTGTACCGCAAGGTGTACGAGTTCGTGAAGGGGACCTACCAGCCCTCAGGGCTGTTCGACTTCAGCAACTACTCCCTGGTCACCCGCGACAACAGCGCCAACCTCGCGCTGGCCAGCCGCGGCGCAAAGGTGATTGGGGCCGAGGCCCGGCCCGAGTGGGGCACAGAGATCGGCCCCGAACAGATCATTGACGGCAACATAGACTTCTACGGCGGCATGAGCGGCTTCGGGGCCTTCTACATTCCCGGTAGTGTCACGATTGAACTGCCTGAGGTCACGCCTGTCGCGCGCACCCAGGTCATGCTCTTTGATCTGGATGGGCGCTACTTCCAGTACCGCATTGAGACCTCCGTGGACGGGGAGGAGTGGGAGCAGGCGGTGGACAAGAGCGCCGGCGAATGGCGCGGGTGGCAAGTGGACACTTTCACTCCGCGCCCCGCCAGGTACGTGCGCTTCACCTGTCTGCACAACTCGGCCAACCAGATATGCCAGCTCATCGAGCTGGAGGTGTATGCTGAGCCGTGACAAGCCTGCGCCGTCAGCGCCGCGGACGGACGCACACCCAGGAGGCGACTATGACCGGTATCCCGCTGTTTGATGACGTGGACCTGCAGGCTGTGAAGGGCGTACTGGACCGAGGCAACCTCTGCTCCATCGGGGGCGGCGAGTCCAAGGCCTTCGAGGAGGAGTTTGCGGCCGAGTTCGGCTCGCCCTATGGACTGACCATCGTCAACGCGATGGCTGGTTTGCACGCCGGGGTGGTGGCCGCTGGAGCTGGAGCCGGCGATGAGGTCATCTGTGACCCGATGGTGGTTTTTGGCGCTCTGGCTGTCATGTACAACAACGCCGTGCCGGTGTTTGCGGATGTGGACCTGGATACCCATCTGCTGGACCCAGCCAGTGTGGAGGCCTGCGTCACGGAGCGCACCAAGGCCATCCTCGTCACCCAGCTTTGGGGCCTCATGGCCGACATGGACGCCTTGCAGGCCGTTGCCGACAAGTACGGATTGTTCATCATTGAGGACTGCTCGCACGCGATCTATGCCAGTTATGACGGTAAGTACGCCGGCACCGTGGGCGATGTGGGCGTCTTCTCCTTCCAGATGTCCAAGCAGATGGCCCTGGGCGACGGTGGCATGACGCTGATGAAAGACCCGGACGTGCGCCAGACCATGGTGGAACTGACCACTTTCGGTACCTGTCCGGAGCGCCTGTCGTGGAACTACCGCATGAACGAGGTCGTGGCGGCCATCGGACGCGTGCAACTGAAGCGTGCCCGTGGCTACGTGGATGCCTGCATCCGCAATGCGAGGATCCTGAATCAGGCCTGCGAGGGGTACGAGGCCATTCTCAAGCCGCAGGGCAATCCCGACCCCGCGCGCTATGTGAACTCCTACCACATCTGGGCCTGCTGCTTCGAGGGCGACAAGGTAGGGGTGTCGGCGGAGGCCTTCCAGAAGGCCTGCGGCGACGCCGGGCTCGGGTTCAACTACGGCTACATCGGAGCGCCGGCGTACAAGCAGAAGACCATTCGCGACCAGATCGGCTACGGCCGTGACTGCCCGCGCGGCTGCCCGCTGGCCCTCCGTCACCCGGACTACACCACCGACCTGTGCCCCAACGCCGAGTACCTTATGCCGCGGATCGTGCTCTGCGGCACCAAGGGCGAGGCGGCGCATTACGAAAACATGGCCGAAAAGCTGCGCGGGGTGCTGGAAAGCTTCGCCTGACGGCGGCAGAAAGCGAGGTCTTGCGATGTGGCGACTGCTGTGTCTAGCAGCAATGTCTGCCGTTACACCCTTGTGTGCCCTCACCGCCGAGTTGGAGAAGGACGGCGTCGGGCGGGTCCTCAAGGCCTCGGTGGAGACGCAGCACTATCGCCTGACGATTGACGGCAGTCGCGGCGCCAGGGTGATGTCCCTGACGGACAAGGCGCTGGGGCAGGACATCGTACGGGCCGATGACAGCGGGCTGGGCGGACTGTTCGAGGACCGGCCCCATTTCGCCAACCTCCTGTACCTGGGCGATGTCGTGGAGCAGACGGGCCAGCGACTCGTGGTCCGCTTTGGCGTCACCCATACCGACGGCCTCAAGCTGGCCAAGACCTATGAGTTCAGAGAAGAGCAACCGTGGTTCCGCGTCAGCTACGCCATCGAGAACCCGACCCAGCTCCCCTTCAGGCTCTGGGTACGCAACTTCGCTACCCCCGGGGGAGGCGACCTCACGGAGGCTGACCACGCGTACCTGCACCAGCAGGGGACGCTGCATGACTTGGCCGTGCCTGGCGGCTACTACCCGGCCCTGACTGGCCCCTGGATGGCCTACCTGGATACAGAGAAGCGCTCTGGCTTCTTCGTGCGTTGCGACTTCGACCTGCTGGAGCAGTTCTATTTCTGGTCTCAAAGCCGGGTCACGCCGACTTTCGAGTGGATCTACCGGGCTGTCCCGGCCGGGCAGAAGACCAGCACCAGCCTGCTGTTCGGCCTGATCAGCGGGCTGGGGAGGGTCGGCAACGTGACACCGGAGGGCATCCCGACGGAGGCCGAGCCGGCGGCCGTGGAGCGGCCCAGCGCGCCGCAGTTTGCGGCAATCGCCGGCTGGAAGCCGCTTGAGGAGCTCTACGAGCCGGACCGCACGGAGCTTTTCCGGGGCTTTCTGCTGATTACGAGCGGGGTTAGCGCCCCGGCGCCACGTCTGAGAGCGCTGGAGACGGACCTGGGGCTTCAGGAGACTGATGCCGTGCCCCTGGAGCTCTTCGGCCTGGCCGAAAGCAGCACTGTCAGGGCGACGGTGCGGGGTCTGCCGGCCTCAGCGGTGCGGTTGCAGGTGGAAACTGACGGCTGGCTTGCCGACGGAACCGAGGCGACGGTAGAGCGCGGCAAGTCGCGCCGACTGTGGCTGAAGCTGAGCTCCGCCGACCTTGGCCCCGGGGAATACGCGGGCGAGATGGAGCTAAGCAGTGGGAAGGGACCGGCGCTGACCGTGCCGATCGCGGTGAAGGTCTGGAACGCCCGCCTCCCTGAGCGCCCGCTGATCGGCACCCAGTGGTATGCCTTCGTGCCCACGCTCTCGTCCTATGACCTCGATGAGGTGGCGCGCAAGCGGTTCATCGTCTACCTGGACAACCTGCGGCAACTCCGCTGCGATAACCTGGACTGGGCCGTGGTCCCTCATCAGACAGTCCCGCACCTGCGTGTGCGGGGCTCCGGGGAGACGCTGGCGGAATGGGGACAGGCCCATCCGGACGCTACTGTCGAGCAGCTTCCGGACCTGAACTGGAGTTACTACGACCTGTGGTTTGAGGAGCCTGTGAAACGCGGCATGACCAGGTTTGTGGCCCATGTGCCCTCCGGCAACAACTGGCGGGAGGCAGCGGTCATCAATGCGGTCTTCCCCGGTCGCGAAGTGGACCCCAACTCCGAGGAGGGGTGGGCGGTCATGCTGTGGTACTACCGGCAACTCCGGGAGTACGCGACAGCCAAGGGCTTCCAGTCCTTCTGGGCAAAGCTGGATGATGAGATCCCGGCTGAGCACATCCCGACGTGGCTGGCCGCCGCCAGACGCTACAAGGCGGCCGGCTACCGTCCCTTCACGACCAACACCGGCGGAATATGCCGGTCGGAGCGCCTGCTGAACGAGATGAACCAGGAGAGTGAGGCCTGGCAGGTGGCGCTCTGCCTAAGCCGGGACTTCCGTGACCTGACCACCAAGGCCGCCGTCTACGAACCGAGGCGGGAAACGCTGGAGGTGGAATGGGGGCCCTATACGAACGGCGGCGCGGAGAAGACGTGGTGTGTCCGGGAGCCGTTGCTGGTAGGCGAGCGCAACTACGAGCAACTCGACGAGGTGGAGATCCGGGCCAACGGTCAGGCGCTTGAGTTCCGGGGCGGTAGCCCGTGGGGCAACCAAGAGGACGGCGTATTCTTCCTGCTGGGACCGCATGTCTACCTGCGCCTGCCGGACGGCAGCGACCCCAACCAGGCGGAGATCGAGATCAGTTACCGCCGACGCACCCTTCAGCCCAGCGACACCCCGGCGGTCGCCCTCGAGCCGACGGACGAGGTGTGGTACTATGGGGGAGGCAAGTACAGCCAGCCCTACGAGGCGGCGAGAGCTTACCCCTGGCGCGCCGTGGCCTGGAAGATGCGTGGTTACGGGTACTGGACCTACCTGTGGTGGAACGGCGAGGACATTCTCGTGAAGCTGGACCCGGCCACCAATGCCCTCACCCTCTCCGCCGCCTGGGAGGGTCTGCGCGATGGCAACGAGGACGCTGACTACTTTCTGTTGGCCCAGGAGGCCCTGCGCGTGCGCCGTGACCCCGCAGGGCTGGCGAGGCTCCGCGCCGTCTTCGGCGAGGATGACCGGGCGGTGTTGCCGATGGGCGAGCAGCGGTCGGAGATCTACGCCTGGGACGACTTCGTGCAGCCTACCTACGCCCGCTACAACGCGGCGAAGCGCCTGGCGCTGCGGGTCCTGGCGGTGAGCCAACGGTGAGGCGAGGTATAGCCGGTACGCTCGTCTGGCTCGCGGTCTCCAGCGCAGGCGCCGAGTCACAGACGCTGTTCACAGTGCAGCGGTTGGACTCCCCGGCGTCGCTCCAGGTACCGTTCACTCTAACCGAAGTCCCCGTCGGGCAGCAGGTGCGCCTGAGCCTCAAGGCCCGGGTGGACACCCCCTCCTTTGGCGGGCACAATCCGTTCCTCGGGGTGCAAGTGAACGGACAGATCGTGGCTCCGGCCCAGTTGCTCAACAAACCTCTCGAGTTCACCATGAACGACGGCTCCGATGCCAGTTGGTGGGGTCAGGGCCTCTGGCGGCTGCTATACTCACCGGGCTTTGACGCTTTCTTCACCGACGACCCGCCTGCGTACATGGTCGCCGATGCCGACCCGTACCTCTTCGTCTGGGACATCACACCCTATGTCGCGGCGGGTAGCAACACTGTGACACTCTGGCATCCACAGCTCCTGGCGCAGCCCACCACTTGCGTCGTCGCGGACGGCCAGATCGAGATCGGCCTGTCGTTGCCGCGCCCGGGGGCTGGGGCAGCGGACGGTACCACAGGCGTCCTGCCGGTCTACGAGCCGAGCCCGGCGCGGCCGGTGCCCATGCAGTTGCGGCTGGGCAGCGGCGGCCTGATCCGCCTGCGCGTCGGACGGCGCACGCTGGAGTTGAGAACGCGTACCAGCGAGCCGGCGGGGCGATGGCGGGAGACAACGGCGGGCGAATGGACCCCGGTGCCCCGTGGCGGCACGGGGCAAGCGACGTGGCAGGGGACAGGCTGCGAGGTGGCGCGAGCCGTCAGCGTCCATGCGGACCATGTCGCCGTGGCCGATACCATCAGGAACCCAACTGACCAGGTAGCCGGGGTGATGGTGGAACACCGCCTCGTCACCGTCGGTCAGGGCGATGGCGAGCGTCTGCTGTGTGGTCGGCGAGTTTACAAGGCGCGCCAGTACACATGGTCACCCGGGAACCCCACCGCGTTGGTTCGTTGGCCCGACCTGGTGGTTGGGCTAGTGGCCGAGGATGACATCCTGCGGGTCCACAATGAGAGCTTTGCCGACAGCGAGGGCCTTGGCCTGTCTGACCAACGGCTGGGCCTGGCTCCAGGCGCCTCGCACACCCTGGAGTGGAGCATCTACCCGGTGCCCCGTGGAGACTACTGGGACTGCATCAACGCAATCCGGCGCAACTGGGGCAGCAACTTCACAATCCCCGGTCCAAGCCTCATAGAGCCCACTCCTGACGGCACAAAGAGCGTGGCGCAGTATGGTCAGTGGGCCCGCAGTCGCGGCCTGCGGTTCGCCGTGGCCGGGCAACAGGTGCTCGACGACGGCATCCTGGCGGAGGGGACCGCGATCCCGTTAGCCAACCGGTGGAATGCCGGGTTCCGGGCCTGGCGAGAGAAGCTGCATCAGGCGATCCCGGGGTTTGGGTGCCTCCTGTACCTACACAGCCAGATCAGCACCGAACCCGGAGCCCAGGACAAGTACGCCGACTGCCGGGTGCTGGATGCGGCGGGTGTGCAGCAGGTGTCACCTTACACTTACCCGGTCTACCTGTTCCTCCCGCGGCCGGACAACGCCTATGGACAGGCGCTGACCAAGACCGTCGAGTTCATGCTGGATGACCTCCAGGCTGACGGCATCTACAACGATTGCTTCACCTACGACACGGTCGCCTGGTCGTGGGGCCCGCCG
The DNA here is from genome assembly GCA_013178155.1 of Armatimonadota bacterium. Classification (GTDB taxonomy): domain Bacteria; phylum Armatimonadota; class Zipacnadia; order Zipacnadales; family UBA11051; genus JABLXH01. Next base: position 14,170 of record JABLXH010000030.1, on the reverse strand, counting down.
TGGGACCAGTGCACGGTGGGCATAGACCCGCAGACCCACGCTGTTGGCGAGATCTACTCCAGCGTTGTGCTACAACAGCAGCCGTGGAAAGTGGAGCTGGCGAGGATGGTGCGAAAGCGGGGCAAGCTGCTCATCGGCAACGGCCCGTTGTTCACCCGGACGATGCTCCGCGAGCAGGTGCCCACCTTTACGGAGACCAGCTCCTTTGCCTTCCTGGTGGACACCCATCTGAGTTGCCCCTGGGGCCTGGGCACCCACAACGGCGAGCAAGACATGGCCACGCGGGCATACATGGCGCGCCGGATGTTGGACCACGGAGGGGTCTACAGCGTCTATGTATGGGATGACGATCCGCCCGCAGACCCCTTTGTCCGGCACTTCTTTCCCACGACTCCGCTGGAGTTGCGGGCGGGCGTGGTCATCGCCGAGGAGCGCATCCTGACCAGCCGTTCCGGCTGGTTCGGCTGGGGCGATCGCAGCCGGGCCGAGGTGCATGTGTTTGACGCCCGGGGGAAGGCGGTGGCTAGCCCACAGGTCCGAACCAGACAAGAAGACGGTCGGGTGTTGACTGAGGTGAAGCTGCCGCCGGAGGGGTTCGCAGCGCTGGTGCGCCGGCCATGAGGAGAGCAGCGATGCGACGCGAGAAACTGGTGACGGCGGAGAGCCAGAAGGCTCGCGTGGATGAGATCCTGGCTGTGTACCGCAGCCAGGGCGTGGCCGTCCACTGCGACCTGCGTCGCGTGCCGCTGCATAGCCTCATCGCCACCCAGGATGGCATCGAGGCCGATAAGCTTGAGGTTGTGCGGCGGCTGGTGCAACAGGGGAAGCTGACCATACCCGTGGTGGTGGAGGAACACTTCCTCAACGACAGGCTTACGCACTACCTGCTGGATGGCCATTGCCGCGTGCGCAGCCTCATTGAGGCCGGCAAGACCTCCGTGGAAGCCTATGTGCTGTGGTCACCGGCGGGCACTTTCCGGTCTAACTTCATCGAGGTGGCGCGGCAATACGGAGATGTGCGGGTAAAGGACCTGCCACTGGTCTGAGTCCCGAGAAGACGCCCATGGCAACTGCCAGGGCTACGATGGGGAGGCTTGAATGAAAGCCAAGGATCTGATGAACCCGTTGGTGTTGTTCGTATACCCCGACGACCCGGCCCGGCACGCCGTCGAAGTGATGGCCGAACAACGGGTCAGCGGGTTGCCGGTGGTGGACCCTCAGCGCCGTCTGGTCGGCGTGGTCAGCGAGAGAGACCTCCTGCTGATCGACGAGATCGAGGACCGCAAGTGTGCGCGCTGGGGGACGGGAGACACCGAGGCGCCTGAAGGCGAGGCGTCCGACTGCCTCAGGGTAGGCGATGTCATGACCAAGGATGTCATCGCCTATGGCCCTGACGACGAGCTGGTGGACATCGCACGCACCATCTACGAGCGGGGCATCAACCGGGTGCCCATCGTGGACGCAGAGCGCAAGGTGATCGGGCTGGTGGCGCGAGCGGACATCATCCGCGCGCTGGCCGCGGGCAAGGACCTCAGAAGCTAGCGTGGGCAACCCCGGAAACGGCCGACCCCCTCGCCCTCAGGAGCTCCGGCTCCCGCCTGAGACGAGGGGGTCGTTGCTGTGCGGTCGGCAGCCAGCTACAGCTCGATGATCTCGTTGAACTTGCTGCTGAGCCACTCCACGCCGCTGTTCGTGACGCGGACCCCATTCTCCCAACGCAGGCCGTACTGCTTGACATAAAGGAAAGTGTCCACCTGGAAGGTCATGTTCTCGGCCAGCGGATACTTGCTGGAGGACTCCATCCAGGGCCGCTCCACTTCCATCAAGCCGATGGCATGACAGGGGCCGTAAAGCCGGTTCTTTCCATATCCGGCGGCCTCGACGAACTCCTCGAACTTGACGACGACCTCGGCGGCGGGGACTCCGGCCTTCATCATCTCGGCGGTCTTGTAATGGGCCTCGAGGCCGAAGCTCACCAGGTCGCGCATCTTCGGCGGCATCTTGCCAAAGCACACCGGGCGGCCGCAACTGGAGGAGTAGCCACTGACCAGGGCGCCAATGTTGAGCTGGATGAGCTCACCGGGCTTCAGCACCTTCTGACTGGGGCGGCCGATGGCGTGGGTGCTATTGCGGCCCGACAGGACATAGGTCGGGTGGCCCTCGTACTCGGCCCCGTTGGCGTATAGCGCTGCCTGGGCCAGGCCCACCACCTGCTGCTCGGTCATGCCGGGCTTCATGTTGTTCAGCACGTATTCGGTGGCCAGCTCGCTGATGCGAAACGCCTCGCGCATGCACTTGATCTCGTTGGCGCTCTTGATGGTTCGCATCTCAACGATCAGGTCGTCAGCCCGCACCAGCTTCGCTTTGCCGGCCGCCTTCTTCAGGGCCTCATAGACCGTCACCGGCATGACCGTGAGCCCTGCGACGCCGATGCGCTTGACTTCCTTGCCCCCGCTGACCGCCGCGATGACGTCCTGGAACGTGTCCAGCACTACGCCCGGGTACTCCGGCTCGGCGGACTCGCGGTACTCCAGGAGTTGCATGATGCGACTGCAACTGGAGCGGTCCTGCGCGAAGGTGAGCGTCTCGGGGCCGATGAGCAGCACCGGGTCGCCGCTGCGCCCCAGGGCCACGCCGCCAGTCTCAAATAGCGGCCAGTAATCCGACAGGTAGCGGACCATGGACGGGTCGGCCTCGTCGCCGTGGGCAATGAGGACGTCGAGGTCATGCTCGGCCATTTTCTGCTGCAGCGTCGCCCAGCGCTGCTGGAACTCGGACTTGGGGATGCTGAACTTGCCGGCCATCTGCTACGCCTCCCTGTGAAGACCCGGCACTGCCGGGCGCAGGTTTACTAAGTCGCCTGGAAACGGACGGGGGTTCGCCAGGGCGAGGGCGATGTCCTTCGTGCAGAGCCGCGGCCGACACCATGCGACAGTGCAACTGCGCCTGGCACCGCAGGAGCGCGGCAAGGTCAATACGCGACTTCAGCGGCCGATTGCGTGAGGCTCCTGGTAGGTCCACCCCCTCTCGGACGCGAACCACCTCCCCAGCGACCGCTGGCCCAGGAGGCTCCCTATGCATGACCCCAAGTGGTGCATCTTCTTTGACTTTCACACGATGCCCGCCAATCCCGATGTCGGCAAGGGCTTCGACTTCGACGCCATCACCGGGCATCTGGCGGATTGCGGTGTGGACTACATGGTCTTCCCTGCCCGCTGCAACCTGGGGACTGCCTACTACAACACCAGGGTCGGCATTCGCCACCCAGCGCTGGAGTATGACCTGCTGGAGCGGCTGGTCATGGCCTGTAACAAGCGCGGCATTGCGCTCACCACTTACATCAACATCGGGCTCAGCCACGAGGAAGCCCTGCTGCACCGCGAGTGGTGTGTCCTGACCGAAGAGGGTTACACCTACCGGCCGAACCGCCTGGACCATTTCTTCCGGCAGATGTGCTACAACACCGGCTATGGGGAGCATGTCACCGAGATGGTCCGGGAGATCGTCTCTGGCTACCCGGTGGCCGGGCTGTTCTTCGATTGCATGTATACGTTCCCTTGCGTGGGGGTGGAGTGCCTGCGGGAGATGCAGGAACTGGGCTATGACTGGCAGGACCCCGAACAACTGCACGCCTACAACTACCTGAAGATGAACCGTATGGCCCGGCAGTTGGCCGATGCCGCCAAGGCGATCAACCCCGAGCTGCTCATCTATTGCAATGGCATAGACTACGAGGCTCAGCACGGCATCGGCACCTACCTGGAGTTTGAGTGCCTACCCACCGGCGGCTGGGGCTACGAGACCCTGCCCATCGGAGCGCGGTACCTGCGGACGCTGGGCAAGCCGGTGCTGAACATGAGCGGACGCTTCCACAAGTCCTGGGGGGACTTCGGCGGCATCCGCACCGAGGCGAGCCTGGAATACGACCTGGTCTACGGCATGGCCAACGCCATGCGCTGCACCATCGGCGATCACTTTCACCCCCGGGGTGACATCAACCGAGCGGTCTTTTCCCTGTACAAGCATCTCTATGACCGTCTGCGACAGTATGAGCCTTGGTTGGAGGGCGCGAGGGCCGCGGTGGACACGGCCATCGTCTGGCCTTACCCGTATCCCGGCTACCAGTATATGAGCCCGGCCACGCGGCCGCTGTATGAGCACTACTATTCGGCCCTGCGAGGCGCCACACGGTTGCTCTGTGAGCTGAAGATGCAGTTCGACATCGTGACGGGCTTCGTGGACTGGGACCAGTATGACGTGCTGGTGCTGCCGGACTATGCCACACTCAGCCCGGAGTGGGTGGCACGGCTGCGCCAGCACCTGGACAAGGGGGGAGCGGTGCTTTCCAGCGCCTGGTCGGGCCTCGATCCGGGCAGAGAGCGCTTTATGCTCCCCGACTGGGGTGTGGAGTACCGTGGCCAGGACCCCTTCGACCCGGCCTTCTTCGTGCCTGGGCCCGCTCTGGCCGAGAACATGCCCGAGATGCCCATTACGCTCTACCAGCGGGGCACCGACATCGCGGCACTGCCCGGCACCGAGGTACTCGGTGAGATCATCGCGCCCTACTACAACCGGCACTGGGACGGCTATCACGGTTTCGTCTACATGCCTCCCGACCGCCCCACCGGCCGTGCGTTCGTGACCCAGCGGGGGCGGGTAGGCCACTTCAGCCACCCGGTCTTCACCAGCTACTACCTGGACGCCCAGGTGCCGATGCGGCAGGTGGTCGCCAATCTCTTGCGGCGACTGCAGCCCTCGCCGCTGGTGCAGGCGCCGACGCTGCCCTCTTTCGCCCGGGCCAATATCACCGCTCAGCCCGGCCGGCGGATGCTGTGGCTGATGTCCTATGTCCCCGAGCGCCGAGGCGACAGCATGGACATGATCGAGGAGCCTATCGAGCTGCGGGACGTGCCGGTGGCCCTGCGTGCCGACGGCCGAGAGGTCAGGCAGGTCTACCTGGCCCCGACCGGCGAGCCGCTGCCCTTCGAGGTCCGGGACGGGTATGTGCACACCACGGTGCCGGTGGTGAAGGGGTATGCGGTGGTGGTTTTTGAGGGGTAGGGTGGGAGGAGGCCGAGAGGGCCGGGCGTTGAAATACCCGGCTGCCTGAGAACCGTCCCTCCGGGATGGACAGCGGTGGCGCTCTGCTGTCATGCCGTTGCCGTCCAGGCCCGAAGGGCCGCTAGTCTCCAGCCAGAGCCGCCAAGCCTGGGAACCTGGCGTCACCAACGCGTTGAGCCCCCAAAGGGGCGCTAGCGCAGGCTTCCGCCCATCCGGGGCCGGACAGTACCCCGGCCGCAATAGGCTGACGGTCGGACTTCGAGGGAGAATCACCCATGCCTTTCCACCTGAGATTCCGCATGCTCTTCTGCGACTGGCACATGCCCAACTTCCTGCCGGAAGTGGCGATAGACTACGACGAGTACTTCGCCCAGATCCGTCGCACCGGAGCGGAGAGCCTGATCTTTCAGGTCAAGACCGCCCACGGCGCGGCCTTCGCGCCGACCGAGGTGGGCATCGTCAACCGCAACATGACCGGCGACCTGTTCGGCGAGGTCGCCCACCGGGCGAAGGCGGCGGGGCTGGAGTTCATCGCCTACTACAACATGGTGCTCAGTTGGGAGCTCGGGAGGCTGCATCCCGAGTGGAGCCAGATCAGCGCCGACGGCCGGCCGCTCCGCATGTTCCTCTACCCGTGCTCGTGCATGAGCAATGACGCCTTCCGTGAGCATGTAGCGGCACACATGGCGGAGGTGACCGCGCGTTATCCGATAGATGGCTGGTTCCTGGACTTGCAGTATTTCTCGCCCGAGGGCTGCTTCTGCCCGGCTTGTCGTGAGAAGTTCGTGGCACAGACCGGCTACGCCCTGGAGCCGGAGGCTTTCGGGACGGCGCAGTGGCTGGATCTGTTGGACTACCAGGTGCACACGCGGGAAGCCTTCATCCACTATGCCCAGGAGCGCTGCAATGCGGTCAAGCCGGGGTTGAGCTGGTCGTGGAACGGTTGTGGCAGCCCTTTGTCCATCTCAGCCACACTGGACGAGGGTGCTGACTACCTGTCTACCGAGGCCCATCCGCCGGCGTACTTGCACGCCGACCACGCGACCCGTTACTGCGAAGGCCTGGGCAAGCCCTTCACGCTGTTCATGCCCGAGAGCCAGGGCTCCTGGGGCGACTGGACGGTCACCACCCCGGCCACGATGAAGGGCCTGTCGGCGTTGGCGCTTTCCCACGGCGGGTCGCTGAACATCAACCATGTGCCCTACCCCTGCGGCGACCACGGCGGGCGCGTGCCGCAGGTTGTGTGGGACACCATCGCCGAGACCTTCGACTTCGTGGCCGCACGGGAGCACCTGTGCCAGGGCCGCAAGCCTGTCCCCGTGGTGGCGGTGCTGCACTCGGCCGCTAACGCCCGGCTGCTGCAGGCCATGACCCGCGCCGGGCTGGGCGGGCACTGGGGCGGGGCGACTTACGCCAACGAGCACGCCCTGACGCAACTGCTGATGGAGACGCACATCCCGTGGGAAATCCGGCCCGAGAGCCTGGCGTTGAGCGAGATGCGGCGGTACGAGTTGCTCATCTTGCCCTACCTGCCCCACGTGCCTGATGGACCCGCCGACAAACTGCAGGCCTATGTGGATGCCGGTGGGAAGCTCCTGGTGAACTACCACACATCGCTTTTCGGGCCGCGAGGAGAGCGCCTGCCGGACTTTGCACTGGGGGACCTGCTGGGGGTGGAGTTCGTTGCGGACTCGCCTTACAGCCTGTCCTATCTGGACCGCCTTGACAAGGTCTTCCGCCCCGAGGTGCCGGACATGCCGCTGGTCATCAAGGACGTGGCCAGTGGCGAGATGAACCCGGCCAACCACGCGCTCTACTGCCGCCCACGCAATGGCACACGGGTCCTGGCCTGGCTCACCGATCCCATCATCGAAAGCAACTTCGAGACTGGGTACTATGTCTACCACGACCACGCGCCGCCGGGCTTTGGCACCGAGTACCCCGGCCTGACCATCAACACCTGGGGGCAGGGACAGGTCGCCTACTTCCCGGTTCCTTTCCTGGCCGGGTATGGTCGCAAGCGGTGCCCGTTCCTGCAAGCGCTCTTCCGGAAGTTGGTGGCCGAGGTCCTGGGCGTCTCGGCGCGGTTCCGGATGGAGGCGCCGCCGAGCATACGGTCATCGCTGATGCAAGACGACGAGGGTTGGCTTCTGCACCTAGTTCACATCCAGCAGCAGACCGACAGCATGTACCTGACGGGGCTGCCGTGCCGGGAGCCGGTGCATGTGCGGGTACGGCCCGAGTGGCCCGTGAGCGCAGTGCGAGACGCACTGACCGGGGAGACGTTGGAGATGAGCCAGGAGGGGCAGTGGGCAGCGTTCACCGTGCCGGGGGTGGCGGATCACACCATCGTGCGGATTGGCAAGGGGTAGGTGCCCAGCGGCCATCACGCCGGCGATGGGGCCTGCCGTGTCATCCGCCATACCAGCGCCAGCATGACGAGCAGCACCAGCATGGAGGCCGGCAGTACCAGGACAGCCGCCCGCAGGCCGAAGAGGTCGCCGAGGGCGCCGATGGCCCACGGGAAGATGACGCAGCCGCTGACCCCTGCCGCGGCCAGTAGGGAGAACAGCGAGGTGGAGCCGGTGGAGATGTGGTCGGAAGCCACCGAAAGCAGCGTCGGCCAGAAGCAGGCCACGAACAGCCCCCCCAACGCGAACAGCACATAGGCGCCCGTGATGCCCTGCACAAAGGTCAGACCGAGAGTGGCCAGGGCGCAGGCCAACCCCGAGATGACCATCAGGCGCACCGGCGTGAAGCGCGCCAGCAACGCACCGCTGGCGAAGCGTCCCAGAGCCATGGCCGCGCCATAGAAGGCGGTGGTCCAGGCTCCGCCGCGAGCCGAGGCCCCGAGGACATCGGCGCTGAAGTTGGGCGCCCAGGACGTCAGACCGGCCTCGCACCCTCCGCCCATGACCATGGCCACACAGAGGACCCAAAAGAGCGGGTTGCGCAGGAAACGCCGCAGTCGGCTCTCCGGCGCACCGGTCGGCGTCAGTGCCAGGTTCGGGGTCGGGTAGCGGGGGGTCATGAACAGCGCTGCTGACACCAGCGGCGGCAACACCCACAGCCAGAAGGGCAGCCGCCAGGAGTACCCCGCCTCCAGCAGCTCGCCGGCCGACAGCGCTCCGGCCACCAGCCCCACGGAGAACAACCCGTTGATGATGTTCAGAGCCCGTGCTGACCCGCTCGGGTTCAGCTGCGCCACCAGCGGGTTGACGAGGGCCTCCACCACCCCCTTCCCGAGGCCGGAGACGACCATGGCGGCGAGCAAGGAGCCGTACCCGGAAGCCAGACCACCCATCCCCTGGGCGATGCCGATGGCGGCCAGGCCCCAGAAGAGGAAATGGCGCTTGCGCGTCCCCTCCCCCACATAGCCGACGAATAGCAGCGAGGCGATCAGTGCCGCCATGCGCACGGTGATCAGGAAGCCGCGTTGCTCGTAGTTGATGCCCAGTTCGCGCCCGATGGCGTCGAAGCAGACCGGTGGCAGCGCCAGCACGGCGCCGAACATGATCATGCAGACCACCGAGGCCCACATGAGGCGGGAGTAGGCGACGACGGTGGTTGGCCTGGCGGTCTTTTCGGTTACGGCAACATCAGACATGCGATTGTCCTGTCGGCGTCGGAGGATGAAGCCACGCGCGGCGCGGCCCGACGATTGTAGGGGTAAGGCCGTCGCGGCGCAAGAGGTGAGCCTGCAGGGGCCGTTGCCGTGTGGCCCTACGCCAGGCCGGCGTAGTACGCCTCCACGGTCTCCACATCCACCGTCGCGTCCGGAGGCATGCCAAGGCGCTCGTAGAGGGTGCGGCGGCCGCGCATGTCGGCGAGCAGTACCGCTCGGGCGTGCGTCGCGACGTCGGCTGCCAGTTCCAGCGGCACCAGGATGACGCCGTCGTCGTCGCAGCCTATGAGGTCACCGGGCCGGACCTGCACCCCACCGCAGCCGATGACGGCATTGGTCTCGATGGCCTCGATTCGGCCAGGGATAATGGGCCGCCCACGCTGCCGGCAGCAGACCGGCGTGCGCTGCAGGGTCAGTTCAGCGGTGTCACGGGCACAGCCGTCGGTGACGATGCCGACAGCCCCTCTCACCACCGCGCCGAGGCTGTTGTTGCTGCCCCAGAAGCCGACCTCCGGCGCACCGCCCGTATCGGTGACGATAACGTGCCCCGGTCGGACCAGCTCGTCCACGCCCACGTTTCCGACCTCCGCGAACCACAGACCGTGGGCGTTGACGATGTCGGTGGTGCTCTTCAGGGCCCACATCGGTCGCCGCGCCGGTACGCAGCGCAGGGTCAGCGCCACGCCCCAGAAGGCCATGCCCGGCCACAGGGGGCGAATGGCCGGGTCCAGCAGGCAGCGGTCAAAGTAGCCCAGCCCATCCAGAGCGTCCGAGACGTCGGCAACCCGCAGGTAGCGGTACCAGGGGAGTAGCTCGAAGGGGTCTGACTGCATCTTGCGCCTCCCTGCAGCGTTGGTGTACGGCGGTACCGGGCCGTTCGCTGACAAGCCCATCGGAACCTGCCGGCGGGCAAGGGCTCACACGGGCCAGGGGCGAATACGGTCAGGAGTCGTACACTTCCCTGGGAGGACGTCGAAGATGCACCGAGGACTGCTGATGCTGCTGCTGTCACTGGCGCCCGTGACGGCCCTTGCCGCAGCCCCGGTCGTGGGCTTCCTACTGGTGGATGCGGAGAAGTACTTCGCCGAGGAGCAGCGCTACCACCCGTACGCCACGCGGGTGCTGCGGCCCAACGGTTTCGAGTTCGGACTGGCGGAGTGGCACCGCTTCTACGGTCAGCAGGCGGAGGAGACTCGCACACTCAACCTGCTGCGCCAGTTCAATGTGATGGTCATTGATACACCCTTTGACTTCAGTATCACCGAGATTGGCGACGAGCAACGGCGCATCGCGGGGACGTCCCGGCGGGCCCTGGAACGGTACCTGCAGGAGGGTGGCAGTGCCCTGCTCATTCTGCAGGCGGTGCGCTACCCCGGCGACAAGGACCAGGATTTCGCCAACCTCGTCCTGGAAGGGCTGGGCGTCCAGATGCTCCACGAGGGCGTCTTCGACCGTCAGCGGCAGTTCTCGGCCCCCATCTCGACCATCTTCCAGCCCGAGGGCTTCTTCTGGACGGAGAACGTCGTCATAGGACACCCGGTCACCCAGGGCGTCAAGCGCCTATGCCTCCCCCAGTACCACAACGGCCAGACACCCGGGGTCGTGGCCCCGAGCTTCTCGCCTGAGTGGCAGATTCTGGTCCGGGGCGAGGCCAGTGCCCAAAGTTACGTGGTCACCCGCGAGCATGTGACCGACTACAACCAGGTGGGTACGTATGACAGCGCGCCACCCATCGTGGCCGTGCGCAGCTTCGGCAAGGGCCGGGTGATGGCCTTCAGCGTCCCTGCCCGCAGCGTCTACACTAACTACGGTGTGCCGGGCTGGAACATGATTGTGGAGGCCACGGGCGACGCGTCCGCGGGCCGGCCCAGTCACGGAGGCCGGCTGGTGCTCAATGGCCTCAAGTGGTTGGCGGAGACCTCGCAGGACAACCCTGCCCTGGGCACCTTCAACACGGCACCAGTGGAACGGGTCAAGTTCCCGGAGAGCATCGAGTTTGACACCTCGGAGTTCCCCTCCCCCACTCCCGGCATCCGCGGCCTGATCGGCGCGAAGACGGCCCTGAGCGAGGGCACAGGCACCGTTGCTGAGTACGTGGCGGCGGCGAAGGCAGCGGGCCTGAGCTTCGTTGTGTTCAACGAATCACTGGAGCAGATGACCCCTGCGGAGCTGGACCAACTGAAGACCGAGTGTGCTCAGGCCTCCTCCGACAGCTTCTACGCCTGCCCGGGCCTGGAGTTCAGCGATGACCTGGGTAACCGCTGGGCCATCTGGTCGGAGCGCGTTATCTACCCACAGGCCCAGTTCAATCGTGCCTACGGCGAGACCAACGCCGAGCACCCTCCACTGCAACAGTGGGACGGCCAGGTCATGCACAACCCGGGACAGTACTGGGAATATTGCTCCTTTTCGCCCAACATGCTGCTGACATACCGCAATCTGCGCGCCCGCCAGGCCCATCCGGCCAACATGTGGTGGTTCTACCGTGTGCCGCCCTTCGTGTATGACGGGACCGAACTGGCGGAAGATCAGTTGGCCGAGTGGCTCTACGCCCTGCGCGATGTCCGGCACGTGAACCCAGCTTCCTACACGCGGGTCCGCTCGCCGGCGCAGGTGGCGGACGCCGCGGCGGTCTGCGCCACCGGAGCCCGGGACCTGGCGACCGCGCGCGACTGGCTCAACACCAGGTGCGGGAACTTCGTCCATCCTGCCATGCCGTACGTAACGGGCGGGCCGACCATTCAGCAGTGGGCGGCTATCAACGCCCAGCACGACTATCCCTTCGAGGTGCGAGGGAAGCAGCGCGCACGCCTGCGGTTCCAGGTCAGCTCCCCGGCCGGAATCCGCGAGGTCAAGGTCCACAACTGCGACTATGGCGTCATTCGGCGCTTCCTGGCGGATGGGGCCACGGAGTTCGCCCAGGAGTTCAACCTGGTCCACGACCGCGACCATACGCTGACCCTTGAGGTGACGGATGTCAACGGGCGCCGGGCCATCTCCGACAAGGTCTTCCTGTGGAGCTACAAGATGAGCCTGGAGCGCTGTGGTGACAACCTCAACTTCCTCAACGGCGTGGGGCTCTGCTGGCACCCGGACCGCAATGAAATGCTGCCGCTGGCGCAGATGTACCAGGGCATGCCGGCAGAGAGCATCGGCGGCTACGACACCGCAGTGCCCCTGACCCACCAGGCCATTCTGCGAATGTGGCCCGTTGACTGCATCACGACCGAGGAGCTGGGGCAGTATCCACCGTACCGCCAGGGCGTGCTGCGCAAGGTGCTGGACATCCCGCTACCGGGCAATGACGTGAAGATCTGCCAGATGACGATGGACCCCATCGTAGAGGGTTATGACACCCTCACGCGCGATACCCCGGCGCGCACCAGCGTGCCGGCGGTAGTGCAGGAGAATCAGCTCTTCCGCCGGTACCACCGGGCCTACTACCTGCAGAACCGCACCAATATGTACATCACGTGGGATCACCGGCGGGCGCGAGAGGGAGCGGAGCAGTACCGCGGTGGGATGGTCTGGCATGAGGGGCGGATCGTGCTGAAACGGGACATCACGCTCACCGGCAGCGTCCCTATTATGCTGTTCTACTTCACCGGCGGTGCTTCCGAGGGCCTGGTCACCAACGTCCTGGTCCACGACGCCGTAGATGGTCCGCTGACCATCCCGCTCCCCCAGGGCGAGACACTGCAACGGACAGGCAGGATCGCTCCCGGCGGGTATGCCACGGTGGCGCCATGCGACATCTACAATGTCTTCTATGCGGGTACGGGGACTGAGTTCGTCTACGGCCTCATATCGGACGCGGCGACCGGCCGTGTAAGCCAGCTCCAGGTGGGACTGGGCCAGGCCGGACAGCACCTCGCGGCGGGGACCGAGTTGACCTACCGCTTTGCCATCGCGACCCTTGGCGGGCCGTTGCAGGAGCCTGACGAATATGCGGCCAGGGTGCGAGACATCGGGACGAGCTTTGGGCTAGCGGGCGGGAATGGAGTGGAGGTCGAGGTGGAGACCGGTGAGTTGCTCGGGAAGGAGATGTTCGTCGCACTGCGTGCCGTTGGCGGCGAGGCCGCCTTCTCCGTGGCGCCGCAGGAGACCATCGTGGACCTGCCCATCAGTGTCGAAGGCATCGCCGACAACGGCTGCGCGGCGGTCTACAGCACGGCGCGCCCCTGGCTGCGCTGGGTGGGTGTGGCGGAGGGAAAGGCCTGGCTGCAGGAGAACGTTGACCAGGGCTCGCGGATCTGGGTGGGCAACGTCTTTCTGTGTGACCAGCCGGAGGTCAAGCTCACGCTCATTGACCATGGCCTGGCCGCAGGGCGCAAGCCTTTCCTGGAAGTGCACAACCCGACCGACAGGGTGGTCCGGGCGACGATCACCTCGCCGCCACACACGCCGTTGTACGGAGGGACGCACCTGACGGTGGAGCTGGCGCCCGGGACCAGTCAGATCCTGGGCGTTAGCCCGCGAACCGAGCAGTAGGGAGGCGCTTGGTCATGTGGTTTGCGTTCGTCGGTGTTGCCGTGTTGCTGGGGGCCCTGGCTCAGGCGGAGGGACCGGTGGCTGAGTACACCTTCGCTGACCCTGTAGCCCTGGGGCGCGATACGTCGGGGCGCGGGCATAACGCCGACGTTCGCGGCGCCCGACAGCCCGCCGGAGCCGCGAGGGCGGAACTGCTGCTGGACGGCCAGAGCGGGCTGGTCATCCCCGACGCCGAGTTCCTGCGCGGGCCTAACGGGTTCACACTCGAGGCCGAGTTCCGCTTCAGCGCTGTGGACCGCAGCATGAACCTTCTCAGCAAGGAGGGCGAGTATCTGCTGCGCCTCGATCCGCCCCAGGAGGGCGGCCGGATCTCCTTCTTCGTGAACGTCGCCGGGTCGCTGGAACCGCGGGTGCGAGGCCCGGTGGCCGAGGTGGGCAAACAGTACCGAGTCTACGCCACCTGGGATGGTGCGAAGGCGACTCTCTGGGTGAACGGGGTGTCCTATGCGGTGAATCGTGGCGGGGCCCTCAACCCGCAGGGCGCCCCTGTGCTCGTGGGGTTGCCATCGCAGTTCGGGCCGGCAGGCCTGCAGGGAGCCCTGGGCGCGGTCCGGCTCTATGACTACCCACTAAGCGATGGCGAGGTCCTCTGGCGACACTACGATCTTCTCGACCAGAGCCCCAACGCCCGCCGCGAGCGGCGAACGCGGTTTGAGTTCGCTGACAACACCGAGGGCTGGGCGGGGCGCAACGTAGAGGGCCTGCGGGCCGAAGACGGTGTCCTGCGAGCGAAGGTCGGCGGATACGGGTGCCTGCTGCTGCAGCGAGGCCTCGCGGTCCCCGCTGTGGGCCATGAGTACCTGTCCCTGCGCATGTCCGCCACCACGGGTCAGTCGGCCCGCCTGACCTTCCTCACCGGAAAGACCCCGGCTGATGTGCGCTCCGTCGAACTGCCCCTGAAGGCGGATGGGCGCATGCATGCCTACGTGGTGC
>JABLXH010000003.1 GCA_013178155.1 Armatimonadota bacterium | reverse complement strand
CCCCAGCACGGTGGCGGCATGGACCCCTGCGCCGTGCACCATGGCCACCTCCTCCGCACCGCCATCAATGGTCTTGAGGTCAGCCAGGATGACACCGGGCCAAAGATGCCCAAGTGTTGAGATCCCCCGGAGCCCCTCACGCTTGATGAAAGGCGTTCCGGCCTCCAGGATGATCCGGGGGTCCTGGGGCAATGTTGAGACAATGCGGACGGCCGTGGCCAGGTCGTCGTTGAAGGCCAACTGCAGATAACGCGTCCTGCGGTCCAGCATGCTTGACTACTTTCCCGCCAGGCTGCGGGCGACGTCCGCGACTTCCGAGGGGAGGAAGAGCACGATCTTCTCGGAGGGGTCAGCGGCGATATCGCGGATGGTCTGCAGGGTGCGTAGATGCAAGGCACCGTGTGACTTGGAGAGGTTCTCGGCAGCCTGCATCAGGTTCACAGAGGCTGTCAGCTCACCCTCGGAGGCGATGATGACCGCACGGCGCTCGCGCTCGGCTTCAGCCTGTTTGGCCATCGCTCGCTTCATCTCCGCCGGCAGTTCTATCTCCTGGATCTTGATGGACTCGATGTCCACACCCCAGCCGACCGTCTCCTGTTCCACAATCTGGCGGATAGCGCCACCAACCTGTTCCCGCTCACTGAGCACGAAGTCCAGTTCATGGTTGCCCACCACATCACGCAGCGCGGCCTGGGTGTACTGGCGCACCGCAAAGACATAGTCCTCGATCTTGATGATGGCGTCCTCGGGCTTGGTGACCCGGAAGTAGACCACCGTGTTGGCGAGGATCGGGATGTTGTCCTTGGTGATGACTTCCTGGCGTGGCACCTCCGCCGTCTTGATGCGCATGTCCACCTTACGCATGCTCTGGAAGATGGGCCAGATATACCGCAGCCCCGGCTCGTAAACGCCCTTGAAGGTGCCCAGGGTGAAGACCACGCCCCGCTCGTACTGATACAGCAACCGGATGCCGCTGAGCAGGTAGATGACGATGATGGGGCCCAGTATTAGTACGATCTCCATGGTCAGCCTCCGAGCATCGTTTTGCCGGACCTGTTGTGGGGGCATTCGGCACGACCGGACTGCGTTCCTGCGAAGGGGAAGAAGATAGGCAGGATTCGGGTAGAACAGCGCTGGAGGCAGGTCACGGGATTCTGCAGTATTCTGCGGACAGCCAGATGCGTCCCTTCCCGGCTTTCTTTGCCTCTCTCTGTCCCCTGTTAGCCAGGGCTACACGGGCGCTGGTTGGGCCCCCAAATAGCTTACCACAATCGTTATTATAATAAGTAAAATCGAGGCCGGATCTGCCCCCGTAAGCCCGGTCTTCGCTAACATTTCACTGGATACCCCTTGAGCCTGAGATCCTGTCTCGAGTTGTTGCCGGCGTAGGATTTCCGATGGGCATCGCTGAAAATATGAGCGCTGCGAGTCTCGGCCCCTGGGCCTTCCCGGATGGTTACCCAAGCCATGGTCCATGTCATCCTCAGCATCGACACCGAAGGCGACAACCTGTGGGCTGATCAGCGCGGGCGCTCTTTCGACAATATCGAGGCCCTGGGTGAGTTCCAGACGTTCTGTGAGGGGCTGGGCCTGCGGCCCACCTACCTGGTAGCTCATGAAGTGATTGCTGATGAAAAGGCTCGAGACACCATCCTCCGCCTGGAGAAGAACGGGAACTGTGAGATTGGCAGTCATCTGCATGCCTGGCTGACACCCCCACCCTATGCTCCGCTGGACGAACTCGGCACGTATCCTTTCCTGCATGAATACCCCCAGGAAATGCGAGCCGCCAAGCTGGAGCGGCTCACGGAGGACCTGGAGGACGTGCTGGGCCGGCGTCCCACCTCATACCGTGGCGGGCGGTGGAGCATCGAAGCCTTCACCATGGGGCGTCTTGAGAGCCTGGGGTATGCTGTTGACACCACAGTGACCCCCTTTGTCTCCTGGATACGGACCCTGGGCGCGGCAGAAGGCGGTCCCAACTGCACCACCGCTCCTCATACTCCGTACTATCCCCATAGCGCAGACCCCATGCGGCCAGGAGCCATGCGCATCCTTGAAGTGCCCACGTCTCATCGCCCGCCGCTCCGGGCTACCGATGGTCTGTATCGCTGGGCAGGGAGTGCGTTGGGGGGACACCGGTGGGCCTGGTCCGTGGTCGGCCGGGGGCTGGGAGTGCTTATCGGCAAGGTCATCTCCCCCAACCCGGCCGTCACACCGACAGAGGGCCTCTTACGGGTTGCAGGGCGTATCCTGCAAGAAGAGCCGGCGGTGCTGAACCTGTGCATTCACTCCAGTGAGCTTGTGGCCGGCGGGGCCCCTTGGATTCGCGAAGCCAGTGACGCCAAGGCAGTGCGGCAGCGATTTCGAGACGTGGTGGGCTTCCTGAGTTCACGATGCGAGTGGCGGGCCCTCACTCTTAGTGAGTATGCTCGCGAGCAAGGCACGAGTGGAGGCAGATGATGCGGCTAGCGCTGGTCCCTGTGGCAATACTGGTCACATCAATGGGGGTGAGGGTGTGTGCTGGAACGGCTCCCGAGTGGGCCGGTCAGGGTGAGTACCGGGTTATTGTCCAGGTCCCAGCGCTGGATATTGGCGCTCGCCGCACTGACCAGTTCCCCGTGCAACTGCAGGTTGATTTTGCTGAAGTGCTGAGGAAGGTGGGACGCCATGGTCACTGCAATCCCGGCAGCATTCAGGTAATCCGCTATGACCCACGCAGTGGACGGCCACTTCGCGCCCCCAGTCTTGCCTACGGGCGTGGACCCTATGACTTGCCTTGTCGTTTCGATGAGGTCGACCCCAGACCCCACTGGTGGTGCTACAGTTTCTTTTCGGGAGCCCAGCAAGGCACTTTGGCCTGGGTGGGATTGCAGAAGGGGAGAGAAGCCTCGCACTATGCGATTTACTTCGATACCCTGAAGCATGGCGAGGAGCCAAGACCCTGTCCTCGTGGTTGGATCGGCGATGGGGACGGCCTTTTTCAGCGTGAAGGCCTGCTCCCCTCATTGCTGCACACACGCCCTTATCCCTTTGATTGGGACGGCGACGGGAAGCTCGACCTGCTGGTCGGGTTCATTCGCGGGTATGTCTTTTTGTACCGCAACATCGGGACCCCCGAGGCGCCACGCTTCCAGGGACCGCGTTTGCTGGAGGCCGATGGCCAACCGCTGAAGGTCGAGTGGTACTCGGCCCCGATGGTGGCCGATTGGGGGGGTGACGGTCTGCCTGACATCATCTGCGGTGAAGATCCCAATGGTTCGGTTCGCTACTACCAGAACGTGGGGACTCGCACCGCACCCAGGCTCACTGATCGGGGCAAGATTACCGCCGACGGGCAGATCATCGTCTGCCCCTTTGATATCCCGGAGGCCCCGGGGATCTTTCAACGAGACTACACGGCAGTGCCGGAGGTCTGCGACTGGAACTGCGATGGGCATCTGGATCTGCTGGTCGGCGGCTACCTGAGCGGACAGATCCTGTACTTTGAGAATGTGGGCGAAGAGACCGACGGTACGCCACGCCTGACCGCCAGAGGGCCGCTGCAGGCCGATGGGAAGGTCATTGACGTAAGCTGGCAGGCCTCGCCGACCACCGCTGACCTGGATGGCGATGGCAAACTGGAGCTGGTTACGGGTACGATGTACGTCAGCCCCTCCGGTGGCGAACTCACACCGCCCGACTGGCCAGGCCTGTTCATGTACCGAAACAGGGGGACAGCCACCGAGCCAGTACTGACGCGGGTTGAGTTCCCCCTGGAGGGTCAGTGGGAGGATCGTGCCCTCACCAATCCGCGCTTCGCTGACTGGAATGGCGATGGGTTACTGGATCTCGTGGTGGGTGCCAACTCGGCCGTCACCGTCTATCGCAACGTCGGGACGCAATCAGCACCGCGTTTCCGTCGAGAGAGCCCACTGCGGACAGACTGGGTACCCGCTCAGGCCCATCCCGACTGGATTGGCGATCTCAATGCCGACGACCGACCCGATTTCCTTTGCGCCACCGGGGGCAGTGACGTGGTCATGGGGCAGGTAGTGCTTGGCATTAACCCGCCCAGCTTCGGCCCCACCAGGATACTGAGAACCGCCGCCGGCCACAGCATGGTCCAGCCCCCGGCCCATGGCGACCCCTGGTCCAACGTCGTTGCTTACGACTGGGAGGGCGACGGTGATCAGGATCTTGTCGTGGGTGACGTGGCTGGGTTCGTGTGGCTGTACCGGAACGTTGGTCTGCGACGGAAGCCGTCGTACGCCGAGGGGGTGCGACTTACGCTCTCCGATGGCTCGCCCCTGGTGGCCGGCGTGGACCCGGCCACTCCCGTGACGGACTTTACGGTCCTGCAGGGCAACCGTGCTGTGGCCGCTCCTGGCGACTTCAACGGAGACGGCCACCCAGACCTGGCGGTCGGTGATGCCACGGGCGGGGTAACCTATTTTCAGAACGTGGGCACCAGTCGTGAACCGATCTTCGCTCAGGGGCGCATTCTGGCAAAGCTATCCGGGCGAGTCCACCTGGCCGCGGCGGATTTGAGCGCAGATGGCCTCCCCGATCTGGTTGTGGCCAACTCCGGCGCCGGGGCGGGCGAACAAGTCCAGGTGGTTGAAACGGCGCTGACGGCGGAGGTCCCGCAATGGACCTTCCCCGGCCGCTATCTGCCCCTGAGTTCCTGGATCCCCTACCCCCAACCCTCGGTGCTGGACGTGAACCGAGACGGCGATATGGACGTGGTGTTGTCCTCATCCTATGGTGTGGTCTACTGGATGGAAGGCTCAACCCAGCAACCGATGGGTCAACCAATTGTGATCGGCTGTGAGCGAGTGGGCCAGAAACCGTTCTAGCCTGGGTCCCCCCTCCTGCCGAGTGACGTCTGTCATCCCAGCATCGGAGTGCACGTTCGCCGTCTCCTTCTCCCGGTGTTCTTTCAACCTCCGCGGCAATGCCCCCTTGCTAAGTCTTGCATCAGCACGGAATTACGGTCTTGTCCAGAGAGAGCACAGAATGCGGCATGATTGTCACGCTCGCCACAGACACCGCGGCAGTGCCAAACGCCAGGTGGCAATTGTTACAACTTGTGCACCTCTTGAAATTTCCCATACATGACCGTGAAGTCGCAGTCATACGATGGATAACGGTCAGGTGTCTGCGTGGGGGGGAGACTGCCTGGGGAATCGGGTTGAGTTGTCATCCCGATCTCACCAGGCTTATGTCTTTCTCGCCCCATGGCAGGACGAAGACCCCCTGTTGATCGGAGCGGCCCACCGTTGGGGATTCCCAGGCTGCTTCGCCTGACGCCAGGAGGTACGCCATGTTCAAACGCCTCGCTCCTGCCCCCTTTGCTTCTTGTTCGAGTGGCCGTTTGGTTTGCATTGCCGCAGTGCTCTGTATCATGGCGTTCGCGGTGGTCAGCGGCGCTTTCGCCCAGAATGGTGGCTTCGGCGACCGGCCCCTGTTCCCCAAGAACCCACCTCCCCGGGAATCTATTCGCGTCCTGAATATCGAAGGCCTGAGCAAAACGATCCCAGGTGTCCCGGAGTACATCTGGTGGTACGGCTGCTCGCCGACGGCCGGGGGCATGATCATCGGCTGGTGGGATGCCCAGACGGGATGCGGCGATCTGTTTGAGGGCAGTGCTGCCACCTGGTATGGCAGCGGGACCAGTGGGACCAAGCGAATGGTGGCCAGCCAGGCACACATTGATGCTGGAACAGCACTGGGCCTGACGTATGGCTCGTACCAGAACCACACCGCCGACTGCATCGCAGACTTCTTCTACACGCAGAACGGCGGCACGTCCCGCTCCAACATAGGCCCTGGCTTTGTTAACTTCGCGGCCTGGGATGATCCCACGACCGCCACCAATGAGACTTACCAGGCCAGCTATCAGACAAAGTACACCTCGTCCGGGTGGACCTATGAGCAGTTCTGTGCCGAGATTGATGCCGGGCGGCCGGTGCACCTGGGTCTCACCTCATCCGCCGGTGGGCACTCGGTCACGGCGGTTGGGTATGACAACACGGATGGGAAGAAGAACTACATCTGCTGGACAACCTGGGGAGGCTGGGGACTGCGCTCCTGGGGATGGAATGGGGAAAGTGAGAGCGGCTACAACTTCACGGTCTATGCAGGAACATATCTGACCATCACCCCCAAGAGCATAAGCAACAATCCCCCCACAGCCCCGACATCCGTGAGTGTCAGTCCGGCGAATCCCTTGACGGACGACAACCTGACGGCTTCTGCCTCGGGCAGCACTGATGGAGACGGGGACTCGGTCAGCTACGAATACCAATGGGCTCGAAGCACCGATGGCGGGAAGACCTGGAGTTCCTGGGGATGGAACGGTGCGACGCTGGACAAGGGATACACTGCCAAGGGGGAACAGTGGAAGGCCCAGGCTCGTGCTTCCGACGGCAAGGGAGGCTACAGTGCCTGGGTAGCGAGCGCTGTAGTGACGATTGGCAACACTACTCCGACCACTCCTACCACTGCCACCATATCGCCGGGGAGCCCGTTGACGACCGATGCCCTGGTGGGCTCTGCCTCAGGCAGCACAGACGCGGATGGAGATACCCTCACCTATCAATACCAGTGGGCCAGTAGCAGCGACGGCGGGAAGACCTGGTCGTCCTGGGGCTATGACGGAGCGACCCTGGCAGACAGCAACACGGCCAAGGGCCAGCAATGGAAGATGCAGGTGCGAGCGAGCGATGGCACGGCGACTAGCGCGTGGAAGGAAAGCAGTGCTGTGACGATCGGCAACAGCAGTCCTGCCGCGCCCACCGGTGTAGCCATCTCGCCCACCAGTCCTCTCGTATCCGATGATCTCATCGCTGCCGCATCTGGCAGCACGGATCCGGATGGCGACACGATCACCTACGAATACCAATGGGCGAAGAGCACGGATGGCGGAAAGACCTGGTCTTCGTGGGGCTATGACGGAGCGACCCTGGCGTCGAGCAATACGGCCAAGGGCGAGCAGTGGAAGGTCCAGGCCCGCGCCAGCGACGGGAGTGCCACGAGTGCGTGGAAGGAAAGCGGCGTTGTCGTCATCGGGAACACCGCGCCGAGCATGCCCACGGCGGTCAGCATTTCCCCTGCCAATCCACTGACTGCAGACAACCTCACAGGCTCCGCTTCAGGCGGCACCGACGCTGATGGCGACAGCATCACCTATGAATACCAGTGGGCCAAGAGCACGGACGGCGGGAAGACGTGGTCTGCCTGGGGCTACGATGGGGCTACTCTGGCGGCCAGCAACACGACCAAGGGGCAGCAGTGGAAGCTGCAAGCTCGCAGCAATGATGGTAGTGCCACGAGTGACTGGAAGGAAAGCGGTGTTGTCACCATTGGTAACACCGCGCCGACGGCGCCGAGCAGTGTGGTGATCTCACCCAGCAGCCCAGCCACGGATGATGACCTGGTGGGCTCCGCTTCAGGCAGCACCGATGCCGATGGCGACAGTATCACTTACGAGTACCAGTGGGCGAAGAGCACCGATGGTGGGAAGACCTGGTCGGCCTGGAGTTACAGTGGAGCCACGCTTGCGGCCAGCAACACAGCCAAGGGCGAGCAGTGGAAAGTGCAAGCCCGCGCCAGCGACGGGAGCGCTTACAGTGTCTGGGTGGCCAGCGCGGCGGTGACCGTGGGGAACGTCGCGCCCACCGCGCCCATGAGTGTCGCCATCAGTCCCAGCAGTCCCCTGACCACCGATGCCCTGAACGCTGGCGCATCCGGCAGCACGGATGCGGATGGCGACAGTATCAGCTATGAGTACGAGTGGGCCAAGAGCACGGACGGCGGAGACACGTGGTCGGCGTGGGCGTACAGCGGGGCGACCCTGATCGCCGACAACACGACGAAAGGCGAGCAGTGGAAAGCCCGGGCTCGAGCCAGCGACGGTAACGCACTGAGCCCGTGGACAGAGAGCGGAGTCGTCTCTATCGGTAACTCGACGCCGTCGAAGCCCACTGCACTCAGCATCGCTCCGAGTAGCCCACTCTCGGCCGACGATCTCACCGCCACGGCCTCCGGAGCCACGGACGCAGATAGTGACTCCCTGAGCTATGAGTACGAGTGGGCAAAGAGCACTGATGGCGGGGCCACCTGGTCCGCATGGGGTTGGTCAGGGAGTGTGCTATCAGCGGCCGATACCGCCAGCGGAGAGCGGTGGAAGGCACGAGCCAGGGCCAGTGATGGTGCCGCAGCCAGCGATTGGCTGGAAAGCGCCGCGGTAACTATCGGCAGTGCGGCACCAACCGCGCCCACCGCGGTCACAATCAAACCCAGCAAACCCAAGGCGGGGCAGGACCTGGTGGCGAGTGCCTCCGGGAGTACCGATGCCGATGGCGACACTGTGTCATACAACTATGCATGGGCTGTCAGCACGGATGGCGGAGTGACCTGGAGTGCCTGGAACTGGACGGGGGCTGTGCTGCCCGGAAGCAACACGGCCAAGAATCAGCGCTGGAAGGCGCGAGCCCAGGCCTCCGACGGTCAGCACCTGAGTGAGTGGATCGAGAGCAAGCCGGTGACTATCGGCAATACAGCGCCAACACCACCCACGAAGGTGATCACCTCACCAAAGAAGCCAACCACCACCGAGATGTTGGGTGCCTTGCCTACCGGGGCCACTGACCCGGACGGCGATCTCATCAGCTACCGCTTCCGCTGGTACCTGAGCAACGATGGGGGCGCCACCTGGATTGCTGACCGGGCGTCACGCATCCTGCCTCCCGGCTATGTGGCCAAGGCACAAATGTGGAAAGTGGGCGCGCGGGCGAGTGACGGCGAGGCCGTTAGTGACTGGACCTACAGTGAACCGGTTGTCATCGCCAACAGCAAGCCATCAGCGCCCAGCCAGGTAACGCTGAAGCCCGCTGCACCCATTCTGGGCCAGAACCTGGAGGCGATAGTGGAAGGCGGCGATGATCCCGATGGAGACCCAATCACCTACCAGTATGCATGGTTCAGGAGCACCGACGGCGGAAAGACCTGGCGGGCTGGTCCTACTGACCAGATAGTGCAGGGCAGCATGACCCGAGCCGGTGAACTGTGGCGAGTTCAGGTCCGGGCGAGTGATGGTGAGGAAGTAGGTCCTTGGACCCGAAGCAACAGCGAGCAGATCCTGTCCAACTCAGGCGAGATGCTGGCGGTGACGGCTACAGCTCTCCCGGCCCGCGGCGGGCAAGTAGCAGTGACCGTCAACCTGACGGCGGCGGCTGAGGTGGAGGCGGCGGTGCTGAACCTGGCGGGCCGAGTAGTCGGCGTGGTTCCTGGGCAGCAGTTCGTCGCTGGGGTGAATACAGTCTGGTGGAACGGACGCTCGACGTCGGGCACCCTCGTTCCGAGCGGAGCCTACCTGGTGCGCGTCACAGCCCGTAGCAAGGACGGCAACTGCACCGCATGCCTGGTGCCCTTGCGCAAGTAAGGCCATAGGCGGCCAGACGACCACGGGGAGCATCCTGCCATGGGGTGCTCCCCGCTACATTATGATGGACCCCTGACCGTTCCGGATCCTGCCCTTTTGCTGTAGTTCGGGATCGTCTCTTTCCGCCCTTTTCCGTCTCTTTTCGTCTTTCTTGGTCTCCTCGTTTCAGCAGGAACGTCGAGCGGCATCAGGGGTCGGCTCCCGGCTCCTCACGTTTCTGGGGATCGGTGTAGAGGAGCCAAGTCGCCAGGACAGTGTGTTGCCTTTCCGCCAAAACTTTCTGGATGGTTTCCCGAGGGATGGCAGGGGAGCGGAGCGTCGAAGCTGGCAAGAATGTCAGAGGTATCACCTTCTGATAAATGTGGCCAAAGTGCTGCACCTTTCATCGTTGTCGCCGCCTATTGACAGGCCCGAAGACCACGTCAGTCGCCGCCCGCCCAATTCACAGCGGCTCTCCCTAGTTAGGACGGGTCTGACACGATCTCAGCAGACGCGCAGAAGAAAACGCTCGTCTCCCTCTCAGCCTCAGCTGGGGTCGGGGCACACTCTCATATTAGGGCATGATCAGGATGGTGATTGTTGCCGATGTTCTGGCGCATCTCTGAACACAGCGGCTATCGACAATATAAGGGGCAACAGAATGTAGGGGTACTGAGCTCGGGGGAAAGTCTCAAAAAGGGCAGAGAGAGGAAACCAAGCGACATACACGATCGCGAGCAGTATGCTCAGACGTGAACTGGCGAGAAGGCGAAAGATGCCGCCGGATCTGATGATGGCAAACAAAGGAATGAACCAGAAGAACAGGTTGCTGAGCGCCTGCAGCACCTCTTTGGGCACTGGCACCCGCCAAGCACTACCAACCATCCAATCATGTGTCTCAAGCATCATCGCGTATCTGTGAGGCAAGGAGGCGAGAAATAGCTGAGGATTTGCCAGTATGTAACGAGTCCCTAACAGAAAGCCTGCGGTATTCCTTTCTACTTCGTTGGGGAATAACCGTCGTAGTGTACGGTAGTTGTCCGGCATGTAAGCTCCACCAAGGATCTTGTTGGGCACGACGTTTGCGCTGTAGAACACCTCACCACCGTTCGAGCTGATCAGCAATAACCTCCCATGTACAAGGTAGTTTCGGTACGTCCATGGAGCGATTGACAGAACCAGGGCAAACAGGAACAGCGCAGCCCGCGACAGGCGCCTCAATGGGGTCTCACGGGTAGTCATCAACCATAGGAGACACAACAGTGACGATACGATACCTGGCGGACGAATCAGGCAGGCATAGCCCAACAGCCCCCCCCCAATAGCACAAGAAACGAGAGAGCGATTGCTGTGCATCGAAGATGCATAGTGCGCGAACAGCAGACCAGCAAAGAGAAACGCACCAAAGGCTGTCTCGGAGGTGCTTGTCAGCGTGTATAACAACGTCAGGGGGGACAGCCCCAGCGCCACAAGCGTAACCAATCCAGCAACTGGTCCACTCATGTGAAAAACAAGGAGGCTGGCCATCACAACCAGTGCCGTGCCCAATAGTGCATCGAGTACTCCGGCGGCAAGCTCCTCCTGCCCAGAGACGTAGTAGGCCAAGGCAAGCAAGAGTGGATAGCCCGGGGGACGTGTTGACTTTCCTGCTTCCAACCCAGTATTGGACCACGCAAAATGATAGCCTTTGCCTGTGGATAGGTCGTGGCCAAGCCGGCGGTAGTCTCCGTAATCACTTGTTTGGGGCACGGAATAGGCGACAACAAGCGCCAGACGGATAATGAGCAGCAATAGTGAGACAGCTACAAAGACCAGGATCCCATGACGAGTCTTCGCAGGACGATGGAAGACCTTTAATGTGTTCCTGAAGAGCCATGCAGCAGAAGTAGCAAGTAATACCGCGAACAGTGCCAGTAGCCAGCGACGAACGCTTCCCCATCTCAACAGGTGATGAACGATGACTGCAATCCATGTTGCAAGGCAGATTAACAAGGCCGCGTGTATGATCAACGTCAGGTTGCGAGACGGACGGCTTTCATCGGTGCTCATATTGTGTAGGATAGCCCCCACAGATACTATCTACGATAGTGAAATGTGCAGAGATAAACACTCCCCGCTATGTTAGGGGACACGGGCTACTCGCGGCCCACGAGCGATCCGCTGTAGGTCAGTCCCAGGCTCAACGTCACCCGGTCCAGGTCCGTCAGCCCGACCAGGAAGACCGAGTGCTATTTCCCCTCATCCCCGCCCCCATTCATGTCGTAGGCGGCAGCCGCGTTGACATTCCAGCCGTCGTACTCCGCCCTGACCTTGAGACGGGGGCTAGGCTGGTAGCTCAGCCCGGCCAAGAGGTAATCCTTGCCGCCTCGGTTCCCGAAGCCGACGGTGCCCCAGAAGGGGTGTTCGTCGTCGCCCAACCGGCATGGGGCAGCGATAAAGAACGACCGGGAGTCTTCGATGCGTTGGGCCGGCTGGTGATTTATCTGGACGGCGTCTCGTTGGGCGGACACCACGTCATCTCAGAAATGTCAGACTGAGTCCCACTTTTGCAGGTGCTGACAGCCTGCTGGAGGGTGGAGCTTATGTCGCCGCCCTTTTGCAGGGGAAGCTCTGGTTTCGATAGGCTAATTTCACCTATTATACATAAAGTTACCTAATTATCCAAAAACGGAGCCTTCCATGGTCCTCCCCTGTATTCGATGGTGACAGATATATCCAGCGGTTGTCACTCGGCTCCAGCGGGGTGTTGTGGACCGGGCACTTCAGATAGGACCGACGATGGAGCCAGGTTTCCCTCCACAGAGGGCTGACCCCTACTGTCAGAAACTGCCACGAGCCAGCGACGAACGCTTCCCCATCTCAACAGGTGATGAACGATGACTGCAATCCATATTGCAGGGCAGATTAACAAGGCCGTGCGTATGATCAGCGTCAAGTTGCGAGACGGACGGCTTTCGTCGGTGCTCATATTGTGTAGGATAGCCCCCACAGATACTATCTACGATAGTGAAATGTGACAGAGATAAACACTCCCCGCTGTGTTAGGGGACACGGGCTACTCGCGGCCCACGAGCGATCCGCTGTAGGTCAGTCCCAGGCTCAACGTCACCTGGTCCAGGTCCGTCAGCCCGACCAGAAAGACCGAGTGCCATTTCCCCTCATCCCAGCCCCCATTAATGCCGTAGGCGGCACCCGCGTTGACATTCCAGCCGTCGTACTCCGCCATGACCTTGACACGAGGGCTAGCCTGATAGCTCAGACCCGCAAAGGGGTGGTCGTTGAAACGTCGGTTCCCGAAACCAACGGTACCCCAGAAGGGGTGTTCGTCGTCACCAAACTGGCGTGTGGCAGCCACAAAGAACGACCGTGAGTCGTGGATATTTGACTGGGAATACAGGGAGTAGAACTCATTGGTAAGGTCGGTGATGCCGACAGAAATGGCAGGGCGGTTCTCGCGTTCGGGCATCAGCTGGAACTGAAGATTAATGGCATCCTCCCAGCCGCTATCCACGACCATGTCTGCAATCCAGAGGGCGTGTCCCTGGATCGTCGTACCGAAGCCGAGAGCCAAGGTGCTGTTGGCATCATCGTCATTAATGCCTGTCGGGATGCCACCACTGGTGGCACTGGTGCTCGCCATGAGGGCATACTGACGGACACCGGGAGTGTAGCCCACCGGTATGTTCATCTGCATTGCCCCGTCAAATCCCACACGACCGTCCTGGCTGACACCGTAACCTCCACCAGGTAAGCCGGACATGTAGCGAAATTCTGAATAGTACTCGAAGTTGTCAGCCACAGCTACAGTACTGACCATCGCGACCAGCCAGACGGCAGTCCAGGGGAGTTTCATCGTACCCGGTCCTTTCGGAGATAGTGGTGCACGACCAGATCGATGACAGGCGGCCAAGAGAACCAGATAGGCAGGGACGTAGAGTGTTTCGCGATGACAGTCTCGTACTCCTGCGTGTCGGGGAACGTTGGAGTCTGGGGCGGAGTGAGGGGCGATGCGTCTCTTGCCCGCATAGTGGCTGTTCGTCGTGCTTACGTGGGGGCCGACGTCAGCACCGTGCTCCAGCTCGCGGCCCCTGCCTCGGTCCAGACCATCGGCGACTACGACCGCCACGGCGAAGCCGCCAAACAGCGTGCCCCCGGCCTGCACTGAACTTCGTCGAGGATCACAGCGCTTTCAAGCAGAGACTCGGGATTGGCCTGAGCTATCGGCAGAGTTGCGAAGCCGTCAAGGGTGCGGTGGGTGTGGCCGCTGTCGAAGGCCGGCCCATTCTGCAGCAGCGTATGATTACCCGTCTGCCAAGCCCGGAAAGCACCACTACTGGCAGTCGTCTTATGATACGCCCCAGGCGGGGCGTGATCTCGTGTGGAGGTAGGCTGTCATAACTGAACAGATGATAGTGTCATTTTGACAGCCTTTCAATAAAGGGCCTGCCCGGTACCGGCCAGTCTGTGTCTTCGGTGAGCGAGCAGCTCAGGCATTGCCGTTTTGGGCTGCCGACTGCCTTGCGGATGGAGGCCTCAGGGTTGGATTGTGGCTCCACTGCGAGCCCTCTCGACACATGAGCAGTCGCGGGCTGACGAGAGTCCAGCGCGACGCGCCAGGATTGCTCACGAGCGCCTTGTCTTGTCAGAAGAGAGGATGGACCTGCCCGAAAACAGGCGCTTTGGGCCACTTACACGGCATTACTTTACATAATGATAATTATATCATTGCGACATGATACGGCCTACCCCGCGCCCGGCCATATGGGTGGTCAACGCCTCCATTAGATGACCCAGCGCGGAGTCTTCATGGTCGTCAGCCATGGTATCGGGGCGCAGACACCACAGGAGAATGAGTCCGGGGGGCAGGACATTGGCAATGCCAAGATGCGGGATCATCGGTAGCCAGAGCAACAGCGCCGTGGACACCCACAGTAAGGGGAGCCAACGGTAGTGCGAGTGCACCCAGCAAAACAAGAGGGGCGGTACGAACCATACGCGGTGACCAGCCCAGATAACAGGAGCAATCAGTACTATACAGACACATCCTACTGCGAAGGCGGCGTCCTGTATGACGTCGTCTCTACTCTCACTATCATCCTTTGACCAACCACAGTTGCGCCACGCCCAGAGCAGAATGCCAGCCGCAATCAGAATCGTCACTTTGACCACGATGGACATGACACTGCCCAACTTCGGCCCCATGAGCCTTCTGGCGAGCGTATCAATTGAGTCTGATTGCCAGACCTTACCCGACACTTCAAACAGAAAGTCGCGCCACAGTGTGAGACCATCACCAGGGAGAGATGAACAAGCGACCAAGAGACAACCAAGGATGAGAAGAAACAGCCACGTATATCGTCTTACCAAACCGAGCATTGGGCCGATCAGGAGTGGACTAACCTTCACGCCAATTGCAGCGGCTAGACTGAGCGCTGACAGTATGGGGCGTCGAGACAACCACACGTAGCTCATGAGCATAAGGCAGAGCATCGTAAGACTCGCCTGCAGAGCACCGATGGTCAGCACAGCAGGAGAGTTGGCGATCCACAGAAGACCACAGAGCACCGTCGCTGCGAGCGGTGTCACGTGCCATCGGAGAAGCAACTCATAGCTGAAGATCACGGAGGCAAGAAAGCTTGCAACAACGACCAGCCACCATATCGCAAAGGCACTGGTCGGAGTAGTATGCGTAAGCAGGGCGAACGTCTTCAGAAACGTTGGAGGGTACCAGTTGATGCGAAACGGATTATCACCGTTCCGATAGGCGATGGCCGAGTCCCAGTAGAGTTGGCCATCCCAGTAACCCACCTTCATGCCTTCGAAGGACGGTTCAGGGACTGCCATGGCATACCATCCACCAGGGCGGGCATAGATGATGCCTAGGGCGATTACCAGGAGCAATGCCACAATCCCGGCATGCCTCGCTCGGTGTCGGCAGCCCCAGGCACACAGGGAAAAGAGCCAAAGCCACATGATTCCCTGGATTACCCACCAGGGGACAAAACCGCCTCCTGACAACGCTCGCAGCGCGTTACCATCCTCTGGAAGGAACCACAACATCGCGATGGCAATGATCAGTGCCAGGAGAAGGGAGAACGTGGGAACGCGCAGTGCAAGACCGCGGTCTTCAGGGTCCATAGCATGTACCCCCAGGAGTGAAACACAGAGGGCGTGGTGTACAATGCCCGCACCCCCATGGGCCGACCTATCCGTGTGAGCTACAGCATCACTCTTCAGTCTTCGCTCCGTAGGAAGGTGCCTCTTATCAGAATAGCAGCCAGTGCCATGATGACGATGAGGGGGGCTGCGACTGCAAACCAGGCTGATTGCAGTGAGATCCCTACCGCGACGGCTCCCAGGAGCAGTCCGGCGAGGTAGCAGATGAGAACCGTCTTGACCACACTGAAGCCGAAGCGGTCGCCCTGGAACAGAGGTCTATGGCATGTCTCTCCCGTCTCCAAGTCCAAGCAAACGGAAGTCAAGGATTCTGCCGAGTTCCGTGGTATGCTCCTTCGGCATTGAATCCCTGATCTCTCTGACCTGCCAGTCCCAACCACTGTTAGAATGCACAACAATGGCCTCTCTTACATAGTCTCTCAATCCGATCGGTGGAGCTATGGCCACGATCTCTCCGATGTCTCTTATGCTTCTTGTCTGCTCTGCTATATACACAGCGATCCTGTGATTCTCGTGACCATATGAGGCCACGTCAACAGCAGTAATCCGGACCAACAGTAGGTGAGCGATAACCATGGACGCAAGCATCGATATACCAACGTAAGAAAGCCTTCTTCTGCTCCCTGCCTCCAAAACCGCAACCAGCCCGGCCACCAACATTACCCCTCCTACGCTCGGTAGATAGAGATAGCGTGAGGAGGGGGTAATGTAGTGGCCGAGACCCAGGCTAGGTGGCGCTAAGCCCAGAACAAGCCAAGAGAAAGCGCACAGCCATCTGGAATCGCGGAATCTCGTGTCCATCTGACGCCAAAGTATCGTGGTGGCCATAGCTCCGAGGAACACTACGAGCAAAAACGAGACAAGCAGCACGGACATAGACCAGGCCTCTTTGTTTGCCAACTGAGACTGGTCCATACCAAAGAAGACAGCCAGCATTCTGTTGAGAATGGGAGCTGGAACAGCAATCTTCACAGCACCAAACGTTATGAAAAGCAGGTTTCGCATCCCAACATCAATGATGCTGGAGTTGCTTTGCAGCCTGCTTGTCACTACTACGAGATACAACACCAGCACAGCACCAATCACCCCACATAGGGTATGGGTTCTTTTCAGGCGCATTTCGTGAGAGACATTGTTGTTGGCCGCATAGCACAGCATAGGCGTCAGCAAGGGAATGACGATTCCTGTCTCTTTTGCCAATAACATCACCAATGCGGCAAAGGAAGCTGTTAGGAGGTGTAAGACGTGGCCATTCGCCACGAATGACAGAGATGCCATCGTACTTAGCAGCGCAAATAACGTGACAAGTAGGTCGGCGACTCCG
The DNA here is from genome assembly GCA_013178155.1 of Armatimonadota bacterium. GTDB lineage: Bacteria > Armatimonadota > Zipacnadia > Zipacnadales > UBA11051 > JABLXH01. Next base: position 118,728 of record JABLXH010000003.1, on the reverse strand, counting down.
CTGACCCAGAACACAGCTTGGTTCGGTCCATATAGGCTTGCGAAACAGACAACAGCTAGGCCACCTGCCCACCAACTTGCGCCACAGACGACTGCAAAGAAGCCCCACCAGCACTGAATTCGCCAAATGTAGAGCCAAGTTGGCTGCGTGGTAGATATCCGGCCTTGCACCAAGTATCTTGTGAGCAACGGCAAAGTATAGCCCTACCACGGGTCGGAAGAAAAAAGGAGTTTGCACGAGAGTACTATTCCCTCTCCACACTTCCGCTCCATAGCATAGCCATCGGTAGTCGTCACGGTAGAACCCACCTTGCATAGCGGGCAAGTACGCCAGCAAGGTAGCTATCAATCCCAGAAAGACAAGCAGAAGCATAGGTCGGGATGGGCGGCACATAGGCATGGCTGGTTGGCTCTCCTCTGTCAATAAGCTGATCGGCTTGAGTCGGTCGGAGGAATGTAGAGGAAGCCGCCTCTTATCAGAATAGCAGCCAGTGCCATGATGACGATGAGGGTGGCTGCGACTGCAGACCAGGGTGATTGCAGTGAGATCCCTACCGCGACGGCCCCCAGGAGCAGTCCGGCGAGGTAGCAGATGAGAACCGTCTTGACCACACTGAAGCCGAAGCGGTCGCGGAGTTGGTCGTATGAATGACTGCGGTCGCCCTGGAACAGGGGCTTGTGGTTCAGGAAGCGGCGGACCATCGCCAGTACCATGTCGCCGATCGGCACACCCGTAGCCAACATGGCTGCTACCACAACAGAGGCGATGGATCTGCTCTCCCCCACTCCTCGTAGCAACAAGAGCACCAGCGAGGCCAGCGTGAAGCCGAGAAAGAGGCTGCCCACATCTCCCATGAAGGTGCTGGCGGGACGGAAGTTGTAGCGCAGGAAGCCAGCGCAAGCTCCTGCGAGGCTAAAGGCGAGCACGACACAGGTGTGGTTGTGAGCCAAGAGGGCAATGGTGCCGATGGCTGCGGCTGCGATCGCCGTCACCCCGGCCGCGAGACCATCGAGCCCGTCTAGCATGTTCATGGCATTGCTGCTCCCCGCCAACCATAGGGTAAGCAGAAGAACACCCAAGATGGTCATAGGACCCGTGTAGCCAGCGGTGAAGAGGGCGCAGGCCGCCGTGGTGCCTGAGATCAGAAGCCCCGACCCGAAGCGGGTCCTGGGCTCAAGCCCCCGAATGTCGTCCATAGCTCCCAGGAGGGCCATCAGCGTTGCTCCGGCGAGCACGATAAGCAGACCCAAGCCGTCTCCCTTGCCCGGCATAAACACAGCACCAAGAAGGGAGGCAATCGCCGTCGCCGCCCAGATCGCGCTTCCTCCGAATCTGGGCGTAGCCGTAGCGTGTACCTTCAGTTCCCCGGGAGCATCTATCGCCCCAAGCCGACGGGCAATGATCTTGGAGAGAGGGGTGAAGAGCAAGGCCATGCAAAGAGCGGCTATAGCTGTAGTTAGGGGTAACATATGAAGGTTCCGACGCAGGTTTCCTCCGCACAGAGTTTCCGGTGATGATTAGCAGTTCTTTGTCTATCGCCCGTCTGTGGTCATCATCGTTGCCGTTCAGCCGTTGTAGACCGCAGCACCAATAGGGACCCTATTTGAGTCTCATGTGCGTAGTTGGATTTGACATATTGGTCAATCCTGGGAATCTCTTCTATTGGCTTCCACCAACCTTCTGTCTTCAAGTCAACAACCAGATACGTCGGGCGGTTCAGGCTCATATCCTGCAGAAACTGATCGATGTACTTCGCGAATAGCTTGGGATTGAGCTCCTCGTTGAAGTCAGAGAACACGTATACTGTGTGCCCAAAGTGGGATGCAATCGGTCGTTGGGACAAAAGGTTTACGATAGGTGCCAGACCCCATACTTGGAAACTGTCACGAGGTGAGGTGTGGGCGTCTAGGTATTCCGCAGTGGACTGCTCATCAAGGAACCGACCAAAGCGAGAAAGATACTGGTCATAGTCACGCTTCACCACCACGTCCGTAAGCCACAGCTGAGTATCTCTCAGCAAGAACAGACATGGACGAAGAAGACCTGCAAAGACAATGACCAAGACTACACTGGACCAAAGACGTCTTGATGTGGTCGGAGCGCCTCTGAGGGTTTCAACTAGGCCTTGGAGACCGATGCCGGCTAGCAGCGACAGGGAGATGACTAAAGCATACCAGTGATGTGTAAAGAACCTGTACTGGACTAACACGATCACCAAGGCTATGATTGGCCACAGAAGGCCTATGGACAGGTATTGTCTGCGTTCTGCTCGCGCAGACAGATATGTGGATCCAGCGACTCCAAGGATCAGAAGATGGAGCATCTCACCAAGACGCTCCAATATCGCCAATGGCGCTGTAGAGAAGGGAAAGGACCGACTACCATAGATGCGTTTGTTGAACACAACCACTTGTTCGAAGGCGTCAGATAGTGCCCCGGTGCTTGAGAGCCAAGCGAACAACACAAACGCAGCGCATACTATGGGTAGTATGAGCGCAGCAAGCCGAGAGATAGTGCGCCCTGGGCTTTCTGCTGATACACCCGATTTCGCGATCAGCACCGTCACAGGAACCATAGCAAGCAGGAAGGGAGGCTTGAAGCAAGCTGCGATGGATAGGAGAAGACCAGCCAATGCGCAACGCAGGGTTGTCGGCCGGGTGAGGACGAGAGCAATAGCCCAGGTGATCTGCATGGCGGCCCACCCATCACGTTGACACGACGGACCGAAGCCATGAAATGCATAGAACGACAGGAACAGAATCGCTGCCCAAGGCCCAGCCCTTGGCGAACCGAAAGCTTTGGACATCGCGACCAGGGCCCAGACCGTCACCATGAGATAAACAAGGTCAATGACCCTAGAAGGCCACATGATCTCCCCCAAAAGGATGTGCATAAGAGCGTGTTGGAGTATGGCGCCCGGTGGGTTGTTGTCCCACACATCACGATACAGAGCCTTTCCTGTCGTGATCTCCTCTGCAACCCACGCTAGTTGCGCTTGGTCCGGTCCATAGGGCCACCAGCAACTCGACACTGCCCATACTACGAGGAGTAGCGCAGTACCCCAAAGAACTACTCTGAGGACAGTGTTGGTTACGGTTCTCTGATTCGTATCGTCGCGAGACGGACTTGGCGTTGCCTCGTGCATCTCTGCGATCGTGTTGCCCTCCATGTTTGACCGCCTCTTTGAGATGTCCTCAATCCACTGCAGACGCAGATTGTATGTTTGCTCGTCTGTCAGACCGGAGGCTCAGTCATGACTCTCGTGCGATCACTACATCGCCTCATGAGACCAGAGCAGACAGCGAGTAGTACGACGGCCCCGAGTTGCCCCACTGTCGCCCCTGCCAGATTACCGATGATGTCCTCAGGATCCGTCCCCCGGCCGGGAGTGAAAGACTGGTGGAACTCGTCAGTCAGGCCGTAGAGGAAGGTGAGACCTATTGCGGCCGACCCCAGGAGCCAGCTTTGCCTCTCAGGCCACGTCACGGCCATGGCGAGGCGCATCAGGAAGCCTAACCCCCCGTAGAGGATGAGGTGCAGCCAGAAGTCAGAAATGCCAGTGGCATCTGCAGGCTGCGTGACTTGCGAGCCCATCGCCGACAGGCACCAGATGCCAACCATGTAAGCAACAACCGTGGCCCATAGCAGCCATCTCAGCACAAGCTCATCCCCCATAGCCCGCCAGACTTGTTATCCGCTAGTTGGCGCGGAGCGCCTCAACCAGTTGCTCAGCAGCCTTCTCCCAACTGAACTGTTTGGCTCTGGCCAACCCGCGTTGGCGCAGTTCTGTCGCCCAGTCAGGGTCACCGAGAACACGCCGCATGCCATCAGCCAAGTTCCCTGTGCTCCGCGCATCCACCAGCTCGGCGGCGTCACCGACCACCTCCGGAAGCGAGGCTGCGTTGGAACAGACCACTGGTGTGCCGCAGGCCATCGCTTCGAGTGGTGGTAGACCAAAGCCCTCAAAGAGTGATGGAAACACAAACAGATCCGCGTGGGTGTAAAGAGCGTGCAACCGTTCGTCATTCACGTTCGACAGACGAAGCGCCCTGCCAGCCAGCTCGGGACTGTGGAGCAACGGATCAAGGTCAGGGTAGTATCGACGATTGGCGCCATACTCCCCTACCAGGATGAGCATGTGCTCAGGGTGTTCAGGAACCAGAGACATGAACGCCTCAATGAGCGCGGAGACGTTCTTCCGGAAGTCCAGTCCTCCAGCATAGAGAATATACGGTCGTGAAGGGAGACCAATAGTTGCTTGCATCTCCTCGATGGAGACTGAGGAAGGGCAAAGGAACGGGGGCGACACGGCCAGGGGCACAGGTGTCACCTTGTCAGCAGGGCAGCCGAGTGTCTGGACGAGATCGTCTTTGGTGGCTGCGGAATCCGTTACGATCATCGAGGCTTGTCTCACAGTGTGCCGCAGCCGTGCGATCTCAAGCCAGGCTTCCCACCGCGAGCGAAAGATACGATCCGCGAAATGCACCGCTGCCAAGTCGTGGACTGTCACCACCATGGGAGCGGGGCCATGCCACCAGGCATCGTTGGTCGGGAAAAACATGACGTCTACGGGGTTTTGGCGTACCAGCCGCGGCAGACGCCACGAGAGCCAGGGGCCGAGGCCGCTGTCCTCGACAGCGCTGCAGTAGGTGGGTTTCGCCTCACCGAGCTCCATGGGGGCAAACAGAGTGAGATCCACCTCTGGTTGCTCTGCCAAGTGCTTCGCGATGGACCGCAGATAGCGCCCTAAGCCACGTTGGTTATGCCACGCACTGGCGTCGATGCCGATGTGCAAGGTATAGCGATCTCCACGAGAATGCCTTCAGCGCTTCCTAACAAACCCCCACAGCGAGCCGAGACCATATGAGAGATGGAGCATAGGGAATGCAATAATCAGCAGAGGGAAAAGCCGTAGTCCGTTCTTCATTGCAGCCCTGGTGGCAAAAAGCAAATCTGCTCCTAAGTAGCTGAACCCTAGAGCGAGCAGCAACCACTTTCCTCCGGGAACCGTGACCGATAGCACTGTGGAGAGAACGAGAGACATCAAGAAGACGAAGGGTATAAGATGCCGCAAGGATACTCCTTCACGGCCTGACCTGATTGTGTCAGCGATGGCCATGCCATTGCCGAAGTTCTGTCTGCAGAGACCTACGAGGCTCTTGCGTGGGTAGTATCTTGCTTTGATCAGAGGGCTAAGGTATATACCCCAACCAGCTGCTCGCACGCGAGAGTTCAGCTCGATGTCTTCGCTGCGTGTGAGTTCTTGCACGTAATACATACCAGCGGCCTCTAGAGCCTCCCGTCGGTATGCTCCAGGCCAGAGAGTATCTACCCACCCTTCAGCACCTGGCTGTCGAAACTTCGCCGCACCAATACCAAATGGGCTCTCATGCAAGGCCTTGATGGTCTCTCCGATGAGACTACCATCAGAGGCTGGGATGGCGGGACCGCCTACGTTGCCAGCCCCGGTCTGATGCAATATCTCAACACACTGGGATACATAGTCAATTGCATAGTCCGCATGGGCATCCATGCGGATGATTACGTCTCCTCTCGCCAAGCTGAATCCTATATTCATGCCAGAGGTCACGATGCCGGCGAGATTGTCAATCAGAAGAACACGCGAATCTGCTTGCTGGTATTCTCGGATGATCTCTCGCGTTCCATCTGTTGACATGCCGTCTAACATCAGGATCTCGATAATGTGAGCGTAGTCTTGCGAGCAAATCGCCGAGAGCAGACTGCGAACGTGGGAAGCCTCGTTTCGCACGGGAACGAGTATCGAGACTGCCACCTCATGATGATGCCTACTCTCGCAATCACTCAGCTCTTCCATAGTCCCCCACACATCATACCGGAAACCCCTCGCTGCCTTAAGCTAGGTGCTCCCGAAAAACTTTCATGTGCTCTTCCGCTGATTTCGGCCAAGAGAAGAATGCTGCTCGCTTGAGGCCCCGTCTCCGCAGATCCTCCCGGGCATTATTGTCGGACAATAGAAGCGCGAGGCCGTTAGCCCACTTGCTCACGTCACGAGCCGGGAGCAGAATGGCAGCATCACCGGCGATTTCGGGAATGGATGTGTTGTCAGCGGCAAGCACGGGGATGCCGGCGGCCATTGCCTCAATGATTGGGATACCAAAGCTCTCACAGAGTGAAGGCATGGCGAAGACAGTTGCCATCTTGTAGAGTTCAGGAAGATCGTTGTGATGAACATAACCAACGAGCTTCACTTGCGTGGTGAGGTTCTCACTGGTCACAAACTCTCTAATCGCCGTCTCATCACAACCGCTCGGCCCCACAATGACCAACGCGTATTCGTTGCGCAGTGCGGGCGGAAGCTGCGCATAGGCGCGAACCAGGGTCATTGCGTTCTTGCGTTCGCCCAGATTCCCCACGAAAAGCACAAACGGTCTTTCCAGACCAACACGTTCACGAAGAGATGCCGCCGTGTTTGGGTTGGGCGGTGAAGCGAATTCCTCCCCTACCCCGTGGTATATCACGCTAATCTTTTCTGCAGGCACGCCGTACCAAGCGATCAAGTTGTCAGCGATCCGTCGCGAAGGCACAATGATGTGTCTGGCTTGTTTTGCACTTACTCCAAGCATCACCAGGAAATAGCGCCGCCAGAGCCAAGGGTGATCACGAACCGGCACATCAAGGGGGTTCGTGTCATGAACCGTTGCGATGGTTGGAACCGGGCAACGCCAAGGAACATAGAAGTATGGAGACCAGAACAGGCGAGCTCTGCTGGTAGATATGGCTTTCGGTAACAACCAGTGGAACCACAATGGCTCGGCATAGTTCTTGCCCATCTCAAGAGAGACGAATGGCAAGGTCAGTGTGCGGCTTTCCCAACCACAAGCCTGTTCTTCAGTCAATGCGTTGTCCGCAAGCAGCAGAAACTGAAGTCCCGAACCCTGGGCATGACGCAACACGTTCTCCGTGTAGACACCAATGCCGGAACGAGGGCGCACAAGAGAGCGAGCGTTGACTGCGATAAGGTTGCTTTCAGTCATTCATTGCTGCCTTGAGCATCTGGCCGTGCTGGTTTTGCCAAACCTTTGCGTTAGTCAGAAACTCGCGCCATGCGAAAAGCCCACAGGTGTAGTAACCAGCCTTGCCGTCCAAGAAGCCTGCCTTCAGGACATACAAGTAGGTGAAGACTATCAGGGGCTTTCCAGGCAGTCTTTCATAGAGCTTGCGCAGTGTCGTTCTGTACCACCTACCCGCACCAACGTGAACGGCACTGTCGTCTCTTTGATCTAACGGCTTGCATCTTTCAGTAGCATCCCACGTTGAGTAACGGTTCCACTTGCGCACGCAGTCGTCAATCGTCATGAATGAGTAATGCACCATGTCGCTTCTCAGATAGGCAACTTGCCCCTGGGCTAGGAGTGTGACATCTGCGTCGACTTCCTTGGTCTCATAGCGTGCGCTGCCCGTCCGAAAGAGGCGAAGATTCCAACTGGGATAGAGACCGGCATGTCTTATCCACCGCCCGAAGAAAACGTTCCGGCGGTTGATGAAGTAGCCGACGACATCGGGGTCGCCATGCTCGAGAACCCCCCGGATCTCCTCTGCGAGCTCGGGAACCACCCGCTCGTCGGCATCCACGATCAGTGTCCAGTCACCTTCGATGGGAAGATTGGCCATTGCCCAGTTCTTCTGGGTGGCCGAGTTCACGTACTCGTGCTGGTACACGTGCGGTGTGAACTTACGAGCTAACTCGACGGTATTGTCCGTCGAAAAAGAATCTACCACGATGATCTGGTCTGCCCAAGTCAAGCAGGAAAGGCAGTCTTCGATGTTGTGAGCCTCGTTGTAGGTCGGCACCAGTGCGGTAAGCGTCGCTCTACTCAACTTGTGTACTCCAGTAGGTCAGTTCTCACGGATTGAGTTGAGATCAGGCGCTAGGTTCCTTATTCCCTTCCACACAGGTAGGACCAAGCCAACTTGCGTCCCGCGGCATAGGTAGCCGTCCGTTCTCGCCATTGGCTGCCATTGCCTGGGCCCAAGGTCAGGCTGCGTGCCACCAGTTCCCTACTCCCGGCGTTCACGAGTGTTGTCACCAGATACAGGGACTTCAGCCCTGGACGGCAGTGTTTGTTGAGGAAGCGTACCTGGCTATGGATGAGATTCTCATACGATCTGGGGGCACATTGTGCTGTGCTCTGGCCCCCATAGTGCACGATCTCCGCATCCATCAGCACGCCCACTTCCCACCCCGCTTGCTTGATGCGATAGCACCAGTCTCTTTCCTCAGCGTAGAGGAAGTAGTCCTCATCCAACAGGCCAACCTGGTCAATAACCTGTCTCCGAACCAGGAGAGCTGCTCCCAGCACCCAGTCGGCCCGATGAATGCCAGGGTGAATCTCGATAGGAGGAGAGTCATGTCGTCCGGTAAGGATTGAGTGCCATGAAGGGAAGCGTCGTGCCGCCGATTGCAGGGTCCCGTCCGGATTGATGATCCGCGGCCCCAGCACACCAATGTCGGGGTGGTCACGCATAGCCGCACAAAGCGCCTGTAGCGCGTTGCCTCTTACCTCCGTATCCGGGTTGAGAAGAAGGACGAATGGCGACTGGCTCTGGCGGATGGCCTGGTTGTTGGCGGCAGCAAACCCCACATTGTGGTCGTTTGCGATGAACCTGACCTCGGGGAATCCCTGCGCCATCATCTCGGCCGTATGGTCGCTAGAGGCGTTGTCTACGACGATCACTTCATAGGCAAGACTGTCTGTTGTGGCAAAGACCGAACGCAGGCAGGCGGCCAGCAGATCAGCCACGTTGTAAGACACAATGATGATTGCCAGGTCAGATGCCATAGTTCAGGCGCTCGCCAGTTGCTCAGCCACTGTCTCATGGGGCTCTTGTGCTGCTTCCGACACCTGGGCCTGGGCAACTGTGGTGGCCAACAGGCCGAGTAGCACCCCGAGACAGAAGGTCGTCTCACGGGACTGCAGGACAGGGGTCGAGTAACCGACCACCAGGCTCGCAGCAATTCCGATCTGAGAGAACCCGGCAAGCCAGCGCTGCAGCAGGTCAGGTGATCTTTTCTTCAGTCGTCCCGCAAAGGCAATGGCGCTGAGAAGCAGGAAGTACAGAGCGGCAGTGCCCACAATCCCCATCTTGGCCAGGTAGTTGGCCGGGTCGCAGTGGTTGAAGTTGTTGGGTTGGTCGTAGCGCTGAGCGTATTCCTTATATTCGTACAGATACCCCAGTCCAATCCCGAACACGGGCCTCTCGCGGAAAATGGCCATTGCCTCGCGGATTTGGCTCTGGCGAATCTGATAAGACTGGTCGCTGCCAAGATCCTTCAGGGTTTCGAAACGCGACTGATGCCTCTCCAGTACTTCCTCATTTCCCGGTGCGTACATGACCGCGATGATCCCCCCGGCCAAGAGGGCAGGCAGCAGGAGAATAGCCCCGTTGCCCTTCAGACTGATGCGTCTGTTAGTGAGGTTGCTTAGCAGTACCAACCCGATCGCGAGGGTAGAACTGATCCAGACGGTTCGCGTGTTGGTCAGGACCGTCGTAACAATCCCGATAGCACTGAGGCCAACGAACCGCCAGTCCACTCGATCACTTTCCGCCATACCAACAAACCCCGCCACAATCAGCAACACCGGCAGCCACGTGCCTCCGATACGAAAGGGTATGTTGAAGTATGGTCTGCCAGGGAGAATCTCTCCAAGGAGCGTCCAAGCACTGTGAAAGCCCACGAGCGCAAAGACGCCCACAAACAGCCAGATCATGATCCGGACGTCCTTGGGGTGACGAACCAGGGCCGGCATGACAACTAGGAGAGATAAATTGGACAAGGGCACCAGATCCCTGGCCCAATCCGTGAAGGTTAGGTCATTGGTCAAAGCAATACCGAGGGAGACGAGAGCCGTCAGAAAGAAGATGTCCGTTGTGATGATAAGCGAGCGGAGCCTTCGATCTGCAGGGGGGTTGATGATCCAGTGCAGATTGGCAAGCAGGAAGAGCCACATCAGGAGGCCGAAGGTGGCAATCTCCCGATTGTCTACCCCCTCCGATGAGGGCAGGCTGGCGCTGAGGGCCAGATAACCCATGAGTGCCCATCCGGGGCGCAGCAGCGAAAGCAGCGCAGTCAGGATGGCGATGCTGACGTAGAGGTAGTCTGGACCATACAGCACCACGATACCCAGTGCCGTAGCCATGATCGCTACGCTGGTAACGATCAGCATCGCCTGAGAGTAGGTTCTACCCATGGGTCTCAGCTTTCACTTCAGGTGTTGGCTGTTCTGGCGGACTACTCAGCTCCTGGACTGCTCTGCGAAAAGCACAGCAGTAGTGTTGATGCCCCAAAACACTGAGCCAAAACAACGCGGCCCTTTCCATCCGCAAGCCTATCGCAGCGTACAGAGGGAGGGCCAAAACTGTTCCCACTGTCCTCGTGCTGAACAGCCGGATGCTCAGCGCCTTGGCCCAGCTGTCGTGACGAGCTGTGGTGGGTACTCCAGCTATCTCAAAGGGATGCGAGACCCGATCAGCAGCCTCGGGGCAACGCTGGAGAAAGAGAATAGCCGAACTGGCAGCCTCTCGCTTCTTTCGCAGTATGCCAGCAATGGTCGCTTCGGTGAAGTGCACGCCGGCAGCTTCGGGCACGTAAACAAACCGGGCACCGTGTCGCTGGAGCCGATGCCCCAGTTCCGAATCCTCGTAACTATAGCCCGTGAAGCTCTCATCAAAGCCACCGACCCGGGTCAGCAAGCTTCTTGACACCGATACATTGCCGGTGCGGAACAGCCCAGGGTGAATTGGTCCCTGGTGGTCGCGCAAGCGCTGTTCTGCCCGCATCAGCCGCGCATCGTCATAGAGGTTGGGGACTGTTCGTTTGGTCTCAGGAGCCGGTGCCAGCCCGCCGATGGCCACTGTATCCTCACCATGCTCTTCGTGGGCCAACCAGTGGGCACGAATGAAGCGTGGCTCTACCCAGACATCATCATCCACGTAGCAGATGACTCTCCCCTTCGCAGCCTCTGTCCCAGCGTTACGAGCCTGCCCTCGTCCCTTTCGCGGGTTCCGTAAAGCGATTAGCCTGTCCTCTCTCGCTGCCAACTCCTTCAGCCATGCCCAGGTGTCGTCCGTGGACTGGTCATCCACGACCACAATCTCAAACGAAACGGCCTCGGTGTCCTGAGCCAATAGACACTGGATGGTGCGCTCCAGCACCGGCCGACGGTTGTAGGTTGGCACCACCACACTGACATCCATTAGCGCTTCCGGTCCCGGTTTCGCTTTATGATCTGCTCATAGATCTCCAGCAACTGGTCCACATGCCGATCCCAGGTGAAGTACTGCTCCACACGCTTGCGAGCCCTCTCTCCCATCGCAAGCCGAAGCTGCTCGTCATCGATGAGCTTCTCTAGTGCTCGTGCTAACGCCTGGACGTTCTTGTTCTGCACTAGCAGCCCAGTCTCTCCATCAACAATGGACTCCCTTGGGCCACCGACTGCAAACGCCACTACGGGCAGACCGGCTGCCATCATCTCCGTCACTACCATCCCAAAAGGCTCCTCATAGACGGACGGGAAGACACCAATGTCCATGGTTGAGAGGAGGCCCGTAAGCGCTGATTGATCGATGTGCCCTATCAACCGCACTGTCCGCAGGGCCTGAGACAGCGCGCGTACACGCTTGTCTATCTCCTGGGAATCTGCTCTCTTGTAGTGACTGAACGCTGAACCACCGAAATGGACCTCGAAGTCAGTTCGTTTCTGTTCGAGGAGTCTGATCGCCTCGAGCAGTTCGAAGATACCCTTGCTCGGGATCCACCCCCCGTAGAAAATGATCCGAGGAGGGCGATTGGGGCGACAGGCCGCTAACTTCGGATCCAAACTCACATGGTCGCTCCCGCAGTACACGGTGTGCAAATGTTTCTCAGGTATGTCCGGGTAGAGACCATGGAACCGCTGCTGCAGCCATCGAGCACAGAACACATAGTGTACCCGCCTATAGCTAGACCTCAGCAGACAACGAAAAGGCAGAATGGAATGTATGGGGCCATGGTAATGCACGACAGCACGGTCGGGAGCCCAAACTCCGAGAGCAGGTGTGAAGTGCCCGTGGTAGACGTCGGCAAGAGGCTCAGCTTGTTGAAACTGCCAGTAGTAGAACATCTGCAGATATCGGTTCTGCCAGTGGATATCCCTGATCTCATGGATATGAGGATTCTGACCCAACAACCGAGCTACATAAAGGTGGGCTTCAACGCCACGGTCGTGAAGATGCCTGAGCTCGTTTAGCTCAGCCACTTCCACACCGCCTGTGTGACTGAGATCCATCGTTATTGAGGGATGCTGAACCAACGCAACACGCATATGCAGTCTCCCGACAATACTTACAGCTTGCAGTCGATGTCGCCGGTTGTGAAATACCAACCCTCTCCCAACAGAGCCCTTTCCCCCGGTCCGCAGTTGAGTAGTGTCGTCAAGAGGCGCTGGCGCGGATATAGGCCAAAGGGACGAGGCGCACGGTTCCAGGACAAGAATCCGGCCCGCCGAAGTCCTGCGCAGATATCCTCGTTGGCCATGCAATATAGGTTCAATACCGGGATACCATTGTTCGCTGCGTGAGCTATGATTGCAGTTAGCAGTGTCTCACATATCCGCTCGTCCGGGGTACAGACCAAGTCGCTGATCGTTGCCCCTCTTACCCAAGCATATCCTAACAACCATCCGTCGCGCGAGCGCACGGTCCATAGGTCATAATGATGGTAGGGATGTGTCTGGTAGCGCCAAACCATGAAAGCGACGTCTCGAAGCAAGCTCAGAGCAGTATGCTCCATAGCATGAACATAGCAGTGGTGAAACTCTTCGTCCAGAGCAGTCTCCTGGCCGACTTGCAGACCGACGGCACCTGCTATTGCCGGCCTGCGGCGTACACGGAATGGATGCCTCCCAACCAGCTTGACAGACCAAGCCAAAGCGGCCTTCCAACCACTTCCGAGTAGGCGTGGATCGGTGACACATAACCAATACGGGATATCTGTTACGTGGCGATAGCCAAGCCGTGAGGTATAGCTATGGTACGACATATGGCTGGGAAACGCGTATGAAAGAAAACCACGCTGCATTCGGGCTTGGTTCAACTGCATCTGCACCATTCTGCCGAATAGCCCTCTTCCTCGATGAGAGGCTTTGACAACGTACTCGGCTCCCTCGTAAACCATCACCTTTTCCAGATTGGCAATCGCCCCAAAGGGAAGCAACGCCCCAAAGCCGACAACCTCACCTCGATCATCTGCGACCGTGGTAATCGCTTTGCCACTTGGTGTGTTCTCGAACTGCCATCGGAAGTAGTCGAGGCAGAACATTCCCGCTCTCGGCGGATCATTATCGGCCAGTAGGCTCAGTATAGCTGGTATATCTGTCTCAACGTGATGACGTAGCTCGATACTGTTCATGGTTAGCCGCCATCTCTATACGTCGAGCGAGGACATCAGCTCCTCACAAGAGCGTAGTGCCTCCAATCTAGGGAGTGGCAATGACAGTATTCTTCTTGACAGTTCTGCAGAGATTGAGCGGTCTTGGCTGAACTGTTCGACCTTCCAGAGTATCGCAGCCTCTATACCTCGTTGATTCAGCGCATCACGCCAAAGCCGATTGCCATCGGTCAATAGAGGACAGCAATGGGGACAGTCCGTAGCCGCCAATTCGAGACGCAACGGTCTCAACGCCGGATGTGTCTTCATCGCTGTGACTAGCTTCTCATACACGCTGCGTCGCTCGGTGCGAATGGCTGCGATATCGAACGTAGCGGCAAGACGACGCGAGACCCCATGCATGGCTACCGGCACATCATAGCCTCGCAGTGCCTGCTCTGCTTTGGAGAAAAGCTCCTGTGCCAGGAGGCGAAGCACCCGTCGGTCACGTATCTCCTGCTGGCCACGCACGAGTAATGCGGCAATGCGCCAACGAACCAACTGGCCATTGGTACGTCTCCTCAAGGTTACTCCCCCGACCCGTTCTCTCCATCTGTTGTCGATGACATCCAGTACCGCTCCATCGGGCACGGGCAGGTACTTGCGCATACTGGTGAAAGCGAAATCCGGTTGTACTGCTCGCTTGGATCCCGCCATCGGTGCTTGGCAATTGTCTTCAACAAGGGGTAGGCCGAGTCCCTTGAGCTTGTCCAAAGAGGCCGCTGGCTGCTGTAGACCAAAATAGTTCACGTAGAGAATAGCTCGAGTCCTTGATGTTAGAGACTTCTTGACCAGATCAGGCGACAAGCTAAGGTCTGGTTCGATATCGTAGGGAATCGGGCTGAAGCCCCACTCAGCAATAAGCCTTGGCACCTCCGCGCAGATGAATGCCGGAACGGATATAGCATCCCCTTGTTCTGCGCCGATGGCTCTGAGAGCGACATAAAGACAGTCCCTTCCTCGCGACAACAACACAGGCTCACCGATCGCACCTACTCCGGCAAGCCAATCATGGTTACCCTTTCTGAGGAGTAGTGACAGGTTTAGTCCTCTTTCAAAGTAGATGTTCCCCATGTTCACACAGTGAATGTCTCTAACAGACGGAAGGTTCTCAGATGCCTACCAACTCCGATAGTGTGGCCTACGGTGTGTCTCAAGTGTCGTGTGAAATGGAACTTATACCGCTCATCCCCCCGTAACAGGTCAAACTCTCTCCAACCCGCGGTAATGCCCCACTCAACCGTAAGCATCAGAGCTTGGGCCCCGACCGAGTACTGCTCGAAGGCAGGATCGGACCCGGGTAGATAGTCATAGAAAACGCCGTGTACTACATAGCCATAGATGATGGCCGCCGTCCTATCACCAACACACAAGCGGCTTACGAACGGCCATGGCGTTTCCTTCATTGCAGCAACAAGTTCTCGATGGAACGCTGCAGTTGAGCTGGCACAGATAGCTCTGGAACCTCCGCGTGTTGCCCAACTCTGCTCGTGCAGATGAAGGAAGTCGTCCATATCTTTGCTGGTCACGTCACTCCCGCAGTGCACCTCCAAGCTGATGGTTCCTTGCTCTCTCCCCAGCTTGCGTAGCTTCTGCTCAAACTTGCGTCGAGTGCTCCGGGACATTCTTCCGAGAAACTCATCATAGGTTGGTGGCAGCGCTATGTATGGACAGGACGCGCCCATCTGGCCGTGTTGGGCCAGTCCCTGTTGCCGGGCAACCACCGGCAGCACCTGGTTGGTTACCGAGTCCCCATGTACTCCCTGCAGCTTCAGTGCTTGCCATCCCTCCACATCGCTCTTCAAGTACTGGAGGAACACCTCCAGCAACTCCCACTCCATACCCTCTTGCAGCAGGAAGTCGCGATAGTCAGCCTCGTAACCCAGCAGGAACGTGAGCACTCGAAACAGCGGCAGGCCCTTCACCCGCTGTCGCTGCCGACGCAAAGGCGCTATTCCCATCAGCCTGCCGTTGTCCCGCGCCAACAGGATCAGAAGCCCCTCATTGCCGGTGCCGAAATGCTCCCACCAGGTGTAATGCCACTGGTGCGTGAGAAAGATATGCCTGGTCGCACTGCGCTCGAGTAGATCATTCCACTCGTCCTTCAGCGCAGCGAACTGCTCCACATCCCTGACAACTTCGATATCCACTCTTAGCCCCTGGAGAGCTTCTTCAACAACCAGCGCGCCTCATCACGCATCTTGTCCGTATAGTGTCGCCACCGGTACCAACCCCTCACCTTGGCCGCGAACTGGAGCAAAGTGTCATCACCCCAAACCGGAACGCGGTGCAGACAATAGGGATCGGTATCTGGTCCATTGCATCCCCAGGTGGCAGCCAAGAGACCCCACTGGTATCCCGCTTCGGCCAGTAGGCCGGGCATCTCAGGTCGCCAGTACCCGTAGGGATAGGCAAAAGTCTTCGGTGCCTGGCCGGTATGCTCAGCAATGGCATCTCGTGAGCGCAGCAACTCCTCGCGGATTTGCTCAATGGTCGCCTGTCGGATATCCAGATGAGTGGCCGTGTGACTGCCAACCTCCATTCCTCCGGTGATCATCTCCACAGCCTGTGCCCAGTCCAGCAGTGAACACTGTTTACTCGGCTCCTCCCAGGCGGCGTGCTTCCCCACGAAGTCTGTGACGAGTAGGATCGTCGCTGTGAACTGGTGCTGTTTCAGAACCGACCATGCTTGCGCGTAGTTATCCAGGTACCCGTCATCGAAAGTCAGTCCGATGGACCTAGGGTGCGGTCTCTTCCCACCGTTGCTCGATACCGAGCGCTGTTCCATCAACTCCCTGACTGCAGTTCCACGATAGCCATGCTCCGCCAGCCATGCCATCTGCTGGGCGAACCGCTCGCCGGGGACCACGAACCTATCCCGCCTTCCCCTATCCCCAACGTTATGGTACATCAATACGATCACGTTTCATCTACCCATCGCGTCAGGATTGACTCAATGTCATCGATCTTCTCCTCACTTGCGAAGCTTCGCTTGGCGAATTCCTTCCCCCCCTCGCTCATGCGCACCCAGAGATCCCTGTCGACGTAGAGTTGAGCTATCCTCTCAGCCATCGCGTCACTGTCTCCGGAAGCACACACAAAGCCCGTCTTGCCATCGTCAAGTGTCTCCGGCAACCCTCCCACGCGTGACACGACGACGGGTGTCCCGCAAGCCTGGGCCTCAACTGACATCAGACCAAATGGCTCTTCCCACTGCGAAGGCGCCAGCAGACACCCGGCCTCCCGATAGACGGCCGGGAGGCCCTCACGGGGGATCAGACCGCGCAGCATGATCTGCTCCCGCACACCGACGCGCTCCGCCTCTTGCAGGTACTGCTCGGCAGCCCTCTCGCTGCGGAAGCTACCAACGATCATCAGCGGCAGCACAATGCCCTGTTGGCGCAACTTGGCCAGCACCTGCAGCAAGAGCCCTACTCCCTTCTCCTCCACGCACCGGCCCACAAACAACAGTGGCCAGTTCTCGGCCGGAGGTGGCGTGCGGCGACCTGTCCCAAAGAAGTACGCCGGCAGACCATTGTGCACCACGGTAACGAGCTCGGTGGGCCACCCCAGTGCCATCAGTCGCCCGGCAATGAAGTGACTCACGGCAATGACCGGAGTGCTGACGAAGGCTGCTTTGGGTTTATCATGCACCAGATGCGCCAACAGCCTCCGCAGGCCACCTGCTGCTGAGAGACGGCTCTTGCGCTCAACCATATCGTGCAGAATGTAGTCGTGAGCGTGCCAGATGCACCTCACTCCGCTATCCAGGCAGGCCGCAAAGACCGATCCGGTCAGCAGCTCGATGTCATTCAGATAGACAATATCGGGCTTGTGACGGCGTATCTCTCGCCTGACTGTCGCGTAGTTGTGCCGGGCCTTCTGGATCCACGCCACCTTGTCACCTGTCCCCCATTCTGACGGTGCTTTGGTGGGGTCAGGACGATCCATGATGAGGCGCCCGCGAACCCGGACACCGTGGTAGAGTCCATCAGAGTTACGCCTTGAGGCCAGCAAGACCACCTCATGCCCGCGCTGCGTCAATCCTTCGGCGATAACCTGCGCCATGGCGCCAGTGCCGCTGGCCTCGGGCCCCTGGGGATAGGTTTTGGTTACTATGAGTACCCGCAATGTCCTATACCCCTGCTGCCCCATCTACGTGAGACTGAATCCCGTGTTCAGCAATCTCGAAGTCTAGTATGTCTTCTGGCTGGACCCCGCATGACCTGAGATACCGCGTTACGTCTTCACGGCACCCCTCCCTGAGTACAACCATCATATACCCCCCATGGCCGCTGCCACAGAGAGCAGTGCCATGACTCCATAGCTTCAACCTCTCCCGATGGATTGCCGCAGAGTCTGGCGTAACACCCTCTTCAAAATACTCCCGGTCATCCCAGTACTCACTCACAAGATTTCCCATGGTCTTCCAGTCACCGCGGTGCAGTGCTTTGGCCATGGCATATGTGAGTTGCTTACCGTTCTCGTAAGCGAATAGGTAATCACCACTGCGAGTGAAGTACTTGGCGGGTATCGTCAGGAGGTAGGGACTGTTGAGGTGCGGACGTCCAGTGTAAAAGATCAGAAGATGTTCTCTTATACCTTTGCACAGCTCTGGTACCAGCTCAATACGTTCTATCTTCGGCGCGAAGAGCCCTGTGGTTGCATCGGCCTGGATCAACTTCATGCCACCCATAGCCCCGCCAATAACATCCTGATAACCACTTCTGCCGTAGGACCGTTCACAGCAATAGGCCCTTGCCAGAAGCTCTTCCATAGAAGTCTCAAGCCCAGCGAAATCCCTCAAACCCCGGATGAGGCCTGCAGCCAGGATTGCGCTGCAGCCCAAGCCTGAACCCTGGCGTACACTACAACGCAGCTCCACACGGAAACCCCCGCCGCTCGACGCCAACCACTGCTCCAAGGACAGGTAACGTTCAGGCGTCACTATCCCGCTGAATCGGAGGCCCGATCTGAGCAGGATGGTTCGATCATCGCAAGCAACCGGCGCCAACAGATCATCAAAGTCTGTAATGCTTGCTCTTGCGTCATTGTCACATGCCCAAAGATCAACTCGCTTCTCAGGAATCCGCTCAATGACGATATGGCCAGGGTATTGCCCCCCTACCTTGATCGCGCAGTTGAGGATCACCGCGCTCTTCTCCTCAATCACATAGGAAAGGTCAGACCCCTGTGAGCTTGAGAAAGCAATGCGAGCCGGTATGTCCACCGTGACCATTTGGGCAAAATGGGTCGACTGCGCGGTGTCCACGGCACGCGAGAGAGCTGCGGCAAGAGCGTTCTCGCTCACGATCTCGTTACTGTAGCGAGCGTAGGAGACTGCCAGGTGATGACATATCTCCGGCGAGAAACCCTGGTCTTCGAGTCTTTGCTCAAGTCGCGCGATCCGCTCGATGGGCGAGAGCGTACCGTTGTTGTCGTCAGAACAGTGGGCTGCGGCCGAGGCCAAAGGACATGCATGAACCCTCAGCAACTCACTGATGATCGCCAAGGTCCTGGCACGCCGTATGTGGTCCATGGGCTGACTCGCCAGTGCCTTCAAGCGACGATAGGCAAACGGTAGATCATCTTGGCTAAGGGAGCGCACATGACCTGATATGTCTTCGTCGGAAGCATCATCTATGGCTCTCTCGATCTCACTCAGTGCAACAAGACGTCTACCGAAGGGCAAGTTGTGGATGACAAAGTCCTGCACAGTTGTGACATGCTGGGCTACGGGACGAACTAACCCTCCAACCCGCCCTCCGTCGGCAATCCAGTTGCTCAGCGCGCCCGCGATCTCAAGTTCACCTGTGCCCGAAAGGGTCGTGCGCTCAAGATAGTCTTTGAAAAGACAGCCGTAGACATGAAGAGAAGCATCTGCCAGACGGCTCTTGTGACTACGGATGGTATTGGGGGCAGGTTTCGGTATCACTGATCTGACCATCCGGCGGTCGTCGAGAACCACGAGTGAGGATCTGGCGAGTTGGTGGAACGGTAGCTCCTTCAGTAGCAAACAGGCATCCAGGTTGCTGCAGGCATAATGGCTCCAGATATCAGCGATGTATCCCTGCGGGTAAAGCGTATCACCCACCATCAACAGGCAATGCTCGAAGTCACCACAAGCGTTCATCGCCGTTAAGAGGGCATCGCCCGTCCCACGTTGTTCCTTCTGAAAGACGCACTCTACCTGGGCTCCGGCGAGATCAGTTGTTGCGAGAAAGTCAGGGATGACAGAGGTAGGCCGACCATAGACGACGTAGATGCGCCTGAAGCCTGCAGCATAGAGGTGCTTCACATTGCTGATTAGTATGGGGCAGCCATCTATTGACACCAGGGGCTTCGGTATCCAAGAAGTGATGGGCTGCATGCGTTGTCCATGTCCAGCCGCTAGCACCACAGCGATAGCCTGGTCCTCATCTGATCTCATCGCTTGCCCCCTCTCGGCCAGCTGCAAGCTTCATCGCCATAAGGTCCGCTATTTCCTGCACACGCTTGTCCCAAGTGTATTGAGTGGCCACTGCAGTTCTCCGCTCCCAACGTGTGTCGCTGACACCCGCTTCCCCGACCGCAGACCTGATCTGTTCAGCGAACTCCGTCGGGGTTTCACCAATGCGCACAAGGGGTAGCAGGGCATCATCGAAATGTAGTCGTGTGGACACTACGGGCAAGCCAGCTGCCAAATACTCAAATAGCTTCAGAGGGCTACCGGCGGCGGTGAACTCTGTCTGGGCGAAGGGGATCAGACCCACATCAAAGGCCCAGAGGTACCCACTAAGCTCATTCCACGGTTTCTGACCAAGCCAGTGGACATTGGGCTGCTCTGCAAGGGTCTGCACGGCTTCCCTGTGTTCGTTATCACTCTGCCCGATGAACACGAACTGCAGATCAGGCAGAAGTCTTACGACCTCGCCAAGTAACGCAAAGTCGACGGTGGCATCCAGTGAACCCACAAAGCCAACCAAGGGTCTAGGCAAAGCTTTGATGTCGCTAGGTGGTGGTTCAGGTCTGTGATCGCCTGATGGCAGCAGCAGACGTTCGTCGACTCCATGCTGAAGATAGTGCACCCTCCCTCCCAGACCTTGGCACTTCTCGACAAGCCTCGGGTGAGAGCAGAGCACCAGGTCAACCCGGGGCACGAGCCTCGCTTCGCGCTCGGCGATCTGCTTGCCGAGGTTTCCCCCAAACAGTGCTGGGAAGTCATCCGAACAATGGTAGATCGTGCACGGGCTCTCGGGGAAGGCATCCAGCAGGAAGACATTCCAGGGATTACCGATGAAGAGGATCGGGGGGCGTCCGCCATGCCGGCGGATGATCCCACGCAGTTGGCGGCAGAGGAAGCGCTCGTCGAGCTTCAGCAGGGTCTGCGCGGAGCCCCGGCGCGGCACAGCCAGCGACTGAAAGACCTCCAGCTTCTCCCCCTCCGGATAGCTGAACCGCGCGCCGAACCTGGTCTGACTCCAACCATGCTCGCGGGCGTACTTGAGGGCGTCAACTTGTGGATTGACGAACACCACATCGTTTTCCCGCGCCAGCCGCGACATCAGATGATGCTTGCTGTAGCGGTTGTGGTGCCAGGGGATGTTGGAGTCACAGATGATGAACTGATCCCTGAGCAATCGCGGCCCCCCTCACTTACCTGCCAGAGGTCTCTACTTTCGTCGCAACAGCTCCTCGATCACCTCAAGCAGCTTTGCTTCACGTTTCTCCATCGGGAATTGCTCCATGATCCATTGCCGGCATTGCCTCCCGTGGTCCGCCTGCAGAGCCTGGCGTATGGCCTGGGCAGTTCCCTCCGCATCGCCATACTCAACACAGTAACCCAGGTTGCCGACCACCTCGGGAAGCGAACCGCGATTCGTCACCACAGGAATGCACTCACTGAGCATGGCCTCGGCCAGGGCACAACCAAAGGTTTCGGTGGCAGACAGTTGGGCATAGACCTTCGCCTTCGCCAGAAGCTCTGCTACCTGGGGCTGGGATAGGCCACCGGTCAGTGCCAACCGCCCATCAGCCAGTCCCTGCAGGTACTCCGCATGCTCTGGCGCACACTCCCCCGCCAACACGAACCGCGTCTCCGGCAACAGCGCTGCGGCCTGTGCAAAGGCTTCCAGTCCCTTAATCCATATGCGCTGCCGCTGCGCCACGTGTGAGATGGTCACCACAATCGGTTCCTTCTCACCACCTGCCGCGAACTGCTCACCAACAAAACCGTGATAGATGAGTCTCAGCCGCGCCTCCCTTACCTTTTGCTCACGAAGCTTCTGCCGGTGAAATTCCGAGACGGCCAGCACGGCGTCCGCTCGCCGGAGGGCCGACATCCCTTGCCGCCAGCGTCTCTTGTCCTCCAGTTGCAGCCCATAGTCCCCCTCCGGATGGTACGCGATCTCGTACTGGCCCGGAACGATCACCACTGGCTTGCCGAGTAGATGAAAGACGTTAACCGCGTGATAGGCATGCGCATCGGCGAACCAGACGAAGCACAGCTCATGTTTCCTGGCGGCGCGAAGCAGGCGCAGCGGCAGCAGGCGGTCTCCCGGCCGAGCCGCCATCGGCGTCACCGCAAAGTGCCGTCCCAGCAGCTCCAGGTCCACCTTCACAAAACTGGACCCGATGGCAAACACCGGACGGAGGAAGAGGAGCCTGTCACCTTGCCGATGGTGTCGCATGCCTGACCTATCGCGTCTCAGTGTCCCTCTACCTTGACGTCGTCCAGAATGCGTACTTGGCGCCAACATCGCTCTATGCTCTACACAGAGCCAGGATGGCTTCCGCCGTTTTGCTCGTCAACACGTCCCAGTCATTCTCGGCTGCGCGTTGCAGGCGCCTACTGATCAGCTCCGGGTCCGAGGCCTCGGACAAGGCCTTCTTCAGCGCAGCAATGGTTTCATCCGGCGAGGATGCCAAGTAGAGAACATCGGCAAGGTCCGAAATAGCGTGCAAAGGGGTTGTTACGACCGGCTTGCCAGCACTCAGGTACTCCAGAATCTTGAGAGGACGTGCGCACTGAAAGTAGTTGTCTTTGCGAAATGGGCAAAGGGTTACATCAAACTGTCTCAGGTACGTCGGCAGACTGTTTCTTGGCTTCAAACCAAGGAACCGCACGTTGGTCCGTGTATTTAGACGGTCCACAACCTGCTGACATGAGATCGGACCAATGAAGACAAACTCAGTGTCGGACATTGCGTCCACGACAGTCTCTATAAGATCACAGTCAAGCCACCAACGCACATTCCCAACATAGCCTACGATAGGATGACAGACGTCTGTCATATCACAGGGGACAGTCAGCTCCTCCAGTGCGCGACGGAAAAGCCGGGTGTCCACGCCATTAGGGGTGTACAGAACATTGCTGTGCTCACGTCTTCGGCTATCATAAAGTGGCAGAGATGTGGTTAACACCATCGCTGCACGGCTCATGAGTTCTCTTTCTTGAAGAACAACGACCTCATCGAGTTGACCCTCGGGGCGCTCCTCTCGATACTCATCGTAGCACTCATAGACTACATGATCCTCGTCCGCGAGACCGATGCAATGTAGTTGCTGGGGGCGAAAGACGAATGCCACTGTGCACTCTGCCGCAGGCAAGCGGCGCATAGCGCACCTGACTCCGTTTCGAAGCGCTTGGAGGGGTGCTTGCCCTGGCAGTAGCGCGGTACGCAAAACCCAGATGTTAGAAGCGTGTTGTTCCAATGGGCGCAACAACAGCTTTCCCGTCTCGCGCCAATCGCCGCGCAACAAGGCGTCCTGTGGGGCAACCGGAGGCTGGGCGATGATGAACTGCGCCCGTCCTTCGAGGTTCCGCGCCAGGGCCTCTAACATCGGCCGGCGATGAAACCCCGCCCACGAACCGATTGGGTATACGACGATCGTTACCATAGGCCCACACCCCAGACCTCCTGCTAATCATGCAAAGTGCCCAACGTGATGTCAGGTTCACAGTGTTCGAGCGTGCACTACGCCTCTTCGATGTATGGCCTAAGCACCGCCAACAATCGCTCTCCATTCATCTCCCGGGTGAACTCCTCCAATACGCGTTGGCGGGCAGCCTTCCCGAGACGTTCACGCAGTTCGTCATCCCGGAGCAGCGTCTGAATGGCCCCTGCCAAGGCTCGGGGATCGCGCTGGGGCACAACGATGCCTGTCACACCATCTATTACCAGCTCAGGTATGCCTGCGACATCGGTGGAAATAAGTGGCAGTTCCATCGCCGCGGCCTCCATCAACGCCACCGGCAGGCCGTCCATGTGACCGTCATCATCAACAATTGATGGCAACACGAAAATCTTGCTCCTGGTGAGTAGATCTCTCACCTGCTGGCTGTCCACTCTCCCGAGCAGATCTACAACTCCCTCCGCACCGGCTCTGGACCTTGCGGCAAGCATCTCAGAGACGCGCTCGGGTGGGCCCCAACCAGCGATCGCCACTTTGGTCTCTATCCCATCGCTCTTCAGCAAGCCTGCTGCTTCTATCAAGTACTCGAGCCCCTTGCACTTGTTAAAACCAGCCACTGACAAGATATCGATATCTTTGGGGATCCTTTGATTCGGCAGAAAGCGCTCCGCATCAATGCCACAGCGGACCACGTGGATGTCATCCTGCCTGTCTTTCTCGGCGTGCTTGCGCAGTCCGTTACGAACAAACTCCGATGCTGCTACCACCGTTGAAGCGCGTTTGAGTGCTTCTGCAAGTTGGGGGCTGTATCCACCGCTCTTAACATCTGCTTCATAGCAATGGGCAGTGAAGCTGTATGATAAGCCTGCCAGTTGGGCCATCGTCTCGCCGAGCATGCCAACGAAATGAGCGTGCAGGTGTCGGTGTCTGTGCGAGCGTAGGAGTGTGGCAAAGTACGCGGCTCTGAGGCGGTCCTCGAAGGTTCGGAAGGTATACCCGCTAACTGGTTGTCGTGTCACCCACAAGGTGCGCCAGAAGAAGCAACTACCAACCACACGCCAGAGATAGCGGATTCGGTAGTACCGTGTGCGGTTAAGCAGTCTGTTCTCTGCGACTTCTGGATGCGTCACTTCGTCTGCTGTCGGCTGTCTCCAGGAGAAGATCTCCACGTCAACCCCACGACGGACCAGGTCGCTCACCTCGTTGATAATGAAGGTCTCGCGAGTCGTCGGAAAGTGCCCTACCAGGTAGGCAACCTTCATGTTCTCGCTCCGGCTTCTGCCACGAGGCTCTGGTACAACGCCTCCAACTTGGGCCACACTGCCTCCTGGCTGAAGTGCGCTAGATAGCGTTCCCGACTGGCCTTTCCCATCGCCAAGCGTCGCTCAGGATCCGTTGCCAGGAGATACATTGCTTCTGCTAAGGCGCTCACATCGCCGACTGGCACAAGGTAACCGTTCTCTGCATCGCGTACCAGATCCGGCACTGCACCTACAGGGGTGGCAATGATGGGGAGGCCGGAGGCCATCGCCTCGATGATCGTCATCGGCAGACCCTCGTCTTCGGAGGCAAGCACGAACACATCAACCTCAGTCTCGAGAAACTCCTGCACTTCCTCTGGTGTAAGCTGACCAGTGAACTGAACTCTGACTTGGCAGTCTGCTGCTATGCGCTGAAGATTCTCCATAAGCGGCCCATCCCCGATTACGACTGCGGTTGCCCCCTTGGCCTGTTTCGCAACGATACCCATCGCTTCCACAAAGATCTCTAAACCCTTGCGCGGGACCAGACGGGAGACGGTTGCCATAACACAGGTGTCATTGGCCTTGTCGTCCTTCTGACGAACCCCTCTGTCGGGGATCCAATTGGGCAGACCACTGGCTCTTACAGGCTCACCAAAAGCATCAATAGCCTTCGGGATGAGCAGTGGCGAAAGCGTCAGAATGTGACAGTGTCGGCGTATGAGCGCGATCTGCTCCTCTGTGTATGCCCAGGCCCCTCTTCGCAGAGCATTCGCCTCATTCATACCGGAATGAACATGGCAGATCATTGGCACTCTATTCTGTTCAGCCCAAGCGGCCACCAGTGGCATGGCACGGTCGCAGCGATGGCCGTGTATGAGTGTAATTGGGGACTGCCTATTCGTCCTGTCCAAAGTCCGGTACAACCACCGGTTAAGCCACCGATCGGTCAATCCGCCAACGATCAGATAGCGCAGCTCCGCCCAAAGACGCTTGCTTGTGCCAAAACTCATCTCTCTCTTGTAGAGCACATACACAGGGAGCAGGCCCATGCCCATCACGGTCAAGCTCCACAGCAGTGCGCGAATTACCGTCAGTATACTGCGCGGCGGCATCCAAAACAGGATGCCATTCGTTCGTAGGCTCTCTGTAAATGGGTTCGGACAAGATGGCGGCCGCCTAAGCAAGACAATTACCCGATAACCACTCTGCTTGGCAGCCACAGCCATCGAGGTTAGGACTCTCTCTGTACCTCCGGCCCTGGACAGGTAATCGGTTGTATAGACAATGGTGCCGTGGGGCGGACTACTGGACACGTTAATGTACCTTCTCCGTCTGGTTCACTCCCACAACACCCTCAACGGCTGCAGCACGCGGTCCCAGGTCGCGTGGTCACGGATGTAGGCCACTGCGTTGTCCGAGCACTCCTGCCAGCGCTTCGGATCCTCAAACTGCGGCACCGTCTCCCTTAGCGTTACTCTGTGTATCAATGAAACTCCGACCGGTGGTCTGTTCCTGTGCAAGGGAGAAGGTCCAAAGTCCCCTTGGAACATAGGCCCCATATCGCTTGCTGTCTACCGTGGCAGGCCCCACTACCTCGAAATGTGTGCTACGATCCATACCGTAGTCCATGGTATGCTGGCTGTCTGTCGCCCATACCTCGATGGCATAGCTGTCCGGAACAAGCCGACACGTCTCCAAACGTGCCTCGGCCATATACCTACCAGGTTGCTGAGTGGCGGCATCGGCGTTTGAGTCTAGACGGCTGTGGATGGAACCGACTTTAAGACCATCGGAGCGCAACAGTATTATCTGAAAATGAGGGGTCTCCATCGGCTCAAGGAGCGAGTACGCAATGCGGAAGAGAACGGGGCTCCCAAAGTTGACCGTACTTGCCATTGTCTCCCCTTCCTGGGAGGCAACTTCCACGCTGTGGATTCTCACCAGTCCCGTCTGTGCATTCTCAGAGTCCGAGCCCATGCATTCCTCAGATAACGAACGTTGCGAACGAGCGTAAACAGTGATTACCTCGGGTGTCCGTCCCCGCTCAACTATGTTTCCTTGTCGGAGCAAGACGGCGTTGGTGCAGAACGCTTCTACTTGTGCAAGGTTGTGCGATACGAGTACCACGGTTGTGCCCCGCTCATTCACTCGACGGCTGAACTGGATACACTTACGCTGAAATGACATGTCCCCCACTGCCAGCACTTCATCTATCAACAATATGTCCGGGTCCATGTGGGCGGCGACAGCAAAGCCCAGACGGACATACATGCCCGACGAGTACTTTTTCACAGGCGTGTCAATGAAGTCCTCAAGCTCCGCGAAGGCCACGATCTCGTCGAAGCGTCGCTGGATCTCCTTGCGCGACATGCCCAGGATGGCGCCATTGATGAAGATGTTGTCACGGCCGCTGAGCTCCTGATGGAAGCCGGCCCCAACCTCGATCAGCGCCCCAACTCGCCCACGGACCTTCAACACCCCCTCCGTGGGAGCCGTGACGCGGGAGAGGATCTTCAGAAGAGTACTCTTTCCCGCCCCATTGGGGCCGATGATGCCCAGGGAGTCGCCCTCTCGCAACTCCAGGTCAATGTCCTTCAGAGCCCAGAACTCATCGTCGGCGCCATCGCCCGAGCGCCTGCCAAACAGTCGCGGCAAGCGGATGCCGCCCAGCATCCCCCGGCGATACCTCTTCCCTATTCCCTTGGCCTCAACCAGCACTTCCGACATGGATCCACTCCTGCGACTTCACCACGGTAACCAAGTACCACTAATGTTGTCGTTTTTCCATCAACTTCCTGCCAAGCGTCCTACAACACATCGGCAAAGGTTCCCTCAGAGCGCTTGAAGTACCAGTAGCCGAAGACCAGGACAACGACACTGATGGCGACCCCCGGCCAAAGCATGGTCCAGTCCGGGGGTTGGCGGTTGACCAAGATCTGGCGGAAGCTGTCAATGATGGGCGCCATCGGGTTCAGCATGTAAAGGTCCCGGTAGCGCTCCGGGACAGTGGAGATGGGGTAGGCGACCGGCGAAAGGTACATCCAGACCTGCAGCACCAGGGGCACACCGAAGCTGATGTCACGGTAAAAGGCGTTGACTGCGCTGAGGAAGAACGCCAGGCCCAGACTGAAGAGCAATTGGACCAGGAGGATAACCGGCAGCCACAGTATGTAGACGCTGGGGGATACGCGGAAGATGATCATCAGGATCCCCAACATGATGCCCGCGACGGCAAAGTCCACCAGAGACGAGAAGACGACCGATAGCGCGCAGACCTCACGGGGGAAGTAGAGCTTCTTGACGATACTGCCGTTGTCCACGATGCTGGTGGTGCCCTTGGTCACGACGTTTTGGAAGAGCTGCCACGGCAGCAGGGCGGCGTAGGAGAAGATGGGATAGGGGATCGTACCAGTATCAACCTTGGCGAACTTGCCGAAGACGATGGTGAAGATCACCATCATGGCGAGAGGCTGTACTACCGCCCAGGCAATACCGAGAACGGACTGCTTGTACCGTCCCTTGATGGAACGAAACGACAGCGCCCAGAGCAGGTCGCGAAAGCGCCACAGTTCACGCAGCTTGTACAGCAGGCCGTATGCACGGTCTGACGACCATTCCTCGCGCACACGACCTCCCGACACATCCCCTGGCGTGGCTGTCGTGGTCATGGTCCCCCCTGGTGGTCAAATTGTCTAGGTGTCTGACTGTCCGTACCGGTAGTAGTATTCCTTTTCCAATCCCCGGACTTTGGTGGCCACGGTGCCCAGGACGTTAGCTCCCGAGCGAAGCAGTGCCTGGTACGACTTGCGCAGAGCGTCTCTGGGTGTGCTCTTGTTCTCAAAAACTAATACCACACCATCGGCCTGACTGGCAACTATCTGTGCGTCTACTACAGCCGCCAGCGGTGACGTGTCCAGTACGATAAAGTCTGCCTGTTCGCGAAGAGTGGCCAGCATCTGCCGCATCTGTGGGGAGTCCAGCAACTGCACGGGGTTGCTGGTCCTCGGGCCGCCTGGCACCAGCTTAAGGCCACTGACGCTGGTCTCCACCAAGACCTCCGGCAGTGTTGCCTCCTCTGCCAGCAGGTTGGTCAAGCCCTTTGCCTCCACCACACCAAAGACCTGGTGCAAGGAGGGGGCTCGCAAGTCAGCATCAATGAGCACCGTTCGCTGTCCAGCATGGGCGGCAGCGATGGCCACATTGGTCGCCACCGTTGACTTGCCCTCATCAGGTCCACAACTGGTGACAACAACGGAGACAACACCTTTCTCCCGCCCGGCAAAGCCAACGTTGGCCCGAAGTTTGCGAAAAGCCTCCTCAAGACCCGAAGGTCGGTCAGTGTCCAGTCCCGTCAGTCCGGCCATTTCCTGGACATAGCCAATGGTCCCCAGCAACGGCAAGCCGAGGAGCTGTTCTGCCTCCTCCGGCTCCTTGATACTCTCGTCCACATAGTCCACATACAAGGCCAACACGAAACCGATGAGCAGACCCAGCACAGCGGCGACAATCAGGTTCTGTTGCACGTTTGGCGAGACTGGCCGGGTCGGCGTTGCGGCCATGCTGACGATGGCGGCATTGGCCACTTTGGACTCCTGGGCAATCAGCAGCGCCTGCTCTCGTGACAGAAGCTCTGTATAGATCTTCTCGCTGGCCTGCACGCGCCTTTGCAGGCGATCATACTCTACTTGCTCTCTGGGCATGGTGAGCACAGCCGCACGCAAAGCAGGCATCTCCGCCCGTGTCTTGCGTATCCGCGCCTCGATTGAAAGCAGATTGGACTCGAGCTGATTCTGCTGCTTCGTCAGTTCCTCGGCCACGGGGTTGGGGGCCGTCTTCTCGCTGGCGACGACCTTGTCCACTTCCTCATTCAGTCGCGCCTGCAACACAGCCATCTGCTCGTCAAGCTGCTTGATTTTGCGACTGCTGTCCACATACTCCGTGGCCAGTGCCATCCGCTGCATCTGTAGTTGCAGCAGTTGGTTCTTCAGCGTCTCCACCAGCGGGTTGGTGGCCATCTCGCGCTCGGATACCAGGGTGGGCTCAGTACGGGCCTTCTGCTGCCTGACCCGGTCAAGCTGCGCAGCCACGGCTGCCCGCTCGATCTCCATCTGGCGCAACGACCCCTCCGCATTCTCCAGGCGTCCCACCGCCTGGCTTGTGGCGCTGCCTGCCTCCATGACCTCGGTGCGTTCCCGGAAGGCCTTCAGGGCGTCCTCTGCCTCCGTCAACTCGCGCCGGGCAATGGCGATTTGCGCTTGAACGAACTTCAAAGCATTGGCTGTTGCCTCTCGATTGCGCTCCAGGCTCTGGGTCACATAGGTCTCTGCCATCGCATTGGCCATGGCGGCGGCAGTCTGAGGGTTGGGGGACTGAATGTTGATCGTAACGATATTGGTGTTTCGGACCTGATCGATACGCTGGTCCTTGATCCCACCTCGCCTGAGGTTGATAGGAAGCTTCTCAAAGGCCCTCTGAAAGAGGCCCGAGCTGCGGAGAATCTGTAGTTGGGTGGGAATATCCTCGCGCTCGACGATGATCTCCCCGGTGCCCTGTTCGGCGGGTCTTTCGCGACTGGTGGTGATCAGAAGTTGAGCCGTCGCCTGGTAGATGGGTTCACGCGATAGGGTGTAGACTATACCCCCCGTCATCACAGCCACGAAGGCGACGATGAACCACCACTTGCGTCGCCCGAGCATGACGACGTAGTCACGGATTTCGAACTCTCGCTTTACCTGTTCCAAGGATCCGCTCCCTGCTGCGATGAGTTGTGGGTTGGGTTAGTCAGTGAAGAGCCTGTAGACCCCTGCACCCTTGAACAGGACATCCAGGAACTCGCGCCAGTCCAGGACACTCTTGTGCGGCACGATGATGATGTCATCATCCTGCAGCTCAACATTGTGGTCAGGCCGCTTGCCATTCATGGCGTCAAATAGATTCACAACCTTGACCTCGTAGGTCTCACCCGCCTTGTGCACCACGGCTACGTTCTTGGCGTCAGACGCACGGGGCACGAGGCTGCCCGCCCGCGAGATGATGTCCAGCAAGCGGTCCCCCTCCTCCAGCTCGTACTCCCCGGGGCTTCCGACATGGCCAAAGACCAGCACCCTGCGCCGAAGTTCGGAAAAGAAGATGGCATCTCCGGGTTGCAACTCGATGTTCGCGGCCATGCTCTGGTCTCTCAGAATGGCTCTGACATCAAGCTTGTTGACCTCCCCATTCCGAACCAGTCTCACATCATCGAGGTCCACTGTCCTGGGCACGCCGCCGATCTGGGCCAGCAGGTCACTCACACGGTCACCCTTCACCAGCGGGTAGCTGCCCTGCTTCACCCCCTCGCCCAGCACCAGAACTTCGTTTCGTTGCTCAGTGATAAAGAGCATGTCCCCATGCCGCAACTGCAGGTCCGCCGCGACCTTCCGCTCCTGAAGCAGCCCCCACAGGTCCACCACCTCTTCGCTGCCGTCAGCATGCACCAGGCGCGCCGTGCGCTCGTTGGCTCTTGCAGTCAGACCACCCGCTGCAGCCAACAGCTCACTGAGCTTCATGTTCTCGGGCGGCAGATCATATCGCCCCTGTCGCGCCACTGGCCCCCACACCATCACTGTGTTGTCCGCCGGTGCCACGATCAGGGTATCACCGGGATTGAGTTGCAGACCGGCACCGTTGCTCGTCAATGCGGCCTGCAGATCAATGCGGGTAGGGGGACCGTCCTTGGGCACCAGTGTGGCCGACGACCGGTCCGCCGTCTCCGTCAGGTCGCCAGCCAGCGCGATGGCCTTGGCGATGGTCAGAGGCACATCCGTATCAAACCCACCCGGTTTCGCCACCTCGCCAATGACATAGACCCGCCGCTCCCGCAGGCCCACCAGACTGACCGTCACCAGAGGGTCTTTCAGTTCACTGCGTAGCGCCTCCGTGATCTTGTCCGCCAGGGCCAGGGGCGTAATGCCATCCACCATGATCTCGCCTAAGAAGGGGTGAGAGATCTTGCCGTCTGGTCTGACCTGCGCCCCTGTCACGCTGTACTCTGGTAGCCCAAACACCGTGATCGAGATCGTGTCGCCTGGCCCGAGGACATACTGGTCCACTGCTGGAGCTGCCAGCGCCACTCCCAGGCAGAGCGAAAAGGCCGTAATGGTGAACACCGCGTTGCGCAGATTGTTGGCCATTTGCTGTTCTTGTTCTCCGGGTTCGTCATCCTGAGTGACTGCTGTTTAGCACCAGGGTTAGTTGCGGCTAGTGCCCTCAGCCCAAACCTCTTGCTTCATATGCAGTCCAGCTCGCCAGGCAGCAGCACGCGGAGCCTTCGTTGTCCCACAAACCGCCGGCAAGTGAGGAACAATGGCCCAGTGAGAAGGACTGCTTACCGGGCAGTCAGACGACGAGCAGATAGGTTGCTCGCAGAGAGCCAGTTGGATGGCCAAGGGGGAAGAAACCGCGTAGGAGGTCCTGCTGCGCCCGAAGCGGAGACTACCGCCTGACACAGGAGCGTCCTTGGCTGCAGCGTCAGGAACCGTGTGCGTCATCTCCGAACCCGTTTTCACCCGGCCAAGACAACCTACTCCTCGGAGTAAGTAGCTTGCCCTAGAGCATGGCGGCGTTACGTGCTGTTGTCAGTCAACGGGCGCTCTTACCTATACCACATATCCCGCGCCTTCGCAAGTGTCTGCTGCCACGTGTTCCACCTGTTGGCACTATTCGGCGGCATGCCTGAAGGCAGCAGAGACATCGGCACTTGACACTTCCTTGAGTGTTGCTTATACTTACCTTGAGAATTGGGGGTTGTCTACAGTCTACTTACTGCTCAGATCCCGGTAACGCCGTGACCACGGTCTGATCCCCACCTCATCGCGCTTTGGCCTGACCTGGCAGGACAAGGGGCTACCCACATGTTGAGCCGTTGCCTGGCCTGTGCGGTATCCAGCAGGGCCCAGGTGATGCGATCCATTTGCTCGTTGTCGAGGGGGGCAATGAACAATGGTCTTGCGGGGCAACAAACCTCTCCAGGCGCTATGCGCGGGTAACCTTTCGGGGGGACTTGCCCAGTCCGACCTCTACCTGTTTAGGATCTTCTCCCACCCACTTCTTTCCGGATTGGCACTGCTGGCATCCATAGCTGGCCTAGCCAATCAGGGGGCAGAAAACTGCAACTTCCGATCTGGTTCGGTGCCGGCCTAACTAGCACTGTTGCGGACACGAACTCCTTGTTCTGAGGGAGACAATGAGATGACGCCGCGCATGCTCAACTGGCACAGGATCGCCTTGGGGTTGGTTGACCTCGCGATTCTGCACCTGTGCATATACGGTGCCTTCTGGCTTCGCTTTGATGGAGACATCCCGGCCTCCTACTGGCGCATCTACCTTTACACCACACCAGCCCTTGCGTGCATCTTCGTGGCCACAGCACTTCTGCTGGGGTTGTACAACCGCATCTGGGAGTATGCCTCTGCAGATGCTCTTCTGGTCATCGTGGCCGGCGCCACGATCACCTTTGGTCTGTTCGGCCTCGTTGTCATGACCACACCCTTGGGTTATCCCCGCAGTGTCGTGGCCATGTCGTGGGGCTTTGCGATCCTCGCTGTGGCGGCCACTCGCTTCGCCTGGCGCACACTCCGACGCCACCTCTACCATGCGTCCACGCTGCCCAAGGCCGATCGCGTTCGGGCCCTGGTCTATGGAGCGGGCCAGACCGGCGTCATGCTGGTCCGGCAGACCCGCGATGACCCCCAGTCTCACATTGAAATCGTTGGTTTCGTTGACGATGATCGCTGCCTTCAGAGCATGATCATTGCCGGCAAGCGCGTGTTAGGCACTGGTGACAACCTTGCGGAGCTCGTAGCTCGCTACAACGTAGATGAGATCATCCTTGCTCTACCCTCCGTTGCGGGCACAGTAATCCAGCGCGTTATGGACCAGGGGCGTGAGCTGGGCGTTCGTGTGCGCACGGTCCCGCGGCTGCTGGAGCTGCTCACCGGGGAGGACCAGGCCGTAAGTGTCCGCGATGTTGACCTGGGTGACCTGATTGGCCGGGACACCAGCTGCCTGAATCTGGCCCTGCCCGATAACTACATCGAAGGACGCACCATTCTGGTGACTGGCGCCGGAGGCTCGATCGGCAGCGAGATTTGCCGCCAGCTCTGTCGCTACGGGCCGGAACGGGTCGTCTTGCTAGGCCGTGGCGAGAACCGTGTCCATTCCATCTATTACGAGCTTACCGAGAAGTGGCCGCGCATCGAGTTTGTCCCGGTCATCGCCAACATCACCTCGCGGGAGGCCATGGAGGAGATGTTTGACCGCTATCGCCCCGCAGTCGTCATCCACGCTGCGGCACACAAGCACGTCTACTTGATGGAGGTCAACGCGGTCGAGGCGGCGCGGAACAACGTTCTGGGCACCGAACTGGTCGTGAACCTGGCGTCTGACTATGGTGTGGAGCGCTTCATCTTCGTGTCCACCGACAAAGCGGTCGAACCGACCAGCGTCATGGGCGCCACCAAGCGCCTGTGTGAGCGCATCGTCGCCTCTCGTAACGGGAGTTCGAAGACCAAGTTCATGGCGGTGCGCTTCGGCAATGTTCTGGGCAGTGCTGGCAGCGTCGTGCCGATTTTCCAGCGCTGTGCTCGCATGGGACGACCGCTACAGGTTACCCATCCTGATGTAGACCGCTTCTTCATGACCATATTGAAGAGGCTTCCTTCCTGGTCTTGCAGGCGGGGGCCCTGGGCCAAGGGGGCGACATCTTCGTCCTGGACATGGGAGAGCCCCTGAAGATACTCTCCATCGCTCGGGCAGTGCTGGAGATGGAGGGCAAGGACCCGGACGCGCCGGGCGCCATCGCCTTCATCGGCCTCCGGCCGGGGGAAAAACTGCACGAAGCGCTATCCAGTCCCTGGGAAGTGCTCCAACCCACTAACAACCCCCGGATCCGCCGCATCGTGCCGAACGGGCATCGAGAGCAGTGTCTGGAGCTAAACATTGCTCTCCGCACCCTCCGCGAGGCCGTCGCCTTCTGCGATGAGGTGCGAGTGCGCCGTGTATTGAAGGAGGCAACGAACGGGACTATCGAGCTTCCGGAATATCTGGTCGCGACAACAGCCTGAGCACTCTAAGTCTGACGAGCAGTCATCGCACATCCTACCAAACCACAACAGCAGAGGCCAAACGATCGCATGTCCATCACTCTGTTCGACTACCTCTTGCGGCGCGCACTGCTCGTCTTTGGCACCTTCATCCTGGTGATGGTGGTCTTTGTCGCCAAGTTTGAGCATCTGACTGATGTCAATGCGGCTGACTACGCCCAGATAGCCCGCAACCTCGCCGAAGGGAAGGGTTTCACTACGTCCGCTCTGACGCCTCTGCGACTGGCGATCAAGCCGGGTGTTGAGAACGCCCCGGAGTTGGGCCGTGGGCCGGTCTATATTGCCTGCCTGGCAGGGGCCATGAAACTCTTCGGTGCCACCGACAAGACGGTTATCCTCGGATCCATCTTCTTCTACCTGCTTACTCTGGTGGTAGTCTATTTAGTCGGACGCTTCTTCTTTAGCGACCCCGTGGGCATCTTCGGGGTAGTCATCTGTCTCATCTCCGTGCCCTTGCTGGAGCAGATGGTCTCTGGCCTGGAAATCACCCTCCTGGCCTTTCTCATCACCAGCCTCTGTGGTCTCCTGCTCTGGTGGGGACGGTCCGAGAAGCAGACCGCCTGGCATTGGCCGGTAGTGATTGGGCTGCTTCTCGGGCTGCTTTACCTGACCCGCTATGAGACCCTTGCCCTCCTCCCCGCGGTCATCGTGTATCTAGTCCTCCTTGCGCCCAGACCGTCTCGCTGGAAGCTCGCCGGCCTCTCGGTGCTGGTCTTCGTCATTGTGGTGGCGCCATGGATCATCCGCTCCAGCCTCATCGTCGGGAAACCATTCATCTCGCTCATGAGCTACGAGATGATCATGGGCACCGACTTCTCGCCCCGGCAGGTACTCTACCGCGAGTTCTCAACGGTCCCACCGTCGCCCCTGCTGGAAGCCATGCGGAACGGCCCGGATATGCTCAAGAAGTTCATTCAGGGCATGAACACCTTCTACGCCGCGCTGCCCAACGTCGTGAACCTGTACGTCATGCCCTTCTTCCTGGCCGGTCTCATGCTGGCCTGGGCCCGCAAACGCTATGTGGTGTTCCACTGGTGCCTGGCGCTGGCCATCGTCCTGACCGCGCTGGTCCTTTGTCTTTACGTCCCGGTCACCAACCTCATCCTGGCCTTCGGGCCGATCGTCGCCATCATCGCGGTCTCCTGGTTCGTGGAGCTCATTGACCAGTACCTGCAGCGGGATGCCGAGCGAACTCCCTCGCCGTCGGTCATGGACCGCAAGCGCTTCTTCATCCTGTTGGGCTGGATGCTCGTCTTGGCCTATCCCTTCCTGAACTACCTGTTCGTCATGCCGGCGGCCCGCCAGCACCCGGCAGTGCCCATCCTGAAAGCTCTGGCCGAGGAGAAACAGTACAAGGTCGTCGCTACCGACATCCCCTGGTGGGCCACCTGGTATGCGAACCAGACCACCATCTTCCTCCCCAACTCCATTGCGGAGCTGGGGCAGATGCAGAAGGCTGGCATCAAGCTTGACTTGGTCTACCTCTCGCCCCAACTCCTCCGCTTCCCGCGGGAGGAGCGTATGGAAGACTGGCAGCGGGCCCTGGTCACTCGCCAGAAAGCCATTCTGAACCTGAAGCGTGTCGAGAAGACCCGCTTCCCGGGCAGTCTGTACATTCCGCCCGGAGTGCCTGCTCCCAGTATCTAGGCGGCGGCTCGCCGCTGCGTGTTGCCAATGAGTGACTGCTGCATGGAACAGTCTGCCGAGATGATCCGAAAACCCGACCTGCGGGCCTCATGGGCTGCCTGGGCGCCGGCCGTGGGGCTTATCGTCCTGCTAGCCGTTGCTTACTTCCAGCCCCTCAAGTGGATGATCATGCGCTGGCCCCTGGAGCCCTATTCGGGCGGTGGCATGCTCATCCCGCCCTTGTCCGCGTACATAATCTGGCTGAAGAAGGACCACCTGCGCAGCTTGCCCATCGATGGGTCCAACTGGGGCCTGCTGGTCCTCGCCCTGGCTGCCGCGCTCTACTTCCTGGGTAGCTGGACCGGAATCAACTACCCCTATGCCCTCTCCTTCCTGGTCATGGTCTGGGGCATGGTCCTGCTGCTCCTTGGCCGCGCCTTCGCCCGGGAACTGGCTTTCCCCATCGCCTTCCTGGTCTTCATGCTGCCGCTGTCGTCGGCACTCGATCCCTTCATCTTTTCCATGCGCCTGCTGGCCACGCGCATGGCCGCCTGGTTACCCATCGCCCTGGGCCTGCCCACCACGGTCAACGGCACCGAGATCCTCGTGCGTGACTACCGCCTGATGGTGGACATGCCTTGCAGCGGCATCCGCTCCGTCGTCGCCCTCATGGCCGGCGGGGCGCTCTTTGCGTACTTTGCCCAGGTCTCTACCTGGCGCAAAGCTATCATCTTCCTCTCCAGCCTGCCTCTCGCGGTATTGATCAATACCCTGCGCATTGACATCACCTTGCTCATGGGCAAGACCTTCGGGCCGCAGGCCGCCAGCGGTCTCTATCACGAGTGGGCGGGAGTCGTCGTCTTTGTCTTCGGCCTTATCGGCTTGTTCTACATCACCAGGTGGGTGACACCATGCTCTCCTACCGATGGCTGATCGCCCTGGGGTTCCCGGTCCTGCTGGTCATCGGCGACCGCCTGGTGGCCCGGCAATCCGTTGCCGGCTCGGCCCGGACCGTCAAGGCAATCACCATTCCGATGAAGATCGGCGACTGGACCGGCCAGGACCTCGAGACCGACCCCAAGGTCGTCAAGGTGCTGTCACAGTCCACGCTGGTGCAGCGTTCTTATACCAATTCCAGGGGCGAGAAGCTGGGCTTCTCGGTCGTCTTCAGCGACGGCTGGGACCAGCTTCATCCGCCGCAAAACTGCCTCAAGGGCCTGGGTTACGAGATCACTCGCGAGACCACATTGGAGTTCCCTTATGGGACGAGGGGCCAGACTGCTCACGCCACGATCCTGCACGGCCTGAGGCATGACAATGAACGCATCGTGGAACTTTACATCTTCACCGACGCCAGGCAGACCAGCCCGACCTGGATGGATCGGCACTTACAGATGATGCTGCAGCAGGGTCGCAAGGGTGGCAACACCACGGCCCTGATACTGGTGAACCAGAAACTCCTGGGTGAGGCGGACGTGGGCAAGGCCACGGGGCTGGTGACCGAGTTCATGGCGCTGGTCCTGCCCCATGTCCAGCAGTGCCTGCGCCCTTGAGCTGAACTGGCAGGCCGCGACGCGGACGGCGAAAGGGGGAATGACCCGAGCAATACCCAATTCTGGTGGGCCCCAGACACTGGGCGCCCCGTCTGGCACCCACCGCACGCTGTAAACCTGGCCGGGCCCAATGACCCAGGCCGCGCCAGGGACAAGATGGGGGTCAAGACGAGAAGGATCGCCACTTAACGGCAATCTGAAAGGAAAGCGAGGTGAAACTCTTGCGAGGAAGACTTTTGTTTCTTACTGTGGCCACGATGATCGTTGGACTACTGCCAAC
The DNA here is from genome assembly GCA_013178155.1 of Armatimonadota bacterium. Lineage (GTDB taxonomy): Bacteria > Armatimonadota > Zipacnadia > Zipacnadales > UBA11051 > JABLXH01. The sequence continues at coordinate 80,545 of JABLXH010000003.1, read as the reverse complement.
GGTCGCCTATTCCACTGTGTACACCTTCAGCGACATTCCCATCGATCGGGATCTTCGCAGCCTCTCCCAGGCAGAGGCCTTTCAGTGGGAGTTGCTCTATCCCAACACAAAGGGCAATGCGTCTCACTACAACGTGACCGCTGCCACGCTCACAATCTATGGTGTCTGGAATGCTACAGGCGGTGTCGGGTCAACTGACGTTCTGTACCTTGACATTCTGAATGGTACTCACGCTGCTAGTTGGACGCTCATTACTGACCCATCACCTCCTGCTGGCTTCCGGACAGGCTCTAACAGCGCGTGGTACACAACTGATGGACCACCTCCAGCAGATCTTTTCGATAGTACGGGATGGACAACTGTGAATCTGCTGGACTGGACTACGTGGCCGTCTGAACCAAGTCAGCTGGACCTAACTATTGCTAGTGGCTTGACTTGGTTATCGGACCTTGAGTCCTCTCTCAATGCCTATGGAGGCGTCACGTTTGGCTTTGACCCAGACATTGACCCTGGCTACTTTGAGAGCCGGCGCATCCAGTTTGACATCACCATCGAGACCGAGGAGGGCTTCTACCTCCCCGAACCTGGCACCTATGCCTTGCTCGCGCTGGCGCTGGGAGTGCCGTTCTACTTCCGCCGCCGCAAGAGCTAGGCCACGACCTCACCTGACGTAACGACCAGGGGCCACCTCACTCGAGGTGGCCCCTAACCATTCCCCTATCTATCTCCCCGTTCAGATCCGGGTTGGTGCTTCAGTTACCCTCCCCCATTCCCCCTATCCCCACCAAACTTGCGGAAACCTTGAGGTCGCGTTGCTGGCACAGTAGGCTATCAGTGCTATGATAAATGTGGCCAAGTTGTGACACCATCCCGCGGAGCCTTCGCAGCCATGTTTGCCGCTCACCGATCCCACAGCTCCCAGCCCGCCCGCGACGCCTTCCGCGAGCAGGTCGCCGACCTGCGCGACACCATCGCCCATCTGGAGGAGCTCGAGCGTCAGATGACCCGCACCCTGCATCGCATGCGGGCGGAGGGCGAAACGCGGGAGCGCGTCCTGGTGGCCGAGGTCACTCTCCATGGACTTCGCGATCTCCTGCGCCGCGAGGCCGCGCTGTCTGGTGCCGACCAGGACCCCTACGCGGCCGAGGCGCCCTTCCCGATCGCCCTGGCTGTCTGATCCACCCCCACACCGCCCAGAGCATCGCCTTTGCCCCATCGCCTGCGTCTGCAGCGTGGGTCCAGGGGCTCTCCCCGACGCCATTCGTGCCCGGAGTGGATCTCTCCCCGACCCAAAGCAACGGGCAGGAGCCGTCTGGCCCCTGCCCGGGTTCTTTGCTGATATGTCTATGACCGTCAGGCCTTCCGCCGCAGCCGCTTCCCGCCGCCGTACAGCCCCGCCCCCAGGGCCAGGATCACCAGCGCCACACTGGAAGGCTCGGGTACCGGTGGCGCGGTTTCCCAGTCAATTGGTGTGTTGAACTTCAGTTGGTCGTTACCACACCAGGGGGCTACACTGGCCCCCAGGCCGGTTGCGGCGATATTGGTGCCAGTCAGGTCAATGGAGCCCTGCCAGGCCCAGTTGTAGTCTTGCCGCCACAGCTCATTGGTGTATACCTGGTCGGCGTCCAGCTCCAGGTACGCGAAGCTGCGAGTGGAGCTGCCAGCAGACCCGCTCTTGATCAGGGCGGCGTCATTGATGGTGTCCAGGTCTGCCGGAATATCCGTGCGGTACTCTCCGTTTATCCACGCCCCCTGCCACGCAGTGGGGTTGTTGACTTTGTAGAGACCGGCATAGGTGCTGATGTCGCCTCGGCTCTGGTTGGTCCAGTCGGTCTTACCGTTGGCAAGTTCACCCATGTCAAGCACTAGCGCCCACGTGTACGCTGAGGACCCATCGAAGCTCAGGGCAACCACCGGATTGCACCGGTACGCCCAGTTGTGGCTGTTGGCGGTACTGCGATTGTCGCGCTCCATGGCATAGCTGGTGTCGTGGTTGATGGCCCCGTTGCTCGAGGGATCTGTCTTGCTCCAGTCAATGCTGTGCCATTCATAGGGTTCGAAACCGGCATAGCTGGTAACCAAAAGCCAGTCCAACCGAGTTACCTTGTTGCTGGCGTCACGTTCCAGATGAAACCAGAGCTGTTCGATGTCGAACCATTCCCCACCCCATCCCGATCTGGTTCTGCCATCTGGAAGGGCGAGGTTGTTGTTGTCATTGACCCCGTAATAGACCGGATCCGCTGGGTTGATCTTGTACTGCTTCGTGCTGGAGTCGTAGTAAGCCCCCCAGTTGAATGGGGCTGCTACCGCCACCAGGGGCACAGCGAGCAGCACGACCACTGTGAGCACTGCTGCCAGTCTGTACATCCGCGCTCCCTCCCGTGCGCGTGACAATGTGGCATCACGCCGTATGTGAGACAATGAAGTGCCTGGTTGCCCGTAACGTCTTCGGCTGACCGCTGGGGAGGGGTGTGGTGGCAGATCGCGTGAGTGTCAGTCCCCCGGAACCCCCATCATGAGCGTGGCGGTCTTCCTCCCGGACCTTACGGGCAGGCGGCCTCCACACTCTCATGAAATACTAAAGGAAAACTCAAGGCTGTGTCAAGGAAGATCTCGGCGGCGAGGTGGGAACAGTAGTGCCGGTCGCCTGTCACGCCCGGCGGTCAGCGGCTGGTCTATCCCCGAGCTCCGGTGGTCCTGGTCAAGGCCCGCTTTGGCCGGGGCGAAAGCAACGGGCAGGAGCCGTCTGGCCCCTGCCCGGGTTCTTTGCTGATATGTCTGCCTGGCGGTCAGGCCTTCCGCCGCAGCCGCTTCCCGCCGCTGTACAGCCCCGCCCCCAGAGCCAGGATCAACAGCGCCACACTCGACGGCTCAGGCACCGGTGGCAAGTTTTCACCATTTGTTGATGTATCCGGCCGACAGATCTCATTCGGTTTGAGGGTTACCTGGTTGCTATAAGGATCAGCAAATGTCCAGCCCGAATTCGCGATCACATCGCTCCAGACCCACAGGCTGTCTACATCGCTAGAAGTGAAGCCTGTGTTGTACGCATAAACATCAAGGTGGGTACCGTCGTCTTGCTTATCCGTACCATCCTTGGCATAGAAGTCTCCCCACTCGGGGCCGATATTGCTTGTGAAACTGACTTCAAGTAACGTGCTTGTCCCATCGTACTTCAGGGACCACATTGTTGTCGGGATGCCTGGATTAGAGCTGCCATCATCCCCGAATATGTCGGCCAATGGGAAAGGCGGGTTCTCGTCCGGCTGAGGAGATACCTCAATCAGAAAGTGGCTGATGTCTTTCTCAGGAACGCTGAACTGATAGTAGTATGTGAAGACAGGCGACGTACTGTAGGTCCACTTCAGCCCCCACGTAAACGATGTGTTCGCATTGGCCCAGCCATCAGTTGCGTAGATCTCGGAGTTGGTCGAACTCCAGGTGAGTGTGTCCCATAGGAACCAATCACTGCTGTTGAAAGTCGCCTGCGCCGCTCCCCCGACGGCCAGCAACAGCACCAGTATTGTGCTCCACAACATCGTCTTTCTCATCAGAGTGGCCTCCCCGGGAACGGCACGAGTTCTGCTGTTCGGAGCACAGGAGTGATGAAGTAATGCGGCATGCTCTCCCAGTTAGGTAAAGTCTAGCCAAAGCACAAGTCAAATGTCAAGGTCTTTTCAAGCAAAACTCAAGCCAAAATCAAGAGGGTTCGGCAACGGGGCGGCAGGAGGGCTATCTCAGAGGGTCTTGGGGTTGCTGCCGTAGTAGTAGTAGGAATGGGCCGGCGTGTCCTGATCGAGGATGTCATTGACAATGATCCCCCGGGGGTCCCGCCCCACGTCCTTCAGCAGCTTCAGGGCCCGGCGCACCGGCGCCACATTGCCCCGCGCCCGCGCCACCAGCACCACGCAGTCCACCATGCGGGCCAACTGCAGGGTGCCCGCCGAGCCCAGCACCGGGGCGCTGTCGGCGATGAGCAGATCGCAGCGCTCCGCCAGAGCCTGCATGATGGCCGGCATCTGCGGGCTGCTGGCCAGGTCCGGGCCTCGCGAGGCGGCGGCCCCGGCGGTCACCACTCGCAGGGTGTCCAGTTCGGTGGGCTGGATAATCGCCTCCGGGTCCATGTTGGTCAAACAGGCGTCCGTGATCCCCGGCGCCTCCCGCAGCTCCCATTCCAGGTGGACACCCGGGTGGGCAAAGTCACCATCCACCAGGATGACGCGGAAGCCTGCCTGGGCAATAAGCAGGGAGATGTTCATGGAGATGACGGACTTGCCCTCATTGGGGGCGGCGCTGGTGATCAGCAAGGAGCGGAAGGGGGTCTCGTCGCGCAGCGCAAACACCGTCGTGCGCAGGCGGCGATAGGCCTCCAGATAGTTGGAGTGCGGCGGGTCCTGCCCTAACAACACCTCATTGCTGCGAAGCATTGCTCTCCTCTATCAGCCACCGCGATCGGGCTCCGGGCCTTCGGCGACACCCTCCGGGGCCGCCGGCACCAGGGCGATGTCCGTCCGGGGGATGCCGGCAAGGACCGGGTAGCCCAGCAGGTGCTCGGCTTCGGCCTCGTTCTTGAAGGTCAGGTCAATCTGGTGCAGGGCGAAGATGAGCATGCAGCCCATGACCAGGCCGGCCAGCGTGGCCGCCACGGCCATGAGTGCGTACTTGGACCATGTCTTCGGTGAGGGCAGGCTGGTGGCCTCGCCCAGGGGATAGATGTCCTGGGTGGTGTCCAGGCGGCTGGCCTCATCCTCCACGCGCCGCAGGCTGGCGGTGATTTCGGCCCGCTCCGTCATTGCCGTCTTCAGCTCGTTCTCCAGGTCCTCATAGCGCCGCGCCTGGGCCAGCAGACCGGGCACCTGGGCCCGCAGCCGGGCTTCCTCGGCCACAATGGCATCCAGCCGCCGCTGAGCTCCCCGCAACTCAATCTCTGCCAGCCGCGCCTGCTGTTGTGAGGGAGACATCACGGCGGTCGGCGAGGTCCCGCCAGACTTCGCGGCCTTGGCCTTCTCCTGGTCCAGTTGTCGGGTCACCTGCCGCAACTGCTGGTCCAGCGCCACCACCTCGGGATGGTCAGCAGTCCGATGGGCCAGCATCTGCGACCGCGAGAGCTCAAGCTCCAGCTTCCGTGCCTCGAGAGCGGCCACGGGTCCGGTCGGCGCCGCGGGGAGGGTGCCCTGGGCTCGCTGGCGCTCTTCTTCCTGGAGTTGCGTCGCCCACGCCGTCACCCGGTCCTGGGCGATGCTGACCTCTGTCCGGGCGTTGGCGATGCTGCCCTGGAGGGCGTTGATCTGGTTCATGATCCAGGTCACGCGATCGGTGGGCCGGCCCGCGGTGGTTCCGGTCTGCACCCGGTCCATCTGACGTTCCAGTGACTGGATGAGCTGGCGCTGGCTGGCGAGCTTTTGCTTGAGCCGCTCCGTGGTCGCCAAGCACGGCGCCTTCCGCACCGCATCCCAGCCCTGCTCGATGATCTCCATGCCCAGGGTGACGATCTGCCGGGCTGCCTCCGCGGACGGTCCTGTCCCGCGGATGACGAAGAGGTCGCCCCGCTTACTGCGCTCAAAGACGAAGGGCTTGATACGGGCCGCCTGGTAGGGTTCGATGATCGCCTGCTGTTGCGCGGCGGCTATGGTTCGTTCGCGGATGTCGCGGCTGGTGACAAACTGCTCGATGGTTCCCCAGAACTCCCGGTTCTGCACGACGTTGGCGGTATTCCCCGAGGACTGCACGACGCCCAGGGCCTCCGGCCGCACCCCCAACTGTCCCTCCGCCGACCAGGAGGTGTTGGGCAGGAGCTGATAGACGGTCACCACCGTAAAGGCGGCGGCCGCCATCATGACCGCGATCCAGATGCGGCTGCGGATGATCTGGTAGTATTCGATGAACTCCATCGGAGCCGCCTAGCCCAGGGTTCAAGTAGTGCGTGTCGCGGCTGCTGCGACCTGTGCGGTATCAGTTGCGAATGATCAGCCCTGTGGCGATACCAATCAGGGTCTGTACCCAGTTGATGCCTCGATCGGCACGCACGGCGGGCACGAAAATCACATCTCCAGGCTGGGCCACGAAAACCTCTTCCCCCGCCTGGGCCTTGGCCAGGTCCATCATATCCACCCGAATGCCCTTCTCGATGGCCATGGTCACCCGCTGCGCGGGGGTCGGAGGGCCCTTGGGGGCGGGGGTTGCGGTACCCGTCGCGGCCTCCTCGCCGGCAGACGGTTCAACGCGGCGGGCGATCAGGATGGCACTCGGGTTGGCTGCGGGCGAGGGGCCACCTGCGCGGGCGATGAGATCAATGAGCGTGTCGCCGGGCTGCAGGGGATGAGCTCCGGGTTTGTTGACACTGCCCAGCACATAGACCTGCGTCAGGATCCGGGGCACCACAATCTGGTCGCCCGGCTCCAGTGCGACGTTGTATTGCATCTCGCCCTTGTCCACCAGTGCCTCGAGGTCCAGGCGCTTGACCTCAGCCCCGCGCAACAACATCACATTGCGCAGATCGGCTTCCGGCGTGGCCCCACCGGCCTGAGACCAGGCGGCCATCACATTCTCGGCCGCATCCAGCGGGTAGGGTCCGGGTTTGAGAACCTGTCCCACCAGATAGATGGTCCGCAACTGCTTCGGAATAACTACCACGTCACCGGCCCGCAGAGTTACATCGGCCTCGGCCTTGCCCTCCTGGAGCAGGGCCTTGAGGTCCACCGGTACCCGCTCCCCCTGCCGCAAAACATAGCTGCCCCGCCCGTCGGCGGCCTCCGTTATCCCACCCGCCAGAGCCACGGCGGCGGAAACGGTCGGCGACTTGGTGAAAGGTTGGGGACCTGGGGTCATCACCTGTCCGACCACATACACCATGGCGTCGCTCTTGGTCGGGACCATCAGGACATCGCCCGCTATGAGTGGCACGTCTTGGGCAGAGCCACTGGGGGGCAGGGCCTGCGTGTAGGGCGTCAGATCCACCGGCAGTTGCTGGCCGCCGCGCAGGACGTAGGCGGCCGCCGCATCCCCCTCCGGGGTGGGACCACCCGCCATAACGATGGCGCGGCCTGCGGAAGGGGCTTCCGTGAGCGCCAGGATGCCAGGCACCTTCACCGCGCCCATCACGTAGACGCCCTTGAGCTGTTTGGAGGGGACGAATACGGCATCCCCCTGCTCCAGGGGAATGTCCCGCGGCAGACGTGGTCCTGTCGCTTCCTCCGGGACGAGGCGAACGGTCTCGTTCTTGCGGACCAGGATGCTTTCACCCAGGTCACCGCTGGGAGTGGCTCCCCCCGAGACTGCCAGCAGCGACAGCAGGGTGGGACACTGGGTGAGGGTGTATACTCCGGGATGTGCGACTTCACCAAAGATCGAGACCACCCGGGGCATGGCCGAGACGACATTGACGGCCACGACGGGCTTGACCACATACTTGGCCAGCAACTCGGTCAGGTGGTCAGCGAGTTGGGTGGGGGTGTAACCAATGACTTTGGTGGCGCCCAGTATCGGGAAAACAATGAGGCCGTCCTCCCGGATGGTGTACTGACCGGTAAGGTCCGGCTCACCGATCACAGTGAGCGAGATGACATCGCCGGGCTGGAGGGGAATACCAAAGATGGCAGCAGGTGGTGTCGCTGACGAGGATGGCTGGGGCGCGTTGGCGGCGTCGCCCGCCTGGGCGAGTAGGCCAGACCTGGGGTTTTCGTCAGCCGCGAACAACGGCCCGGTCAGGAGCAGAACGAACACCAGGGCCGCCACGAGCAGCGACCCCTTGCACCCAAACCCGAAGGCGTTGAGACACGGCTGCGAAGACTGCTTCATGCGGTCTCTCACCCCCGGTGCTTCTGAAGACCATGCTGATTTGAACATGGGGATTATACCGTCTCCAGCGTCAGAGTCAATCGCATCGGGTTAGGGACTGTCTCCATATCGGCTCAAAGATGGCGCAATCAGCAGCAGTTTTCGCCCTGCTAGCCTGAGGATCCAGAACCTGCCCAGAAGCCGAAACCCAACCTTCTCAATGGCCCGGATGGAAGCGACATTGTGCTCGGCCACGTCCGTGGTGACACTCTGGATCCCGTCGGCGGCCAAGCAGCGCAGGGCGAACTGCTGCCCGGCCGGACTGATCCCTCGGCCCCGAAACTCCGGTGCCGTGTACCCCTTGTACAGGTGGGCACATCCGGCCCCTCGCTCGCCTGCTGCTCGCAGGCGCACCCACTCAAAGAAGCAAAGTGTTCCGTCTACCTCGCCCAGAACCAGCAGGTCACCCCGCTCTCGCCGGCGAGCCAACTTCTCTGCCGTATCCTCGCCCAGCCCCAGATAGGCCTGTTCGTCGCGGGCGTCTGCCCAACGGAAATGCACCCCATCGGGAACTGGCAGGGCGGGCAGTGCCCAGTCATTCTCCCACAAATAGCGGCGCTCCCGCACCACCGAGCACCACCGCCGCAGCCGTCCGAGCACGGATCGCACCCGCATCACCCCTAGACTTCCTAGCTGGCAAGATTTGGCTGTCGTCGGTAAATGTCCGTCTGGCCGATCTTCGTCTCCCAGACATACGTCTTGGCCACAAACTGCTTCAACTCCGGCCATTCGTCCAGGTAGTACTCGTAGAACTGGGGCAGGAATGGCGTGCCATCCCCGTGGGTCACCAGCCAGTACTTCGGAGGCGCTCGCCGCAGCGCTTCCAGATACTCCTCTCGAAAGTGCGGCGGCACCCACGGGACAACCAGTGGCTCACAGGTCATGAAACGGGAGGGGCTGCGCCGTCCGCTCAGAAAGTGGATCACGGCCTGGGCGCCCCAGATGTAGATAGTATCGTCCGTGGTGGTCCGGGCCTTGATGTAAGCGCTGATCTCGTTTACCTCATCCCGTGGCAGCGTACCGGCGCGGAAGTGCCCCCAATCGCCCCCAACCAGAGAGCGCACATCCTTGAGGCGCTCCTTGTACGCAATAGCGAGAGTTGCTGTGTTTTGTATTACGATGATGGGAATGAGCAGGGTCAAGGCATTCCAGCGTGGAGTCCGGTGACGCAATTCGGCCCAGGCTTCCGCCAGCCACATGCCTGCCAGTGCCGTCAGCGGGGCCAGAAGGGCAACGAAATGGTAGTTGTAGTACTTGCCCTGGGCGAAGATTGCCAACGCCACAGCCAGAAGCCAGGCTGCGCACAGGCGACCGATGGGACGACCAGCCTTGACTGCCAGTAACGCGGCCGCCAGGCCGCCCAGGTACAACAGCGGCTGCCCACCGGCCTCCTCACCGAATCGCCGCAGGCCCTCCCACACGAAGTGCCATCCCTCACGGGCGGCTGTGCTATAGCCAGTGCCATAAGCCACCGACTCCAGCCATGCCTCCCGGGCTCCTCTGACGGTGAGCCAGAGCACCGTGCTCAGCGGCAGCACGGCGAAGCCTGCACCCCAAGCCGCGATTCGCCCCACGCACGGGAGTGGTCTGCACCTGCCTACCACCAACGGTGTCAGGGCCAGGAACAGGAGAGCGTAAGGGTACTTGAGGACCGCAAGCCCACCTAGCAGCAGCCCTGCCAGCCCGATACGCCACCATGCCAGCGGTCGGTCGGGGGAACGGAGGCCCAGCAGAGCCACCGCTCCGACTGCCGGCAGAAAACCAAAGCCATCAAGACGGGCAATGTTGAAGGCATTGAGACCGTAGTAACAGACCGCAAGACCAGCCGCGGCAACCAGTCCGGCCCCCCGACCGGCGGCCTGGCGGGCGACCAGGTACTGTAGCGGCACCGTCACCAGCATGAAGAGCAGCTCCAGCAGGTGAGGCGCCAATTCGGATACGCCGAAAAGCCGGAAAGCCCAGGCATAGATCAGGAAAACTCCGGGTGAGGTGACATCCCAGCCATCGCGATAGGGCATCCCGCCGGTGAGGATCGTGTGGCCGATATAGGCAAAGTACCCGTGGTCACGGGCGAAGGGAAACCACAGGCTGGGCAGGCCCAACACGAGAGTGAGGACTCCGAGCAGGGCCACATCCCCCCAGGCCCTGTCTCTGACCGGCCTGCTGCTGTCTGTGTCCCGGTGCTTCGCAGTTAACTCAGTAGACATCATGGCTGCTTCGACGGTGGTGATTGCTTACTCAGGCTGTCTGGCTTGCTAGGCACGACCTGCCAGACGATCGTCACATGCCCGTCTGCCTTGGTGGTCGCCACTTGCCGGACTTCCCGGGCATGGGCCGCGACGGCGGGCTTCAGGTTGCGTTCGGTGAAATTGCCGGCAAAGCGGGCGCCGAAGCTGGGGGGGTCCTGGATCAGGAACACCGGCGCTGATGCAGCCAGTTGCTTGACCGCTCGCCAGTACTGCTCCGGGTTTTCGGAGTCACGCAGCGGCTCCCAGGTAGCCAGGCGTCCGGTGGCCAGATAGGGCACAAAGGGCCGACGGCACACCAGCACGGCACCCTGGGGGGAGTGGGTAGCTAACCACTCCACAGCCCGCATGTAGGATACCTGGTCGGCGCCATAGATGCCATACCGCTCCGGCGCATGCCAGGGTCTGCCCCGGACGCTCCAGTTATGCAACAGCCGTTGGCTGGTTGGGAACAGGACGCTAAGCACGGCCAGCACACTCACACCCGCCACCAGAAGTCGCCGCAGGGCATCCTGTCGTCGCGGCAGCACTCGCTCCCCCACCCGGTGGGCAGCCAGCAGAACGTACAGCGCCAGAAAGGGAATGAAATGCATGACGATCCGGGCGTTGTGGCTATGCAGGTCAATGCTCAGGGAGAGCAAGCCAAAAAGCACGTAGTAGTGAAACGAGGCGCCAATCTGACGCCAGGCCAGCACCAGCCCCAACAGAAGCAGACCACAGACCGCGTATTTGACCAGTCTCACGGGTGTCACCCTGGGGATACGCGAGACCTGTTTCCAGAAGTCCTCGTCGCTCCAGGCGCCGGTCTCAATGCCTGCCGAGTCATCCGTTTCCGCGGGCTCGGGGACCTCCGGCCGGGCGCGGAGTGAGAGGCTTCGCGGGCGTTGCCAGATGGCATCGGCCAACACCAGGGGCTGGACAGCGGCATTGTAGCGCACCATCGCCGTCAGGCGCTGCAGGCGCTCCCCCAGCGGCGCATCTGGCCCCCCGGTCCCCATGATGAAATGGTCAAGATAGCTCGGCTCGCTCTTCGTTCGCTGCGTATGCAGCATCCACGGCAGGACCAGAGCTGTTGCCAGTACCAGAGCTATCAAGCCGGGAGCGGCTTTGCGCCGGAACAGCGGATAGAACAGAGCGACTGGCCAAAGGAGCATCCCTGTGGGGCGGATGTAGTACGCCGCCGCCATACACAGACCGGCGATGACACCGGCGAGCCAGCGCTGCCGAGAGCCTGCTTCCGTGCTCCATCGCAGGGTCAGCAGGGCAGCGAAGGTGGGGACCAGGTAAGGGACATCGTTGCCGTGTTGGCTGGCCAGCGAGAACACCACCGGGTTGGCCAAGAACAGGGCCACTGCTGCCACACGGAGCCATTCGGGATATCCCCTCAGCAGCACGTAGCCCAGGGCTGCGGCCACTCCCAGACACAGCAGGCCAAAGATCGCGCTGGGCAGGATGGCGCCCCCCGGTAGCCGCTCCAGTATCGCCAGGATGACAGGGTAGCCGATATGACGTAACGTCGCGGGCGGCTGGTCAGGAAAGCAGACATAGCGGAAACCGCCCCCGTCGGCCAGCGAGCGGGCGAGCACCAGGTATTCGGCGCCGTCCCCCATTTTCACCTCAGGGCTGTAGTTCAGCAGACCCAGGAGGATGGCTACAAGCGCCACACCCAGGACGCGACGCGCCTCGGAACTGGCCGTGGTTTCCCTTGGCATGACTTGTTTGCTCCCGCCCCTCTCCGGCCTCACGGCCGCCTGCGAGGCTCGAGGCCTTGACCCAACGTCAACGACGATAGTGAGTTACCCGCACACCCGCAAACTCCATGCGACTCTCAACAGACAGCGCCTGACGCAGAGTCTTTTCCATCACACCGCTCGCGTCCACTGTCCAGCTCCGACATTCCACCAACCACAGCGATGGATGCTCTCGTGCCAGGCGCTGGGCCAGGCTCACGCGCTCCTCCTTGCTCAGGCCCCGGGGGATGGCCTGCAGCAGAATGTCCTGGCGCTGAAAGTAGTGTTTGAACGGCACGCTGGCCTGCAGCAGAACGAGTTCTCCCGGTTGGCCCGCCTGGGCGACGTAGGCAGCAGCCGCACGGTTATCCTCCCGAAGGTACTGGGGCAGCGTCTGTCCGCGCCATAGCGAAAGACCCGAGAGCGCGATGAACCCGATGACCAGGACGACCCGAGGGCCGCTGCGCAGCGATCCCAGACCCACGCCAAACCCCAGGCACAGGAAAGGGACGGCCGCCAGGGCGTACCGTACATTGTAGGTGATGGAGGGCATGACCTCAGACACAGCCAAGACACCGAGAACTGGCCACAAGACCATGCAGGCGGCCAATGAGAGGGAACAGCGTTCGCGCCGCCAGTGCCACACGGTGGCGCCGAGTCCCGCTGCACCCAGAAGCCCGTAGGCGGCCAAATAGGGCCAGTGAGGCAAGAGAGCGCTCACCCCACGGTTCACATGCAGTTCAGCAACGGAGGGGCCGATGTTGTACCCAGCGATGAAAGTCAGCGCGGTGTACCCCAGGGCCACAGCGGGGCTGACCGCCTTTTCCAGGCCTGCCGTGAGGTCTTCGCGGTGTAAGAGGGTGAGCACCCAGGGCACAAACGAGAGGCCGGCGACACCAGTAGCCAGCAACCAGGGTTTCAAGGCTTGCTGGCGTCGCTGCTGGCCAAGCGCAAGCCAGCACCCCTGTCCCAGACACGACAGGAGTACATACGGGTAAGTGTACAGGGCCACAATCGTGAGCAGGCAATAGGCACTCCAGGCAGACCAGGAGGGATGACGCAGGGCTCTGAGCAGCACCACGGTCTGCCCCAATACCAGCATCACCATCAGGCTGTACATGCGGGCTTCCTGGGAATACCAGACATGCAGGGGCGATAATGCCAGCAACAACCCCGCCAGCGGGGCCCCGCGCGTTTGCCCAAGCTGGCGGGCAATGATGTAGATCAGGACGACGGAGGTGCTGCCAAACAGGGCGGAAGGCAGCCGCAGTGCCCACTCGCTGGTCCCACCGGCGGCGATCACATAGTGCAGGACCGTGTGGTAGACTGGAGGGCTGTTGTCCGCCCCGCCAGCGACTGCTTGCACCAGCCGCCACAAGGGTTCCCGGGAAATGTTGAACTGCAGAACTTCATCAACCCACAAGCTCTGCCCGCCCAGATTCCAGAGACGCACGGCCAGGGCCAGGACCAACAGCCCCATCCCCTGCCCCCAGGAGACCAGCCGCTCGCCAGCTCTGACGACATCCCTGCCGCGTTCCATGCTCATCAAAGGCGGCTTTTCCTGTCCGGAGCCCGTCAGGCTCCTTATCCCTGGCTGCGATACCACTCCACAACGCGTTCCAGGCCTTCACGGAAGCTGACAACGGGCTCATAGCCGAAGGCTTCGCGGGCAGCGGAGATGTCAGCCAGCGAGTGCTTCACGTCGCCCGGGCGCTCAGCAAGATACACCGGTTCGATGCTGGTCCCCATGATCTCATTCAGGTGGGCCACCAGTTCGTTCAGTGTCGCCCGTTCGCCGCACGCGATGTTGAAGGCCCCTCCAGCCCCGCCCGACGTCGTTGCCGCCTTCAGGTTGGCGCTCACCACATTGGCCACATAGGTGAAGTCGCGGGACTGCTCACCATCGCCGAAGATGGTCGGACGCCGCCCCTCCAGCATGGCCGTGATGAACAGGGGGATGACCGCCGCATACTGTGACGTCGGGTCCTGACGTGGCCCGAACACATTGAAGTAGCGCAGGCAGACGGTCTGCAGCCCATAGACGTGGTTGAAGGCGGCGGCATAGCCCTCGTTGGCGAACTTGGAGGCGGCGTAAGGCGAGATGGGCTGCAGGCGCATGGTCTCGCGCTTGGGCAGCTCCGGGTTGGCCCCGTAGACCGAGGACGAGGAGGCCAGCACACAGCGCTTCACTCCGGCGTCGCGCGCCGCCATCAGGACATGCAGGGTCCCATTGACATTGGCCTCCGTGGTGCCGACTGGGTCCTGTACCGAACGCGGAACCGAAGGCAAGGCGGCCTGGTGCAGGACATAGTCAACGCCCTCGAACGCCGGGCGGATGGCCTCGAGGTCGCATATATCGGCTTCGTGCAGCTCGATCTGGTCCAGAATGTCGGCCAGGTTCTCGCGCCGCCCGGTGGCGAAGTTGTCCAACACCCGGACCCTCTCCCCCTGGACCAGCAGTTCGCGCACTATGTTGGAGCCGATGAAGCCGGCGCCGCCGGTAACTAGATACACGTAGCTCTCCCCTTTCCCCCATCGCGGGGCTGGTGGCTGTTTTCAGATGCTGACGGGGCCTGCGCCCTCCACCGGGGCATAGGCCGTGGCGTCCAGCGCCCGGGACTGCAGGGCTTGCAGGGTCTCGTCGGTGTGTTCCTTCGCCACCAGGATCATCACACATCCACCGAGACCGGCTCCGGAGATCTGAGCCCCCTTCACTCCCGGCAGGCGCAGCGCCAGATCGCAGATCAGGTCTATCTCCGGCGTGCTGCAAGCATAGCAGCCACGCTGCAGGTGGACCTGGGCTCTCGCCACTCTCTGCGGCTCACCGCTTTCCAGGTCCGCGATTAGTTGCTCCAGATACTCGTCAGACACATCCGCCTCGTAGGGCGACGGATGCCAGTGGCTATCGTAGGTCACCACGCGGTCGCCATCGTGGGAGATATTCCACCACTGCCCCAACCCGGCGGCGTCGCCCGCCTCGAGCAACTCGGGGCACCGTCGCGCCCGTTCGCACTCGGCAATCCCGTAGAGCACCAACCCCCGCACCTCAAAGGGCAGGTGGCGGTTGGTGATGCCCGAGAGAATGGTCTGCAGTTTTTCGGTTTCGGCAGCCGAGAAGGGGCCGAAGCGGTCAAAGAGCTCCTCGGTCTGGATACGCACCGGCAGGGCCTTCAGCAGACGATAGAGCTCGGCCAGCGGAATGCCCAGGCGCTGGGGATTGATGTCACGCAGATGCTCGATCCGTTCCGCCAGGTGGGGATAGAAGCGCTTGAACAGCAGTTCACCGGCCACATAGCCCAGAACCTTGCGGTTGTAGGTCTCGCGGGCTCCTTCGGCCTTCTTCGCCTGTACTCCGGAGTTGCAGACGATCAGGTCATGGTCTGGGAAGAACGGGGCGAAGCCCACCACCTCGAAGGGGAAGAAGCTGACATGGGCCACTTGTCCCCGCCGGGCGAACTTGATGGCGGCGTGATCTCCGCTGCCTCCGCGGGTGCCCACAAACCACTCGCCCTCCCCGCACAGGTCCACCATCGCCGCCGGTCGTACCGGCAGGTCGTTGACCGCGATAAGAGCCTCGGCGGCACCCACCACGACGGCCGATGAGGAACTCAGGCCGGAGCCAACGGGGATCGTGCCATGGGCCACGATGTTAGCTCCCCGCAAGGGCACCTCCGGGAACTCCTTCTGCAACCGGAAGGCCGGGGCGCGCACGTAGTTGGCCCAGTGGCCCCCGCTGACCATCGCCAGGGTCTTGGGGCTGCGAACCGTGGTCAACCAGTCGCCCCAGTCCAGGGTGCTGATGTCGCTGGAGATGGAGAAGTGACTGTGACTGAAGAGATGCTCAGCGGTATTGTACAGGTGGATCTGGTCGTCCTCGCGTGGCGCCACCACCATGAGCACCTCTTCGCTCAGGGCGATCATGTTGGTGCGGCCGCCTCGATGGTCAATGTGGCGTCCCATCAGGTTTATACGGCCCGGGCTGCGAACCAGCATCACGGCATCGTCAGTGCCTAGCCGGGAGCGATAGAGCTCAATGACCTTCAGGTACTCCTGGCGTTTCTGCTCGTGCAGTCGGCGGTCCTCACCGTAGACACGGTCCATGAAAGCGTGCATCTCTGGCCCGTCAGCGGTGAATATGTGGTGCCATTCGCTCAGGGGGCGGATCTGGCGGACCGCCTCCTGCACAGCCAGCGTTGCCGCCTGGGACCGCCGCCGCACCACCTCCCGGATCTGCTCCAGCTCCTCCGGAGTGTTGTAACCCATGACATCTTCGGGGTTGTCAATGGCCAGAACCCCCAGACGATAGACAGGAGTGCCATCGGGGCGCCGTTCGTTCGCCAGGACCTTGATGGTGTCGGTCAGGAACTCCTCGTGCTGGGCATTGTCCCGGGTCAGTTGCGACAGGCTGTGATACAGCGCGGAAGCACGGTAGAGATACACGGAGATGTTCGCCAGTTCCGTCATGCCCTCGATCTCTGAGGCCGGGACCTCACGCACGCCGTCCCCCGTGTAGACGGTGATGGTGGTAGTCTCTCGCAACGGCTCCAGCAGTTGCCGCACCTTGGGCACGGACACGCTGCCATTGGCCTGCAGCAGATGCCACAGCTCGCCGAAGGCGATCTGCGCCTTGCGTTCATTGGGGAAGTACTCGTTGATGATTGCCAACAGCGCTTCTGTGGGGGCCTCGGGAGCTTCCGGAAGCGCGGCCTCGATAGCCTGCACGGCCTGCGACAGCCGGATCTCACTGACCTCGACGATACTGGTGGGCGCTCCCTCACTGTCCATCACGATACGGCCGGAGGTCGGAAAGTCGTCCTTGCTCCCGGCTACCAGCACCAGGTCATAGTTTCCTTCAGTGAAGGTGCGGATGAGGCGTTCGATAACGCCTGGCTCGGTGTACTTGTCACCGGCGGTCACCAGCACAGCGCCGTCGTAGCCGATGTCCTGCAGGACGCGTGCCCCCACCTTGGCGGCATTACCGGTGCCCAGAGGCACAGGCTGGTAAGCATAACTGCAGTTGGGAAACCTCTCCCCCACTGCCTTCATGACCTGGTCGGCCAACTCTCCGACCACGATCACATGATGGCCGATACCGGCAGTCTCATAGGTGTCAAGGGCCCGCACAATGGCCGGGACGCCACCGATGTCCAGACAGACCTTGTTGACGCCAGGATTGCGCATGCGCTGGCCCTTGCCCGCCGCCATGATGATGGAAACTAGCCCCTGTTTCTTCATGGGCCTTCTCTCACTTTCGCTAAGCCTCCTGAGCAACCGCCGCTATCCTCTCACGGGAAGCTCAGGAAGTGGTGCTCAGCCGGCTGAAGAGCGTCTCAAGCTGACTGATGATGATTTCGGGATGGTGATGTGTCTGGACGTACTGAACAGCGCGCGCTCCGATATCCAGGCAGAGCGCCGGATCTCTCCACAGCCTCCGTACGGCAGCCGTCACCTCGGCCAGGGACTCTGCCGCTTGGCCCAGACGTTCCCGCTCCACTAGCTTACCGGGGTCGTAAGTGGTGACCACAGGCCGGCCTCGTCCCCAGGCATGCAAGAAGGTGTTTGGGAACCCCTCCACCGCAGAGGTACAGACCAGCAGCGCCGCCTTGGCGTAGTACCGGTCCACCTCGTTGGGGGGCACGAAGCCGCGGAAGTCCAGGTTGGGCGTTTCTGCGACTGCAGCCACCAGTTGGTCATAGAGCGCCTCGTCGCCCCGCGACTTGCCACCAACCATCATGAACGGAATGTCAGGCAGGGCCCGGGCGATCTCCGGCAGCAGCAGCGGGCGCTTGACCGAACGGATGCTGCCTACCCAAAGCACGCTCTCCCGGGCGCGATCAGGCGGCGAGAGCTCATACGGTCCGGGCCAGATATTGGGCAGGATCTCACTGTCTCTTCCGAGGTGCTGTTGAGCCAGCGCCTGCTGACCCGTCGTCTGCGCCAGCAGAACATCGGCCTGTCGCATCCCCTGATAGGCCAGCCACCGCTGTGACCGGGGCAGGCGCGAGGCTCCCGGCACGCGGCACTGGGGGTCAGAATCGCTGGCCATCCAGAAGACGAACCGGCGTCGCCGACGGCGGGCAAACCATGCCAGGGGCCCTGTCAGGCCACCGACACCGTACTGGAAGTAGATGTCGGCTTCTGCGGCTCCCAGCGCCCGCCAGAACCGTGGCAGGTCACGAGTCAGGAACTGCAACCCGGATTTGTCGTCATGGGGCGCGTGGGCCTTGATGATGCGGATGTCCGGGTGCAGGCACGTGGCCTCCTGGCCGTAGTCACCCACCACGAAACTAATGGGCCAGCCGCGGTCAGCCAGCCGAAAGGCAATCTCTTTGAGTTGCAGTTCGGCTCCACCGATCTGATCGGGCGCCTCCGCTGCCAGCACCTTCGGGACGACCGGCCCGGTGCCGACGAAGCAGACGGCGGGGCGCGAGGACCGGTCTGTCATCGCTGTGCCCCTTCGCAGGAATGGAAGGTCAAGCAGGCTGTTGCCCTCATTCGCTGGATGCTCTTTCCCGCTTGAGCAGTCGTTTGGCTGTATGACGCAGAGCGCGACTGCTCAGCAGCTTCAACAGGGGCCACTGGCCCAAGAGACTGCTGTCGCAGACGATGACTGTCACCGTCTGGCCCCGACCAGCCAGGTAGGCGGTCTTGTGACTCTGATCCCCCGACATGAAGTCCATCTGGGTGGCGCCCCGGGCAATGCCCTCGCCAACGAAGGGCAGCAGTAGCAGGTGCGCCAATCCGTGTTCCGCGTAGCGCTCATCGAAGCTGGCGAGGTACGAGTAGAGCTTGCCCCGGTAGACGGCCCCGATCCGCGTGGCCACCGGGAGGCCATTGATCTCGCCCATGAGACCGACAAACCAGTCCTGAGCCTGCAGACGACGGATGAAGTCACCGAGACATCGGGCGAAGGCCGGGTCGGCGAAGTTGCTGCCGACTGCAAAGTGTTCGGCCCGTGCCCCCTTATGCGCCGCCAGGGCCTCCAGCAAGGGCGCGATGTCCGGCTCGCGAGAGAAGCTGCGGATCTTCAGCTCCAGCCCTTCCTCCTCCAGCTTGCGCTCGTAGCGCCGCAGGCGCTTGCGCTGGCTCTTGGAGGGCATGGCGGCAACGAACTCGTCAACGCTGGCTGGCAACGGTCCCCGCACACAGGGCCGATCCGGGCAGATGGTCAGGTTGAGCCCCAGAGGCGCCACAACTTGGGGCAGCAGGGCCAGCAGGGGGCTGTCCGCCTCCATGCGCACCAGCCACAGCGTCTTGCGCCCCTTCGGTTCGGCGGCCCAATGGCTCAACAGGGCTCGCAGGACTTCCTCGGGCCGCTCCGGCGCCACGAGGAAATCCATGTACACACCCCACGAGCGCGTGCCACTGGAGATGAAGCCCAGGCATCCGGCGGGTAGCGGCGGTCCGCCGCCGAAGGCCAGGGGAGCGATGCCACACAGCTCTCCCCGCTCGTCCCAGGCCGTCAGGCAGTGCAGCCGGCAGCGATCCGCGTACACTTCACACCAGGCATTGATCCACTCCCACGTCAGGAAGACGCTGGCGGAGGGGCTGCGGAGCGCCAGCGCCCGCCATGGCTCTTCCAGAGCGCGGATCTCCTCGGCCGTCGTCACTGTGCGGCACTCCAGCATGCTGCTCCTCAGGACCAGGAATGGATCCGGGTGCGGGCTAGGATCTCAGGGCTTTCCGGACGGTCTGAGCAATGCGTTCCACATCGGTTTCGCGCAGGCCGTAGTGTAGCGGGACCCAAAGCACCGTCTCTTCAGCCTCTTCGCTGTTGGGACAGTCGCCGCGGTAGCCGTAGTACCGGGCCGCTATCCGCGATATGCCTCGCTGATAGCGATGGGTCTCCACGCCTTCGGCCGCCAGGGCGTCGTACACTTGCAGCAGTTTCTCCGAGGAAGCAAATCGCAGCGGCAACACGTAGAAGTTGGGTTCGGCCTCTTCGGTATAACCTGGCAAGGCGACATCTGCATCTGCCAGGATTTCGCTTGCCAACCGTGCATAGCGTTGCTGACGCTGCAACTGCTCCGGGAAGAGCCGCGCCTTGCGCTCCAGGACCAGCCTCTCCCCCATCTCCATGGCCCGGGGCACACTGCGCTCCGGGTGTTGCCCCGGCACGTGCCAGGCGGTTGGCGGCTCCCCCCGCTGCTGCTCTTGCTGCAGGCGTCGGCGCACTTCCGAGGGCAGGCGATTACGGACGCTGCGTCGCCAGCGGCGCAATCCCTGGGCCAGGCGGCGTCCCCAGCTTTGTGGCACCAGCCGCTGCCCCAGCAGTCTCTCGGCGACCGGCACGACCTCTCCCAGCAATGCTCCGCCTCCTCCGCAAGCAGGCCACTTGGCCGGGCCGAAGGAGTAGATGGCCGCCGTGCCCTCGCTCCCGACCGGCCGCCCCTGGTAACGGCTGCCATAGGCATGGGCACAGTCCTCAATCAGCGGCCTATCTCCTGTTATCTCCCCCATTGTTCTCAGGTCCACCGGGTAGCCAAACATGTGCACCACAATCAGAGCCGCGAGATCCTTGGCCTTGGTCTTCACGGTCGTGGGCGATACCCCATACGAGGCCAGATCGATGTCAATGAACTCGGGCTGACAGCCTGCCAGCGTGATCGCTTCAAAGACTGTGGGACAGCAATAGAGCGGTACCCCTACCCTGGAGCCGGGAGGCAAGGCCAGCGCCTGGAGGGCCAGCAGCATGGCGGCACGCCCGCTGTTCACCAGCAGCCAGGGACGGGCGGGAAGCTGTCCGGCCCAAGGTGGTACCGCTTCGGGAGCAAGCTGAGCCCATGGCCGACTGGCTGCCCACAGGTCGCCCCAGCCATAGTCGAGATTCTTGCGGGCAATGCCTCTCATGCTGCTGGTCTCGCCGGTAGTGGCCTCATAGCAGTGCCACCAGGGCCTGATCCCAGGCCGCGGCAATCGCCTGTGGAGAATGATGGGCGATGGCGTACTCGCGGGCGGCCTGCCCCATGCGTTGGGCCATAGCGGGATCGTGGCACAGAAGGCGCAGCGCCTCGGTCATCTCCTCCACGGTCTGAGCACGGAAGCCGATGCCCTGTTCCTCCATGATCTGGTCAGGCTCAAAGGACGAGACCGTGGGACGCCCGCGCTCCCAGGCCTGCAGCAGCACGTTGGGGAAGCCCTCGCGATCCGGCGGCGCGGTCATCAGCAAACCCCACGCGCGTTCGTACTGCTCGCGCATGTGCTCCTGGGGCACCCAGCCCAGCATCTCCACATTGGGCAGTCTGGCAGCCTGCTGGCAGAGGCCTTCAAAGTATGCGTCTCCGCCTCTGACAGGCCCGCCCGCCAGAGCGAAGCGCACCTCGGGCAGACGAGCCGCGACCTCAAGCGCCATCTCGGGCCGTTTGCCCGGGCGCATGGATCCTGCCCAGAGGATCAGCGGCTCCGGGGCGAAGGGACCAGGGTCGGGACCGATCTCCACCATGTTGGGGATCCGGATGCAAGGAGGTTTGTACTGGGCCTCGTAGAGCTCCTGCTGGTGGCGGGTCTGGGCCACCGTGAGCGCCGCATGTTGCTTGGCGTACTCGGCCAGCCGCCGCTCGAAACCCTTGAACTCATGGACCGGCCCCTCTCCGGGCCGGTTGACGTCCATGTTGCTAGCGAGGGAGATGATCAGTTTGCGCCTGTGGTTCCGGCAGAACAGGGCTGACCAGCCCGCAAAGCTGCTGAGGCCGCGGTGGAAATAGAGGTCGGCAGCAGCGCGGCGCAGGGCGCTCCAATACCTGGGTAGCACATGGCTCACCATCCCCCACGGCCCGCCCCCGCGTCCCAGGCCATCGTGCGCGTTAATGATGCGGATGCGGTCGCTGACCTGTTGTTCGCTCTGTCCCCAGTTCTTGATGATGAACGTCACGTCCCAACCGCGCTCGGCCAGCGCCTGACCGATGCGGGTCGCCTGCAGCTCTGCTCCCCCACCTCCCTTGCCAAAGGCGACGCCGGGGATCTCGATGTCCGGGATCAGAAGCTTCAGCACACTCGGCGTTGGCGCAACCACGGCCACTCGCCCGCGCGCCTCAGGGCTTGCGGCCCTCTCGGGACTCTGTGCTGCCAACGGGTCCTGCTGTGTGCCCATGGGGGCCCTCTTCTCTGTCAGGGGAGCGATACCGGCCGCTACTAGGTCCATTCCGTGCCACAGCGCAATCCCAGTACCTGCCAGTAACTCTCGGCGCCAATGATGTTCATGCCTGCCTTGATCTGGGACCGCAGCGAGGGGATGTTGTCATAGCGGGCGCGTGCCCACGCGTACTTCGTCCCCTCCGCAGCCAGAGCAGTGAAGACGCTGGCGAGCGCCGCCGCCATCAGGCCTCCACCCCGGTGCTCCGGGAGTGTGTAAACGCCACGCAGGTACACCGCTGCCTGTGGCTCTCCGACCCACGACTGGAGACTGGGCGGAACTTCGCGCCCAGGGCTAACGCAGACGATGAAAACGATTGCGCCGTCCACGACCCCCACCCAATGGCGGTCGCCTGGGCGGCCTTCGCGGCGTTCGTTGGCCTGTTCGTTGGCCGGCATCAGCGCCACCATGGCCTTAACTTCCTCGCTGGTGGCCCAGCGAAACTCGACCGGCACGCGTGCCCTGACTTGTGGGACCGGCTTGGTCAAGTCAATGCCGTAATAGGGCACCACAACATGGCGGATCACACGCCTTTGTGCCGCCCGCAGGGCACGACGGACTGTCCGACCCAGTCCCTCGGTCTGCAACCGGCGCCAGATGCGTTCGTGGAGTCGATGGCCTGCCATTGCAGAAACGTCCCCCCAAGAAGTCAGGGTCTCACGACACGGCCCAACTGCGCGGGCTGGGCTGATACCACACTCTCCGACATCTCGTCGCGCCCCACCACAAAGGCCTCCGGATGCCCGATAATGAGCCCCGCGGCCGACCACAGGACCATGATCACCTGAATGACTTGATCGGTGTTGTGGTACATGGCATTGGCCAGTACCGCAGCCAGCGCCGCGCCCATGGCCGTACAAAGAGTGGAGTCAAAGGCCAGTCCCTGATCGCGGGCCAGGCGGTACGCTTGCAGAAACGCACGTATGATGCACACGACGACGCCTATGAGCAGGGCCATGCCTCCAAGTCCGTACTCCCCCAGCACGGACAGCGGCGAGCAGTGTATGGGCCGCGAGGCGAAGTTGTCTACGGGGCGGAAATCCTGCCAGTTGTAGTCATAGACCCACTCCGTCTCTGAAACCGCATTCCGCGAGCGCGGTGTAAGACCCCCGAAACCAGTGCCATGGAGCCAGTTCCAGTCCGGTGACTTGATGACGTTCCAGGCTTTCTGGCGGTAGATCCGGCGCTCAAAACCTTCGCCCTCGTTCCGTAACCTCGACAGGCGCCCTTGGACTTTGCCGCCGATGGGCGACACCAACCACGCAAACAGGACCGGAGGCAGCAGGAAAAGGCCCCACAGCACATAACGGCGCAGACGGCGGTGGGTCAGACAGATCAGGCCGACGATGGGTATCGAGAGAGCGCCGGTGCGCTCCGTGGTGGCCAGCGTTGCCAGCAGACTCAAGACGGCCACTATCTGCCAGAAACGGCGATGGCGCTGCCTGATTCCCGGCAGGTTGGTAGCCGCGGCATACAGGAACAACGGTAGCCACAGGGAGATGTAGGCCACCGTGTCCGAGACAATCCCCGACACGCCCACCGGTACATGCCCAAGTCCCACGAACTTATAGCCATAGAATAGGTCTCTGCCGATGAGGGGTGTCAGCACCATCTCGGCTGCCAGTAAGCCAGCGAAGAGCAACTGCCAGCGTAACTGGAGGCGGAGCTCCTTGCGTCCGATCGGTAGCCAGCGGGCCACGAAGTACAGGAGTATGGGGAAGGCGACTTCGTTGGTGTACCACTTGAAATTGCCCCCTCTCCCCTGCTCCCGGAAGATGGCCAGATAGCCCAGCATGATGAACGCCAGCACCAGGACATCAGCCAGTCTCAGGTCCAGCCGTTGCTCGTCCCGGGCTCTCAGTCGTGGCAGCAAGGCGCCAATAACCAGCAGCGGGATCATGGCCTGTGTCCAGTAGGGCACCCAGAACCTCAGAAAGCTGTTCTCGACCGGGACAATCGAGACCATGCACAGGCAGACGATGTAGGCCCCCAGCGGCCAGCGGATCGTCAAGTACAGCGCAGCCACCACAAAGGGCGCCGCGACAGCGACGGTCGCGTCGTACCAGACCACCGCGACTGCGGTCACGAGAGTGACAAGCAGGCCCGCGCCCACCCCGATGAGGACCGGTCGCGGCAATCTGGCGACCAAGCCCGTGCCAGCCCGGGGAGACACAGATGGCGGGCTCTGGTCCTCCACCAATGACTTCATGTCTCCCTCTTTCCGTTGCTCACCAGCAGCCACGTGAGGCTGGCGACCACGGCCTCACCGCCCCGACTGTTTCGCAATCGCGCAGGCAGAGCGCTGGTCATCACGACCACATCCGAGGTGGTTAGCTGCCGGGTCAGGGCCAGCACATAACAGAGGCTGACCACCACCAGCAGCGGCAGCACCCGCCAGGCGTGCTCCTGCCAGAGTGGACCGGCAGACCACAGCAGCAGCCCAGCCACCGCGCTGGCAAAGATCCCTGACAGCCAGGCTCGATAGTTGTAGATCAGGCGCAGTGTGCGGCGCAGGATGGCCCCCGAGATGACAAGCTGCATCAGGGCGACCGTACCGTCACTCAAGGCCGCACCCAGGGCCCCCAGGGGCGGTACCAGCAGAAGCATCGAGATAACGTTGCCGGCACCTCCAGTAACTCCCAGCCAGAAGAGGTGGGCAGGTTTCGCCAGGACATGAATGTGCGCGCGGTGCACCTGGTAGAGCACTCCGATGAACAGGCCCGCGCACATCACCACCAGCACCGCTCCCGCATCGGCGTATTTGGCTCCTCCGTACAGCCGCAGTAGCGGTGTCGCTGCCACGGCTACCATCACATGCAAAGGCAACAGGAATATAAACGCGTAACGCAGACACTTGGCAAAGACCTGCCGGGCGGCCGCGGGCTCCAGAGCGTTTTTCTCGGCAATCTTTGGCGTGATCGCCTTGATGGCAAAGCCGTTCAGCGCGTCCACGTACCCGGAGACACTTTCCGCCACGAAGTAGGTAGCCAACACCTCCGGCTTGACCAGGAGAGCTATCACCAGGTTGTTCACGCGGCCCCGCAGCAGCCCAATCAGCGACACGCCGTAATAGGGAAGCGAGAAGCTCAGCAATGAGCGCCAGGAATACAGCCGGCGTGTCACGCGCAGGTGCGGCCAAAGCCACCACAACGATAGCACGCAGGACAGCAGGGGCACGATCGTCAGGGCCAGAATCACGCCGCGAGGGCCGTCCATGGCCAGGTACAGGGCCACCGCCAGCGGGACGCGAGTGACACCGGTAACCACAACAGTGATGGCCTTCTTGCCGAACTGCTGAACCGCCGACTGGGCCCAACTCAGCCGCTCAGCCACCGCCTGCAGGAAGGCTGCCATCGCCATGCTCTGCACGAGGGGCGCCTGAGCCACATCGTGCAGCAGGTAACGCGCCATCGGCGTGGCCAGCGTGTAGACCGCGACCGACAGCACAGCACAAGCCAATACATTGGTCAGTAGGCCCGTGCGCAGGACGGCACTGGCCTCCTCTCGCTCGCCCCGCGCAATCAGGCTGGGCACCAGCCGCACAAAGGTGTCGCCCAGACCGAAGGAAGCAAAGGTCGCCACAAGACCGCCGATGCTGGTGCAGACGGGCCACAGCGCCAGTTCTTTAGCCGGAAGCAGTCGGTTCAGCCACGCCGAGAAGCCGACCGCAACCGCGCCCACGACCAACTGCGCCGCGAACTGCTTCGTCGTGTCCTTGACCGCCCGCTCCCCAACCGAGGTGTTCGCTTCCACTGGCACGCGCGCCTCGCCCTTATCCTCTGTGTTCACTGTCATAGCGTCATCCGGAGATCAACCCGGGCGTGGTGCCACTCATACGCAGTATTTCCCCCCGTGAGGGCATCGTAACTTGCCGCCCCACCGCACAGTCACCAGCCCCCTCAACGCTCCGCCCTCCGGGCGGCCAAAACACGTTCGCGCAACTCCTCCTCACTCCCGATCCCTCGAACGTCGAACTGCAGCGTTGCCAACACGTCGACGGCTGCACGCAGCAGTGAGTTCTTTGTGATCCGCTCGCCCTTGTGCCGCCGCCCGCGCATGATCTGGCGTTCGAGTGCGCTCAGCATGTCCACCTGGTCACTGCGAAGGCGCGCCGTCATTACTTCATAACTCAGGAACTTAGGCCCCTCCTCAATTCCTCTCTCCCCCACCTTCGGCTCCACAATCGCCACCGGCGCCTGCTCCTCGGATGCCACCGCCACGTCGTCGCTTTCGCCAATCCAACCCAGCGGGTCACGGCCCATCGCCTTACGCTTTGCCATCCTGAACCTCCGTCGCGGCCTCCTGCGCTATCACTTCCCGCGCCAACGATCGGTAGTCCTCACTGCCCCGCGCTCCTGTCTCATACAGCGTCACCGGCAGCCCATAGCTGGGCGCCTCTGCCAGCCGAATGTTGTCTCGGATCACGGTGCTGAACAACTGCTCCGGAAAACGTGCCCGGATCGCCTCCAGCACCTCGTCACACAGCCGCCGCCGCCCCTGGTACATGCACGCAATCACCCCGCTGATCCGCAGACGCCGGTTCACTCGCTTCCTGACCACCTCAATGGACTGCAGCAACTGCGCCAGCCCACGCAGCGCGAACCACTCCGTCTGCAAAGGGATGAACACTTCCCGCGCCGCCACCAGGCAGTTTACCGTCAGCAGCCCCAGGGATGGTGGGCAGTCAATCAGCACGTAGTCGTACCGCTCTACCCAGCGTCCCAGTGCCCCCCGCAGCACGCTCTCCCGCCCTACCACGCCGCTAAGACTCAGTTCCAGCCCCGCCAGGTCAATGCTTGAGGGAACCACATCAAACAGCCCCAACTGCTTCCGCACCAAAGCGGTCTCGGCGCTCACCCCCTCCTCCAGCACATCGGCCACCGACCGCCGCTCGTCCCCGTCGTCAAGACCCACATGCACCGTCAGGCTCGCCTGCGGATCCATGTCCACCAGCAGGACCGACTTTCCCGCCTCGCTAAGTGCCGCGCCCAAGTTGACGGCAGTGGTCGTCTTCCCCACGCCGCCCTTCTGGTTCGCAATGGCGATGACTCTGGCCATGGATTGAACACACCGTTGTCATAAACTAATGGAGTAACTGACTACGCGAGTAATGAAGTTCTTAGCTACCGTATCAATTCCTTCGCTTCCTGTCAATCCTGCGTCGAACTGCCCACCCGGCAATGACCGCTGTCGGCCGCCTGGCCCACGCCCCGGTTAGCTGAAAAAGTGCAACAGTGCATTAGCACAAAGGTCCATGAGTTAATAACTCATATACTACTTTACTAAGGCAGACATATAAATGTTTCACATTGCAACTCCGTTCCTTTGTAACTACATAAGTCACTAGCTGCGAACATGCTTTATGCGCCCGCTTGATCACTACTCACACCAGACCGGGGGGCGCGGGTTGGCCGATGCGTAGGGGCCCGACCTCTTCTCGGCCCCGACAGCGTTCCGCATTGCCCTGGGTTCACCATGGGCAGGCCCGCGGCGGCTGGGCACCTCCCATGCAGGGAGGCGTCTTCGGTCCCGATCCCTTCGCGCGGGCAGAGCCTCCCGATCCCGGTCTGTCATCGACACTGCAATCCAGGCAGGGGGCCATCCCCGTGGGTTGCATCCGGGCGGTGCTGAGGAGCATTCGTCGCACGAATAGGTGGTGGGCCAGTGGGGTAGGGGAGTGTGGCCCCGAGTCTTTGCACTCTCGGCGCTCAGGTGCATCGGTGTGATTTGCAGGCAGAGGGCGCAGGGCCAGTTTCGGGGGTGCCAGCTATGGCAACAGACAACCCATAGAAAGTTCTCCTCGGGCTGCACCGCCGACCATGGGTTCGGCACCGGATCGGTTGCTTTGGGTGTGCTTCGTCTTTGGGGTCGGGGGCTTTTTGGCGAACCGATGAGCTGAGCTGAGTTGGGGTCCGGAGCTGAGCGAGCTGAATCGCGATAGGGGAGAGGGGCCCGGTACACGCCGGCGATCTTCAAGATGGAAGGTGCCCCAAGGGGCGTCGGTCGGAGGGCTGTGTCTTGCCGTGTCCTACAATCTCTTGAGCCTGTCTTGGGGTTTGGATTGTATACTGTCAGCAAGAGGAGTCTATGGCACTTACGGAGAAGATACTTTCTATCATGCAAACGTGGACCCCTGAGACGGTGGCTGAGCTAACCGGTGTGCCGTACCGGACCCTGATGCGCTGGCTGAAAAGCGGGCATGTGCAAGCCAGCGTCGCGCCGCCGCGTGGTGAACGCAAGCAGGTGCTGCTGAGCCTGCGTGATGTGCTCGAGGCCTGCGTCGCGGCTACCCTCCGGCGCACGGGGCACTCCATGGAGTACATCGGTTCGCTGCTGGCACAGCTTCGTCGCGATGGGGCCTCACTGGAGGATATCTACCTGATTGTCGTGGATGGCGACCTGGTCTCGGTGTACGGCTCGCCCACGGATGCAACCAGGCTGTTTGAGGAGCCAGGCCAGAAAGTCATTCTGCCGGTTGCTCACTGGCGCGAGCTGGCACAGCAGGTTGCTTACCCCAAGGAGCAGGTGATCGTGGCCTGAGAAAAGACTGAGGCCCATCAGGTGTTGCCGCACCGGATGGGCCAATCCTGTTGGCGATAGCTAGCAGCCCGGGAAGTGCTTGGTAGCTTCGCCGCTTCTGAGAGGTCGCAAGCAAGTGACCAGAGGGGGTCTTTTTTGCCTCCGACCTTGTTGTCTGGGTTGGATTGTAGGCAATAAGACCCGTCCTTGTCAAGGGCTTGCGCGCCAGTGGTAGAGGAGGATCGGGCCGGTGGCCCGGTATAACGACGAGGGCGGTATTATCATTGTCGAAGACGGTACCCTGCGCTATGGCTTTACGCAGGTACCTAACATCGTGCTTCGACTTCAGGAGCTCTCGCCTGGCGCGAAGCTTGCCTACGCTGCCCTGCTGGCGTGCGCCTGGAAGGACGGCAAGTTCCCCGGCCAGGAACAAGTCGCACGCGATTTCGGAATGGGGAAGAGGAGCCTCATTCGCTACCTGAAGGAACTGGCTGAGCATGGCCTGATTATCGTTGAGCGGCCGGGCCGTGGCATGCCGAATCGCTACATTCTGCCCCGCTTAACCCCTGATGCTGACGAGAAGTGCCAAATTGGCACTTCAAGAAGTGCCAGGTTGGCAACTGCAGAAGTGCCAGACGGGCAGTTCCCTAGTTCTTCTAGTGACGAGAGTCTTGTCTCACATCTTGATATAGACAAAGACGACTCGCCCTCGTCAACTCACATTCGGCTGGCGGGACAGATAGCCCAGATCTTTGCCGTCCCCAAGGGCCAGGTGAAAAGCATCGCAAGCTTCCTGCGCAACTACGATACTGACGTCATCAAGGAGGCCATTCAGATCGTCGAGCGGCGCGTAGAGGAGACTGAAGTTCGCAATCCCATCGCGTATCTCTATACGGTGATCAAGATACGTCAGAGCGACAAGGATGGGGCAGAGGTTCAGCGCGGCCAGAGCAAACGTGAGCAACAAGCGAGCATCCTCGCCTATGCTCGGGGGGTAAAGCGAGAGGGCTGGTCGCTGGACCAGGTGGCAGCGATCCTGCGCGACAGCTACGGCTTCCAGAACCCCGCTGTAGAGGAAGCCATCAAGCGCCTCCGTCAGGAGACAGCCGGAGGCTAGACATTGTCATATAGCCATTGGGCTTGAACGTCGGTACTACCACGACTGGTATCTTCCGCTGAGATCGCCTCGTCCCCGACCCCCTTACAGAGTCGACAACTCACACTTTTGCCTTGATTTTCACTTTAGTTTCTCTTGACTTGCACTTGAGTCGTGGGTATCCTGAAACCGTCAAAACACCGCAACTACTGGCCTGGTTAGTGGTGCCCAACTCGTAGAGACACGGTCTCGACTCAGTTGGCGCCGGCTTGCCAGGCTTTTGTTTTCTGCGGTGCTTTTCGGCCGAGCCGTGGGAGTAGCAGCCAGTCGCTGGTCGCATCGCCCGCGCGAAGCTTGACAAATACTTGAGATGTTGTTAGCCTTTTTCTCGGGGACAGGGGGCTCCTAGCAACCTCGGGGGCAATACCACGTCACAGCAGAAACGCAGTTCGCTACCCTGCTCTGCCATCACGTAAGCGACGGCAGGCGGTCTGCCGTCCGGTAGGGACTAACCTCCCTATAGGACAGCTAAGATAGCAGCAAGCGAACTACTCGCTCAGACCACGCCTCCTGCTTCCGTCGCCTCGGGGAAGGTCACTTATGTTGTACGTAACGCCGGAGTCGCTGACCTGGGGCTTACGCACATGCGGTCATCAGGCGCTTCGGCTGGGGATGAAGCGTTCCGCGAGGACTCATCGGGCTGAGATGGGTCAGGCAGTTGGGGATTACTACAGCGCGGAACGCTGGTCGGCATAAACAAAGTGACCAGGGAGGGGCTGCTCCCTGGTCACAACGCAGTTGGGGAACCGTGGGTCGGCCCTCACTGTCACTTCAGATAGTAGCGCTCTTTGCGCGAACCTGTCAAGGGGCTTCGGGGGAAAGATGACGCTTACCTTTGTCACAGTTTCTCGTCGCTACAACTCACAGACTCGCGATGATCTGGCCGGCGCGTAAACGGCCAGGGCGTGGGGCTGTGAGGGGGGTCTGAGCACAATGGTAATCCGACGCACTGTAGGGGCCAGGGTAGGACTGATGGGAAACCCATCAGATGGCTTCGGGGGGAAGACCATTGCGTGTCTTATTGGTGATTTCGCGGCCTCGGTAACGCTGTGGGAGAGCCCGCAACTAGAGATCATCCCTCACCCAAAGTTTGATCCCTTCTGTTTTCGCAACCTCGCCGACCTCACCTACACTGCCTCGCTGGATGGCTACTATGGTGGGCTGCGGCTGCTTTTCGCCACCTGCAAGCGGTTCCACCAGTACTGCCAGGAAGCCGGTCTGCAGCTCCCGGACCGCAACTTCACTATGGAGTATGACATCAACATCCCGAGACAGGTGGGGTTGGCCGGCTCCAGCGCCATTATCACGGCCGCCCTCCAGGCACTGATGGAGTTCTATGAAGTAGACGAGAAGGTTTTGCCCAAGCCCATCCAGCCGAACCTGGTGCTCGAGGTCGAGACAAAGGAACTCCATATTCAGGCCGGATTGCAGGATCGTGTGGTTCAGTGCTACGGCGGTCTGGTCTACATGGACTTCGCTCCCGAGATCATCGCCAAGTACGGCCACGGATACTACGAGCCCATGGACATCAGCCTGCTGCCGCCTCTGTACCTGGCCTACAGTGACTGCCCTTCGGACTCCGGTAAGATCCACAGCAATGTCCGTTATCGCTTCGATGCCGGGGATCCCGAAGTCCTCGCGGGCATGAAAGAGTTCGCCCGTTACACGGATGAGGCACGGACGGCTCTGCTCGCCCGTGACTACGAGACGCTGGGCCAGCTCATGGACGCCAACTTCAACACGCGCCGACGTATCTATGGCGACGAGTGGATCGGCGCGCGCAACATTGACATGGTTGAGACGGCCCGCAGCTTCGGCCTGCCCGCCAAATTCTCCGGTTCAGGTGGGGCGATTGTCGGCCTGTACAGCAGTGACGAGCAGTTCCGGCAAGCGCAAGAGGCCTTCACCGCCAAAGGCTATCACTTCCAGAAGATCCATCCGGTGCAGACAGCGGCCAACCAGCGAGCAGGGGGGGAAGCAGAATATCATCGTACACATCGCTTCGCGCTGGTGGCCAGTTGTCTATAGTCCACCCTCCCCTTGGCCTGGGGTGGAGAACGTCGTCGAAGGCAGCTTGACAGATGAAGATCGCTATGCTGGGTGCGAAAGCCGTGCCGGCGATCGGGGGCATAGCGCACTATGTGGAGGAGCTTGGCGCGCGGCTGGCAGACCGGGGGCATGAGGTCACGGTCTATTGCCGCCCGCACTTCCTTCAGGATGGCAGTGGGCCGTACCGGGGTATGCGCAGGGTCGTCACTCGAGGCCTGCGAGGGAAGCATCTGGACGCCGCGACCCACTCCTTCACCGCAGCGCTGCACGCGCTCAAAGAGGACTTTGACATTCTGCACATACACGGATCCGCCCCGGGATCCTTGGCGCCCCTTTTGCGCCGCAAGCGACAGGCCAGGGTGGTCGTGACGGTTCACGGTCTCGACTGGCAGGGCGGAAAATGGGGCCGCTGGGCTTCCCGCACGATGTATCTCGCCGCGCGCGTCGGGGCCCGTAGCGCCGATGGCCTTACCGCCGTTTCAGAGGTCGTGCGGGACCAGTACCAGCAACTGGTGGGCGTCACCCCGGTGTTCATACCGACCGGCGTCCATCTGGCCGAGCCCGTCGCCGCCCAGGAGCTGACGACACTGGGAGTGGAGGCCGGGCGCTATATCTTTTGCGCCGCTCGTCTGGTCAAGGAGAAGGGGGTCCACTACTTGGTGGAGGCCTTTGCCGACCTGGACACGGACCTCAAGTTGGTCATTGCCGGCGACTGTCCCTATGAGGACTCCTACGTCCAGAGGCTGCGAGCCCAGGCCAGCGACCGCATCATCTTCGCCGGGTATGTCACCGGCCGCCTGCTGGCGGAGCTGTATTCCAACGCATACGTGTATGTGCAGCCGTCGGAAATGGAAGGGCTGCCCATCGCTGTCCTGGAGGCCATGAGCTATGGTCGGTATGTCCTGGCCAGCGATATCCCGGCCAATCGCGAGGCGCTGGGACCGTGTGGGGGCACCTTCAAGTCACGAGATGTAAACGCCTTACGGACTGAACTGGCCGCCCTCCTGCGGCAGCCAGAGATCATACAGGCGGAGTTTGACCGAGTTCGTGCTTATATCCGAGCCGAGCGCAACTGGGATCTCACAGCGGATCGGTTCGAAACGCTCTACCAGACCCTCGCTACAGGCGACCAGGTCGCCACAAGCCGAAGGTCTACAGCAGGGGGAGGCAAGAGCGATGACACACGTAACCATAACGGATGACCTGCATGACCCCGCTCTTATCGGCGGGGCGACTGTCGGTGGTTTGACCCTCCCGCGGGGACGAAACCTGGCGTTCTACTTGGCCGCCAAGCGCTGTCTGGACGTAGTCGGAGCGCTGGTTGGCATTGTGCTGTGTCTGCCGCTGTGGGTCATTATCGCCGTGGCCATCAAGCTGGACTCCCGGGGGCCGATCCTGTTTCGTCAGTACCGCCCCGGCCAGTTTGGTGTGCCCTTCCGAATCCTCAAGTTTCGCACCATGTACCAGGACGCCGAGGCACGCCTGAATGAGGTCCTGGCCCTCAACAAGCAAAGCGACAACTCCCTGATCCGCATTGATCGTGACCCCCGGGTCACTCGCGTCGGAGCCATTCTGCGCAGCCTGAGCCTGGATGAGACCCCGCAGTTTATCAACGTCTTGCGTGGCGAGATGAGTCTGGTGGGCCCCCGCCCCATCTCCTGCCACATCCCCGATCCCCGCGGTCTGAGCCGCCTGGTTGCCCGTCCTGGCCTGACTGGTCTCTGGCAGGTCAGCGGCCGTAAGGACACCGACTGCGACTTCATGCTCAGGAAGGATATGGAGTATCTGGAGCGAAGGTGTCTGGCGCTGGACTGCTCCATTCTGCTCGCCACACTTCGCGCCGTCATCCGGCGCGATGGCGCGCGCTAGCCCGGGGAGCAATGACCTCAGAGTGAGCCGACCCCATATCGTGTATATCAGCAGCCTGGCGCTGCTCCTGATCGCTGTGCTTGCCAGCGGGCGCGCCGCGCGCAATGTCTATGTCGGCGACTTCCCGCTGCAAGACATCCCCGCCCGCCTCGGCCCCTGGACCTGGGACCAGAGTAACGATGAGACTCCAG
Organism: Armatimonadota bacterium; assembly: GCA_013178155.1. Lineage (GTDB taxonomy): Bacteria > Armatimonadota > Zipacnadia > Zipacnadales > UBA11051 > JABLXH01. Next base: position 46,817 of record JABLXH010000003.1, on the reverse strand, counting down.
GGAAAAACCCTCTTTCCGCCGAAGGCGATACCCTGATGCAGTATCGCACCTACGCCCAGGCTTCGAGGCGGGAGGTCAAGGTCATCCTGAAGGTCACTAGCAGCCGTATCGGCTCGATGCGTGATTTCGCCACTGCCTATCTCGCCTCGGGCTGGACGCCTGAGCATAAGTCCATCTGGGAGACTCCCCTGGAGGGGGTGCCCTTCACCGCTCAGCTCAGCAGACAGGTCATCAAGTATGGTCCCGCCCGCCGGTACACTCTGAACTGGTTTGTCAGCCCGGGCCAGCAGGCGATTGATCTCAAGCAGGCGGTTGCGGCCGGTTGGCTGGCACGGTTGCATGGCGATCCTGTCTGGGGCCAAGTGTTTCTCTATGCGCATACGGAGCAAGATGACCCGGCGGCAGAGCAGGCGGTGGCTGACCTCGCCCAACGCTTGCTCCCCGCCTTCTACGCCGCCCTGGAGAAGTATGCCAAGCAGAAGTCAGCTTCGCCCTAGTCTGCGGGGGAGAGGAATCAACAGCCCATGAGTAGTGATGAGAGGGGTCAACAACCAGCACCGGTCAGGCGCGTTGCCGTCCCCAGCCGAACACGGTCCGTTTCCGGGCAGCCCTATGACCGCGACCCACGCCAGACCGCCAACCAGATCGGCAAGGCCATCCTGCTTGGTGTCGTGCTCCTGAGCATCGGTGTCGGCCTCTTCTTCCGCTTCAAGACCGCTCGTTTCACGAACCTGGTGTCCACGGAAGCCATCGAGGCGGCTCAGATCGCCCGCAACTTCCGGATGCACCGGACACTCTTCACACGTATCACCTTCCCCTATGCCCTGGCGGGCAGCCATCCGGATAGCAAGGGCTATGACATCGGACGGGCACCGCTGTATCCCGTGGCGCTGGGGCTCTTCTTCCAGACTCGTGGTATCAGCGATGATGCCGTGGTGATGTTCAACGCCCTGTGCATGTTTGCGCTGGCCTGGGTGCTGTATCGCATCATGGCGCTGGCCTTTGATCGCGGGGTGGCGCTCTGGTCGGTCCTGGCCTACTTCGGTGGCGTGCACATCATTGGCATGGCCCTTACCGCCGACGGCATCCTGCTCACGGCGCTGCTATTCTCGCTGGCCGTCCTGGCGGCCCTCCACTGCCTGAAGACCACCACGTCGTCGCCTTCGACTGGAGAGCCCCAGGGCGCCAGTGGCCCAGCCGACGCCACGCGGATGCCTTGGCTGTGGCTGGGCGCTGTCGGCGTCATGGGTGGGCTCGCTTACCTGGCTGGTCGCTTCTCTCCGCTACTGTGGTTGCCGCTGGCTGCTGTGGCCACCGCTGGCCTTGGAGCACGCCGCAAACCAGCCTTCCTGATGGTTGTCGGGATCTCGCTATTGTTGGGCGTGGTGTGGTGGGGAAGGAACCTGGTGGCCACCGGACACCCCTGGTCGCGACTGCAGATGGCCCAACTGGTCATGAACACCGCCGACTATCCGGGGATCAGCGTGCTGGGCACCTTCTCCGATGCTCCCGGCAGTCCGGTTGCTTACCTGCTGGCCCATCCCGGTGACACCGTCCGCAAGGTGGCTCGCGGGCTTGTCGAGCTCTATCGTGCTGTGCCCGACATCACCAACATCTATCTGTTTGCCTTCCTCGTGGGGGCCATCATCTGGCTGCCCAAGACTCCGGAGCGCCGACTGCTGTACTCCATCCTCCTGTGGACCCTGGGCATCCAGATACTCACAACTGCCTTCACTACGGCTTCGGACGCCCCGTTCAGTATCGTGCGGCCCCTCGCCACCGGCATCTCTGTTGCGGCCGTGGTCCACTGGCTGCGCGGCCTGAAAGTAAGCCGCGGCCTGCGGCTGCTGGCAGCCAGTGGCGTAGTGTTGGTCGTGGCCGTGCCCTACCTGGCAAGCGCTGTGCTCGGGCGGCCGGTGCGCCCGGGAGCGCCGGTGGTCCGGGTGCAGGAGATCTCCAAGTACCTGGACCTGGAGGAGAAGACGGTCTTTCTTACGGACAATCCGTGGGTGGTGGCCTGGTACGGCCCACATCGCGCCATTCTGCTGCCGAAGCAGCCGCAGGACATGGATTCCATCACGCGCCTGAGTCGGGCGCCCCATCTCGTCTATCTGACGCGGGACCTGCTGAGCGGGGGACGTGGAGCGGATGATCCCTGGCGCAAGGCCTTGACCGAGCCAGAAGAGACCAGGAAGCTCGGCCCTGCGCTGTTCTTCCCGGACAACGAACTGCTCACCATGACGCCGAAGGGCGCCAAGGAGCTGAAGCCCGATACTCGCAAGCGCTTCGAGAACCTGTTGGCACGCCAGGCCGAGGCGCGTCGGCGCGGACCGCGTCCAGCCGCTACACCGTCCGCAGGTGAGTAATCACAAGGAGTTGGCGTGGAGTCACCGTCCAATCAGACTAACCGGACTGTCCTGATCCTCTGGGCTGTGCTCTGTGCGGTGCTTCTGGTTGCCCTCTATAGGCACGTCTGGCCGGCCTTTTGGTATCGCTGGGCCAACGAGGCGGCCTACAGCCATTGCCCGCTGGTGCCTCTTGCCGTCGCGGGGCTGATCTGGTTTCACCGCCGTGAGCTGGCCGTGCTCACGCCGAGCCCTTCGGCCCGGGGGCTATGGCTCCTCGGGGCCGGTCTGGTGGTTTGCTTCCTGGGGTATGTGACGGGGGCGCGGTTCATCGTCGGGTTGTCTTTCCCGGTGGTGCTCATGGGGTTGGTGGCCACGGGTCTCGGATCGGCCTATCTGCGGGTCCTGGGCTTCAGCCTGGCCCTGTTCCTGTTTGCCATCCCCTTTCCCCGCCACATCCTCGGGATGGTCGCCATGCCGATGCAGGTGATCTCCACGATTCTCACCGTGGCTGCCACTCGGCTCTTTGGGATTCCCGTGCTGCGCGAGGGTGTCAACGTCGCCTTGCCCAGCTTCCAGTTCGTGGTGGCCGAGGCCTGCAGCGGCATGAACTCCCTCGTCGCGCTGTTCCTGGCCGGGGGGGTGGTGGCGGAACTGATGCGTCTGGCCACGTGGCAGAAGCTGGTCATCTATGCGCTCACGCCGGTGATTGTCATCGCCGCCAACGTGATCCGCCTGCTTTCCGTGGTAGTCGTGGGGGAGCTCGTCGGGCCCGAGCTGGCGCTGGGGCAGTTTGTCCACGGGGGGTCGGATGTGGTGGTCTACCTGGCAGCCTTTGCCCTGGTCTGGGGCCTGGGGAACGCACTGCAGAGCTGGAAGCCAGCGGGCCCGGGTGCGGTCCGGGACGGTTCAGAATCCCTCCCGGAGGCCCACTCTGGCACTGGTCTGGAGCCGCCATAATGGTCTCATGACTTGCTCAAGCCTTGAGTTTTGCTTGATTTGGGCTTGACAAGGGCTATACAGTTGTGCGATCATGTGTTACGAGTTGGGGTAGAAGCTCTTTCTTGCGTGGTTGGAGAACCGTGGGGCGTTTGTTTCTACGCTCGGACACCAGGGCATAGTGGGTTGTCCGCGGGCCCGCACTGTAGCTGTCACCACAACGGGCGCCCTGGTCGGAAAAGGAGGGGAGACTTGGGTGCCATTTCGCTTCACCAGCGAACCAGTCACACGGACGTGCCGTAAGTGACGCACGTTTCAGTAAAGGGGGTTTGGATGTTGAGCAAGTTCCGGACCGTACACTATCTCTCAGTGCTCGCGCTTGGCGTGGTGCTGCTGGGACTCCTGGTTCCACCCGCTGCTGCGCGTGAGTACAGCATCTGGGAATGGTGGACGGACCAGGCGAAACTCAAGAATGATGTGACCCCGGTCCATCCACCGTGGGGCTCCGACTATGCTGGCCTGAGCGCCGAGGACCTGTGGGATGACTATCAGGTTATCGCAGATAACCAGACCTGGGTTGTTCCCTCTCCTGCGCCACTGAGCATCATCTCCGGCAAGAGCATCCTGGAGATCGAGTACTCGGCATGGGAGACGCGCAACAAGTTCGGGTGGTACAACCCGGTCCTGCCGGATGATCCCATCACCAAGCACGAGATCTTCGACGGGAGTGCGGCATGGGACCCGGCGGTTGACTCGCCCATCTTCAGCGTCGACTTCACCGCTTACGAAGGGCAGGCGATCGGGTTCTATCTGGATAACGGTTCGCTGGTGAATCCGCAGACCTGGTACTCCGAGGCCGATCGGAACACCGCCGACTCTAACACCAAGCACCTTCGGGTGTTCAACCACCCCAAGGAAGCTAACGCCTGGATCCTTGCCTGGGAAGACAAGCCCATGTCCACGGTCAACTACGAGTATGACCTGGCTTGGAGCGACAAGGAGTCCCTGAAGTGGCGGAGTGGCTCCGAGCCCTATGCGGAGCCCGACTACAACGACATGATCCTGATCTTCCGCTGGAAGAAGGAAGGCAGGCCCACCACCCCTGAGCTATCCACCGTGATGCTCCTGGGTCTGAGCTTGGCTGCGGTCCCGCTGCTGCGCCGCCGCCGCCGCTCATAGAACACATAGGCGCATTGCCGAAGCTGTTGCAACAGCTCCGTTGAGATGATCAATCAAGCCCCTGCCGGCCAGGGGCTTGATTGTTTTTCTCTGATGCCTGTCGGGGATCACGACGCGGAGAGGTTGCCGTTCTTGCGACCAACTTGAGGTGGGGGGTATCCGGCAACGAGACAGGTGCTGTAAGATAGTATTGATTCGCTGCAGTGACACCGACATCGGTGACGGCTTTTCGCCGTCACGATAGCCGCAAGTGAGGACTGTCATCGGAGGGCGCGCGATGCGTGGTTCTCGTCCTCATGCAACACCTGCTCCTGCGGGCCCCAGGAACCGCTCAGACACGTTTCTCCGGGCCTTAGTGGGGGCGATGCTTCTGTTGCTTACCGGCCCCGCCTGGGCGCAGCAGGGCGGTCTCGTGGATCGCCCGTTGTTCCCCAGAAACCCGCCGCCTCGACAGTCCATTCGTGCCCTCAACATCGAAGGGCTCAGCAAGACGATCCCTGGAGTCCCGGAGTATATCTGGTGGTATGGCTGTTCGCCTACCGCCGGCGGCATGATCATTGGCTGGTGGGACGCCCAGACCGGTTGCGAGGACCTGTTTGAGGGCAGCGCGGCCACGTGGTATGGCAGCGGGACCAGCGGCACGAAGCGGATGGTGGCCAGCCAGGCTCACATTGATGCCGGAGCGCTGCTAGGTCTTACCTACGGTTCCTATGAGAACCACACCGCTGACTGTATCGCCGACTTCTTCTTCACGCGCAACGGTAGCACGTCACGCTCCAACATCGGTCCCGGGTTTGTTGCCTTCGCCGCCTGGGACGACCCGACTACTACCACCAACGAGAGTTACACCGCAACTTACGAGACCAACTACACGGATTACGGCTGGACGTATGAGGACTTCTGCGCCGAGATTGACGCGGGACGCCCCGTACATCTGGGGCTGACTTCGTCGGCCGGGGGACACTCGGTAACGGCTATCGGCTATGACAATACGGACGGCAAACGGCACTACATCTGCTGGACTACCTGGAGTGGGTGGGGAGTGCGGTCTTGGGCCTGGGATGGAGAGGACGAGAGTGGCTATGACTTCCAGGTCTACGGCGGCACCTGTCTGATCATCACACCCCGCAGCGCCCCAAACAACCCGCCGACCGCGCCCACCTCGGTCGTGATCAGCCCGACGAACCCGGACACAAGCACTGACCTGGCAGCCTCGGCCTCCGGCAGCAATGACCCTGACGGTGACACGGTAGCCTATGAGTACCAATGGGCGCGGAGCACCGATGGCGGCAGCACCTGGAGCGCGTGGGGATGGGAAGGGAACACCCTCGACGATGGCTACACGGCGCGGGACGAGCGCTGGAAGGCGCAGGCTCGCGCAACCGATGGCAAGGGGGGCTACAGTGACTGGGTGGAGAGCCCGGTGGTCACCATCGCCAATACCCCACCCACTGCGCCCAGCACCGTGACTGTTACTCCTGGAGCCCCTATCACCACCGATGACTTGCTCGTCTCGGCCTCGGGCAGCACCGATGCCGATGGCGACGGTCTCACGTACCAGTACCAGTGGGCCAAGAGCACCGATGGTGGTAGTACGTGGTCAGAGTGGGGGAACGATGGGGAGGCCCTGGCGGCCAGTGCCACCGCCAAGGAAGAGCAATGGAAGGCACGCGCTCGCGCCTCAGACGGCACCGATAGTGGCCCCTGGCAGGAGAGCAGTGCCGTCACTATCCTCAACAGTGCGCCTGGGGCTCCCGGCACAGTCATCGTCACCCCCGGCAGCCCGGTAACCGGACAGGCCTTGACGGCTACGGCTTCTGGCAGCACGGACGCGGACAATGACAGCCTGACCTATGAGTACCAGTGGTGTAGCAGCAGCGACGGCGGGGCGACCTGGAGCGCGTGGAACTACGAGGGCATGGAGCTGGCCGGAAGCAATGTCGCCCGGGGGCAATCCTGGAAGGCGCGAGCCCGTGCTTCCGACGGGGAGGCCTCAGGTGACTGGCTGGAGAGCGAGACGGTGAGTGTAGGTAACGCTCCGCCGACGGCACCTCTGACGGTAGGCATCCGGCCGCTGAAGCCCAGAACCGCCAACGACCTGGTGGCGAGCGCTTCCGGCAGCACTGACGAAGAGGATGATTCGCTGACCTACCGCTATACCTGGGCGCGAAGCACCGATGGTGGTAACACCTGGAGTGGCTGGGATTGGGCGGGGACCGTACTTCCCAGCAGTAACACCAGCAAGGGGGAGCACTGGAAGGTGCGTGGCCGTGCCTACGATGGCACTGTGGCGGGCCCCTGGACAGAAGGCGCGATCGTTATCATCGGCAACACTCCCCCCACAGCGCCGGCTGCCGTAACGATCAGCCCCTCGCAGCCGCGTGGCGATCAGGATCTGAAGGCCGCTGCCAGCGGGGCCACCGATGTGGACGGCGACTCGCTGACCTACCGCTATGCCTGGTACAAGAGCACCGACGGCGGGGTAACCTGGCAAGCGGGGCCCCTGGGGCGAATCCTGGCAGCAAGCGCCACCGCAGTCGGGGAGTGGTGGCGGGTGCAGGCACGGGCCAACGACGGAACGGTGAGTGGACCGTGGACTGTCAGTGCAGCCGTCCAGATCCAGCCGGAGGGAGAAGCGGCTCTGGCCCTGGGTGCTGCGGCAGTCCCCACGCGCAGCGGGACCTTGGCCATCACCGTCAGCTTGAGCACGGCGGCAGAGGTTGGGGCCACAGTGCTGAACCTGGCGGGCCGCGTGGTGGCGGCGGTGCCCGCTCAGGCCCTGAACGGCGGCATCAGCACCTTGTGGTGGAACGGACGCTCAACAACAGGAACACGGGTGCCGCAAGGCCAGTATCTCCTGCGGGTCCAGGCCCGCAGCAGGGATGGTGGCTGCGTCACCTGTCTGGTACCCTTGCGGAAGTAGCCCCCTTGGACGCTCAGCAGACTATGGGGAGTGTCACCTGCGGGCGCACTCCCCGCCTTCTTGTTGAGTTGTCCTTGAGCAAGCGCCGAGCTTGGCCTTAGGCAACGCGGCTATACTGCTTCTGTCACCTGCAGGCCTGGCAGGCACAAAGGAAATAGCCATGGTTACCCTGGGCATCGTCCTCGCGGTGGGGTACTTCGTCATATTCGCAGTTTGTCGCAAAGCAGCACAGGCCGACCAGACGGTCGAGGTGTGGGTCGAGCCAGCCACGATGCAAGTCACAATGCGACCTGTCCCGCAGACTGCCCCTGTGGGCCAGGCGTTGCCACGCACCGGATAGCCGCTACTCGCCTCCCTCCAACCGTCGAGACCGCCACAGTGAGTTGGCGGTCTCATCGGTTCTGCCTGACAGTGGGCCAGTGGCAAACTGTACCCCGCCGCTATTCCTCCCTTGTCTCTCAGGCCTGTCTACGCTTGCGCGCTTGGAGCGTCCTGCGGTCCCGCCAACCATGAGACAATCTTGCGTCTTGTAGTTCAGTCCATTAGACTGACGGTGTCTACAGTGATACCGACTCTGCGAAGACATGACACTTAGCAACTGAGGGGCTGGGCATGACTCCCTGGATCTCTGTCGCCACCTACAACGAACGCGAGAACATCGAAGCCCTGCTGGCAGAGATCCACAAGCACCTTCCTGAGGGTCATGTCATTGTCGTGGACGACAACTCTCCTGATGGCACCGGCGAGCTTCTCGATGCTCTCAGCCAGCGAGACCCCTGGATCCATGTCCTCCATCGCACCGGAAAACTGGGCTACGCCTCGGCGCACCGCGCCGGCATGAAACAAGCCATGGAGCATGGGGCAGACGTCGTGCTGACGATGGATGCCGACTTCTCCCACAATCCCGCCGTGCTTCCAGCCCTGGTGCAATGTATCAACGAGGGGGCTGACCTGGCCATCGGTTCCCGCTACGTCCCCGGCGGCGGCACGCGTAACTGGCCCTGGCACCGCCAGGTCCTCAGCCGCGGGTCTAACGCCATGGCGCGTCTGTTGCTCGGCCTGCGGGTCCATGACTGCACCGGGGGTTTTCGTGCTTACCGCACCTCCCTGTTGCAGCGGATCCGCCTCGACCAGTTTGAGTCCGATGGCTATAGCTTCCTCGAGGAGTCGCTGCTGCTTTGTGCCCTGGCCGGTGCCCGCATTGCCGAAACACCGATCGTTTTTGAGGAGCGGAGAGCCGGCAAGTCGAAGATCTCCAGGAAAGTGATCCTCGAGGCCATAGTGTTGCTATTCCAGCTTGCCTGGCGACGGCTGTTCTGCCGTAAGGCTCTGGTTGATAAGTACCTCATCACCGCCCCACTGCCTGACCAAGGAGGAGCGCCCGTATGATCATTTCCAGCCGCGCCCCGGTGCGCATAGACTTCGCCGGGGCCTGGACCGACGTCTCTTACTTCGCTGACGCCTTCGGGGGGGCGACCCTGAACGCGGCCATCACCCTCTACGTTACGGGGAAGCTGGAAGCCCACGAGACTGACCAGGCCTCGTTCATGGAGCCCGCGAAGGCAGTCAGTGGCCCCAGTGGCAAAGTTATCGTGTCCAGTGGTCCCGCCCTGGGGGTCAGCTACGAGAGCCGTATCCCGGCCGGCAGTGGCCTGGGCACCTCCGCCACGCTCAATGTCGTCTGGCTGGCCTTGGCCCGTCGCGAGGACGTCACTTCCGTCGAGGACAAGATGCGCATCGCCGAACTGGCCTACGGCATCGAGAAGACTCTGGGAATCATCGGCGGTAAGCAGGACCAGTACGCCTCCGCCGTCGGGGGTATAAACCTGTTTGAGTTCACCGCCGAAGGCGTATCGCGCCAGCCGGTTGCCCTCTCCTCAGCGCACATCGAGGAGCTCCAGTCGCTGATCGTGCTCTGTTACACGGGCAAGGCCAGGCTGTCCTCCAACATCCACCGCAACGTGTGGGGCAATTTCCGGGCCGGGAAAGAGGAGACCCTGCGGGCCCTGTTTGACCTGCGCAACTCCGCCTATGAGGCCAAGCAAGCGCTGGAGGACTGGGACCTGGAAGCCTTCTCCCGCCTGGTCACCGCCCAACGGCACCACATGAAGCACCTGGATGCCTCGACCAGCAACGAGCAGATCGAGGAGCTCTTCGACCTGACCGCGCCAGACATCATGGGCGGAAAACCTTCTGGCGCCGGTGGTGGGGGCTGTGTCTTCTTCATCGCCAAGAGCTCCAAGAGCAAGGAAAGGATCAAGGAGAAGCTCCAGGGCGTCGGCCTGACCGGCATGGATATCACCTTCGACTTCGACGGCCTCACTCTCTCTCGCGCCTGACTGTCGGCCCTCTCCAAGGCCTGACCACCACGGACTTCGCCTGGCTGGCAGGGAGCGACCAAGCTCCCTGCCAGCCTTGTTCTCTCCCTCTCAGGACTGTCGCCGCAGTTCGCAGCAGCTCCCCGGAAGCCCAATCCGGACCAGGCTATCGGTGAAAATCCTCCATTGAGCGGTTGATATTCAACCACCGGATGGCGGATATTCTCTCAGGCAGGCGTTGGCGTCAGGCTGGTCTCTGTGCGGCTAGGCGGAGCTGCGGCGGGCGCAGAGGGCCTCGAAGTGCCCCAGCAGGGCTTCCATGTGGCGTTCCACGCTGTAGACCGTGCGTAGCCGCTCGTAAGCCCCGCGGCCCATACGGTGACGCAGGTCGGCGTCACTGAGCAGACGCTGCATCTGGGCCGCCATGGCCTCGGGGTTGCCGGGTTCAAAGAGCAGGCCGCAGTCTTCCGTGATCTGTTCCGGGATGCCCCCGATGGCCGCCCCGATGACGGGCTTGGCGTGGGAGAAGCTCTCCAGGACGCTCATCGGACAGTTGTCATGGACCTTGGAGGGCACCACCGAGAACAGACAGCCGCGGATGAGCTCGTCCAGTTCCGCCCGTTGCTTCATGCCGACAAACTCGATGCTCTTTACCCCCAGGGAGTTCGCCAGGTCCTGCAGGCGCTGTGTCTCCCCGTCCACATCCCCCCCCGCCACCACGACGGGCACGTCGCTGTCCATCAGGGCCAGCGCTCGGACCAGGACATCCAGCCCCTTCTCGGGAGCCACCCGGCCAAAGTAGAGCACATACTCCTCACCGGCACTGGTGGGCATGGCAGGAGGAGCGGGGTAGAAGCTGGGCAGGTGATGCACCTTCTCGGCCGGATAGCCAGCGCGGATGAGCGTGTCGCGCAGAATCAGCGAAGGGGTTACAAAGGTGTCCACGTCGTCATAGATCCGTAGCCACCGATGGGCCCACATGGTCATGGCGCGGGCCGCAGTCCCCTTGAGCGAGCCCTTGTGACAGCGGTACTTGATGCCTCGGGTGTAATGCCCGTCGGCGCAGTCCAGGCAAGCCTCGCCCTGGCGGACGGCCGTCAGCCCGGGGCAGACCAGGTTGAAGTCAGCCACCCGCATGAGGATCGGCAAGCCCTGGCGGCGGAAGGCGCGGATGGGGCTGGGTGACATGTAACTGTAGATATTCAGCACATAGGCAATGTCGGGCTTGAGATCACTGACGAGGCGGGTGGCCTGACGGTAGGCCTCGGTGGACCAGGTTGCTCGTCCCAGGAGCTTGATGGACTCCAGGGGGGAGAGCTTCATGTCCTTGAGGTGTGTGGTACGCTCACCAGCCGGCGGAGACACATAGTAACCCCAGTACTCGCGCGGCACGGTCTGTTCGTAGGCGACCGTAAAGGGGATGCACTCGTGTCCGCGCTTCTGCAACTCCTCCAGTAGCGCGAAGATGTAGGTCGCGGTGCCGCCGCCGCGGTAGAAGTACTTGTGCGCCAGGACGATCCTCATGTCTGTCATCCCCGGGAGGTGTCGGAATCGGTAACTGCAGCATGATACCATACCTGCGTCGGCAAACGAACAGGCCGCCCACAAGGGACGGCCTGCACGCGGAACCCAAGTCAGGGGACTACCAGATCGCGGGCACTACAAGCCAACGTCTATCACCCCGGCATCAGTGTCTGCTCCCACAACCACATCGAAGTAGACAGGTGTCTCCAGCAGTGCCGAGTCATAATCCGGGTAGCCGTCGGCAGTCACCCGCACCGCGTAGCTTCCAGGCGGGAGTAGGGCGCGGAAGTGGCCGTCAGTCGGGTCTACGGTGCCAACCGCCAGCGGGACCGTACCACCTTCAGGCACCACCGATACCAACGCGCTCGGCCATGCCTCAGCAGGCTCAACGGTCAACAGCAGAGCGCCGTAGGTCGAGAGAATATCGTCTACTTGCGTGATCCGCACGCCGGTGGGTTTGAGGAGGTACTTGCCGCTGTTTCCGGCCTCGACGATCGCCCGAGCAGGATCAAAGTCCAACACGATCGCTGCCGTTTCCCCGGCGGTCACGACGTACTTGCCAAGCAGCTTCAGTCCTGACTGCTGAGCGCTGGGCGTGTCCAGGGGGATCTGCGTGCCCGGATCCGAGAGGAGTGTCACATAGTTGGCCGGCGGCTCACCGTTGACATTGGGGGCGAGGACCAGGCGCACCTGGGTGTACTCACCGGCCGGAACGACGGCTGTCCCCAGCAACTCCTGGGCATAGGCCAGTTCAAGAAGATCAACTTCCCGTGGCGGATCGAAGCGGGCGATCAGGGGCAAGCCCGGCCCGGTAGGCTCACCAGCGTCGCCCGTCGGCACAACACGGACCTCCAGGATGCTCAAATGGACCTCGGCGAACTCTCCCGGCGCATCCGTGATCGCCACCGATAGCGTCCCGGTCCTCTCGCCATCACCTCCACCACCACAGCCACTCAAAGCGACCATAGGGACCCCTAGGGCGATCGTTAGAGACAAAGCCCAGACAAATGGGATGTGGCTACGCATGAGCTTACCTCCGAGGCTACAACCATGCCATTGGCGGCATTGTACCCGACCGCATGAGGGTCTGAACGCAAGAAGGGCTTGAGACAGGGAATCTCAAGGAAGGTTTGAGTTTGCGGGTCATAGTTACCATTCATGTTGTGGCGCCCATCGCTGGTTGCACGTTCGGCGCCACCTGGTCCAGCAACCGTTGGGCGTTAAGCCCCATGATTTTGCGCTTCAGGTCATCGGAGATGCGAGCATACAGGATCGAGCCGAAGCCGGTCGGGAGCGGCAAGTCCGGTATATCGGAGCCAAACAGGACCTTGTCCGGGTCCAGCTTGCTCAGCGCCGTCATCAGGTCCGGGCGGTTGATGGGCAGGCAGGTGCAGACATACACGTTCGGATTACGGTTGACGACCGCGCAGTATTCGTCATCCGTCACTAGGTGTCCAGTGATGAGCCTGGCATTGGGGAACTCGCGGGCGTACTCCTCCAGCAGCGACGGTGGCCCCCAGTAGTGGTTGGTCAGGATGAGCCCGCGCTCATGGCAGAACTCACAGCACAGCCGGACGTTCGGCCCCGTCTCCGGGTAGCCGTTCCACCAGGGGTGTAGCTTCACGCCCCAGAAGCCCATGGTGTCACAGCAGCGCGCCATCTCTCTCTGCATCTCTTCCGGGTGCCACAGGTGCACCGCCGCCAGAGGCAGGAGCAGGTCCGGGAACTCACGCATGGCCTGATAGGCGAAGTCATTGCCCCAGGTCCAGTCGGCGTTGAGGCCGCTGAAGGCGAAGGTCACCAGCTTCGAAAAGCCATGCCGCCTTAGTTGCCGCACGATGGTTGCCGGGTCGGAATCCGGGATGAAGTACGGAGCGCCATAGCCGATGTGGCTATGGATATCAATCAGCACCTCACCCGAGAAGGGCTCCTCAGCCTCACGGATGGCCTGGTAGAAACGCCCCATAGCGCTTCCCCGTGTGGGCACGTCAGTCCCTGGCACGCAGGCCGTCGCGGTCTGGTCACCGCTCGTACCATCACCGCCGCTTCCGGTAGGAGCGCTCACCAGAGCGCGACCCGACTCCTCCCTCCCCGGCAGCGCCTCCGCCAGCAACCGCCGCAGGTTGTCCCCCGCGATGGCCCGCTTCTCTGCCTCTGAAACCTCGGCATACTGAAGCTGTGCAATGGTTCCCCCGGCCTCGCGGACGGGCAGGCGGGTACCGAAGAGCAGGCGCTCGGCTCCAAACTCCCGGCACACGAACTCAATGCCCTGATAGAGCCAGAACGGACTTAGCTCGATGTGCAAGTTTGGTGCCGCTGCCAGGGCTGACAGCGACTGCCGCGTCGGCCAGTACATTCGCGCCTCGGTGGTCACCACAGGCAGGCCGGGGTGGTCACGGCAGAGCTGTACCATGGCATCCCAGTTCGTCAAGTCGCGAGTCCCGCCGATAAGCAGGGGAGAGGGGTCCACAAACAGCGGCACTCGCTCCTGCTCCAACACCTCCAAGATCGGGCGCAAGTTCCAGTCGGCTAACGTGAAGTGCAGGTGCCCGGGGAACAGCCACACTGCCCGCACTCCGGCTTCGGCCATCCGCGCCGGCAGCTCGTCCAGGGGATAGGGGAGGCTCTGGAACGGCGGCGCGAGCGCCCACGCCGGGTGCAACCGCCCTTCCCCGGCACAGACCTCGAGTATCCGCGGGTTGCCTGCCCGCGGGTCCAACTCCCGTGACAGCGTATCCACGACCAGCGCCTCGGCGATGCCGAAGTGATCCATCTCCGCCAGAAGGTCGGCCTTCTCGCAGAAGTACCCCTCCTGGTACCGCGTGAAGCGCCCCAAGTAGCAGTGTGCATCGAAGAGATTGAGGTCTGACATGACAGGATCTCCGTCCCGAGAGTTCCGGCTGACTGCGGTTGGCCGCCGGTCACCCTTTCTCCTGCCAGACGCGGCGATAGCGTCCTCCTTTGCGTGGCTCTTGATTGGTGATTGAAAGCGGGCAGAAGTGCAGCAAATAGGATTTCCATGGCAGAAGTGTGGCGCTTGGGGGAGCGATATCCGGTCCCTTCCACGAGACCGCAACAATAGCCTCACACCGTAGCCGTGCTCCCACCCCGCTTCGGGATGATGTCGAAGGAGGACCCCTGTGATGTCCACGCTGAGGAGTCTCGCGCGCCTGAGTCTGTGGTTCTGCCTCATCCTGTGGCTGCAGGCAGCGCAGGCTGCGACCTACTGGTTGGCAACTGACGGCAGTGACACCAATCCAGGAACCCGGGAGGCGCCCTTCCGGACCTGGAAGTATGCGGTAAGCCAGCTCACGCAGGATGGAGATGAACTGGTGGTGCGCCCGGGGCGCTACGGTGAGGCGCCAGGGGCAGTCATGCCCGAGCGGCCCGAGTACAACGACTGGGTCACCATCCGGGCTGAGGAGCCCGGCACGGTGCAGGTATGGTACGGCAGCCAGTACGTGCTGTTGTGCGTACGACCCTATACAAGGGTCTCCGGCATCTGGTTTTCGGGTGGTTCGGGCATCCGCTGGGCAGACAAGTACGGCCCCAAACACCATCTGATCATAGAGAACTGTGAGTTCAAGAGCACTCAGGAGAGCATGGCGGTCACAGGACGGCGGTGCGGGCGGCCCATGGACCTGGTGGGAGGGGACTACCTGACCCTCCGCAACTGCCTGTTTGCCGAGTGCGTAGTAGGGCCGACCATTGGTGACACCGCCAATCGGGTCAGCAACGTGCTCGTTGAGAACTGTACCTTTGCCCACAACTACTCCGACAGCAACGACAACGTGGATGGCATCATCATCGAGGGCATTCGGGAGGGGCCTGACAACACCTATATCACGGACCAGAACATCAAGGTTCGCAACTGCGTGGCCTGGGGTCACGGGGATGCCGGGTTCGACATCAAGCCGGTAGCGACCATCGAGAACTGTGTGGCCTACGGCAATGCGTACGTGGGTTACAAACTCTGGGGAGTTGGAACCAAGCTTATCAACTGCCTGGCCTATGGCAATGGGGATGCCGGGGCCAGCATGGCCAACAATAACCAGTCCGCCGATCGCTGCACCTTTGTGGACAATGCCACGTACGCCGTCCGCCCGCAGGCGTACAGCGGTCAGACCATCAGTCGGTCCATCATCGTCGGGCCCATGCACAACGCCAACTCGGATACGCAGTCCGTGGTGGTAACAGACAGTGCATTCTGGATTCCAGGAGCCAACGCCGACACCTGGGCCATCACCGGCAAGCATGTGTCGTACTCAAAGATCGTCTTCACGTGGGGTGAGGTCTTGGCTGGCCAATGCCCGGCGATTGGCAACGGCGTCCTGTTAGTGGATCCCGAGCTCACCGATACCTATGTACCCACGGCAACAGGGACGACCTCCTGGGGCTACAAGTGCCCTGACTCCCCCCCGGGCTTTACCGATCTCTCGAGCCTGTCTTACCGTGGTCTCATCCGGTCACATACTCCTGCCAGCTATGCCACAGATGTACCGCGCAGCACGGCCGTCGAGGTTACCTTTACGGAGGCCGTAGAGGCGTCCAGTGCCTGTGATGCCTTCAGTCTGACGCCAGTCGGAGGCCAGCCGGTAGTCGGCAAGTTCGACTGGCCGACACCCGGACTTAAGCTGCGTTTCCGCCCCAGCTCTCCCTTGCCCCCTGGGACTGTCTGCAACGTACGCCTGTGTGCCGGTGTAGTGAGGCAGGCGGGAGGGGTCTCCGGCTGGGATGAGTCTTTCAGCTTCACGACCAGCTCGGCGCCCCTGATCGGCGATGCCAGGCCGCAAGGCAAGGCTGTGCCCGTTGATAAGACGGTCCGCATCACCTTTGACAGCGCCATGGACCAGGCATCGGTGGAAAGCGCCTTCACCATAAGCCCCAGCGTCGAGGGCACGTTCAGTTGGTCCGGTAACGAGCTAACATTCACCCCCACGGCGCCGCTGTCTTACAGCACCACCTATACCGTGACCATCAGCAACAGCGCCCGCGGCGCCACCGGGACCGCCCTGAGCCAGTCCTATAGCTGGTCCTTCGACACGGCGGCTCCTCCGGTCCCGAGAGTCGTGGCATGTGATCCGGAGGGAGATACAGCAGACATCAAGGGGCCAATTACCATCGCCTTCGATCAAGCCATGCACCGGGCCTCAGTGGAAAGGTGCTTTAGCATCGAACCGAGTGTCGTTGGCAGTTTTGGCTGGGCTGAAAACAAGCTGATCTTCAAGCCAGCCGAACCCCTTGCGAGCGACACCGACTATACCGTCACCGTGGGCAGTCATGCCCGCAGCGATCAGGGTGTGGAGTTGGGGAAGCCGTTTGCGTGGACCTTCCATACGGCTCCGGGACCGGCCCCCATGGTGACCGCCAGTGCTCCCAGGGGTACGACTGTCCCCTGCTGTACGAAGATCCGAATTGCCTTTGACCAGCCCATGCACCGAACATCAGTGCAGAAGAACTTCAGCATCGAGCCGGCGGTGCCGGGGAAGCAGGGCTGGATCGGCAATGAGTTCATCTTCACACCCAGCGCTCCCCTGCCCTATAGCACCGACTATGTGGTCACGATCGGCAAGGCAGCCCGGACCGTGGTGGGAGTGCCGTTGAGGCAGGCCGTGGTGCTTCGTTTCCGAACGGTTGACCCGGTCCCACCCCGTGCAGCCGCCTGGGAGCCTCGGGGCACGACAGTGCCACTGGAATCGCGCATCAGCGTTGATTTCGATCAGCCGATGCACCGGGTTTCCGTGCAGAGCAACTTCAGTATCTCACCGCAAGTCGCGGGGCGCTTCGGCTGGGATCGCAACTCGCTGGTGTTCATTCCGGACAAGCCCCTGCGCGCCAACACGCGCTATACCATCACCTTGCAGCGGGGTGCTCGCAGCGCTGCAGGACTCAGGCTGAGGCAGGAGGTGGCCTGGTCCTTCCGCACCGCAGCCGGCCCCACACCACGCGTGGTGGCAAAGGCACCAGAGGGCACGGGCGTAGATACCACCTCGCGCATAACGGTCACCTTCAGTCTGCCCATGCACCGCCGTTCCGTGGAGAGCTGTTTCAGCATCGAGCCCGCCGTAGCCGGAAGCTTTGCCTGGAGGCGTACGCAGCTCATCTTCCGGCCCACCGCACCTCTGCAGGCCAACACCTGCTACAAGGTCACCATCGGGCAGCACGCACGGAGTACAGCCGGGGTGGAGCTGGGGGAGAACTTCTGGTGGAGCTTCACCACGGGAAGTGCCAGCCCGCTTACACTGACCGCGGCCGCTGCTAGCACCAGTGCCGGAGCCCAGATCACGGTCAACCTGTCCGCTGCTGCTCAGGTAGGCGTAGAGATCAAGAACCTGGCCGGACGGACTGTCGCGGTGCTGCCTCAGCGCTCCCTGGGCGCCGGGGTACACAGCCTGCTGTGGTCGGGGCGCGGGGTCACCGGCACGAAGGTGCCAGCCGGTCAGTATCTGGTCTGTGTCCGCGCAGTCAGTCGCGATGGCGCGCAAGTGCAGCATCTGGCGCCATTAGCACGCTGACGGCAACGCCAGGAAACATTCAGGCGGTGGACCGCGCAAGAGACGGTCCACCGCCTTTGCTGTTCTGCCGACGCCTGTCTAGCGTCTCAACCAGCCCTTGACGCGCTGACGCAAGCCCCGCTGGAGCAGCTCGCCCCCCAGCCGGCTCCTGCCCTCGGCGTCGGCAGGAACGATTGTCAGTGTACCCACCGGCTGGGTATCCGGGAAATACCGGCTCTTGTAAGCATAGTCCGCGGAGCCCATATTGAAGGCGACAAGGCCAGCCTCGATGGCCTCCTTGATGCTCAGCAATCGCAGGCAATGACCGGGACTGTCCTCGGCGAACTCCACGTCGTAAGCACTCTGGTACGCCTCATAGGTGTCTCCGGTGACAAAGCCGATGCGGACGGCCACATCGCGCTCGCCGGCCCGCAGGGCATGGAGCCACACCTGGTTCCGCTCCGCCAACAGGGTGATGATGGAAACCATGCAGGTCCGGAAACGCGGATCGGCCCACGCGCTCGTCTGCCCCTTACGCCGCTGTACCTCGATGCTGTGACGAGCCAGGAAGTCAAGCCAGTGCTCAAGGGTGTCGCGGTCCAGCCCGGTGGTACAGGAGAACGGTGTGAACCGTCCCTCTGCCCCCATTCGTTTCATGTAGCGACGTACTAGCTTGCGCCATTCCTTGCTCGGCAACTGCGCTACATAGCTCTCAAAGCTGTCAGGAAGCTGCCCGATGAGGCTGCGTCTCTGTGTTTCAAAGAGAACCAGATAGGGTTCCTGCAAGGCCTGTTCTGCCAGCAGGTCAAACCCCGTCTGGCCGTGGCGCAGATCGTCGAACTGCAGTTGCTGCCACTCTGAGCGCAGGTCTGTGCAGGTCTGCCAAATCGCGGCCACCGTCTGCGGCAGGCAGGCTGCGTCAGCAAGCAAGTCGAGACCTTCGGCTTGCGGCCCCTCGCCCGTGCCGATGAGACCGAGGCTCTCGCGCTGCAGTCGTTTCCGTCCCCGGATCCGCTTGCCGCGCATAAAGGGGGCCAGGCCGACGAGTTGGCCGGTCTCAGCCTGCCACACGGTGATCAGGCGGAGTTCCTTGTCAGCTCCATAGACCTGCCACCAGCCATGCAACCACGCCCAGGAAGTGTAGACCGTGGCGTGAGGGCTGCGCCGCCTCAGGTCCTCCCATTCTTCCTGCAAGGCGGTAAACGCACTCGGGTCCGTCAGCACCCTGGTCTGGTAGGTCGTCTCGTGCTGGGGGTTGTGTTCAGGCACGGTATGGCTCTCCAACCGCACGAGGCTGTTCAGGCGCTTCAGTAGATCGGTATATCAGCTTACCGCCTCGATAGCCGCCCGTAGATTGTCGGCTGCCACCTTGTGGGCATCCGGGTCACCGCCGGTCCAGACCAGCAGCAGCTTGGACATGATGTCCTCGGCGTTGGGGCACAGGCCCGGTGTGTAGGACACATCGCGCAGCCGCAGCGGGCACTGCATGGGGCAGCCACGGCCGAAGGCGACCGGCTGCTGGAAGACATCATACAGATAGGGGGCCTTCTGGATGTAGCGCCACATGCAGGAGAAGCCCTTCTCCTCGCAGACCTTGATGAAATCATCCATGGGCAGGCCCTTCGCGTCACCCTCGTAGGTCGCCGCCCACAAGTGGTAAGTGTGGACCCTGCCCGGCGGCGTAACCTGGGCCTCGATGAGGTCCGTGTCCGCCACTGCTGCGTTATAGTGCTCCGCCGACCGGATGCAAATGTCCACATAGCCGGGGGTGCGCTTGAACTGCACACCCGCGATGGCCGCCATGACCGCCGTGATGCGGTAGTTCAGCGCGATGCGCTCGGGCATGGTGCCGAAGGTGATCATCTGTTCCAGGCGCTTGCCGACCTCGGGGTCCTTGTACAGGATCATGCCACCCTCGCCGGTGCCCAGTTGCTTGCTCTCCTGAAAGGAGAAGACGCCGATGTCGCCGATGGCGCCGGCATACTTGCCGTTGTACTGAGCGAAGATGGCATGGGCGCAGTCCTCGATAACCATCAGGTTGTGCTGTTTGGCGATGGCCATGATCTCGTCCATGTCGGCGATCAGACCCCAGAGCTGGGTGACGATGACCGCCTTGGTCCGCTCCGAGAGGCGAGACCTTAGCGACTCTGGGTCCATGGTGTGCGTATCGCGGCGCACATCGGCAAAGACCGGAATGGCGTTGTTGAAGGTGGCGGCGATACCACCGAAGCCCACCAGGGAGTCCACAACCACCTCATCGCCAGCGCCGGCTCCGGCCGCCGCGACCGCCGAATGGAGCCCGGCCATGGCATTGACGACACCCATGGCGTAGGGCGAGCCGAAGGTATCGCAGAAGTCCTTTTCCAACGCCTGGAGTGGGGGAGAGGGCGATATGGTGCCCAGTGCCCCGGCATCGAGCACAGCCTTTACAGCCTGGAGGTCCTCGTCATCGAAGTAGTGCCACTGGCTCCCCTGGTGGCCTGAGTGAACTCCAACGCGCATCGGCATCACCTTTCGTCAGTTGCTCTTGAGGTAGACACGTCCTATCGGCTGCATCTCATCGCTCAGCGGCACCCGTGTCGGCCGGAGGCGCAGCGTCACCATGCCCTCGCGCACGGCCAGGGTCCTGCCGGTCCGCAGGTCCCACAACTGGCCTCCGCAGTTCGCCTGCAGCCGGTAGCGGACCTCCGCCGCCTCCGCCCTCCGCAGCAGCACCACCAGCCCCCGTTCGTACTCCCGCAACATCACCTGCTCCAGCTCCACCGGCCCGTCGCCCAGTGGCCGTCCCAGGTCCGCGAAATATAGCGGACCCCGGTACTCCTGCCCATACCAGCCGCTGCAGTAGCTGTTCAGGCCCCAGAGTGCCGCCATGCAATAGGAGTAGTAGACCGCCTCCAAGTCCACCGTCGGTCGCCATTGGCCGTCCCTTCGTGTTAGCGCGGGACGCATGTAGTCGAGGCAGAGCAGCTCACCCCGGGGCGGCCCAGTCCGCAATCGCTCCATGACCGGGGTCATCATCGCCTTGATGCCTCCCGGCCCATCCCATGGCCGGCGATAGGTCAACGGAAAGTCCTCGCCCGCCAGCTTAACGGTCGGTCCCCAGGCGAAGCTGGTGCCATAGCTCTCGACCATGTCGTAATCCACGGCAGTCAGCAGCCTCGGATCTCCCAGGACTGCCTGGTTGGTAAAGATCAGTGTGCCTCGATCTACTGCCCTCAGGACCTCCAGGAGTCGCGCCAAGGCCTGGTCATAGGACAGGTCAGGATGCTTCTCGCGCCACAGGCCGGCAGCTCTTTGCGGCAGAGCATACACCCCGGCGTAGTCAAAGAAGGTCCCGGCGTAACCCCCGGCGGTACGGGTCTGGGCGATCTGTTGAGACAGGAAAATCATAAGTTCAGAACTAATGAAGTCATAGTAGTAGGATGGTGGCGTGCCGGGTGGCCCCTCGAGAGGCTCGGCAGCCAGCAGCCATTCCGGATGATCGCGCAGTAGTTGCTGGCGCCACGGGCCGTCGGGCAGACTGGTAGACTGGGCCTCGTTGGTGGTGAAGCCATTAGCCCAGAAATAGCGGAACAGGCGACAGCCGTTGGTCCGTAAGGCCCGGGCAACCGCTGGGGACGGGTAGTCGTAACCGTTGGTCACAAGTAAGCGGAAGCGGGTCAACCAGGCGAGGTCTTCGGCCGACAGATCATTTTGAGCAAGCTCCTGGGCACGGCAGAGCAACAACGGGGCCTGGCGGATGGGGAAGCCCGAAGGCAGACACTCGGTCTCCGCGGCAGCAAGCGGACTGAAGGCCAAAGTCATGATAACCATTCCCCATGACCATCTCTGCATGCGCAAGACTCCGAGATTTCACCTTTTGTTATGCGTTTCGCCTTAGCCCGTCCCGGATTCTCAGCCCCCGCCCACAAGCTATGTATTGGCAGGGACCGTGGAGGCGGTATAATAGATGGGCATATACCTTCGCGAAACCGCGCCTGGCCTGGGAGGTGTCGGTACCATTCGGTGTGTTCAGGGGCTGAGCGGACAGGAGGGCTATTGCCCGCCATGTCTTCAGACTCCTGCAAAGACACGGGTCGTGTGAGATATGCTGGCAGCCCAGACCCGAGGGGTTCTGCAGAACCTCTTTAGTCGGCCCAAACTGACCTGGATAGTTCCGGACCAGATCGCGGCTATGGCCCTGCCTTCGCCGCGGGAACTGAGCCGTTTGCGCCGGATGGGCATCACGCTGCTGGTCTCGGTCACCACCACTCCCCTCAACCCGGATGACGTCAACAAGGCGGGCCTGAAGTATCTCCACCTGCCGGTCATGTACCTTCGACGTCCCAGTCCGGAACAGATCCAGACCTTCATTGACTACACACGGGCGGAAATCGAGGCAGGGGGCAAGGTGGCAGTCCACTGTGTGGGCGGCATCGGGCGCACGGGCACCGTCATCGCCTGCTACCTGGTGGACAGGGGCCTGACCGCTCGCGAGGCCATCGCTTACGTACGTGCCCGCCGCCCTGGCTCCGTCGAGAGCTTGGAGCAGGAAAACGCGGTCTATCAGTGGGCCAAGCAGAAGGCTGCCCGGGAAGCCGTCGAAGCCGCTTTGCATGATGTGGTCACGGCAGAGGAAGCATTGGAACTGCCCGCTGTGGAAGAAGAGGAGCCCCAGGCCGTGGAGACCGGGGCCCAGCCCGTGTATCTCCCGTCGGGGGAAGAGAAGGTGACCCGTATGACCCACATTGCGCGTACTGGTTATCTGCGCTGGCATCCGGATGGAACCGGGGTGGACATCCGATCCCTGGCCACCAGCAATGGCGACAGCCCCAAG
This sequence comes from Armatimonadota bacterium, assembly GCA_013178155.1. Classification (GTDB taxonomy): domain Bacteria; phylum Armatimonadota; class Zipacnadia; order Zipacnadales; family UBA11051; genus JABLXH01. Next base: position 24,279 of record JABLXH010000003.1, on the reverse strand, counting down.
ATTGAGAATCTCAAGAGTGCTCTCCAGAGCCTCGATACTGACAATGGCATTACCGTCACCCTGACTGAAACTCTCGGTCGTACCGGTGAGGCCTGGGTGACACTCTCGTGTGCCGCCGGCGAACAGGGAACGTTGCTGGTCACCACTGGCATGATCGTCAACCTGCTGGTTAGCGCCAAGGTCTACGACGAAGTTTTGCTGTCATCGGAATAGGACACGCGTGCTCTTCGGCGGGAGCTTGCCGGGGGCAAGGTCGGTTCGGGTCTGAGATTTACATCGCAGTTCACATCGCAGCTATCTTAGTCCCGTGCGCCGCAGTGAACGGCGCGACAAAAGAGGCCCTATGATCGCCCACGAACCCTCTCAGGGCAAACTGGTTGTAATCGCTGGAGGCGAGAAACAGCAATTCGCCTTGTCGCGCGAAGTGCTATCCATCGGCCGCGCTTCCTACAACGACATCTGCCTCTACTGGGACCCCAGGGTTTCCCGGAACCATGCCCGCCTGGTCCTGCATGATGGCGTCTGGATCCTGCAGGACCTGGGTAGCACCAACGGCACCTTCCTCGAAACCAGTCGTCTCGAGGCCCCGACCGTCATCCGCCACGGGCACCGTATTCGCTTCGGCCGCGTCTGGCTGCAGGTGGTCATGGACGAGCCGGGTCCGCTGCCGACTACCACAGACTTCGAGCGACCGGACGAGACGCTTGAGCCTTACGAGGATGAACTGGAGCCTGTGGGGGAGCTACGCCTTCACAGTAGCCCTGTCGTGGACTTCACACCCGCCGCTCCTGCAGTGAGCGTCGAACGTCTTGTAGATCGTGGGGGGGAACCACAACCCATGCCTCAAGAGCAGCACGCCGGGCCCCCGCCCCGGCGCCTTGGACTACTCGCCCGCCTGTTCGGGTGGGTGAGGCCAGCATCGAAGCCATCGCCCGCCGCGCCCCCAGCCAGTCCAGTCGTCGCTTCACCCCTGTCACCCGATATCCCCGCTCCTCCGCCTACCCCACTCTCTCAGCCAGAACCTGTCGCCGATGCTTCCTTTGAGGAGAGGCCCGCGGACAGCCCCTGGCTGGTAGAGGTGCCGGAGGCGCTCGAACCCGAAGTGCCTCCTGTGCCTGAACCCACACCGGCGGAGCGCGCCGTGGCCAAGGTCATGGAGTCGGTTCTTGCCTGCAAGGTACCGCCGCTGGAGGTGGAAATCCGCGCGCTGGCCAGTGATGCCAGTCAGCCGCCTGACACTCACGAGCTGCGGCGGATCATCGCTGACCTCAACATCCCGGCCCAACTCTCCGCACAGCTTCGTGAGACACTGGGCAACGCCGATGTTTCCATCGCGCTCAGCGCCCAGGAAGGGGCCCAGGGGGAGTTACTCGCGGTCGCCGGTCAAGTGGTGGCCCGCCTGTACGAGCTGCCAGGATACCGGGATGTGCTGGTCACACCCCGTGACAACGGGCACTGATAGGGAGCACCTCAAGGGCCTGTTGCCAAATCGTCATAGACCGAATGGCTCGGTCCGATACGGATCACACACACGCGCAAGACCTCATCCTGCACCGTGTAGATGATGCGGTAATCACCAACACGCAGACGGTAGTGCCCCTTCAGCCCCTGCACGAGCGCCTTTGTCCCGGGTGGCCTGGGGTCATGGCTCAGTGCCATCAGGCGTCGGCCGATCAGCTTGCGATCGCGCTTCGGTAAAGCCAGGAAGGCCTTCTTGGCTCGCCTCGAGAGCTCTACCTGGTAGGTCACGGCAAGCGCTCCGACTCGGCCAGAACATCAGCTAGAGGCGTCCATTCCTCGTGGGGGTCAGCCAGAAGGCGCTCGATTTCGTCGGCATCGAGCCGATCTTCCAGTTCCTCCAGCAGCCGCAGGTCCTCCATGGAAATGAGCGCCGCCGCGGGGCGGCCCTTTCGGGCCAGGATCACCCGTTTGCCGCGGAACTGCACATCATCAAGCGTCTCGCCAATACGGTTCTTCAACTCAGTAGTGGTAAGCGTGTCCATTTCCCAACCTCCACGCGCATAATACGCGATATGCGTATTATGCGCGTGCTGCCGTATGTCGTCAACCACTCGCGCCGAAGGATCTGCCCCGCTCTGTCAGTGAAGCCTCTGCCAACCATGAACTGCCTCTTGGTCCTCAATGGCCCCTCCGGTAGGCCCGGCTTCCAGCCGGGCTGGCGAAAGGTAGCCGACCACAGCCTCCTGGGCTCCCGCTCTATCCGTGTCAATGATGATGGCGAGGGGCTTCAGCGCGCCCGATGATCAGCCGTGGTTTGCGATGGGCGCAATCAGTGGGTGCTAGCGACACTACCGGCGGTGGAACAGCAGCGTAGTCCACAGAACATGGTCAAAGCCAGAATGACTGTACCCCCCGCTGCGGCGTTATGAACTGCCGCTACCATCCCCCAGAGGGCTTGCCTTCATCGTGCTGGATTGCCCTCCCGGGCGCCCCGTTGAACGACTCTGGCTGATAGTCGGTGCGGTGGGTCGGCGCCAGATTGGTCAGTTGGCCAGTCTCCACGTAGGCCACGCGCTCAGCAATGTTCTCAACATGGTCGCCAATGCGCTCCAGGTACCGCGCGACGAGCAACAGGTAGACGGCCTGAGGCACCACTAGCGGCCGTTCCTGCATGATGTCCTCAAGCTGGGCCCGCAGCTTGCGCCACAGGGCGTCCACCTCGTCGTCCATCTCAATGATCTCACGGGTCATGTCCATATCCCGCTTGATCAGCGCCTCCAGGCCTCGGCGCAGCATGTGGCGCACCAGTTCGGCCATCCGCGGAATGTCCACCAGGGGCTTGAAGTACTCGGTATCCGCCAGGGCGATGGCAATTCGAGCGATGTCTACGGCGTAGTCAGCGATGCGCTCCACGTCAGCAATGACTTTCATGGTGGAGCCGATAACCCGCAGGTCACTCCCCATGGGCTGCTGCTGCGCGATCAGATGCATGCACATCTGCTCGATCTCTACGTCCATGTGATCGGCCGTATCATCTTCGGCAATGACCTCGCGGGCCAGGTTCAGGTCCTGATAGGTCAGGGCCCGGATGGCCTTGTCCACCATGGCCTCCACGAAGGTACCAAACTGTAACAGGCGCTGCTGAAGCTGCTCCAGTTGTTCATCGAAGGCCTGACGTGTGCGTAGCATGGGTGGCTCCGTGATGAGTTGACGACCCCTCACTCCTGAGTTTGCTGCGTAAGCTCACGGGTGAGGTTACCCAAACCGCCCCCGGATGTAATCATCGGTTCGCTTGTCGCGGGGCGTCTCAAAGATCTGCTCCGTGTGCCCGAACTCCACCAACTCACCCATCAGGAAAAAACCCGTGTACTGCGAAACGCGCGAGGCCTGGTACATGTTGTGGGTAACGATGACGATGGTGTAGTGCTCCATCAGCTGCAGCATCAGTTCTTCGATGTGAAAGGTGGCGGTGGGGTCCAGCGCACTGGCTGGCTCGTCCATCAGTAGTACTTCGGGCTGCACCGCCAGTACCCGGGCAATGCACAGTCGCTGCTGTTGTCCCCCGGACAGTCCGAGAGCCGATTGCCGCAGCTTATCCTTGACTTCATCCCACAGCGCCGCCTGTCGTAAGCTCTGCTCGACGATCTGGTCCAGCTCCGACCGATCGGGACGCCCATGCAGGCGAGGCCCATAGGCAATGTTATCGTAGATAGACATCGGGAAGGGATTGGGCGCCTGAAACACCATCCCCACCCGCTTGCGCAGGTAGGCGAGGTCCAGATCCCGCCGGTAGATGTCGTTCCCTTCCAGCAGCACGTCTCCCTCCAGGCGGAATCCGTCAATCATGTCATTCATGCGGTTGAAACAGCGCAGAAACGACGATTTGCCACAGCCCGAGGGACCAATGAGCGCGGTAATCCGGCGCTCCGGGATGGCCATGCTCACGTTCCGAAGCGCCTGAAACGAACCGTAGTACATGTTCAGACTGCGGGCCTCGAGCTTGATCTCGCCCTCCGGCCGCAGAATGTTCGGCGCACAGGGCACCTCCTCGCAGGTTGGCAGGAAAGCTTCCTCAGCCACAGATTGCCCGGCCGACTGAGACCCATCCTCACCCGTCTGGGTCAGGGTCCGCCCGACAGCAGATGGCAAAGCGCTCATGGACATCACCACCGCTTGGCGCGCCGCAGATGAGTACGCCACAGAATCGCCCCAATGTTCAGCCCAAGCACCAGGACTACCAGCACGAAGGCCGTGGCCCACTTGGTTTCCGCTGGCACCGAAGGCATCTCCGAGGTCATCACGAAGAGCTGGTAGGGCAAGGCCAGAATCTCATCAAAGAGGGACTCGGGGTAGGGATTGGTAAGGGAAAGGAAGGCAGCTGTAAACAGGATGGGCGCCGTCTCGCCAGCCGCTCGGCTGATGGAAAGGATCAGGCCGGTCATGATGCCCGGCAAGGCATTGGGCAACACGACGCGGCGAATGGTCTGCCACCGCGTGGCTCCCAGAGCCAGCGAGCCGTCGCGCAGCCGCTGGGGCACCTGCCGCAGGGCCTCCTCGGAGGCGCTGATGATCAGCGGCAACACCAGCAGGGCCATCGTCGCCGCGCCGGACAACAGACACCGTCCGAACTTCAGCATCATCACAAACAGCGCCAGTCCAAACAGACCATGCACCACCGAGGGCACGCCGGCTAGATTGATGATTGCCAGCCGGATCAGCCGGACAAGAATGCCCCTGTGAGCATATTCGCTCAGGTAGACGGCCGCCGCGATACCGATAGGCGCGGCGATAGCGGCTGTTAGCAGCACCAGGTACAGAGTGCCGACCATCGCCGGCAGCAGAGCCTGAGAGCCCTTCAGGAACAGGTCCGGGTTGAGACCGGCCAGTCCCTTGATCATCATATAGGCTAGGAGGCCCAACACGGGCAACACGACGACTGCGGCCATCAGCGACAAGACGATGTACATCATGTTCTGCACATGCCGCGGATGAACCAGATGGGGGCGTGTCACTTGGCCTCCCTCCCCATCCGGTGCACAACTACCTCCGCGACTACGTTAACTACCAACGTGATGAGAAACAGCAGCAGGCCAATGAAGAAGAGGGCGAAGTAGTGGGTGCTGTTGTGGGCCGTCTCGCCCATCTCCGCTGCGATAGTGGCCGTCATGGTCCGCACGGGCAGGATGAAGCCCTTCAGGCCCTGCGGGATCACCGCAGCGTTCCCGGTGACCATCAGCACCGTCATGGTCTCACCAATGGCCCGGCCCAGGCCCAGCAGTCCTGCTGCAATGAGCCCCGAACGAGCCGTCGGCAGCACGACGCGAGTGATGGATTGCCAGTGGGTGGCCCCGAGAGCCAAGGAGCCCGCCCGCAGAGCCCTGGGCACCGCATGGAGCGCGTCCTCAGAGACCGACACGATGGTGGGGATCGCCATGAAGGCCAGCAGCAGCGACCCCAGAGCGGCGAACTGGCCCACCGGCAGATGGAGTGTCTTGGCAAACCACGGCCCCAGGAGCAGCACCCCGAGCGCCCCGAAGACAACCGACGGGACGGCCGCCAGCAACTCCACCAATGGCTTGAGCAGTTCCCGCAGCCACTGTGGTGCCAGCTCGGCGATGAAGATCGCGCACGCCACGCCCAGTGGTACGCTGATGACCATGGCCCCCAGAGTTACATACAGCGAACCCAGCAGGAGGGGGATCAGACCAAACTGCTCGGGCTCCGAGGTAGGAAGCCAGCGCGTACCCAGGAGGGAAGCGGTCTGTTTGGCGTGCCCGAATAATGGGAGGGAGTCCTTGAGCAGGAACACGAAGATGAGCAGCACAAACACGATGGTCGCGATGCCTGTTGACTTGATCGCGCCCTCAATAAGTCGCTCGCCCCAGCGTCTTGGCTTCGTGCTGCGCATGGTGGTAGTGGATCGCTCCCGACCTTAACAAGAACCATCACCAGACACACAGAGAGCGTGGAGCTTGCCGCTGGCCCCACGCTCTCCGTATCACAACCACGCTACTTCGCCAGCGGGATGTAGCCCACTTCGCTGACAATCGCTTGTCCCTCAGGACCCTTGATCCAGTCCATGTAGGTCTTGAGGTTGCCCGTCGGCTCGCCATTGGTGTAGCAGTACAGCTTGCGCGAGATGGGGTACTTGCCGCTCAGGACCGTCTCGGCACTGGCCTTCACTGGTTCCTTGCCGCCGATCGGGATGACATCGAGCACCTTGACTCGGTCGTCCACGTAGCCTAGGCCCACGTAGCCAATCGCCCCTTTGGTCTCGGACACCAGGCTAAGGACGCTCTCGGTTGACGTCTGGTTGAGCGTTCCGGCCATGAAGTCGCGGTCCTTCTCCTTGCCATGGAGTTGCACCACCATCTCCTTGAAGGAGTCATAGGTGCCAGAGGAAGACTCGCGGTTGATGACCTGGATGTCCCCCAGGCCTTTGGCGCCCACAGCATCCCACTTGGTTGTCTTGCCGGTGTAGATGTCTGACAGCTGTTCCACGCTGATCTTGGTCAGCGGGTTCTCCTTGTTGACGATAACCGCGATGCCGTCATAGGCGACCAAATGCTCCACCGGGCTCACGCCAGCGGCCTTGGCCTCCTCGATCTCTTTGTCCTTGATCTCGCGGGAGGAGTTGGCGATCTCGCAGCTCTTGGAGATGAGCCCCTTGATCCCTGTACCCGAGCCGCCACCGGAGACCGCAATGTCAACTTCGGGATGCAGCTTATTGAAGGCCTCGCGCCACTTCTCCGCCAGTGGCAGTACAGTGGTAGAACCAATCTGCCGAATGGTCTCCTTTGCCCCTGTCGCCGGGGGTCCTCCTGCCTCGGCCGGCGGCTTGACTGCCATGTCGGTCGGCGCGGTGGTATCAGCGGCCTTCTGGCCCGGACAGCCGGACAGCACCATCAGCGCGGTCAGCATGGCCAGGCCGATGGCCAGAGTAAGGATGCGACCCTGCTTCATTGTCTGAAACGCCTCCTTGAGAAGCGAACCCTTTTGTTCCTTCATCTGTGATCACTGACTGCAGGTTAGCAGTGAGCATTTAACCCATTGTTATGGCCCCATTAAGGGCATGTTAAGGGGCCGACCTAGTACTTGATCTGGTACTGCACCGCGCCGTTGGTGAAGCTGTCCCCCTTGCCGTCGTCGTAATCCTCGATCTGGACCGTCACTCGCTCGTTCTTGTCCAGGTCCCAGGCGAACCCGGCGGTGTGGCGCGTGAAGTCATCGCTGCCGCCGAAGTCATAGACATCGTAGCGATAGAAGGCCGTGGCCGGGCGACCGCTGAAGGCATACTCGGCCTGCCCATACCATCCGCTGACATCCACATCCATGTCACTGCCATCGTAGTACTCTGCCTGCAACGCCCAGTTGCGGGGGAAGTTGTAGCGAACGTGGAGTCCCAGCAGGTCGTCGTCGTAGTCTTCCTCCAGACCGCCCACCTCGCGGGTTCGATCGGCCAGGCGGTAGCTGAGGCCGGCGCAGCCCTCGTTCGGCAGATGCCACTGCAGCCGTGCCATGAGCGCCCAAGAGTCGGTGTCCTCGTTACCCGACTTGTCGGCCTCATACCACTTGGCCATGCCATTGGAGAAACCGAAGATGATGCCCGGCGCCTTCTTGTTTTCGGGCGTGTAGTGGAAGTACAGACCAGTATCTCTCTCTCCGGGGAAAAGCTTGTTGGCCGCCTGACTGCGCTCCAGCGGCAGTCGCTTGGAGCTGGAGGTGGGTACCTCATAGCCGAACGGCACTGAGGTGAAGCCCAAAGAGCCCTTCCACTGTTCGTTGAGGGTACGGGTCAGGAGGAGATCCTTGAGTTCCACTTCACCGCCGCCAGTGTCGTCGAGCTTCGCCAGGTCAATCTGAATCTTGAAAGTGGTCTCCTCCGAGACTGGCCCTTCGACCTTGATCCGCGCCCTTCGGGCATCGAAGGCATCACCCTTGTCCAGGTCGCTGTCCCAGAAGTTGTAGCGCATCTGGGTATAGCCGCTGAACTTCCATTCCGCCTGTACCAGGCCTGCCAACCCCAGCCCGATCGCCACCAGCACCACCAGCATCAGGATCTGTGTTGTCCGCAACTGCCGTCACCTCCGCGAGTCTGCGTGTTTCGTGGTACGACCCGGCAACGGGCCGCATGGGCTGCGCCTGCCCACGGAGGTTAAGCTACTGTTGTCTGATTAAGGGGAAATGTTGGCTTGGTTAAGACTGCGCTAAGCGCAGGCAAAGCACGAGCCGGGGCTGCTCTCCCGCAGCCCCGGCTATGGAAACTCCCCCCCGCCCCCATCCTGTTATCTGAAGGCTACCACACTGGCGGCATCCCTGGGCAGGAGTAGGCTCGCTTCCCCCACTGGAAAGGCTGCAGGGTCTGCCCGAGGGTCATCCACTTCGCATGCCCGTCCGCGAAGACATAGTTCGCGCCCCCATTGTGCATATCAGGCTGGGTGTAGACGATGTGGTGCAGGCCCGTGGCATCCTGCGCCGCTTCGGCAGCGGCAAAGGCGTTCAGCGCCTCCTGCATCGTCAGCCTGGTTACGGGCGTTCCTGTGATATAGGACTCGCCATCAAACTCCGCTCCGCTGAGTGTCACAGCGTTGGTCGGACGATGGGACTTGATGGCAACGCCGCCGGTCGGGGAGGAACCCTTCAGCATGTACATGTGATTGGTGTACTCCGCCAAAACGATCTCCTCTGCCGGGGCCTCAAGCATACCCTGGCTGACCACCTGCTGGTTCACTGCCGCGTACTTCTTGCGCGGCATGATGAGCTCATTGCAGGTGTAACTGAGACGATACGCCTGGTTGTCCATGACCGGGTACAAGGGCGATTGGCCAGCAGGCGGGTTCACCGGCGGAGTGGTGAAACAGGTGGGGGCCCAGCCCTTGACCGCGTGCTCGGGACACACAAACAGTTGCTGGCTCCGGCAGTAAGGCATGATCATGCCACTCCACTGCGAGTAGCCGCCCCTGCTGTTGGCCCCATTCAGGTAGAAGTAGGCCGGAGGAAATGTCTCGTCATAGTCGGCGATGTACTGCATGAGCGCCAGACCGATCTGCTTCTGGTTGCTCAGACAGCTGGTCTGCCGCGCCTTGGCTCGCGCCTTGGCGAAGACCGGGAAGAGGATCGCTGCGAGAATGGCGATGATCGCGATCACCACCAGCAGCTCAATGAGCGTAAAGCCTTTGCGACGTTCCATGGTTGGGTCTCTCCTTTGCCTAGTGTCGGGGGCATGTTAGGCGAGACCCGTTAAGACGCCATTGAGAGCACTCTAGGGTCTGGTTAGGAGACGGGCTGAGGTCTTGGGTGGGGAGTAGCAGGTCTCAGGCCGCTGTCGGAGGATTGGGCAGGAAGACGGTGAAGGTGGAACCTGCTCCGGGAGTGCTGCGGACGCTGACCTTGCCGCCGTGGGCTTCGGCGGTGTGTTTGACGATGGATAGACCCAGACCCGTCCCGCCGGTGGCGCGGTCCCGGGCCTTGTCCACCCGGTAGAAACGCTCAAAGATGCGCGCCTGGTGCTCCGGGGGAATGCCGATGCCCGTATCAGCCACCGATATCTCATAACCGCCGGGAACACCGCGTCCGGTGACTGAGACGCTGCCGCCCTCAGGGGTATACTTCACCGCGTTGTCCAGCAGGTTGATCAGAATCGTCTGCAAGCCGCCGGGGTCAGCGTAGACACGCGCGCCCTCCACCGCCTCAACCCCCACTTGCACATTCTTGGCCTGAGCGGCCGGAAGTACCTGGTTGACTGCCTCGCGCAGAGCCTCTGGCGCGGACAGCCAGGTGGTATTGAAGAGTTCCTGGCCCCGCTCCACGCGGGTGAGGGTCAGCATGTCATCCAGGATACTGGTCAGCCGGTCTGCCGCCTCAACGATCTGTTCGACGAACCGCGGGCCCTTCTCCTGATCGTGGAAGGCCCCCACCTGCAGGGCCTCGGCGAGAGCCTTGATGCCGGCGGCTGGAGTACGCAGCTCGTGGCTGGCATTGGCCACGAACTCCCGGCGCACCTCATCCAGGCGACGCAGGTCGCTGACATCGCGCAAGAGGCCGATAGCACCAATGGCCGTACCAGCCTCACTTACCAGCGGACTGACCACCGCCGCCAGGATGCGGCCCTCCGGCTGTATCAGCCGCACCTCGTCCCGCTGCACCGCCTTCTGCTCCACGGCTCGCAGCAACAGAGAGCTCAGATCGTAGTTGAGAGTTACCTGTTCAGGAGAGCGCCCTTCAGCCTCTTTCTCCTGCACGCCAAACAGGCGGGAGAAGGCCGGATTCACAAACTGGACCTTCCCGTGCTGGTCCACGATCACGACGGCGTCGGTCATCTGCTCCAGAATCGTGGCATAGTAGCGGCTCTCGCGCTGGGAGTAGTTCACCAGTGTCGCCAGGCGGTCCAAAGCGGCATTGAAGACCTTGGCCAGCTCGCCCAACTCCGGGTCATGAATGTCCTCGGCTCGGGCGTCGGTATCCCCCCGGTCTACTCGCTGGGCCACTCGCACCAGCGCCATCACCGGGGCCGTCAGGGCGCCGGCCAGCAAATAGCTGGCAACCCACGTCAGGACCAGGGCGAAGGCCAGGGTGATGAGCACTGCTTGGCGCAGGGAGCGGGAGGCTGCATGGACCGCGGTGAGGGGTTTGGCTACACGGAGCACGACCGGTGGTTGGCCCGTGTCAGGCAGGGCCAGCGCCACGTAGAGCATGTCAATATGTAGAGTGTCACTGTGGCGTTTCGCCCTGCCCCAGCCCTGCCCCAAAGCCTGCAGTCGCTCCGGTCTGTCGGCGTGGTTCTCCATGACTTCCGGCTGTTCACGGCTATCCGCCAACACCACGCCCTCGCTGTCGATCAGGGTAATGCGGGCATTGCTGCGTTGGTCCAGATCATTGACGAGTTCCTGTAGATCCGGACCGCTGCTCCAGGGGGGAGGGGGTAGAATGCGAGCGGCCAAGCGGACTTCGGCCAGAAGGCTCTGGGCCATCGCCTCCTCGCCGGCCCGCAAGATGGCGGCGTGCAGATAGGCATCCAGGCCCAGGAAGACCACAGCCAGGATAGCCGAGAAAGCGAGGGTAATCCTCCAGCGCAGGGCCAGTCGCATCAGAGCTCCGCGAATTTGTACCCGACACCGCGCACCGTGACCAGGCGCTTGGGACTGACGGGATCGGCCTCGATCTTCAGTCGTAACCAGCGGATATGGACATCCACCGTCCGCTCGTCCAGGTACTCCGGCGAGCCCCACACGGCCTGCAGGATGTCATCGCGGCTGCGTACGCGCCCGGCATGACGCATGAGGTAAGCCAGCAGGTCGAACTCCTTGGGGGAGAGGGTGACGGCCTTGCCGTCAACAGTCACCTCGTGGCGGTCAATGTCCAGACGAACCCCCGACTTGGTAATGACTGGGACGATCTCTTCGGTCCTGTCCGAAGCCCGCCGGAGTACGGCCCGGACCCGCGCCGCTAACTCGCGCATGCTGAAGGGCTTGGTGATGTAGTCGTCGGCTCCCATCTCCAGCCCCGCCACACGGTCGGCTTCCTCGGCCCGGGCGGTAAGCATGATCACCGGCACTCCGGGGCGTTGCTTGCGGAAGGCCTTGAGCAACTCCCAGCCGTTGATACCAGGAAGCATAAGGTCCAGGATCACCAGTTCAGGACGCCCCTCCTCAAACCGCTTCAGGGCTGTTTGGCCATCTCCAGCCGTGAGTAGCTCGAAGCCCTCTTGTTCCAGAGAGTAGGATACAGCGTCTGTGACGCTCTGTTCGTCCTCAACCAGCAGTATCCGTTCCGCCATGCCTGACACCCGCTATAGTAGGGCGCGAACAGCCATTCCATTCCGCCTTCACGCCCATTCATTCCTCCGTCTGGCGGCAGACTATGAACTCTCTGTTAAGATACGGCGGTGATGGGGTTAAGAGACGATTAAGGCCGCTGGGCAGACCAGAGGAAGACATCGTGTCTGGTAGCACGCAACGGCCTGCCCGTGCGTAGATAGCCAGGACAGAGACCGGGCGACGCCGTCTGCTATGGTTGTGCAGGAGCCAAAGCCAGTCAGCACCCGATCACTCGGCCTCAAACCGCAGAAACTCCAGACAGACGTAGTCTCCGGCCTTGGCTCCCGCGAAGCCGGTGGGGTTGTCCGGCGTCTGGGGAGCCGTGTTGGTCTGACCCAGGTAGTAGTACTTCAGCTCCAGTTGCCGTGTGCCACGCACCCCCAGCAGCTCTCGCAGGTTGAAGGCCCGGTAGTCGGTGTAAGGCGGATAGACATCCTCTTCGAGCAGGAGCAGTGTGCCGCTTTCCCGGTCCAGTACTCGCATGGCATAGCTGCCGGGGCTCTCAGAGCCAGTATTCAATTGCTTCCAGGTTAGCCAGGGTGTCTTGTCCAGATCCACCGTAAGTCCCTTGATACGCAAATGGGGCCAGGTGCCCTCAGCCGGGGTCCGGCGCATGATGATGACCCGGCCTCTGGCTTCAGCTATGCCCAGATGCTCGGAATTGCGCTGGGCGGTGGCGTCCATGAAGTCGTCCAGGCGCCACGTCTTGGGGCTGAAGGGGATGGCGATGTACTTGGCGGGGTCGGTCTGCTGGATGTGGCCGTTGCAGATGCCGCCGGTGTCAGAGGCAGCGAGTTGGGCAACTGCCTCCCGGGCGCGGGCCAGCGCTTGCCTCAGATCCCGATCGGAGAGTGCCCCCGGTTTCAGCGGTGCCGGGGGACAGACGGGGCGTTTCAGCAAGGGCGGCAACTCCCCGACGGCCGGACCGATGTTGCCCTCCAGAGCGTAATGTAGCACCTCGCGTCTGATGCCCGTGAAGTAGGTTGCGGGGTCGAGGCGTTCCGACACCTTCACGGCTGCCGCACCGGCCAACTGGCAGTCCCGAATCACCAGGCTGTTGGGGACCTCCTCACAGAAGACCGCGCAGTTGCGGGTCTCACTGCCATTGGCGCAGACCAGGCAGTCCTCGAGCAGGATTGAAGAGCCAAAGGTATCGGGAAAGGGCTTGGCGTAGTTGATTACCGGGGTAAATCCCCCTCCTTCGCCGCCAAAACGCACCCTCAGGCAACTCAATGTCGAGCCGTAGTTGTCTATCCAGCGCTGGTTGGCGCCATTGACCAGCGGCACGCCGACGATGTTTTCGAGGGTGAACCGCCCCCCCCGATTCTCGATGACCGCCAGGTCACGCATCTGCGGGTCGGTCGAGATCCAGCAGTCCCGCATGGCGCCCTGGTCGGTGTAGGTGACCAACGCCTGGCGGCAGCTGATGAACTCGCAGTTCTCGATCTGGACCTGCGTGGAGTTGGCCCCCTTGGCGACCTCGATGGCCGACCCGCCGCTGGCATAGAACTTACAGTCCTGAACCAGCAGATACCCCGTGTCCAGGTTCGGGTTTCCGAGAGCCAGGTGGCGGCGGCCATACAGGAACGTGAGCCCCGTGAAGGTCATGCGCCAGGCATAGCTGGAGACAAAGATGTCGGCCTCCGGGTTGGTCTGCTCCAGACAGGCATACCCCTCGCCGCGGATGGCGATGCCGGTGATGTTGAGAGGGCCGCTGAGCACGTAGCGGCCGCTGGGGAAGAGGACCTCAGGGGCTGTCTGGTAGTAGCAGCCGACCTTTGAGGGCAACGAGACAACCTGGGCCTGGGTGGCGTCGAAGGCCGCCTGAATGGCCGCTGTGTCATCAGTCACCCCGTCGCCCTTCGCCCCATAGTCACGGACGTTGATGGCGGCCAGAAGGGGGGAGAGGGCAAGGAGGGAGACGAGGAGAGCAAACTGCCGGCAATGAGACATGCAGGACACCTCCGCCACCAGATTCTCGGTCGGAGACCGTGGTCCTCCACTGCGCTGCCTGGGTACCTGGCCGACCGCTATCGGAAGGAGGGGGAGGAAACTACGGCCGGTGGACGGGGCGCAGGCTCTGCAGGAATAGCCGTGTTGCCTCTTTCCTGCGTCCGGGGCCGCCCTTGGGGAGAATCGTGACGCTGGTGTCGGGCAGGATGCCGGAGAAGTATTCGCGCTTGTAATCTGCGTAACCAGGTCCAAAGCAGAAATGGCGCAGGCCTTCCTCGATACTGTTTCGGATCCGACGGCCGTAAAGGATATGGGAGGGGCGCAGCTGGTGGAACTTCTGGTCAAAGCCGGCCTGGTTGGCAAAGTAAGTGTCCCCACAGACAAATCCAGCCCGGGCAGCGATGGGCTGATCTTCATGCAAGAGCCTCTCCAGGCGGAGCCAGCCTCGTTGCAGGAAGGCCGAGAAGATCAGACGACGAGCAGTCCAGGCCTGGTCCTTGGTCCAGGTGCTGATGCGGCCCTTGGTCGCCTGACGCTCGATGCTCAGTGACGCCAGTTGCTCTAGATAGGTCTCCAGGTCTTCCAGCCTCGTACACTCCTCCCAGTGCAGTTGACTGTTCGCGTCCGCCAACAAGCGTTCCCCCCGCCGCAGGTAATTGCGGCGGTTCTTGTTGTGGACAGACTGCACATACTCTTCAAAGGAGGCCGGAAGATCACCATAGATGACGGGTTCACCGCTGGTGAGAAGCAAGTCTATGGTTGGTTGTTGCTGCAATGCCCCCAGCAAGGCCTTGCCGTCCGCAAGAGGGGAAAGATGATCCAGAATCACCAGATCGCAACGGTCGAGGAGAGTGACCAGGTGTTGGGCGATAGCCTCCAGGGCCGACTCTCGGTATTCTGCGTCAGCAGGGCACGCGAAGAACTGCCCCCGCAAGCCTGGTCCGGTGGCCAGGAAGCGGACGACGCGGCGTGAGAGAAACCTCCACCGCTCCTGCCCCATCATCAGGGGTGCCGCCGCGATGAGATGGCGGGCAGCGTCGCGGACCGTCAGGAAGTGAAGGTCGTAGTCAGCGCCGTAGACCTGATACCAGGGGAGTAGCCATTCCAGAGTGAGATGGGGTGAGACGGAGCCGCTCCTGGTGAACAGAAGGTCGTACTCGGCACGAATCGCCTCGACCTGCTCCGGCGAGGTGAGCACTTCAACCTGCAGAGAGTTGTCCTGCGACTGTGACCCTGAGGCGTGCATGGGTTTCTTTCTGATGCGGCAACCAGCGGGTCGGCAACAGCGAGCATCCCCGGAAGACGATGGTGAGGCTTGTTGCGGGCAATATCGTCATCCCAAGAGTCAGGTTCGTCAGCAGATTGTCTGGTCCTCTACCAAAGAACGTAAGCCGCCTCAAGGAGGCGGCTCACGCTATGGTCTCTTGTCGTCTGGTTACGATTTGCGACGTCGACGCAGGAACAATCCGCCCAGTCCGCTTACCCCAAGGAGCATCCAGGTGGATAGCTCAGGTGTGGTGAGGTTCTCGCCGTTGCCCTCACGGGCGAAGTACGTGGTCACATTGCCGGTCGCGTCCACCTCTCTGACATGGAAGACGACCTTCAGGGGGTCATCCAGGTTGGGAATGGTGGCCTCGAACCACTTATTGTTCGCCGCGCCCGTTAGCAAGTAGCCTTGCTGTCCAGTGCGCTTCCACTCGACCGCCGCACCGTTGTTGAGTGATCCAAGATCCCAGCCCAGTTCGCTGTCGGCAGCAGTGTACTCGTCGTCATCGTACACGGTGAAACCCTGAGCGTCCTGGATCGTGCCGCCGTAGTAGCCGGTGACGGCATTGAGTGTCACATCCCAGGTCCAGACATCACCGACATTACTGATGTTCAGGGTCCAGGCTCCGGTGACAGGCTTGGCACTCAGATAGGGTACGGCAGCGTGCGAGCTGACGGCTGCAACGAGCAACACAAAGATCGGTAATGCCGCAAGTAGCACTCTTCTCATCTTACGGTTCCTCCTTCCCCTCGCTGGTTAGCCACGCTCAAGCGTGCTGGAGATAATAGAGGAGTGGGAGAAGCACGAAAGCCGTACCCTGGGCAACAACAGCCCTGGTGGTACGGCCCAAGAGGAGAGCGGATCTGCCCGCTGGTCTGAAAGGTGCCCCAGAGCAGCCCCTCTTGGGCACGACCTGCAACATGTGACAGTGAAGGTCCCCCACGGCCTCTATGTTACTCCTTTATATATTACCCGAAAATCGCTTTCTACACAACCCCTTGGAGCACCAGAGTCTGAGTGCCAGGGTTGCTACCAGGCTGGAGGCCAGCAGGAGCCAAGTGGAAAGCTCAGGCGTGCGAACCGGTAAGCCTTCCTTATCGGCCTGCATGGCGAAAGAGATGCCTTGGCTGTGGTAGTAGCAGTCCGGATCAATACCGAAGACGAACTTGCCGTCATTGCTGGCGTACCGCAAGAGCTCGTCGAGCAATCCCAGATCCTTCAGGCTGAAGGTTACGTCGGCAGCATACTGACCATCGGCGCCCCCGTTGGGATCACTCCACGTTCCTACGCTGACACCCCATGGCTTGCGGATATCCGCGTCACTGGGGTAAGTCTCGTACTTGCCAGCAAAGTAGTCTGCACTACGGTTGTAGTCTCGATGTCTCCAGGTAGTGCTGCCCAAGGGCTGCCAGCCGCCGCCATAGGTGTACAGGTCATCGAGCAGAGTGACGAAAAGACAATCATCGTTATCAGGCTGCCAGTCCCAGATGTTGCGGAAGGTGATGGTGGCATCGAGTACTTGAAGAAGGCTTTCGTGTCCATCCACACGGATTTGCCACTGGTACACGCTGTACTTGTCCAGGTCGCAGATGTCCATGGGGATGGGAGCTGCGTACTCCCAAACCTCGGCCAGGACGCTCACAGGCAGGACCAGTAGAACCGCAGCCAGCAAGGGAGCTTTCATTGTGCGCCATCTCCTCTTACGCACAACCAGGCCCGGTACGACACAATGAAGACGGCAGGGGGGTGAGAGCTTCCGCGCGCGCCCCATAGCATCCTCAGTGGAGTGGGCACGGCCCGAAGAAGGGAAATGGAGCAAAGGAGCAACGACCCGAGAGCAGCCCCTCTTGGGCACGTCGCGCGGCACCTAGAGTGAAGGTTCCCCCCACAGTACAACTGACGACGATAGTATTATACCTTCAAGGATAGCTCAAGGCAAGGGTTTTCCCGAGACACTGGGGCTCCTTGTCACCACTCAAGCTGCGTGTAGCAGGAGCGGACGGCTCCTGACAGGAATCATGTCGCCCACACAGATCCCTTCTACGCCAGAGGAACGAGCATGCACGAAGCGATCGGATGCTGGCTCGGAATGACGCTCGGGATAGGACTGCTCAGTAGTAGTTGGGCAGCGGAGCTGCCTTACGGCATTGGATCGTGGCCGGAGCAAGGCCTGGGTAATCATCGTGCGGTCCTGCATGTTGCAGAGCCGGCGGAGGCGGTCTGGGCCCACATCGAGTGGCGACGACGAGACCTGAATCCTGAGAGCAAGGACATTCGCGTCTATGACCTGACGACCGGGCAGCGGGTCACCAACGTGGTCCGCATCGCGGTGACGCGGGAGTACGGTGACATTGTCTTTCAGCCAGTAACGGCCCCGGGAGACTATGGCGTGTACTACCTGCCCTATAACCCCGGTACCAGTAACTTCGACGATGCGGGGACTTACTTCCCCCCGGAGGATACCGCCGAGGCCCAATGGGTGGCGGCTGTGCGACCTGACGAGCGGTGGCAGCAACTGCCGACGGCCAGCGTGCTGCGTATCGAGGCTCGCCAGGAGTTTCACCGGATGGATCCTATGGAGGTCATCGCCACGGCAGCGGAGACCGAGCAGTTGCTGGCAGAGCACCCCCAGGATCCCTATCTGCTGTTCCCCGAGGATCGCAAACGGGCCATCCGCATGACGGATGACTTGCCCTACTGCTGGATCAAGACAGGACCCAGTGACCAGTTTGTGGGCGAGGCACAGCCAGGGGAGTACTATTGCTTCCAGATCGGAGTCTGGGCGGCTCGCCAGAGCCTGCCGGGGTTGGCGTTGGACATCAGTGACCTGCGGGGCGAGGGCGGCAAAACCATCGGACGGGAGGCGATCACCTGCTTCAATCTGGAGGGAACGGACTGGCTGGGTCGCCCCATCCAGAAGCAGGTCAGTGTGCCGTCAGGAAAGGTGCAGGCTCTGTGGCTGGGGGTTCAGGTGCCGCGGGAGGCCCAGGGCACCTATACCGGCACGGTCACCGTGAGACCCCAGGGAGCCCCGGCGAAGACGGTGCGGGTGACCCTGACGGTGGCGGGTGAAGTGCTGGAGGATGGGGGAGTGGGAGATCTATGGCGACTGGCGCGGCTGAAGTGGCTCAACTCCACCCTGGGTCTGGATGACGAGGTGGTGCCCCCCTTCACTCCCCTGCAGGTGGCTGGCGACACCATCAAGTGCCTGCTGCGGCAGGTCCGTTTCGGCTCCCTGGGTCTTCCTGCCAGCATTCAGAGTAACAGTCGAGAGATCCTTGCAGAGCCGATGAGGCTGGTGCTGCAGACTGCAGAGGGTCCGGTCGAGTTTCAGCCGACCGAAGCCTTGCGAACCAAACAGGCGCCGGCAGAGGTGGAGCAGGTAACCAGGGCTGTCAGCAGCGCTGCGGAGATGATCACGTATTCGCGGATGGAGGCAGATGGCTGCCTGATGTTCACGATGCGCCTGAAGCCCAGTCGCGATCTGGCGCTGCAGGACGTGCGGCTGGAGTTGCCCGTCCGCAAGGACTGCGCTCCGTACATGATGGGCATGGGGAAACGCGGAGGGTACCGACCGCCGTCGTGGGAGTGGAAATGGGATAACAGCCGCGTCAACAACATGGTGTGGCTGGGTGATGCCGACGCAGGGGTCCAACTGCAATTGCGCGGCCCCAAGGATGTGTGGCTGCCTGTCGCCTGGACAGCAGCTGATGTGCCCCAGTCGTGGAGCAATGGCGGACGAGGGGGATGTGACGTAGCCGAGGTGGGGGAGAGCGTGCTGGTCACGGCTTACACCGGCGAGCGCACTCTGCGGGCAGGGGAGACCCTGGAACTGCGCTTCCGGTTGCTGGTAACGCCCTTCAAGCCCATTGACGCGAACCACTGGAACTGGCGCTATGGCGACATTAGAGGGGCCGGCACTGTTCTCCATGTACACCATGGATCGCCATCGAACCCGTACATCAACTATCCGTTCCTGACCGTACCGGAGTTTCGGAGTCTGGTGCAGGAAGTCAAGTCTATACGGACCCAGCGAGCGGACTTCGGCAAGCTTGTCTATCCGGCCGAAGGCCACTTGAACCCTCGCCAGGGCAGTCTGCACCTATGGGTGACCATCAACTTCGACCCGCAGGCCGGTGGTCCGGGCATGGCGCAGTTCAACCAGAGCCTGCTTTCTGTGGACTACCCCAATGGTGACGCCCTGGGCTTCTACTGGAACGTTGATGATCGTGGCCCACGGGCCTATGTGCGCAAGGGTAGTCCTGACTTGAACCAATACCCGATCCTGTTTGGCAGTCATTGCCCTGACTGGCGGCAAGGCCAGCGGCATGTGCTGACCCTGTCATGGGGAGAGGAACTGGCGATCTACGTGGATGGAGAGAAGAAGGCGGGGGCGCCGTTTGTGGGGACACTGGAGACACCGCTGGCGGGAGCCGTTATCTCTTTGCAGGGAGACGGCTTCATCCTCGACGCCCTGAAGATCAGCGACCAGCCGTATGGAGGCGGACAACCTTTGCCCCCCAACGTAGATGAGCATACGCTGCTCCTGGACACTTTTGACGCCTGGGATGGTGAAGCAGAGACGCGGCCGGAGAAGTCCCAGGCCGGACAGGGCGGAGAGCTGAGTGGCACCTGGAAGGCTCTACCGGCGGAACAGGGTAAGCAGTTGGCCCTGACGTTCGTCGAGAAGCCCGTCCCACCCAAGGGCGTCAATATCTACTACACGGTCCGCGAGTTGAGCAATCACGTCGTGGAGATGTGGCCTTTACGAAGTCTGGGTGATGAGATCTTCCCCACGACGTCTTCTGTTGAGATGAGAGTGGGTGATGTAGTCTTTGGGACTGCAGGTGGAGGGTATCCGTGGCTGCGGGAGCACCTGGTCAGCGGCTACCGCGTGGCCTGGCGGCAGCCCCTGCCGTGGCTGAACGATACCGATGCAGCCATTGAGACCCAGGGGCTGTCGCGCTGGCACAACTATTACGTCGAGGGGCTGAACTGGTTGATGCGGGAGACCGGGGTGGACGGGCTCTACCTGGATGGCATCGGCTATGACCGGGAGATCATGAAGCGAGTGGCCAAGGTGATCTTCCGCAACGCCCCCCAGGGTCGGATCAACTACCACAGCGGCGACAACTGGTCGAACCCCTGGGACCCGGATCGGCGGGTCAGCAACGCCAATGCCAACATGGAGCATTTTCCCTATGTCAGCAACCTGTGGTTCGGTGAAGGGTATGACTACAACATGTCCCCCGACTACTGGTTGGTGGAGATCTCCGGCATTCCCTTCGGACTGACAAGCGAGATGCTCAACTATGAGAACGGCGGCAATGCCTATCGGGGCATGATCTACGGCATGAGCGGGCGACAGCATCCTTCCTGCACCGCCATGTGGGCCTTCTGGGATGATTTTGGGATTCAGGAGGCCGAATGGCTGGGATACTGGAACCCGAAGTGCCCGGTCAGGACAGACCATCCCGGAGTGTTGGCAACTGTCTATCGCAAGCCCGGGAAGTCACTCATTGCGCTGGCTCACTGGCCCGCGGCCCGGGAGAGAATGACCGCTACAGCCGCGCCGGCTACCGCGCCCACCATTGATGGCACACTTGCTCCGGGTGAGTGGGATGGAGCGGCCAGACTGACTGGCTTCACCCTGCATGGCAGCGATGAGGCAGCTCCCGACCAGACGGAGGTCTTTGTGACGTGGGATCAGCAGCGGCTCTATCTGGGCTTCCGCTGTCTGCAGTCGGGAGGGCGGCCGAAGGCCGAAGTTCAGGCTCGTGATGGTGAGACGTGGACCGACGACGCCATTGAGTTCTTCCTTCAGCCCAACCTGAGCGAGAGTACCTACTATCAGTTTGTGGGCAACAGCGCCGGTGTGTTCTTTGACAGCCAGGGGCTGAGCGGCCGAGACTGGAACGGCCAGTGGGAGTACCGGACATCGGTCCATGAGGGCTTCTGGGAGGGGGAGGTGAGCATTGCCTTGGCGGAGTTGGATGTCGTGCCCGGAGGGTCCATCGGATTCAATGTCTGTCGGGACCAGCAGGTACCTGTGTCCCGGGCGTCGTGCTGGTCACCGGTTGGGGGGAGCTTCCATGATACCAGCCGATTCGGGCAGTTGCGGCTGGCAGAAGGAGTACCGTCAACACGGCAGGCGGAGGTGGCTGGTGGCACCAGGCCTCTGGCAGTGCACCTGCAGATTGACTGGCAGGCGCTGGGTCTCGATCCGGCCAAGGCCAAGCTCACTGCCCCCGCTATCGCCGCCTTCCAACCGGCGGCAGCGTTCGATGTGAGCGAGGCCATACCGATCGAGGTGGGGAAGGGATGGCTGCTGGTAGTGGAGTGAGGATCGGCCCCCTGGAAACGGGATGACAGACAATGCCAGGCCGGAACAGGAGACCATGTGAGATACGAAACCCCCGCAGTAGTCATGGCAGGAGCTTCGTGGCGAGTGGGAACGGCGCTGGGAGTAGCACGAACATTGGGTCGCGCCGGAGTACCGGTCTATGGGGTCCTGGAGATGCCGGGTTCTCCTCTAAGCCGTTCACGGTACGTGCGTGACGTCGTAACCGCCGCTGATACCAGTGACGATGCCATTGTTGAGGCCCTGCACCAACGGGCCAAGACCCTGCCCAAGCCCATCGCACTCTTCCCGACCAGTGACAAGCACGTGGTGTTGCTGGCCAAGCGCGGCGACGAGCTTGAGGCAGAGTATGTCTGGTCGCGTAACTCGCTGGAGACCATTGAGCGCTGTACGGACAAGGGGAAGGCTGGAGCTCTGGTGCAGTCACTGGGCATTCGCGCGCCGGCGACGATGTCCGTTGGATCCACGGCGGAGCTTGAGGCGTTAGCTGCCAATGTTTCCAAGCCCTGGATCGTCAAACCAGCCAGTCACTGTGTCATGCGCGATGACCACCTGGAACGAGCCAGGATGGGGGACTATCTGAGAGCCAAGGCTCTGTTGGTCCACGACATCGATCAGCTACGGAGGATTCTGGAGCAGGCGGAGGGAGTCCAGGAGTCTCTGCTGGTCCAGGAGTTCATCCCCGGGGATGACACTCAAGTCTATGCGCCGGTGTGCTACGTCCGCCCCAGTGGTGTCAGCCCGGTGTTTGTGTTTCAGAAGCTGAGACAGTCACCGCCTGGGTTCGGCTTCGGCTGCCACACCGTGAGCGTGCCTGACTGGCATGAGGACGCTAACCTGGCGGAAGCCGCAGAGATGACCGTTCGTTTCGCCCAAGGGGCGGGGTTTCAGGGTATCTGTGGTCTGGAATGGAAGCGACACGCCGACAATGGTCTGTACTACTTCATCGAGGCCAATGCACGCATCATCCAATTCAATGTTCTGTGGGCGCCTGCTGGCTGCAATCTGGTCCTGTGGTCCTATGTGGAGTTGACCCAGGGGCCCCAGGGGGAGCCGCCTGAGCCTATCAACGTGCGTCGTTACTACTACTACGACGAGCTGGCTGACCCACGCAGCTATGCGGCCACATACCGTGGTCGGGGGCCATGGTGGCTGAGCTATCGCCGGAGTCTGGGACGACCTCTGGAGGGTGCGTTCTACGCCAGAGACGACCCCCTTCCCGGCCTTTTTGCCATCGGTCGCGACGTAAGCGAAACCGTGGGCCGAAAGGTGAGGCGTCTCTTGGGGCTGCGGAGTAACAACGTTCCGGCGAATACCTAGCGGAGTGAACTCACCGATGGCTATTCGCACGTGGCTGGCGGGCATGGCTGTGGATGTAGGGGTCGTGGATACGCTGCGCCGCCACTGGGCCCGCCGTCTCGGAGATCCTGCGGCTTACATTCTCTTCGGCCATGGTGTCTCCCGTGCGCGAGGGAAGGGTCTGTGTGTAGAGGCGCTGGCGGAGATGCTGGAGTATCTAGGCCGCGTCTTTGAGGTGCGCTCCTTGCAAGAGTGTGTGGAGGCACTGGCGAGGCAAACTCGGCTCCGTCGCCCTCTGCTCGCCCTGACCTTCGATGACGGTTACGCTGACAACCTCTACCATCTCCTGCCGGTGCTACAGGCTCACGGCACGCCAGCCACTATCTTTGTTACCGCTGGCCTGATCGACAGCAAGCAACGTCTGTGGCCCAGTGAAGTGCGTCGGTGTCTCGCTCAGACGCAGGCGGCCGAACTGCGAGTAAGCTTTCTGCCCGAGCCCGTGGCCATCAGTGGGACAGATGACCGTGCCGCGCTGGCTGCGAAGGTCGTGTCTCTGATGAAGCGGGCCCCCATTCGCCAGGCCGAGGCGGTGGCGGAACTGCGGCAAGCGCTGGATGTGGCTGAAGAGCCCGCCGGAGAAGAGGAGCGTCTACTGACGCAAGAGGAACTGCAGGAACTGGCAAGAGACCCGCTCATCACCATTGGTGGGCACACAATGCTGCATCCTGTGCTCTCCAGCTTGCCCCATAAGGAGGCCTGCCAGGAGATCGAACAGGGGCGGCAACGACTGACCGAGATAACCGGTCAAAGACCGATGCTCTTTGCCTATCCGAACGGGCAGCCCGGAGATTACACGGCGGAGATCGTGCAGTTTCTGCGAGATACCGGTTGGCAGGCAGCGGTGACTACCCAGGCAGGAGTTGCCACTGCTGCCAGCGACGTCATGCAACTCCCACGGTTACCAATAGGACAGGGGCCAGCCGCACGACTGGCGTGGGCCCTGGCCAAGGCGACCAGAGCACAAGCGAACATTCTGCGGTAGGGGAGGGGTCTTTGGAGCCAATCACTCAATCGTCGTGAGGAACTGCTGGGCGATGGCTGCGACGTCCTCGGTGCTGCTAATGCCGGCCCACGGGGCGCCGGGAGCGACGATGTTCACGACGACGATGTTGGCTCCATTGAAAATGGCGGTGCGCGCCTCGCGCAGGTCTACACCGCCGGCGGCCGAGATCGACACGTCATACTTGCTACGGATGCGGTTGACGTGCTTGTACTCGATGACCTTGTTGCGGCTTGATTCCTCGTCGCGCCCGCGGTGCAGAATAACCCCGACAGGCGGCTGACGCAGGCGCCGCATGACCGTCAAGGGATCGGCCACGCCGATCATGTCAATCAGCGAGTCGACGCCAAACGTCGCGCAGGCCGCGATGAAGTTGTCAAGGGTCTCTGTTGGACAACTCCCCAGCACGGTGGCGGCATGGACCCCTGCGCCGTGCACCATGGCCACCTCCTCCGCACCGCCATCAATGGTCTTGAGGTCAGCCAGGATGACACCGGGCCAAAGATGCCCAAGTGTTGAGATCCCTCGGAGCCCCTCACGCTTGATGAAAGGCGTTCCGGCC
>JABLXH010000029.1 GCA_013178155.1 Armatimonadota bacterium | reverse complement strand
GGCTCGCGCTGGTGGCGTTGCTTGGGGGTCTGGGAGGTGGTGCAATGGCAGCCGAGGTGCAGGTCATTGACGACTTTGAGTACCCGGACGCGGCTGCGCTGAACGCCGCCTGGGAAAGCATGAACGCGTTCTCGGCGGCGGAGCTGATGCCCCACGAGGCGGGCGGCGGAACCACCGCCATGAAGATCCCGTGTCCGTTCACCCAGGAAATGCAGCGCGGCTCTTTTGACCGCCGGGTGAACCTGGACCTGATGCGAGCGGGATCTATCGCCTTTGACTTCTACGTGGACGACCCCGCTCCCATCAGTTACTGCGCCATCTACTTCCATAGCCGTGACGGCTGGTTTGGCACCAGCTTCGGGGTCAGCAAGGGCTGGCAGCGCGTGGTGCTGGGCAAGGGCGCCTTTGGGATAGAGGAGCAGCCGGCCGGCTGGGACCAGATAGACACCATCCGCATCAGCGCCTGGAAGGGTCGGGCACAAGACACCTTCTGCGCCATAGACAACCTCGAGGCGCGCACGGAAGACATCGCCATCGTACGCGGTCTCAGCCCCGGGGGCGAGAACGAGACGGCCAGGAACTGCGCCGAACAGGCGGGGGCCTATCTGACCGCGGCCGGACTGCCGCACGGTATCCTGACTGACAAGGACGTCGAGGGCGGCGCTCTGGGCGGACACCGACTGGCGATCTTCACCTACAGCCCCTCGCTCACTCCGGCCGCCATCAGCGCGATCCAGGACTTTGTTGCAGGTGGCGGGAAGATCATGGTCTTTTACACCCTCCCGGACGCACTGCGCGAGCTCCTGGGAGTGGCTGATCTGAGCTACAGCCGCGAATCGGCCCGCTTTGCGCGCATTGTCTTTGACCAGGCCGCGGTGCCGGGTCTCCCGCCCGGGATGGGCCAGGGGTCCTGGAATGCCAACGTGGTTGCGCCCGGCGGGCATAACGCGCGGATCATCGGCACCTGGCAGGGTGCCGACGGCCAGAACAATGGGGGCGCGGTGGTGCTGAGCGACAACGGCCTGTACATGGGCCACATCATGACCGCCGATGACGCCGCCAACAAGCAGGCGTTCCTCCTCGCAGCGATCGGCTACTTCTTGCCGGAGGCCTGGCGGACCATGGCCGAAGCTGCGGTGAACAAGTCATTGACCGTCGGGCCCTTCCGGACGGAGGAGGACCTGGTCGCCTTCCTGGAGGCGAACACCCCCGACGGCCCGCGGGGAGACGAGATGCGCCGCTACCGTCAGCAGGCCGCCGAGGCGGCCCAGAGAGCCGATAACCACCTGCAGGCGGGGGAGTACCCGCAGGTGATCGTCGCCGCCGCGGCTCGACGGGAGGCGCTGGTGAACGCTTACCTGCTGGCCCACAGACCCCGGGCCTGTGAGTTCCGAGCCGTATGGAACCACTCCGGCACTGGCGACTGCGGCACCTGGGACGAGGCCATGCGCCGCCTGAAGGAGGCCGGCTTCAATGCGGTAGTGCCCAACATGTGGTGGGGCGGCGTAGCACACTATGACAGCAAGTTGCTGCCCCTCTCGGCCACCTTCCGCGAAAAGGGAGACCAGATCGCGCAATGCGTTGAGGCGGGAAAGAAATATGGGATCGAGGTGCATCCCTGGAAAGTGAATTGGAACCTCTCCACGGCGCCGCCGGAGTTCGTGGCGCAGATGCGCGCCGAAAAGCGCCTGCAGGCCAACTGGCGCGGAGAAGAGGAGGCCTGGCTATGCCCGTCTAACCCGGCCAACTTCCAGCTAGAGCTGGACACCATGCTCGAGGTGGTCCGCAACTACGACGTGGATGGGGTCCACTTTGACTACATTCGCTATCCCCACGGCGAGAACTGCTATTGCGATGGTTGCCGCGAGCGGTTTGAGGCCGACCGGGGCGCGGCGGTGGTCAACTGGCCTGCCGACTGCTACAACGGGCCTCTGCGGGCCGAGTACCGCCAGTGGCGGTGTGACAACATCACCCGCCTGGTCAGGGCCACGGCTGAGCAGGCGCGCCAAATCAAGCCGTGGATCAAGATCAGCGCCGCCGTCTTCAGCGACTACCCGGCCTGCAAGGACAGCGTCGGTCAGGACTGGGTGCTGTGGTGCCGGGAGGGCTATCTCGACTTTGTCTGCCCCATGAACTACACCGAAAGCGACACGCGCTTTCAGAACATAGTCACCAACCAGGTGAGCCTCGTGGGCGGCGCGGTACCCGTCTACAGTGGCATAGGCCAGTTCATCATCCCTGACGACCAGGTGGTGGGCCAGATGGAGCTCGCCCGCAGTCTCGGGGCTGATGGCTTCATCCTGTTCAACATGGGCACCGGCCTGGCGGAGCAGGGCCTGCCGCGCTATGCCATGAGCATGACCGCAAGCCCGGCCATCCTGCCCCACAACGCCCCGGTCATTCGCTTCCGCACGCGCTACGACACGGTCGAAGCGCCCATCGAGGTGGCAGAGGACGAGCTGGTGGTAACGGTGGAGCTTCGGGGGTTCGGCCAGCACCGCAAGCGGGCCACTGATGTGGACTTCGCTGTGGAGTTGCAGGACACGGCGGGCGCCAGGCTCGCCGCGCTGGACGTGAAGGACCTGGGGGACAACCGCTACGAGGTAAGGGTGCAACGGCAGACTCAGACGGTACGGGTGGCAGCGGTAGGGACTCTGACCTTTGAGGACGGCACCACTGCGCCCTTCGTGGTGCGCAGCCGGACTTACGCCTGGGCGGCGGGGAAGTAGTCAGCCGGCTGTGGAAACGGCAAGGCGAACATGCGCGGGGTGGCGCTGCGGGCGCCACCCCGTTCTCGTCTGCAGGCCAAGTGGGCCGGCGACTCATAGCTGAGCCAGCGGTCGCCTGGCTTCCAGGGGAATACGCAGGAAGTCGGCGATGTTGTGACCTAGCACCTTTCGTTTCGCCTCCAGCGGGATGCGCGCCCAGGCAACCCAGCCCAGTTGGGGAGCGGCATCGCGCATGACGCAGTCGGTGCCGAAAAGCAGTTGCTCCGGGCCGACCTCCGCCACGAACCACTCGATCAAGCCGTAGAGGATCATCGTGTAGGTGATCTCGCCACAGATATTGCGGTGGGCCTTGGCTGCTTTGGCCACCCGTTCAGCAATATCCCAACTGCTGCCGGTATGTGCGATCAGGAACCTGGCATTGGGGTACTCCGGCGCCACAGCGGCCGCATCCTCCGGTGACACGCAGCGGTTGCCTCCGCCGCCCACATGGCACAGCACCGGGGCCCCTCGCTCGTTGCACCAGCTCAGGGGCAGTCTGTGCACCGGGTCCGTCAGAGCTCGGGCCTGCCGCGGCGGGTAGGGTTTGTAGCCGACGACACGGCCCGTGGCGAATATGCGGTCGAACTCCTCCTGGAACATCCGCGGGTAGTTGGGGTTCAGGCAGCCGTAGGCGTAGATGCGACCCGGGTACCTCGCCGCACCGTCCAGGGTCATGTCGTTGGCGTCAGGCGCCGCGTAAGTAATGCCACTCCAACTGCTGCAGACGGTGCTCACGATGCCGCAGCGGTCCATGGTCCCGACCAGGCCGTCGGCATCATTGTAGGCGAGGGCACAACTATCCACACCCATGCAACCCGGATGAGCGAGGTGGGAGTGGGCGTCGAAGATGAACTCGTTGGAGAGCGGCTGGCCTGCCCTCACGGTGGCGACGATGGGGTCATCATCGGGGTGGTCCGGGGCCGGCTGTAGCTCCGGTACCTGGCGCCCCGAAGCCCCTTGCACGCCGCGCAGAAGCCGCAGGAGGTTCCCAGCCGCGATGTTGCGCCGGTCCTGGTCGCTGATCTGCTCGTAGCAGGTCATCATCCGCGCCGCGCCTGGGGAGCGGAAGGGCAGGCCGGTGCCGAACAGGAGGCGCTCGGAGCCGAAGGCGGCGATGAAGCGTTCGTAATGGCGGTGGCCCTGGAAGGCCCAGGTCTCCAGGTGGAGGTTGGGCACCTCGTGGAGACGCGCGAAGATGACGCGGTCGTTGCCCCACGACTCCCCGCAGAGGACCACCGGGAGTTCAGGGTACTGCTTGGCCAGGGCGATGGCGCCGGCCAGGTCCAGCTCCGACACATCCACGAACAGCGGGACCCGGTGCTGCTGAAGCTCGTCCAGAAGCCGGCCGACCACTTCGGGGCTGACGCCGAAGCCGTGGGACTTGGGGAAGATGCGGGCAGCGCGGACGCCCAGCGACAGCATCTCGGCCACCAGCTCCTCCGGCGGAGCCATGTCACCGGCCCAGTGCGGCACCAGTACCCATTGGGGAATGAACTGCGGGTCGTCGCCGATCTCCCGCAGGAGAAAGCGATTCCCGTAGTCCTGGGAGTACTCCTGAGCGTAGGCGTGCCAGACCAGGGCAGCCTGAATGTCGTAGTACTCAAAGTCGCGAAGATAGTCCTGCAGCGTCTCCGGCGACGATGGGTGCCGGTAGGCGCGGGTACCGATCATGCAGTTGGCATCAACGAAGGTCAGGTTTGACAAGGGAGCCATCCTTCTGCGTCATTGCCGGGCCACGGTTCGGCCGCAGTGCCTGTCGAGCGACGCTATTGACCAAAGCGATAGGTACGGCCTTTCGTCTCCAGTTGACAAGGAGCGTTACCGCGCCATTGGACTCGCCCCCCGGGTCCGACCGTGACCTCGGCGAAGGTGGTGATCGCGAACTCCTGTCCCGGCTCGAGGCCGATCAGGGGCTCGTCCGCCAGTGTCACCCTCAGCAACTGTCCCCGGCCTTCGACGCGCTCGATCTCATAGGCGCCGTCGGGGAGGCCGGTGGCGAGCAGTTGCTGCCCCGCCATCAGTGTGCCATCGGGCAGTCCCGGGCATTCCACGTCAAGCGTGAAGCGCTCGCGGTCCACGTTGCGGACCCTGCCCCGCAGTTCTGGCAGGCAGATGAGCCGCAGGTCCCCGAACTGCATCCCCGAACCGTTGACCAGCCACAACGTGGTCTTCTGCCCAGATCGGCTCACGAGGGCCTGCTGCCCTCGGAACCGCAACTCGCCCTCCGGTGTGTCGCAGCGAGCCAGGGCGTCGTCTGGCGCCAGGGCCAGGACATCGGCGAAACTGTCTCCCGTGACCTGCACGGCTCGGGCTTCGGGGCCCGCTCCAGCGACCGGCAGTTCAGTGACGTGCAGATCCCGGTCGGGGTCGGTTCCCGCCTGCAGGACCGAGAGAAACACATTCTCGGGGCCGGGACGACGGGCCATGAGCAGGTGCAGGGTGCGCTGTTCCCAGGGATCGGCGCGGTGACGTTGGCCCGGAGCCGTCAGGTGCAGGACCTGCGTGCCAGGCGGGGTCAGCAGGTCCAGCCGCACGCCTTTGCCAGCCTCCTGCCAACGTGCGGTCACGGGACCAGCGCTGGTCGCCGTCTCAGCCGAGCGGACCCACTTGCCGCCGGCCTTGGGGTCGGCCACGTCGCCGCTGAAAGGGTGCCAGTCGCCCGGTGGCGCCACGAAGTCCTGGCCGGCGCCATGAATGACGTAGTCATGGCGCTGTCCGCCGGCGACCCGCACCATGTCCACAAGGTAGCGGCGGCCAACGCCGTGGTCCACCAGAGTAAGGGCGCGCTCGTAGCGGTCGGCGCCCGGCACTGCGGCTTCGCCCCGCGCCACGGCGGTCTGGGCCAAGGCGCCCGGTGCAAAGGCCAGCAGTTCGCCGGCCGCAGCCTTTTGCGCCTGCCCGTCCACCAGGACGACGTTGTGACAGAGTGTCGAGCGGTTCCAGGGCGATATCTCGTGTCGCGCTCCCAGGTAGCCCTGGTCGCAGATGAGCTCCGCTTCCTGGTCATAGAAGATGAAGTTCAGCTTGTCCGGGTGGCCATGGCCGGAACCATAGACACCGTACTTGAGGTAAACCGCGGCTGCCCCACGGCCTTCGCCTGCCCTCAGGATGGCCCAGCCCACCCCTGGCTGGACCAGACTTCGGGCCGCTGGGTCCAGGGGCTCGACAGCTCCCAGATCGGCATTGGGGTCGCGCCGGAAGAGCGCATACTCGTCGCCTTCGTCGCCAAACTTGCCATCGTAGACGTGGGCGAGGATCCGTTCGCTGCGCGCCGTGGGGTACCAGCGATAGTTGGTCTCCGCGTGCCGCCGGGGATACGTGGCGCCGACGGCTGAATCGCTGATCGGCGGACCGGTGCGGTCGGGCATGAGAACCCGCAGCGGAGCCACATAGATCTTCCGCAGGAGCGGGTCAGCCAGTAAGTCCAGATTGTCGTAGCGGTCCTCCGCGGTGTAGCTGGCGGGGTCGCTGTAGCCCTGCAGGATCTCGGGGCATGCATAGAGTGAGCCCAGCGCCATACCGGTGTAGGAGAAGGTGCCGTCTTCCCAGAAACCGTCCCGGAAGAAGTACCGGCGCACGAAATGGGGGAAGCCGTCGGGCTCGCCAATCGCCCACTTTACCACTTCGTGATCGGCCAGCATGACGCCCAACTGGGCACCGCAGGCCATCGCGTAGGGACCGTCGTTGATGCAGGTCCCCCGTGGCGAGGTAGCCGTCAGCAGCCGGGCACACTCGCGGAAAGCACCGTTCTCGATCAGGCGCTTGTCTGCATCGGTCAGTACTCCACTGTCGCAGATGAGGTCATAGCAGATGCCCATCTGCAGGAAAGTCTGGGCGTCGTGGAGCTTCCAGCCTGAGAGCTTCCCAGACTGCAGGTTGCTGTAATCCGCGTAGATCCGGTTCCAGTCATGGGGCAGGTAGCCCGGGTAGACCTCGGCGACACGTCGCAGCACCTTGGCTGCCTTCTCAGCGTAGGCTGTCTCGCCGGTCAGCGCGTAGACCTTTCCCAGCGCACCCAGTTCGGTGAGCCGGAGTATGCGCTGGTACCGCAGCCGCCCGCTGATACGGAACTTCTCCCCCTGAGGTCCAGCGTGGTACCGCATGGTGACGCGCTGGCCGACCGGGTTGACGTAGGTCTCGGTGGCCTCCTCGGGGTAGGCCGGGTCGGGCAGGTGGAGCCCGCAGCGGGTACATTCCAGCGTATCGGGGGGCAGGAACCGCCAGGCATAGTCCCAGTTGGCCTTACAGCGGGGGCAGTCCATCACCCGGAACGGGGTCTCCTCGGGCACCCAGAACGGTATCTGCTCGTCCGGCAGTTCCATCCAGAAGGTGGCCCGCTCCCGAAACTCCTGCAGCAGGTCGCGAGCCCACTGGTGGCGGCGGATGTTCTCGCGGGCTCGTGCCACGTCCTCCGCGCGGTACAGCCCGCAAGGGTGGGTCACGGGCGCCGGCGGCATCTCCTCGCGCATGATGGGCGGCACGATCCCTTCCACCAGTGTGACATCATCGTAGTAGGCGTCCGTCTTCCCACCGCTCCAGCACGTCGGCAGCACAGTCACCCCGACCGCGGCGGCCGGAGCGGTGACGATGGCCGCGTGCCTCTCCCATTGCCCCGTGGCGCGGCAGGGGAGACTGTGGAGGTCATCGCCCGCGAGGCGCTTGCCGGACCGATCCCAGAACTCCACGTACAGTGATCCGCTGTAACCCCTCTCAGCCCGAAACCACCATGTCACCGAGTAGTCCTGTCCAGACCGGACCGGCATGCGCGGGCTGCGCAGACTGCAGGCGAGGGTCTCGCTGGTGTCAACCAGGTGCAGGGACTGCCGTCCGGTATGGGCCATCGTATCCACAACGGCCACGCTGTTGGGCTCCTCGCACAGGGCGTCCCATCCTTCCGGGCACCGGCCAGCGGCGGTTTCCTCGAAGGAGGTGTCAAGCAGCACCGGGGAGCTCGCAGCGCAGCCGGCTGTGACGATGCCCGCAACCAGTGCTCCCGCCAGGAAGGCAATGCGGGTCATGTCTCATCCCGTCCATCCTGCTGTTCGTGCTGCTGGGCTCGCAGGCGCTCGCGGCGGCTCAGCAGCCGCATGAGCAAGAAGACCAGCACCAGGCCACCAAACATGGTGAAAAGCAATCCGGTAGCGGCCCGCTGTCTCGCTGCCAGCTCTTCGGGGCTGGGCTCCTGGGCCCAGCCTAGGCTGGTGGCCAGCAACGCCAGGGGCGTGACGATCTTGCGCCAGATGGTCCGCATGGTCCAACTCCAGTACGTAGCAGCGTGTGTCACTCTGCGGGAAGCCTGTAACTCCAGATGCTGGCCCCGCTACAGAAGTACAGTCGCCCCCCCACGATAGCCATCCCGGCCGTGACAGGGACAGGCGGGTTCGCCAGGACAGTCACCGCGAACGACCCGGGCTCGATGCGGGCGATGGCGCGGCTGAAGACCGCGTAGGTACGGCCGTCAGGCTGGCGCGACAGGCCGCTGCGCAGCGGGCCACCGAGTTCCGATAGGTCCGCGCGATGGATGATCTGCCGCGTCGCGGGGTCAAAGACGAAGAACTGGCCCCCCGAGGCAAGTCCGTAGACCTTGCCCTCAGCATCCACCTCGAGGTTCACGATCGCTCCTGCCCCCGGGACCGGAGCGACCTGAAACAGCACCTTGGCGGCCTGCCAATCATAGCCGTAGATGACCGCCTCTTTAGCCAGCGGGTGACCGCCGCCGGGGGCCTCGGTACTGGTGCCGCCGATCAGGTTGCCATCCGGCAGCACTCGCAGCGCGATGGTGCTGTGGTTCGGAATGAGCTTCTCGTGGGTCACCAGAGTGGCCTGTTCTGTCTGCAAGTCATAGATGCCCAGGCCACCGCCCACCCGGCCGTAGCCCGCGAAGCCGGCCATGAAGATGTGCCGCCCGTCGGGATGGCCGATGGTCGCGCGCGGACGGCAGATGTCCTCGGGCCAGCGCGCCAGCTCGCGAGGGTTTGGGTCCTCGCCGAAGCCCCCGTTGAATGGGCGTGTGGTGTCGAAAAGGTGGAAGATGCCGTGGGAGTACGAGGGCGCACAGATGAAAGGCCCCTGCGTGGCCATGTCGCAGAAGTTACCCCCGCCCACGTTAGCCACCGGTCCCAGATCAGTGAGGCGGTCGTTGGCAGGGTCATAGACCACGAAGTGCATGGGATGACAGGAGGAGGCATAGACCTTGCCGTCCGGCCCGGCGACCATGGAGGTGAGCAAGGCGCCACCCGACTGGTATTCCAGAGCGATCCGACGCGTTGTGTTCGTGGCCGGAACCGACACCTCCACCCAGCCCTCCTCCAGGTTCGCATTCCACGTCCGTCCGTCAGGGAAGCCACCGGTCCGTCCGCCGTAGCCGGTCTGTCCGTTGGGTGCGGCGGGGGCCGCCTCCGACCGGTCTATCGGCGTCGCCTGGCCACCTGCCAGGCGGTACCAGTTGCTGCCCGCCGAGCCGTATGCGTTGCCGTCCGTTCCCCGGTAGACCGTGGCAGAGCCCACCACGCGCTGATCATCGGGCAGGAGCTGGCGTTTCTCGCCCGTGGCCGGGTTGAACGCCACCAGGCTCATACGGGCCGTGCCAATGCCGGCGTAGAACCAGCCGGCATCGTCGTAGGCGAGGTAGTTGAAATACTGCTCCGTCGGATCGAGCTGCCCGTAGTCATGGAACTCGTGGGTAGTCGGGTTGTAGGAGACGAGATGGCTGCGCGGGTGCGTACCAATCCAGATCAGGCCATCGGGACCGTCAATGATGGACTTACCAACAAAATGCCCCGATTCCTCATGGGGTTTGCCGGAAAAGGTGAACTGGCGTGTTGTCGGGTCGAACTCCAGCAGGTAACCGGCCTCGCCGGTGTAGAACTTGCCGTTCGTACTCAGCAGGGAGGCAAAGGCGCCCGCCAACGGTACGCCCTCGGGGTAGAAACACTGCTGGGTCTCGCCGCTGTCCACATCCACAACCAGCAGGAAGCCACGTGCGCTCTGATCCAGGGGCACGAGGATGATAATGTTGCGGCCGGCGGCGTCCTGCAGGGCAGCGGCACCCCTCAGCTCGGCAACGGGAGCGGCGATACCGTGGTTGGTGAAGGCATCCTGGGCCATGGCAGCTACCCCCGCCAGCAGGGCCAGCAGTGTGATGACGATGCGCATGGGACTGCCCCTTGTGGCCCACGGCGCGCTTGAGAGTTGCGTCCAACGACCGTGGGCTGCTATTATGAGGAAGAACCAGACATAGGTTCCTGTGTCACCCGGGGATACCTCCCCCTCCCGCGGATGGGAGTGCGTTGCGCCCCTGTCAGGATGGTTGGTGTGAAACTCTCCGTCATCATGCCCGTCTACAACGAATCCGCCACCGTGGCACAGATCGCTGACCGAGTGCTCAGCACGGCCCATGATCTGGAGTTGATCATCGTCAATGACGGGTCCACCGATGGCACGGAGGCGGTGCTCACTGAGCTCGCCAGCCGGGAACCCCGGGTGCGCGTGCTGCACCATGACCGGAACCGCGGCAAGGGTGCTGCCCTGCGCACCGGCTTCAGCGTGGCCAGTGGTGACATCATCATCATCCAGGACGCCGACCTTGAATACCACCCTCGCGACTACGACAGCCTGCTGGAGCCGATCCTCAACGACGGGGCGGACGTTGTCTTCGGGTCGCGCTTTCTGGGTGGTCCCCACCGTGTCATCTACTTCTGGCACGCCGTCGGCAATCGCTTCCTGACTTTCCTGTCTAACATGCTGAACAACCTGAACCTCACCGACATGGAGACCTGCTACAAGGTTTTCCGACGGGAAGTCCTGCAACGCATTCGCCTGCGGGCCGACCGCTTCACCTTCGAGCCCGAGTTCACCGCCAAGGTTGCGCGGGCCAAATGCGTCATCTACGAGGTCCCCATCAGCTACCGGGGCCGCACCTACGCTGAAGGTAAGAAGATCAGCTGGAAGGACGGCCTCACCGCCCTGGGGGCCATCGTCCGCTATCGCTTCCTGGACTAGGCGTTCCCCATGCTCACCTCGGTCGCTGCCGCCGGCAAGGAGAACCTGCGGCGCGTGGCTCTCATGGCAGTGCTGACCCTGGCGCTGCTACTGCGGCTCCACGGCCTGCGTCACCTGACGTACGCCGGGCCCGATGAGGGCCTGTGGGCCTACTTCATCGTCAACAACGCGCAACTGCCCTGGCTCTCGGCCGATCTGGCCTCCAGCGCCCTCGGACGCATCATGAGCTGGGACTACGGCTGGCCGATGTTCGTCGGCTGGGACGCCTACGTGCGCCTGTTGGCGTCTCTGGGCATTGGTGTCAACGAGTTCACCCTGGCACTGCCAATGGTGCTGTGCGGCGTGGGGGTGTGCTACCTTGTCTTCCTCGCAGGAAGGCGCCTGGTCGGGGAAGCGGGCGCTCTGCTGGCCTCACTGCTGGTGGCGGTGATGCCCCATGCGGTCACCTGGTCGCGGACCATCGGCGGCAGTGTCACCTTCAACTCACTGCTCCTTCTGATGGCCATCATAGCGCTGATGCGGTATGTGGAGGCACCCGGGCAGCGGCGCCGGCAGTGGGTGGCCGGGCTCGCGGTGGGGCTGTACCTGTGCGGGGACGTGCAGTTCGCCATCGGAGCCGTCATACTGCTGGGACTTCTGGCCCTGGGGCCACGGCCGGCGGGCTACGAAGGCAGCCGTGGGCTGGCGCGTCTGGTGCTGCGACCGACGCTGTTCGTACCGCCGGTCGTCATGTTCCTACCCTACGTGGCGGCGTATGCCTATGCCTGCCGGTTGGGGTACCCCGACCAGACCTATCTGGGTACCGTCCTTGCCGAGCACAAGGCTCGCTGGGGTTTCCACCTGATGTCCTTCGCCAGCGACCTGTGGTTCAACGCCGGTCTGCTGCTCATGCTGGGGCTGACCCTCATCCCGCGCGGTCTTCGGCAGCTTGCGCCGGAGTACCGCCGGTGGCTGAGCTTGTGGTTAGCGTTGACCGCTGCCCCGTTTCTGTTCGCCATGACCAGGGAAGTCACGTTGGTGACATGCTATCACAACCATCTCCTGGTAGCGGTGGCGCTGCTGGTGGCCTCCGGGGTGATGGGTCTGCGCCAGGCGGGCTTGCGGACGGGCCTGGCCACTGTGTTGTCAGCGGGTACCCTCCTCGCCACGTTCGCCTGCGTGTACCAGGTGCAGCCGTTGCAGGGAGTGCTCTGGCCGCGTCTGCAGGCCCCCTATGGCGCCATGGCGCCCGAGACAGGCCTGAAGGCGGCAGGGTACTGGGTCCGCACGCGCCTGCATCCCACAGACCGTGTCTTCGTGGCCCACGACCCGGCACTGGCGTTCTGGTACTTCGGTCGCGAGTGTGTAACCGGTGGCTATACCGCCGCCGATCCCCCACCGAGGGCTTTCCTGGAGCATCGGAACGATGTGTGCGCGGCGGTGGTCACGGCGGCCACGCCCTACCCCCCTGGCATCTTCACTGCCAACGGGTTTCCGGGCCTGGTGACAGTGCGGAGTAAGGGGAAGCCGGTGGCTTGGGTGCATGTGCGCGAACACGTGGAGGAGGTGATTGACGCCCAGACAGCGGCGCCACTTTATAACGCTGCGTTCCGGACGCCGGCGCAGATCATCCGCCCCGGTAGCCCCTACGTCCCAGGCAGGCCCCTTCCTGGCCGGTCAGTACCACGAACCAGCTCAGGGACCGGGCCGAGCCGATAGCTTGGCGGCACCGTCCGATGGCGGCAGCACATAGGGCGTGATGGCCAGAAGCGGCGTCCGCAGGTACCGTGTCCCAAGCGCCGCATGGTCGGCCAGCCAGCCGTCCAACACGACGTCGGCGCCTGTGGCCGGGAGTTGCAGCAGGAGCGTCTCGCCGTTTTTCACCCGCACTGTGCTGCTCAGTTCCGAGTGCGCCGTCGGGTAACCGGGGTCGTCAGGGGCCGTCTCGACCAGCGTTGTCATTGTCGTGCCGTACATCGCTAGAGTGACGCTGTCGTCCGCATCGACCCGGGGCTGCAAGCTGACCCCGACTGCCGCGACAATGGCACGGGGCAGCATCTGTCCGTTGGTCTCGGCGACGTGAGGAAGGATCTCGGTGAACTGCGCCTGGGCGTTGCGGGCATTGTCGGCCAGGACCGTGGCCGTGGGCAGCGCCAGGCGCATCTCGGGGGCGATGGCCCTGTCCAGCGCCATGTGGGCGAACCGGGCCGGGGTCTCATCTTCGCTCTGCGACTCCTTCCAGTCGGCGTCGGCCGCGACTGTGCGCGCGATGGCCGGGTCCAGCACCATGACCTCGAGCCGCACGCGCCGGGCCGGGCGGTCGAGCAGCGCGAGGACTTCCCCCAGCTTGTCCAGGCTGTCGGGCGTGCCCGTGGCGCTCACAGCATTGCGGCCCGCAACAGCCGTCACCGGCCCGACGAGACCCGGCGGGCGGATCGAGGTCCGGTTGCCCGACTCGCCCGGCGACGACCGCGGGGCAGTAAGGTTCGCGCTCTCGACGTACAAGACCCAGCGTCCTGCCGTGCCAGGGGGCGGAGGCAGGACTTGCTTCGCCAGCAGCTCAGGTTCGCTGATCAGGGCCGCGCGCGCCACTGGTGAAGCCTCGTCGGGTGCGGCCGCAGGCGCACCGAAGAGAGCGGCCACCTCCTCGGCACTGGCCCACCGCAGAGGGAACTCCCGCCTCTGCTGCTCCTGCGCCCAGGCTGTTCCGGCCGCCACCACGACCCACAACCAGACCCAGCGTCGCATCACTGTCACCCTCCCTGACCGCGATGTGAACGACACAACCGTCTAGCAGACCCCAGCCGCCATGCCAGGGTTCCCGTGATTCCTGTCGCTCAGGCGGCGGGACGGGCCATGAAGAAGCTTCCCAGCCAGGCCCAGAAGCCTACCATGCGCAGGCCGACGATGATGATGAAGAAGCCGAAGATCTTCTTGAGCACCGCGCTGGGGAGGTACGCCGCCAGCGGTGCACCCAGGTACATACTCCCGATCACCGCCCCCAGGGCCAGAAGCACCACATAGTTCCAGTTGACGAGGTCCAGAGTGTCCGTTACCCCGAGGAGCCCCTGGAACCGCATGGGCAAGGACAGCGCCAGCCCGCCGACGATGATGGCCCACAGGCCCAGAAGCAGGCTCAGGCGCAGGTTGTCCTGCTGGCCCCCGAAGTGATAGCTCAGCGAGCCGGCGATAGCCATCGGGACCATGACCGCCAGCGCCGTGCCCTGAGCCAGCTTCTGAGCATCCGGGTTCTTGGCCCAGATGGCTGAGAGCACCGGCACCATGATGATTCCGCTGCCGATGCCCAATAACCCGGACAGGGCCCCGCCAACCACTCCAAGGCCTACCAGGGCAAGCATGACCCACAAGCTGAACTTCATGCGCACCTCTCCTGACCGCGTCACCCGGTCGCGCCGGGTGAGTCTTTGCCGTATGTTATAGTCTGTAGCCAGCCCCACGCGCAAGGGCAGGAGATGCCGGACCAGGCGACGAAGCACAGCCACCCGATGAGCTAGCTGTCGGAGCCGGGACGGAGGCACTGCATGGCGCGGTACAGGGCCGTCATCGTAGGGGCGGGGCGCATGGCCGGAACCATCGACGACGAAGTCGTGGACTACGCGGCTTGCATCCGACCTTACTCGCACGCGGCGGGCTACGCCGAGGTGCCGGAGGTGAAGCTGGTGGCCTTTGCTGACCCGGACATCGCCAAGGCGCGAGCTCTGCAGGGGCGGTACGGCGTGCCTCGCGTCTACGATGACTATCGTGAGATGATCGCGGCCGAGCACCCCGACATCGTCAGCGTGACGACACCCGCCACGCTCCACGCGGAGATCGTGATCTTCGCCGCTGAACACGGCGCCCGGGCCATCTACTGCGAGAAGGCGCTCTGTTGCTCCCTGGCCGAGGCGGATGCCATGGTGGCGGCTGTCGAAGGTCATGGCGTCAAGTTCAACACTGGGACCCTGCGCCGCTGGCACCCCGGCATGGAGCAGGTGCGACGCATGGTGGAGGACGGGACCCTCGGCCATCTGAACTCTGTCATCACCTATAGCGTCGGCAGCGTGCTGCATTCCGCCAGCCACTTCTTTGATCTGATGCTGTACTGGGCGGGTGACCCGGACGTCGAGTGGGTACAGGGCACGGTGACGTCACCAGGCTTTGACCCGCACGCCGCCCGCTGGGAGGAGGACGTTGACGCCACCGGGATCGTGCAGTTTGCCAATGGCGTCCGTGCCTATCTCTTGAGCACGGCCGTGTGGGCGGAGTTCGCCGCGATTGGGACCCGCTGCGTGGTCGAGGTCCGCAACAACGGCATGGAGTTCCAGCTACGTTGCCGGGGGAATGTTGGCGGCTATGAGGAATACCTGCCCGCGGAGTTTCCGCCTTACGAGCGAGTCAGCCCCACGGTCCGCCTCATCGACGACCTGGTGCACGCCCTGGACACCGGCGGCGAGACCCGTCAGGGCATCCGCACCGCCGTGAAAGCGGAGGAGATAGCCTTTGCCCTCATCGAGTCCCACCGGCAGAACGGTGCGCGCGTGAATGTACCATTGAGCCAACGGGATTTCTGGATGCACTCGCACTGACCGCTGCGATACCACGAAGGAGTGCCATGACGCTACCGGTGACTACAGCACAGATGGCGGCATTGGAAGCCGTAGTGCGCGACCGCCTGGCGGAGTGGCCGCGGCAGTGGGAGGGGTTCCACTGGCCGGGCTACACTTACGAGCACACCGAGCGCGTGCGCGCGCTGGCGCGGAAGCTGGCCCAGGCCGAAGGGGCGGACACGCTGGTCGTTGACCTGGCGGCTCTGCTGCATGACCTGGCCAAGCCGGAGGGGGCGGGGCACGCCCAGGTGGGCGCCGTCGAGGCTGCGGAGCTCATGCGGGGTCTGGGGCTGGACGGGTCGCTTGTGGAGCGAGTGGAGTTCGCCATCGCGACACACTCAGGCGATAACACGCCGGAGCATCCGGTCGAGAACCGTGTGCTGGGCGACGCCGACCTGATTGACGCCAACTTCGGGCTCGTCGCCACCTGGCGGTTCATCACCATCCGCGCCGGGCACCACTCGACGCTGGAGGACACCATCCTTGGCTTCGCGGGCTGGCTGCCACGCAAGGACGAGCTGATGGGTCTGCTGCGCAGCGACGCCGGACGGGCGGTGAGCCGTGAGCGCTCGGCCACGATGCACAGCTTCTGCGAGCGTGTCGCGGATGAGTACGCGGCAAGTGGCGACGGTCCTCTGGTGCGATGGGTGGCAGCCGTAGCGCGTCAGTGCGAGCGGGCGAGCCTGGTGGCCCAGTTGCCGGGTCTCAACGACGGCCACCCAGCGACGCTGGCGGTCTGCGAGCGGCTGCGGGCGGAAATGGCCGGCGAGTGCTAGAACTCTGCGAACCTTGCCATCAATCGGCCGGCACGATGCGGATCTCGAGGGCGGCCACCATGAACGGTTGGCCGCCCGGCGTCGTAAGCCGCACCGTGTCGCGCCGGTTGCCTGGCAGCGCTGCTGGCGGCACCTCGTAGACCAGGAGCCCCGACTGCCCCTGCCATTGCTCCTCCTTGAGCGGGCAGGCGGTCCCGTTGACAGTGGCTTCGGGGGGGACGTAGGGGGCGTCCTGCGGGCGCATAAGGGTGACTTCCAGGGTAACGTTGGCACTGGGGCCGGGAGGCGGTCCCGTGGGCAGCGCCAGCTCCACGTCCGGGCCGGAGGCGGGCAGGGGGGGCTTGTACTGCTCACCGACAGCCGTGATGTCGCGCCAGGTGATGGCATGCCGGCGGGGCAGCCGCACCAGCTCCGAGAGCCGTGACATGGCCCGGAGGGTACGGACGTAGTCCTCCTTGGGCCAGCCCGCCGTGGCGAAGTAGTTGAACAGGTAGACCACGTCGCTCCCGAACGCCAGCACATTGACCGCTGCGCCGGTAGCCTGTTCGGCGGAGGCGCTGACCGGCGGGGAGCCTGGCGTTGGGCGGTGCAGTATCTCCAGGCCGCCGGCAAGGGTCACGCCAGTCCCTCCCAGAGCCTCAGCCCAATCATCCAGCGGCATGTCATACTCGAGCGTAGCCCAACGTGGCGTGGCCACCACCACGTCCACGAGCCCCTCGTGGGCCCAGCGCACCGCGTCCAGGCCCCAGCTCTCGGCCACCTCGATACGCGACGGCACCCGGACGGCCAGCGCAATGGGGTGGCCGCGGCGGACGCCGGCGTCGTAGACCAGGCGACGGACGCCCCGCAGCCACTCCCTGAGGATCTCGGCACCCTCCTGCTCTGCGCCCTGCCGAAACAGATACGGTTCGCGCATGAAGTCCAGCTCCAGCCCGTCAATGTCATAGCGCTGGAGGCTTTCCACGATCAACTTGCG
Source organism: Armatimonadota bacterium (assembly GCA_013178155.1). GTDB lineage: Bacteria > Armatimonadota > Zipacnadia > Zipacnadales > UBA11051 > JABLXH01. Next base: position 90 of record JABLXH010000029.1, on the reverse strand, counting down.
GTACATCTCACGGACTTCGGGGTGTCCGTAGTCAAGGCCGCGCGCATAGTAGGGCATGTCGCCGCCGCGGAAGTAGCGCTGGTCGCGCCA
>JABLXH010000028.1 GCA_013178155.1 Armatimonadota bacterium | reverse complement strand
GGTGCGCCAGGTTGTCGTTGATGTGCACATCGTTCATGCGCAGCGAGATCCACGGGGAGATGCCACGGAGGCGGCAGCGTTCCGCCATGCGGGCGGGGTAGTCCACGCCCTGGGCGTGCAGCGCATACATGCTGTGCACCATCCGGCGCCAGTCGGCGATTTCCGCCGGCGGGATGGGCTTCAGGAAGGGCTGGTCGTCGGGACCGTCAGGGTCATAGCCGTCCCAGAAGGTCTCCCAGACGTCACTGTCGTAGTTCGTTTTCCGGGCGTTCGTGTTGCAGAGCAGCACCGTCACGCCGGCTTCGGCCAACAGGTCGACATACTCATCCAGCAGTGCGCCCCCGTCTACTCCGTCGCGGATCGTGTTACGGTAGAAGAAGTCGGTACAGTCCTGGTTGAACATCAAGCCTGAGACCTTGGGCATCTGGGGGCCCCTCCAGGGCAGCGGGCGTGGCGGGATAGCGGGTTCGGCCATGACCAGCCGCGTAAGAGCGGCTGTCGCCAGGGCGATAAGCGGCGCGTATCGCGTGTTCACTGCTGTTTCCTCTGCATGTGCTGGCGGGTGTTTCGCCCGGCATGGCCTGGACTCCTACCCAGCCATCAAACTGGCCCGCGAAATGACATCAGGCCCAAAACGGCTTGTAATGTCGTCCCGGGCGCGGCTGAGGCGGCGTTGGCGGCCGGGCCCTTCGCTGAACAGGGATAGCTGCACCGGCGTTCCGTCCTGTACCAGGCCAGAGACCGCGACGCCGATGAGCCGCACCCGTTTGGCCCCGAAATGCTGGCTGCGCAGCAAGCGGTCCGCAGCCTGGAAAATGGTGTAGTCCACATCTGTCGGAGCCGACAGGGTGACGCTTCTGGTCATGGTCTGAAAGTCCGCCAGGCGGATCTTCAGGGTCACCTGGCGCCCTTGATAGCCCTCGCGTCGCAAGCGCCAACCCAGATGGTCACAAAGACCCAGGAGCGTCAGGCTGAGCAGTTCCACGTCGCGCGTATCCCGGGCCAGAGTGCGCTCCTCGCTCATCTGCCTATACTCGCGCTTACCATCGTAAAGTGGTACCGGGCTGTCATCCTGTCCGCGGGAAGCGGCATAGAGATGACGCCCCATGAGACCGAACTCACGCTCCAGGAGCAACAGGGAGATACGTTGGAGTTGACCGATGGTGCTGATTCCCAGGCGCTGCAGACGCTGGGCCGTCACCGGTCCCAAGCCCCAGAGCTTGCTTACCGGCAAAGGGGCAAAGATCTCTGGCAACTGGTCGGCGGTAATCCGGGTCAAACCGTTGGGCTTCTGCCACTCAGAAGCCATCTTGGCCACCAAACGGTTGGGGCCCAGGCCGATGGAGACCGTCAGTCCCAGTTCGTCGTAAATGGCCTTTTGGATCTCCCGGGCAATCTGCAGCGGAGGCCCGAACAGCTTCTGGCTGCCAGTGATGTCCAGGCAAACCTCATCAATGGAGATGGGGAGGAGACGTGGAGTATAACGCTGGTAGATGGCCAGGGCGCGGCGCGAGAAATCCTGGCAGGCAGGACCATCTACAGGAAGGAAGTGCCCCCGTGGACAGAGCTGGCGTGCTTTCCACAGGGGCATGGCAGAATGGACACCAAACTTGCGAGCCTCATAGGAGGCGGCCGAGACTACACCTCGTTCCCCCGGTCCTCCGACGATCACGGGTTGGCCCCGATATTGCGGCTTGAGGACCTGGATGACGCTGGCGAAAAAGGCATCCATGTCGGCGTGCAGGATAAGACGTTCCATGGCTTCCTCGGTTATGGAACAAATGTTCGATTATTACTATAGTCCGAAACACCGAGGAAGTCAAGACAGTCCTGATACTCCAGCAACGAGGGGGCAGTTACGCGCTAGTGACGCAAAGCCTCCCCATCTGCTATAATGCCCCATGTCTTGCGGGTGAACCGGGAGGCACCATAGTGCTACGTCGGCTTGAGGAGGCCCTGCGAGCAGCTCTTGAGGGTCCTTTCGCTCAGTTGTTCCCGCAGACCGTGCAGCCGCTGGAGATGGCGGCTGCTCTGCGCGAAGCCATGGATGCTTCCCGGCTGCACACACCCGACGGCACCTTCGCGCACAACGCCTATACGCTGAGCCTGAGCCTGGAGGATCACCGCAAGCTTGCCAGCGCGCTGACCTCCGTGGAGCGTGAGCTGGCGGCCCACCTGGCGCAGTTCGCCGCCCTGCAGGGTCTGCTGGTGGGCTCGGGGATCACCGTACTGGTGACACCCGATGAGTCCCTGGGACAGGGACAGATGCGCTGTAGTTCGGCCTTTGCGCCGCGGCCGCCAGCCTGGCTTGAGGGAATGACCGGCTCCGGGGTGAGGGGGCACGTCTGGGAGCTGGCGGATCGTACGGTCATCGGGCGCAGCGCCGACTGTGACGTGCGCCTGGAAGACGCCGCGGTCTCCAGGCACCATGCGGAGGTGGCCTGGAACCTGGTGGCGTACGAACTGCGCGACCTGGCCAGTCAGAACGGTTCCTTCGTGAATGGACAGCAGGTATCGCGGCAGCCGATCTACGACGGCGACCTGTTGGAGTTCGGGTTGGTACAGCTACGGGTACGCATCGGTCAGGGGCCCCGAGCTGGTCTCTGAGGTGATCGGTCGTGGACATGCCATTGGGCCTTATCCTGCTTATCGGGAAGTTCGCCTTCCTGGCCGCGCTCTACGCCTTCTTGACGTGGGCCTTCCGCGGTCTTTTCCGCCAGATGGGCCTGGAGGCCAGTGCGGGGGTAGCTCCGGTGCCCCCTCAGCCGGCCCCACGTCCTGTCCCTGCCCCGGTTGCTCATCCCGTGGCCAGCGCTGGTGCGCCCCCCGCGACCGCGAGGAGTGGCGCCGCTGACGGCTCACCACTGGTGTCCGCAATCTCCCATGAACATGCCCGCCCTCGTCTCGTCGTGCAGGAACCCGGCCAGTCGCGGTTGCTGGCGGGCCAGGTCATCGAGTTGACCGCTGCCCTGACCATCGGGCGCGCTGATGACAACGGCCTCGTCATTGACGATCGCTTCTGCTCGTCTCACCACGCCCTCATCTTCACTCACGGGGGCGAGCGCATATTGCGTGACCGTGACAGCACCAACGGGACCTACCACAATGGCCGCCGCATCACCGGTGACGTGGTCCTGCGTGACGGTGACCGCATCAACATTGGCACGGTGGCTTTGGACTACCGCGCCCCGGGCATCGAGTGAGGCTTCCCTATCAGTAACGCTTGTCGCCGTGAACTGGGTCTGTTGCTAACCAGCACCCTGGTTGCCACCCTGGGGATGGTGCTGGTGTGTCTGGCCCAGGACCAGTCGCTGCTGCGAGCGCTGCGGGTGACCACGGTCGGCGCCGGGTTCGTCATCACGAGCCTCATCCTGCGCCCCGATGGCCGTGGGCGTGACACCCATCTGCTGCCCTACGCGTCTCTGCTCTGCGGGTTGGGCGTGGTGTTGCTGTGGCGTATCGCCCCTGCTCTGGCCTCCAAGCAGGTCGTGTGGATGGTCCTGGGCCTGGCCGCGCTGCTGGCCACCTACTGGCTGGTTGATGACGTCGCTGGCCTGGCCCGCTGGAAGTACACCGCCGGCGCCCTGGCTGTCGCCCTGCTGGGCGTGACGATGGTTTTGGGCATTGAGGTCAACGGCGCCCGCCTCTGGTTGGGCATCCGGGATTTCTTCGTCTTCCAGCCCGGCGAGGTGGCCAAGGTGCTCATGTGCTTGTTCCTGGCAGGGTACGTGGCCGACAAGGGCCCGATCATCCGGGCCCAGGTGTCGTTTCGTCCCGGTGTGGTCCTCCCCGGACTGAAGTACGTGGGACCGCTGATCCTGATGGTGATGTTCTGCCTGGCGATCTTCGTCATGCAGCGCGACCTCGGCGCGGCGGCGCTGTTCTTCGGGCTGTTTGTCGCGGTGACCTACCTGGCGACCGGGCGCAAGGTCTATGCTCTGCTGAGCGTCATCCTGTTCCTGGCGGGCATGGTGGCTGCGACACGGTTCTTCCCGCACGTCAGCGTGCGCGTTGGGGCGTGGCTCAATCCGTGGGCTGACGCTCAGGGAGGGGGATACCAGATCCTGCAGTCCCTTTACTCTCTGGCGGCAGGAGGGGTCAGCGGCGTCGGCATGGGACAGGGCTTCCCGGAGCTGCTGCCGGCGGCAGGCACTGACATGATCTTCTCCGTGGCAGCCGAGGAGTTGGGCCTGGCGGGCACCTTCGCTTTGCTGCTGCTCTATGTGCTGGTGACCGCACGCAGCTACTCCATCGCCTGGCGGGCCCGCCATCCCTATGGCGCCCTCCTGGCGGCCTGTCTGGCGACGGTCTTTGGTCTCCAGACGCTGGTGATCGTTGGAGGCTGTCTCCGGCTGGTTCCGCTAACGGGCATCACTCTGCCCTTCGTCAGCTATGGAGGGACCTCTGTTGTCGTGAACTTCATCGCGCTCGGGTTGCTGCTGGCGGTGTCTCGCGACTGCCTGCCGCCGAGCCCCGACGCTTGACGGGAGCCGCCCTGTCGCCACTGGTGCCATGACTGAGTATGCCCCCCAGATTCGTCGCCTACTGGCGCTCATTTTGGCTGGCTTCGGCCTGCTGTTCCTGGTGCTCACCTACTGGCAGGTGCTCATGGCTCCCCGTCTGGCCGCCGATCCGAACAATCAGCGGCAACGATTGCGTTTGCAGAGGATCAAGCCCGGCCGGGCGTACACTGTGGACAACCAGCTCGTTCTTGATCGCCAACGTGGGGAGAAGGGCTGGACGGCGGTCTATCCCCAGGGGCGCGATTTCTGCCACCTGACCGGCTACAACGCCCAGAGTGGGCTGCAGAAGGGCCTCAGTGACGCCCTGTTCGGCCAGGGTGTCTACGCCAACCCCTGGCGGGACTTGCTGCGCGGACAGCCCCAGGGCAACGACATCGTGCTCACGATCAACGCGGCCGCGCAGAAGGTGGCTACCGAGGAGCTGGAAGGCAAGCGGGGCGCGGTGGTGGCTCTGGACCCGACCACAGGGGCGGTGCTGGCCCTGGTCAGCGCTCCTGCCTATGACCCCGCTTTGGTCACCTCCACCACCGATGAGTACGAGCTGTTCCGGCTGGACCCCCAGTCGCCGGAACTGAACCGAGCCCTGCAAGGGTTGTATGCTCCGGGGTCGGTGTTCAAGGTCTTCACTGCCGCCGTCGCCCTTGACCTGGGCCTGGTGAACCCCCGGACAGAGTTCACCTGCCGGGGTCGCGAGCGGGTCAACAACGCCACGGTCGTCTGTCGCCGCCCGGCGGGGCATGGCACCCTTGACCTCAACGAGGCCTTCTACGATTCGTGCAATGTGGTCTTTGCCAAACTGGCGGCGCAGATCGGCATCGAGAACTTCATCAGTTACGGCAAGCGGTTCCACCTGCTGGACCAGGCAGACCTGGCTCTGCCCAGCGCCGCCGGGCGCATGTATGATTTCCGCGGCTTCAAGGGCAAGGTGGCACTGGCCGAAGCCGGTTTCGGTCAGGGGGCAACAATGCTCTCGCCCCTGCAGGTGGCCCGACTGACGGCTGCCATCGCCAACCGTGGACAGGTCCTGCAGCCCTACCTCGTGGAGGCCGTCAAGAGCCCCGAAGGCGTGGTGGTCGCTCGCGGACAGGCCAAAGCCCTGGGACAGGCTGTGTCGCCAGCGACGGCCGCCACCTTGGCAGGTATGATGGAGCAAGTGGTGGAAAGAGGAACAGGGCGGGGCATGGGCATGTCGTGGACCAAAGTGGCTGCCAAGACGGGCTCAGCGGAGGTTCGCGGCAAAGAGCCTCACGCGTGGTTCACGTGTTTCGCACCGGCCGATGCTCCCCGTTACGTGGTAACGGTGATTGTTGAGCACGCCGGCTCCGGCAGCGAGATGGCACTCCCCATTGCGCGGCGAGTGCTGGCAACGCTGCTGGAGCAGTCGCGTTAGCAGCGTCCCAGCGGTAGCGCGAGCATCTGCGGTGGTTGGTCTGCCGTATGCGAAGGTGGTGAAAGCTTGCATGGAAGGCTCACTGATCGCCGGGCGCTATCGCCTGGATAGCCGCATCGGCGAGGGTGGACTGGCCACCGTCTACAGGGGGCTTGACATCACGCTGGAACGAGACGTCGCGGTCAAGATTCTTCGCCCGGAGATGGCGGAGAACCCGGACGCTGTGTTGCGCTTCCGTCGTGAAGCCCACGCTGCCGCCAAGCTGAATCACCCCAACATCGTTCAGCTCTTCGACACTGGGGTAGATGGCGACATCTACTACATCGTGATGGAGTATCTGCCTGAGCCAGACCTCAAGCGTATCATTCGCGAGTATGCACCCCTGCCATTGCGGAAGGTACTGGAGGTCAGCATCCAGGCCGCGCGAGCCTTGGCCTACGCCCATCGCCAGGGCCTGGTGCATCGGGATGTCAAGCCCCACAACATACTCTTCACTGACGATGGGCGCGTGAAGCTCTCTGACTTTGGCATTGCCGCCGCTGCCGGTGAGCACGGGCTGACCGAGGATGGGCAGGTGTTGGGCAGTGCTTACTACATCTCACCGGAGCAGGCTCAGGGTGGGCCAGCGACGGCACAGTCGGACATCTACTCCCTGGGCGTGGTAATGTTTGAGTGCGTGACCGGGCGCGTGCCCTTTACGGGCGCGACCGCTGCCGAGATCGCGGCCAAGCATGTGCGCGAGCGGCCGCCATCATTGCGAGCTCTCAATCCGGCTATCACGCCGTCGGCGGAGTTCGTCATCAACAAGGCCATGGCGCGTGAGACCACGCGCCGGTACCGCACGGCTGACGAGTTGCTGACCGATCTGGAGAAGCTGGCCGATGGGGTGGAACTGGACCGCACCGGTGTGCTGGGCGTGCCGTCCGAGGAAGCTACCCTGCCGCTCAGCCCGGCCCAGGTGCCCGTGGGGGCTCCTGCGACAGTCCCGCGGCCGTCGCCTGTGGTGCCCGGTCCTGTGGTGGGTGCGCCGACGCGGGCGCCGGAGCGGGCCCCTGCCAGTGTTGCCGCCATGACGGCACTGGCGATCGTGGTGGCCCTTGCGGCCCTGATTGGGGTCGCTTTCCTGGTCAAACAGGCCTTCTACCCCGGTCAGGCACCGCGACAAGTCGCCGTTCCGCCGGTCAAAGGACTGACTCAGGCGCGCGCGGAGGAGGAGCTGGCCAAGGCCGGTCTGAAACGTGGCCGGATCACGTATGTCGAGGTGGACACGGCTCCCGAGGGCACGGTGGTAGACCAGGTGCCGGGCATCGGGGAAATGGTTGAGCCGGGGTCGGCGGTGGACCTGACGATCAGCCGCGGCAAGCAGACGGCCACCGTGCCCAACGTCACGCAGCGCTCGGTTGCCGAGGCTACGGAACGGCTCGAGAAAGAGGGCCTGCACGTTGGCACTGTGGAGCAGATCTATCACGAGAGCGTTCCGGCGGGGCTGGTCGTCAAACAGGTCCCCGGACCGGGACTCATGGCCGAGTTGGGCACACCCGTTGACCTGACAGTGAGCAAGGGGCCGGAGCCGACCAAGCCTGAACCGGTCACGCCGGCGAACGGGGGGGACGAGGCGGTGGCCGAGAACCCGGTAGTGGACATCGTGCCCGACGAAACCTTCAGTAGCGACAGGCCAGGCGAACGGCGGCTGATCGTGAAGATCTCCGCCATGGGGACGGAGATGGGGCAGCGGATCCAGATCGTCAAGAACGATGACACTGGGCGCGAGGTCGTGGCTGCCACGATGGATGCGGGGGCATCAAGGGAGTTCCCCCTGAAGGTGGTAGGCAATGCCACCATCGAGGTGCTGCACAACGACCGTAGCGTCTTTTCGGCGCCTGCCCCGGCCCCGGAGAGTCCCACGGAACGTTGACGTCGTGTACAGACTGGCTCCTTCCGCCTGTCAGGCCGGGGGGGCCTTGACGGGCCGCAAGAGAGGAGATCGCCCATGCGGTTTTGGCTACCCACAGTAGGAGCGGTGGCCCTGCTATGCCCCTTCGCGCTAGCCCAGCGCGACGATCCCGGCTTTGCCGCCGGTACCACCAACATCCTTCTGGCCGCCAACGGCGGCCGCATCATCGCTTACTCCAGTGAGATGCTCGATGAGAACAAGCGGCCGGTGCCCCAGTGGCAGGCAGCCAACCTCATTGATGGCAAGTACGTTACGGGCACCTATCGTCCCGAAGACTCCCACGGATGGTCGTCCAACGTTCCGCCCAAGCAGGGCGACCCGGCGTGGATAATCTTTGCTTTCCGCGACGAGAAAACGCGTCTCATCACGCGGTTGGTGCTGGACCCAACCACAGTAGACCCGCCCGTGATCGGCCGTGGGGCCCGAGACTTCGAGCTGTACGTCTCGACGACCACCAAGGACGGCCCCTGGGCCCTGGTGAAGAGCGGACGGCTGCTGAACAAGCCTCTGCGCCAGACCTTTGATTTCCTGCCGGTGGAGGCCCGCTACCTCAGACTGGTCATCACCTCGAACTGGGGCTCCGACCGCTTTGTGGAACTGGGTGAGGTGGAATGTTACGAGGCCATCGCCGGGGAGCAGGTTCTGGATCAGCTCATCATCCGGCTGGAGAATCTGCTGCGCGACCTGAAGCGCTACCGTGACAGCGTGACCCTGAACCAGCCGCTCTTCCCCGAGGTGCAGCCAGCGCCCGAGGGCGATACCACGGACACTGCGCCCCCTGCCAGCCAGTGAGTGGACCCGCCTGAGGCTTACTGTTCGCTGCCGACCTCCTCCGGGGGTCGGCAGCGTTGTTGCGGTCTCAGCGCACCCAGATGGCCTTCCAGCCCAGCGGCTCCAGCGGAAGCTCAAGCCGGCCCTCCTGGATGGGCCACAGTTCCCCGGTCAGGCCGTCACGGGCCTGCGCGTCCGCGGGCAGGCCCAGTCGGGCCGTCTGCAAGCTCGCGCGAACTGCCGCCGCCTGGGTGGTGTAGTTCATCACGACTACCAGGACGCCGTTGCGAGGATGGCGGTAGAGGCTGGCATAGGCCCCCCGCGGCTCGACAGAGACGGCGTCAGTGTTCGACCAGTAGGGCAGCCACTGCGCCTGTCTGCGCCCAAACTCGTCCATCAGGCGCCAGAGCCTCGAGGTCAGGTCATACTGCTCCTCGTACATGTAGGGCCGGATGGGCACGTCATGCAGTAGCGTCAAGCCCCACTCGGTGGCAAAGGGGTAGGGGAGAACGTAGTCCAGGAACTCTTGCGCCACCCCCCACTGGTGACCCATGAACTCGGTGCGGAAGTAATCCAGCGGCATGCGTTCCGGCATTGGCCGGTCTGGCGTGGTGGAAAGCTGCTCGCCGTCCCAACAGCTCGTAGCAAAGGCCATGCTGGGCATGGTCATGAAGGACGAGTTGTGCAGGTTGATCTGCCCGTTGGGGTTGCGGGACATGATCTCCGCGTACAGCCGCTGCATCATCCGGCGCGTGGCAAAGAATGTCGTCCGGGGGTGCGCAGTGCCGTCCCCGGCTACCGGGCCGCAGCCGTGGTAGGGGTTGTAGCAGGGTAGCGGACAGCCCGTCCCGTCCAGGTAGACACCGTCCACCCCAAACTCGTCCATGCACCGCGCCGCCCCGGCCACGACGAAGTCCGCCCAGGCGCTCTGGTAGCACACGCGGTAGACCGTCTGCGTCGGCTTGGGTGGGTAGTTATCCAGGCCAGAATCGTAGGAGTACCGCCGCGGCTCGTACCAGTTGGCCACCTGGTCCATCCATTCGGCGAACTCCGGAGCCGCATCGGAGATTTGGAACCCAAAGTAGACCAGCACCTGTATCCCGCGCTTGTGGCACTCCTGCACGAAGTGCCGCAGCTTATCGGGTTCCGTGGGCTGGTTGTAGCAAAGGATGTTGGTCCAGTCCATCAGTGACAGTGTCTTGACGCCGGCCGCCGCTATCCGGTCCAGGCCGCAGGTGCCGTCGGGTCCAGGTTCGGCAACCGAGTAGACGGACGTGTAGAGCGTGGAGGAGCGCAGGTCCCAGGCATCACGGGTGACGGGCTTCACCGGGGTGGCCTGGAAACCGAACGTGTAGGCCAATGAGCCGACTGCAGCCTGTCCTCCCGGAGACGTGGCAGCGCTGGCCGGATCCAGCGCCACCGGGCGCCCGATCAGATGGAGCTTCAGCAGCACTGCATCCCCATCGCGGGTCACCGTGACGGCTCCCTCGCGGTCGGCCGGTAGCCAGTCGGCGTCGTGCTCCGTGAACCACTGCAGTCCACGAGTCTCGTCGCCGAGCCAGATCGTGGGGTTGAAGGGTATCCTCACTGCGTCCGCCGGCAGACTGCCCGGTCGGTGGTCTTCCCAGCTTCTCGATCGGTCGGGGTAGTAGTACCAGTACCTGGCGATGTCGGCGCGCAGAGGTATTTCACACACCAGCTCCTGTAGCTCCCGAGCCTCCTGCGGCGTGATCCGCCAGTCCACGCGGACCATCCCGTCGTACTCGACTGTCGTCCGTCCGGTCAGCGCCAGACCGGCCCCCCGCGCCTGTGTCTCGAGGACGACGTGGGAGGGACTTTGCTCCTTGACCCGCAGCCCACCGGCCACCCAGACCCCCGTGCCGCGGTCAGTGCGCAGGCGCAGGCGGATGGGGCGCGCCAGCAGCGCTGCCCCCGCGCTCTCAACAGCGACAGGAAAAGGAGCTCCCCGGAAGAGGTATCGGCGGTTCCAGCAGGCCACCGTCCGGGTATCCCCTGAGTCACTGACCGCAAGGGGGGGCCAGGGCCTGGGCACGACCTCCGTGGGGCCCGGTGTGGGAGCGAGCCACCATGGTTTCCCGCCGGACTTGGTCCAGACGGCAGCAGCGTCGGCGACGTCCGGGAGGGGCTCATCCGGGGAGGTGAGCCTGGCGCGTACCGTGTACTGCCCCGGGCGCAAATCACCCGTGGGAAGCTCCACCCAGCCGCGTCCCTCGTGGTCCAGCCGTGCGACTCGCGCGGTGTGCACAGGTGGTCCCTCCGCGGGAGCCAGTTCCACCAATGCTCCGGGCTCAGGTACCGCTTCGGCCAGGTTGCGGAAGGCCAGGTCCACGACCAGCTTGCCGACCGTCGGCATCGGCCGTAGCCAAAGCGACAGAAGCCGCGGCGGCGAGCGCAGGCCCCGTATGTAGTGGGTTTCGCCCGCCTTGTACAGCGCGGCGATCTCCTCGTCGGCGAGAGCCCGGCCGTAGAGGCGCAAGTCGCCCAGCAGGCCGTCGAGAAACTGCGTCTGCGTCCACGCCCAGCTCCCGAAAGCGAGTTTGCTGCGGTAAAGGCCACCGAAACCCTCATGACGAGGCGCCGCCGCGATCCTCTGGCCGTCAAGGAGGAGGCGCCACTCGCCGGCCGCCTTGTCATACACCCCCGCCACGTGGTGCCAATGGTCTAGCTGCAGCGCGCGGTCGCCAGCCAGTGTCTGCCAGGAGGCGTTGTCTTCGGAACGGGCCTCGAAGTGGGGAACGCCCCCGGCCGCGAGATACAGGGACCAGCCGTAGCGCGTGATTAGGTACTGCTGCCGGTCTGTGTTGATCCGCACCCACAGGGCGATGGTCAGGGGCCCGTCCTTCAGCCTCAGCGGCTCCGCATCGCCGCAGTCCACGTAGCTGTTCAGGCCATTGAAATCAAGGGCCACAGCCTCGCCTTCTCGCACCCAGCGGGCTCCGAGAATCCGGCCATGGTAGCCGCCGATCGCATCGTGCAGGACCTCCCCTGTGCCCTCATCGGCGGGGTACCAGGCCAGCAGTCCCTCATGCTGCTCCTGGGCCAGCACTCCAGGCGTGGTCAGAAGGGTAAGAAGGCAGGCGACCACGAGGACGGTGCGGGCAGCCGTGACGTACTGGGTACTGCGGCTGGGGCGCAGCATCGGAGCTCACCTCACAGCGAGCTGACCGGCTCGTTCGCGATGGCAGAGGGAGTTTCGCCGGCGGCTTCGGCGGTTCCTCTGGTCTGGCGACGGGGACAAGGGCCTGGCGTGCCGGCTGGCGTTTGGTTGACGCTCCCGCAGGCGATATGGTATTGTGTTTTGCCGCGCCGCAGTCGGGGCCAGGGTGTGCGACAACGCGGGTGGCAAGGAAACCTCCAGCATCACGCCGGCGAGGGCGTATAAGGGCGTGTTGCCCCCGGAGGTACTCTACGCTCGTCTGACACCAGGCGGGCGGCAGACGTGCAACGTCGCAGGCGGGGCGAGATGATTGGTCATCCGCCCGCCGCGATGTGCGAGCTCCGTAGTCTCTGCGCCCTCGCCCTGTGAGCTCGTGCTGAGGAGGTGGCCATTGTGGCCTTGATCACCATGAAGGAACTCCTGGAAGCAGGAGTCCACTTCGGGCACCAGACGCGCCGTTGGAACCCGAAGATGAAGCGGTACATCTACCACGAGCGCAACGGCATCTACATCATTGATCTCCACCAGACACTCAAGCTCGTCGAGGCCGCCTACCATTTTGTGCGTGATGTGGCTGCGGCTGGCGGAGAGCTGCTCTTCGTCGGCACCAAACGTCAGGCTGCGGAGGCGATCGAGGCCGCCGCAAAGCGCTGTGGCATGCCCTATGTCAACCGCCGCTGGCTCGGCGGAATGCTCACCAACTTCACGACCATCGAATCGCGCGTCAAGTACCTGGACGAGCTGGACCAGGCAGAGGCAAGCGGTGAGTGGAGCCGACTGACAAAGAAGGAAGCGCTCAACAACCAGCGTGAGCGCGATAAGCTGGCCAACTACCTGGGTGGCATCCGCAACATGAGGCGGCTGCCCCAGGCCATCTTCATCGTGGACCTCAAGCGCGAGCATATTGCCGCCACCGAGGCCGCCAAGCTCAAGATCCCCGTGGTCGGCATCGTGGATACCAACTGCGACCCGGACATGGTGGACTACATCATTCCGGGCAACGATGACGCCATTCGCGCCATTCGCTTGCTGAGCGGCAAGATGGCCGACGCCGTCCTGGAGGGGCGCGCCCTGTACCAGCAGTCACTGGTGGAGGCCGCCCAGACGGAGGCCGAAGTCGCCAGCGCCGTGGCCGCTGAAGAGCGCCAGGTGGCAGTTGCCAGCGAGGAGGACCTCAGTCCCGAGGACGCCTTCATTGAGGTTTTCGACGATTCGGGCAACTGAGCGTTGAGGCGACAGGAAAGCGCCGGCGGGGCGTCACCACGTCTACAGCCGGTCCCGGCCTGCCGGGACCTTCCCGAAGGAGAGCACAGATGGCAATCACCGCCGAGGACGTCAAGAAGCTCCGTGAGAAGACCGGAGCTGGTTTCATGGACTGCAAGGCTGCGCTGGCCGAGGCCAACGGCGACTTTGAGGAAGCCGTGGACATCCTGCGCAAGAAGGGCATCAGCGTGGCCACCAAGCGCGAGGGCAAGACGGCCTCGCAGGGGATCATCGCCAGCTACATTCACGCTGGGGACCAGGTGGGGGTGCTGGTGGAGGTCAACTGCGAGACCGACTTCGTAGCGCGCACCGAAGCCTTCCGCGAGTTCGCCCACAACGTGGCCATGCAGGTCGTGGCCATGCAACCGCGCTGGGTATCGCGGGAGGAAGTGCCCGCCGATGCCATGGACCGCGAGCGCGAAGTGCTCACGGCGCAGGCCAAGGCCGAGGGCAAGCCCGACCATATTGTGGAGAAGATGGTAGAGGGTCGCCTGAAGAAGTTCTATGAGGAGTACTGCCTACTGGACCAGAAGTACATTCGTGATGATAGCATGACCATCAATGACCTGCTGCTGGACGTGGTAGGCAAGACTGGAGAGAAGGTGGCGGTGCGGCGGTTCGTTCGCTTCCAGGTAGGGGAGGAGCTATAGTGGGCGACTGCCCGTCTCAGGAGTCGGGACGGCGGCGCTGGCAGCGTGTGCTGCTGAAGATCAGCGGCGAGGCGCTGGGTGGCGCGGGAGGACCCATTGACTGGGACCGAGTGCGTATCGTCGCCGAGGGCGTCAAGGGCGCCTTTGAAAGCGGCGTGGAGCTTGGTCTCGTTATCGGCGGCGGCAACATCTGGCGCGGCAAACGCGCGGCTGAGAACGGTATGGACCGCGCCACCGCCGACTATGCCGGGATGGTGGCCACCGTGATCAACGCGCTGTGCCTGCAGGATGCCCTGGAGGGCATGGGGCTCGACACCCGGGTGCAGACGGCCATCGAGATGCGGGAGGTGGCCGAGCCGTTCATCCGTCGCCGTGCCATCCGGCACCTGGAGAAGGGCAGGATCGTCATCTTCGCCGCCGGCACGGGTAACCCGTTCTTTACCACCGACACGGCAGCGGTGCTGAGAGCCATCGAGATCGGCGCCGAGTGCATCCTCAAGGCCACAAACGTGGACGGGGTCTACGACAAGGACCCCCGGCAATTCCCCGACGCGCGCCACCTCCCGCAACTGACATACCTGGAGGCGCTGGAACTCCGGCTGCAGGTCATGGACTCCACAGCCATCTCGCTGAGCATGGATAACGACCTGCCGATAGTGGTTTTCAACGTCCACAGCCCGGGCAGCATCGTGCGCGCCGCGTGCGGGGAGACGGTGGGCACGATAGTCTGTCAGAGTCCAACCAGCCAGTGAAGGAGGCGTCGTGATGCAGCAAGTCCTCAAGACCGCAAAGGAGAAAATGGCGCGCTCCATTGAAGCCACTGAGCGTGACTTTGCGACCGTACGCACTGGCCGCGCTACCCCCGCTCTGCTTGACAGAGTCAAGGTGGAGTATTACGGCAGCGAATTACCTGTGAACCAGATCGCCACGGTGACGGTGCCGGAAGCCCGCCAGTTGCTGATCTCGCCCTGGGACAAGTCTGTCCTGCCGGCCATTGAGAAGGCCATCTTCGCCTCTGACCTCAACCTTACGCCCAACAGCGATGGCAACGTCATCCGGCTGGAGATCCCGGCATTGACAGAAGAGCGACGGCGCGAGTTGACCAGGCTGGTGCACCAGAAAGCCGAAGAGGGGAAGATCGCTATCCGCAACCTGCGCCGCGAGGCGAACGAGACCCTGGAGAAGAAGCAGAAGGCCTCTGAGATCTCAGAGGACGACTGTGAGCGGGGCAAGAAGGAGATTCAGAAGCTGACTGACGAGTTCATCGCCAAGGTGGATGAACTCACGCGGGCCAAGGAAGCGGAGATCATGGAGGTGTAGGGCGTGGACGTCCTGGGCCTGCCGGTCGAGGAGGCTAGGCGACGCCTGCGAACAGCCGGCGTATCCAGGGTAAGAGAGACGGTCACCCAACCCCCGCGGCCTGTGGCCGGAGCGCGGGTGTGGCGGGTGGTTCGCGAGGACGTAAGCGTTGACGGAGAGATCACTCTGGTGATTGCCGGCTTCCCGGACCTACCTGCGGGGTTGCCGTGCCGCCAGTAGCCCTGTGTAGTGAGGGGACCCAAGTTGGAGGGCGCTACGCTCGCCGATCAGGCCGCCGCCGAGGGGTTGCACATCCCCCGCCACATCGCGGTCGTGATGGATGGCAACGGCCGCTGGGCCCAGCAACGCGGTCTGCCGCGTCTCGCGGGACACATCGAGGGTCGCAAAGCGACCAAGCGTTTTGTCCAGGCTAGCGCTGAACTGGGCGTCGAGGTCGTCAGCCTCTATGCCTTCTCGACGGAGAACTGGTCGCGGCCCCAGGCTGAGGTGGAAGGGCTTTTGGCCCTCATCGAGAACAGCCTGCGGGAGGAGTTGCGCGAGCTGGACGAGGCAGATGTCGTCTTCCGGGCTTCGGGCCGATTGAGCCAGCTTCCCCAGTCCTTGCAGGAGATGCTGGCTGCTGGGCGCAAGGCTACGGCTGACAACCAGGGCCTGACGCTGAACTTGTGTCTCAACTATGGCGGGCGAGCGGAGATCGTGGACGCTGCCCGCGCGGTCGCCACAGCGGTTCATGGGGGCGAGCTGGAGCCGCAGGACATCGGCGAGAACGACTTCGCGCGCCACCTCTACGCCCCCGAGTTGCCCGATGTTGAACTCCTGCTGCGGCCGGGGGGCGAGATGCGGGTCAGCAATTTCCTGCTCTGGGAGATAGCCTACGCGGAGCTCGTGGTGCTGGATGTGCTGTGGCCCGACTTCGAACGAGAGCACCTGCTGGAAGCGCTACGCATCTTCACCCGGCGAGAGCGACGGTTCGGCGGCGTGCCGCAGAGCATTTCTTGAGGCTCTGGGGTCTTGGCCGCGGACCGAGATTGGGCTATCATGGGGCAGGTTTCGTACCGCGGAGTAGTTTCTGAGGGCCCGCCGTGCCGATCTGGATCCGGAGGCATGCCATGAAGACCAGAGTGCTGTTGCCGTTGTGCGCTGGCATCCTGCTGCTAGGGGTCGTTATTCCCTATGCCGCCGCAGCGGAGTGTAACCCCGTGCGGGAAGTCAAGATCTGGGGCGGACTGAGCTCCAAGCCCAAGACGGCCGACAGCTACCGCCCCGCCGAGGCGCGGATTGGCATCGGCGCCTTCGACATGCTCGACATCAAGTGCCCTGCGGCCGGTTACAGCATTGCCGAGCGCGAGGTAGCCATCTACAACCGTCTCGTGGAGATCATCTCCAATGGTCCGGTCCAGCCCGAGGCCGTCTGCGTGGGCAAGGTACGCAGTGCCCCCACCGTCTTCGTCGGGTCGTACCGGCTGGTCTCTGTCTATCCGCAGGACGCTCGGGCCGCAGGCAAGTCGCAGCAGCAGTTGGCTCAAGAGTGGGCGCGGCGAGTGGCAGCGGCGTTGCCTCAGGTGGCGCCGACGGCGACCGCTGTGAAGGCGGGCGTCGTGCACTGCGACCGCCCCTGCGAGACGCAGTAGCTTCCGGGCCTCCGAGTGCCCGGAAGGCGGCAGGTCCCCGTCGCCTCATAATCGCGCCATCGCGGTCCCGCCCAGCCCCACGTGGTTGAGCGGGACCGCTGCGTGTTGTGCCTAACCCCCCGCTTGTCCCTCCGGCGTCGGGCCCGCCACAGGCATGTGGATGCTGACGGTCGTGCCCGCACCTTCTTTTGTCTCGACGTCCACACGCCCACCGTGTTGTTCGGCGATGAGTCGCGTCACGTACAGGCCTAGACCCAGCCCGGCGGCGCGTCGGGAGCTGTCCGCTTCCTCCTGGTAGAAGGCTTGAAAGACCCGCTCGCGGCTTCTGGGCTCAATGCCCGTTCCCTCATCAGCGACCGCCAGCCGCACCCAGCCCGCATCGTGGGCCGCCGTCAGTGTGACTCGGCTCCCCGGGTCTGAGAACTTCACGGCGTTGCTGAGCAGTTCCTTGAGGGCCTGACCGAGGAGGTACTCGTCGGCGACGAGCACGGGCATGTCGGGAAGCTCACAGGTGATCTCGCGGTCCATTCCCTCGCGCCGTAACTCATCGAGGGTCTCCGCGATCAGCACCGGCACTTCGACGTCGCCCAGATAGAGGTCCAGACGGCCAGTGGCCTGCACGCCCGAGAGAAGCAGCAGGTTCTCGGCCGTGCTGGCGAGACGGTCGCATTGGGCCAAGGCCCGTTCCAGGAGGGGCCGGATCTCAGGCTCGGTGAGGTCGTCGCGCTTAAGAATCGCGGTCAGGATGCCGTGGACGGCAGTCACAGGGGTCCGCAGCTCATGGCTGACCATGGAGACAAAGCGTGTCTGCAGGTCCTCAAGCTCCCGTTGTCGGGCAAGGTCACGGGCACGCGTCTCGCGATCAGCCGCGGCAACCGCCTCGATAACTTGCCTGCTGTCAGGACCCCTGTACGCTTGCAGCAGGCGGTCTACAACCTCGCAGCGCAGGTCGCTGCGTGAGTAGTTGTAGACAACCCCATGGCCGGTGCGCTCAGTGGCCCGCGCTTGCAGCAGACCCGATTGTGTCAGACTGACCAGCGCCGGCTCAAGGTCAGCCTCCGCGCGATAGAGACGCCGTGCCAGCCCCGCCAGTGACTCCCAGGCGAAGGGGTTCTCGTGGAAGTAGCGGAGCACATCCAGCTTGGCTCGCGTGTTGACAGTCTCACTGATCAGTTGGCTCAACTCTTCGTCCATCGCCGACCTCAGAGACCCCCGCATGTGGCTGAGCTAACCCCATTGTTGGCGCTCCAGGCCGTCTTTTCCTTCTGTGGGGGCTCAAGGCTGCAGCAACTCTGGTCTCACATACGGTCAGGGGCTGAGCGTGACGGTGGTGGCGCGCTGGTGCCGATTGCCGTCGCCGGAGCGGCATTCCAGGATGACGAGGTAGGTACCGGCAGGAACCGGCGTACCATGTTGCGAGCGGCCGTTCCAGGTGGCGGAATTCGGTCCTGCCCGCCGACGGTCGTCTGCCATCAGTTCGGCCACGGTCCTTCCCGCGAGGCTGGCCACCCGCAACGACACCCTGGCTGCGGAGGTGAGGTTCCAGCGGACGTCAACCATCCGTCCTGTCACTGGGATGGCCGAGAGCGACCAGATCAGAGCTGACCCGGACTCCGGACTGACCTCCGGGCCGCTGGTCTCCTGTGCCGCCGCACCCTCGGCTTGCTGTAAGCCGTCGGAGGCCTCGAAGCGATAGGTGTAGGCTCCTGTTTGCGTGAGCTTGCGGGCGTACTCGTAGACGAGGCCCACTTCCGGATCGCCACCTGCCACCATTGTCATGGTAAACGGACTGCCGGTCACTGGACTTCCGTCCCTGGCAACATGACACAGGACGACGGCGGGGGCATCGCCGTCGGCGTCACGGTACCGGACGCGGTAGCGGAACGCCGTTACGCCGGGCAGTCCGCTGTCGGGGTTCACCCCGTCTGATGTCCAGCCGTCGGTGCCCACCCACTCCAGGACAGGGCCGGTGTTCACCGTTGGGCCCGCTTTCGGCAGCAGCGGCGGTCCTACGGCCTCCAGCTCGCCATCGGCAGCCGCAAACCAGTAGGTGTAGTTGCGCCCGGCAGCCAGGGTGAGGTTCTTGAGATAGACGACACCAGCCTTGTAGTTGGTCTGAGCGCCGCGGTCCATGGCGAAGGGGCTGCCTACCACCTCGCCATCGCCGGCGGCGAGGTGGAGGTTCACGAAACTTGGCGGGCTGCCCTCAGCGTCGGCATAGCGCACACGGAACCGGAACACGGCCTGAGGTGTGCCGACCTCCGGGTCAAGTCCATCGGCCTCGTAGCCCACCGACCCCAGCCAGGAAAGCACCGGGGCGGTGTTGGGGGTTCCGCCCGCGCATGGCATGAACCGCACCGGGCCGCGACGGGAGTCGTCGGCCTCGTCATAGACCCGGGCTCCGATGGCGGCCTCGTCGGTGCTGGGCCACCAGTTCCCCTGGGCCATGATCGTATTGGGGGTGGCGTTGTAGACATCATAGCCGACATTGCCAGAGAAGCGGTTGTACCCATCATCCGTGATGGCGATCGAGCCCAGATCCCCGAGGTTCGGGCAGGCGGTGTTCTCGATCAGCACCCCGTGTCGCCCACTGCCCACGAACTGCGAGGTCGTGACAACGGGCCTGCTGTTCCCCTGACAACGCAGACCATCGTACTGGCTGCTGGACACCGTGGTCTCGCTAATGGGCACGGAGCAACCGTCAAGCGTGAGACCCGTAGTGGCCCAGGCGATCCGTGCGCCACTGACCGCCCCCGTAGCGCCATGCAGGGTCACTCCACCCCAGTCGCCCGGCGCCGGGCTGGCGTTTGCCGGCTCAAAGCGGACCTGTCGGGATGAAGTGCCCCGGACCTCCAGATGCCCCCAGACCTCCACCCCGCCCGAAAGCAAGACCAGGTCCGGGCCCAGGACCAGTGCCGCCGCCGGGCCCACGCTAAGGACGGTTCCCAGGCTGTCGGCGGTGCAGTCCAGCGGCACCCCCTGGGCGACCCAGGAGTGGCTGCCGCCATCCAGATCCGGATCCAGCGTGCAACTCACGCCCACTGCCTGGATGGCGTTGTCCGTGTAGACATTGAGGTTGCGCACCAACCAGACATTCTGGGCCAGGGCCCAGACGGGATAGTCGCCGCACCAGCGGAAGACACAGCCCTTCACAACCCCCGTCAGGTCCGGGCCATCCAGTCTGACTCCACTGCGCCCGCAACGAAAGAAACGGTCGAACCGGGCGTAGGTTGTGGCGCCACCCGTGACGCGGAGACCGTCATACTGGCAGTCCCTGATGGTGCAGTCGGTCACCCTGACCTCCGCGCCATCAACCGTGATGCCGGTGGTCGCGTGGGCGAGGTCCAGTGAGTTCAGATCGCCGTAACTCCCCGGCCTGAAAGTGATACCGGCCCAATCACCGGGTTGGGCAGTGGTCCAGGGCGACAGCAGAGCGCACCGCAGGTCCTCCGTACCGAAGACGCGCAGGGCGCCGCGCACCTCCATGCCGTCGCTACGGACCCGTACCGAGCGAGCAATGCGGAGTTGGCCCCCCGCGGCGATGGTCAGCGTGTGCTCTCCGGCCCCGGCACTGGTGTCATAGTCAACCCCCTGGTAGATCCAGGTATCGTCGTCGGTGATATCGTTGGTGAGACTGCAACTAACACCGATGCGCTGGACGCCATTGCCGGCATAGACGTTTCCAGCCTGCAGCATCTCGGCGAGCGTGGCCTTCAGGTACACCGGATACTGTCCGTTGCGCCGGAAGTGGCACTCGCCGACGGCCCCGGTGGCCTCGTCGCCTTCCAGACACAGCCCATGGCGACCGTTGTTGTCAAAGTGACAGCCGGTGGCGCTTAGAACCGTGCTGCCCCACGCCATGGCGCCGTCGGTCTCACACAGGAGAAGGTTGCAGTTATCCAGTTGAAGATTGGCACCCACCGCCGTCAGGCCAGTCGTCGCATTCTTGACCGCGGTGTTGCTCCACAGACACTGCCCTCCCGCTGCGACGTAGACGCCCTCCCAGGCACCGCGCGCTGCTGCATCGGCGGCTCTGAGGATGACCGGATGGGTCCCGGTGCCGTCGGTCTGGAGAGTGCCATGGACGTAGATGCGATGGTTGCCCCGGGCCACGACGACCACGCCTGGGCCCAGGGTCAATCGCTTGCCGGCAGCGATGGAGAGCGAACCCACCAGGTTGTAGGGGTTACCCGCAGCGGTGAGTGACGTATCGCTGTCTATCGTCCCGCTCAGGTCGGTGGCGACGGCGGCGGTAGAACAGAAGGCAAGGATTAGCGACGCTGAGGTCAGGCAGCGGACAAGCACACTTCGGAGACGCATCTGCGGACACCTGGGCCTGGATGCTCGCTCGCACACCCCCGGGGAAGGAGCGCGGTCTACGTTCGCCTTGTTGCCGTCCGTGACCTCCTGACTACGGCGGCTGCCCCCAAGTGTCAGGGAGGGCCAAAGACCGGGCACAGGGAACCTGCATAGCATGGGAGAAAGTGTGAAATGAGCAATCGTTGCGCGGTTCTACTGGTCCTCGCTCTGACCACGCCGGCCCCGGGCCACACGGCTGCAGTGCTGTGGCAGGAGGGCCAACTGACGTTTGCCGGGCAGCTCAACGGACAGCTTGGGGTACTGGTGCGCGGGGTGGAGTACCGCGCCAACGACGAAACGGGCCTGGCTTTCCGGACGCTGCGGGCCGTTCCTGCCGACAATGGGGTGATGCGTTTCGAGCTCGAGGGGCCGGCAGCAGACGCCGCTGAGGTTACTGTCCGCGTGGAGCCTTTGGCTGAGGGCAGCGTGCTTCGCTGGACTATCGCCTACGACGGTCCCCCCCGACGCTGGAACACCTGGACCAGCGGCTTTGGCTTCACCTTCGGCCCGGAGATCACTGATGTTCAGACTCGCGCCGTGACCAAGTGGGTGAAGCCGACCGGCAAGCACCCGTGGGAGGTCAGGGGAGACACAGTCTATCCGGACACCGAGTGTCAACTGCGCCAGGTCATCTTCGGGGACACCGCCCTGGTCATGGTGGCTGATGACTACGATCCAGACTGGATCTACGGGCGCAGTCGCGACCGGGCCCGTCACTGGCGCCTGACTCCGCCGGTTGCTCCCGCGACGGAGGTCACCTGCCGAATGGCCCTGCTGGCCGTACCAGCTGCAGGCCGTGACCCCGCGCGTCTGGCTGCCATGGCCGCCGGGCGCCCCCTCGCCCTTTCAGTAGCGACAGGGCGCGTGGGCAACCTGTTCGCGCCGGGCGAACGGGTGCCCCTGACGGTTGAAATAACCAACGTTAGCCGCCGTCGCCAGAGCGGACGTCTGGACATCGTGGTCCACGACTACCAGGGCCAGACGCTGCTGAAGGAACGGTTGCCCCTGAACCTGGGCCCCTCCGAGTGCCGAAGGGTGTCGCGGACGCTCTGGCCCGGGGAGCGTGGAGTGCTCTTCGTAGACACCTTGCTTTCCTGGAGTGCCGGCCACCAGCCATACCGGACGACGATAGGCGTGCTCCCGGAACAGGAGGCCGGGGGGACGCGGCGGGATTCCCCTTTCGGTTTGGCCGCTGTCATCGCGAACCCCCAATACTATCCGGACCAATGGGACCTTGACACAGTGCTGCGCCTGGCGGAGCGCATCGGCGTTCGGTGGCTACGCGGAGGATGGATCCCGTTGCAGGAGTCCCTGACCGAAGACCAGGTAGCCATGACAAGGCAAAGACTGGCGCTCCTGGAACGCCACGGCATTCTCCCCCATGTGCAGATGGGAGCATCGGTGCCGGCGCCGGAGAAGGTCGGCGAGTTGCAGACCCTGCTCCGCGCCTCGCTTTCGCGCTTTCCCGAGGCGGGGGAGTACATCGAGGTCGGCAATGAGCTCAACTTCAGCGCCAGTGCCGCAGAGTACGTGGAGCGTGTCCTGCGCCCCGTACACGAGGTGATGCAGGAGGTGCGGCCAGAGGGGAAGGTCATGACCATGGGTCTTGGTGGCGTGGTGCGCGACTGGCTCGCGGCTCTCGTCACCGCCGGGGGACTCTCCCTGGCCGATGTCCTGTCTATCCATCCGGGATGTCACCCGCGGGCTCCGGAGTTCTGGCAGGGCTGGCGGGGCTGGGTCTTTCGACCCCAGGTGCAGGACGCTCTTGCCGCTGCCCGTCAAAATAGCGGGAAGGAAGTCTGGATCACGGAGGCCTATGCACCCGTCAGTCACTACCGCAGCAGCGTGGACCTGCGCACGGCTGCAGACTACCTCGTTCGAACCTACGTCTGCGCCATCGCTCTCGGGGTAAGGGTCATCGAGTGGTATCAGTTCCAGGACGGCGTCTGGTTCGCGCAGCGTCAGTACCCGGCAGACGGCGAGTACAACTATGGCATGCTCTATACCGACCTGACCCCCAAACCGCAGTATGTGGCCTTCGGCGCCATGACCGAGCAGTTGGAGGGTGCGACCTGTCTGGGACGCCTGGAACTGGGAGATGACGAGCTTTACGGAGTGCGCTTTGCTCGCGACGGCGAAACTATAGACGTGCTCTGGAGCTATCGCGAGAAGCACGAGACCGACCTGGCCTGGTGGCCGCCCGAGCATTTCGCCCATAACTCCCGTAAGCCCGGGGAGCCATGGGAGGAGCGGTGGCGGGCGCCGGTGCGGTTGGTCCTTCCGGCAGCGGGGCCGGTCGAGGTGACCGACACCATGGGCAATCGGTCGCACCGGCGCTCGGACCAGGGAACGGTGGTCCTGGAGTTGACTGGATCGCCGGTGTACGTTCGTGGCTTGGGGGACATACCGCGAAGAGCCGCCTTCTGGGAGGATCTGACCTGAAGTTCTGAGGAACGCCTGCGACACCGACAGAAGGGGTGACGATTGCTAGGGAAGCGGGAGAGCGCGGATGGACTGGGAGGAACTGCTGGAGGAGCTTTCGCGCCTGGCCCGGCGTCTGGGCATCGAGGTCCGGCTGGAGCACACCGCCGGGCGCGTGGGTCGCTGTGTTCTGCGGGGAAAGCCGGTCATCGTGCTGGATGCGTCCTTCCGCGTCCGTGATCGGGCGGAGGCGTTGGCGATGATGCTGGCAGACCTGGACACCGAGGAGCACTACATCCCCGAAGCGGTCCGCGACTTCCTGGCTCGCCATCGCCAGCCCGAGCAGCTCCCATTGTTCACAGCCCGTGGCGACGCCGCAGAAACCAATCCAGAGCACACATGGTGAGCAGCGCCAGGAAAGCCCAGAGCGAACGGAAGGGCGTCGTGAGACGGGTCTCAGTCTGGGTCTGAGGGGGCGTTCGGGGGCTTGACAGTAGCCGCGGCAACTGATCCAGCGCCGCGTACTGCCCGCCGCCGGCGGCGGCAAGCCGCTGGAGGGCTCCCTTCTGCAACGTCAGGTCGGCGAACTCGGCCCCCCCCGGCTCCACGACGAGTGTCGCCCGGGCGGTGCCTGA
This sequence comes from Armatimonadota bacterium, assembly GCA_013178155.1. Lineage (GTDB taxonomy): Bacteria > Armatimonadota > Zipacnadia > Zipacnadales > UBA11051 > JABLXH01. The sequence continues at coordinate 31,918 of JABLXH010000028.1, read as the reverse complement.
AGCCTTGGCGGCGCGCGCTTCGGCCACCACCTCGTGCTTGCCCGCAGGTAACTCGCTGAGCGACACCTGGTAACGTCCCGGTGTGCTGGTGGGGGTTGCCACCAGAGTTACGGGCCCTTGAGGGCTCTGGAGCTTGACCAGCACCTGGGCAGAGGCGACCGGGCTCAGGCCGTGGCTCACTTGCACGAGAGCCCGCGCGGGCTGGCCGGAGGCCACGACGGGCGGGTCCAGCATCAGGGCGACATCGGTCTCGTCACGCGGTGCTGCCAGCCACACCACGACTTGGCTCCAGAAGCGGCGATGTAGGAAGCGGCTGCCTTCGTCCGCCTCCGGGGAGAGCACCCAGCGGTGCGTGCCATCCGTCGCCAGCGATAGACAACGCCCCAGTCCATAGGGGCGAGTAGCCATCAGGGGCCTTGCCTGGCGGGTGCGCAGCACTATCTGCGCATCCTGCTGGACGCGGACCACGCGATTGGCTCCCGTCAGATGGGGTGCCCCTCGCCAGGCCGCTGTACCGATCGCTCCCAACAACGCCGCGCCCAGACCGGTGGTGCCGTCGGGGGCACCCACGCCCACCGGGACATCCTCATAGGGGCCGGTGACGAGGGGTGCCAGGTCACTCCAGTCGCTGCCTTGCGCAGCCTGTCGCCCCCCCAGCAGCGCCAGGGCGCCTCCCTCACGCACGAAGCGTCGGACCACCGCTGCATCCGCTTGAGCTTGCGGCACGTCCAGGAGCATCAGGACGTGGCAACCCCGAAGCACCGCGGGCCATGAGATCGCAGCAGGGCGCGTGGTGGTGGCGGTCTGCGCCAGGTATCTGTCGCGGCCGACACGCACCCATGAGTGCAGTTCGGTCTGCGGCAGGTCGAGAAGGGCCCGGCGGAGATTGGCGAACTCCAGACCGGGCGCGCTGGCCACGAGACGGATCCGGTTGCGGTCGCGGAACGCCTCCACAAAGAAGCTGCGCCTGTTGTTGGTGCTGGTCGCCTCGCCGGGGACGGATGGCAGATCAACTGTGAAGAGATGAGTGCCTGCCGGCAAGCCGGGCACGGCAACACGAACCCGCTGCGGCTGTCTCCCCCGGGGGACCGGCACCTTGCGAACCACTCTGTCGGCGCGGCTGATGGACACGTCGCGGTTCGAGGCCGCGTCTGGCGTGTTGGCCAGCACGGAGATACTGAAAGACGTATGCTCCGGGACCCTTTGCGGCGCTTCGACAGCGAGAATGGCGGCGTCGGGCGGCGGATCCAGGCGGCCGACCCCAACCGCGTGCACGGTGAACCCTTGCCGGTGGAGTTGGGCAGCGACCCCCGGGGCGTCACCGTGGGTGAAGGCGCCGTCGCTGATGACGACCAAGGTGGAGGGCACCCGGGTCGCGGCAATCTGGCGAAGGGCCAGGTCCAGGTTCGTCATCTCGCCAGTAGGCCCGTCTGCGGCCGGGGCACCCACTGAGCCATCGGCAAACAGCGCCTTCTCAAACCTGGTGAGCCCCCCGCCGGACGATTGCGCGGCTGCCTGGAGGGCGCCCTGCGCCTCTGCCCAGCGTGCGGCCGCACCCGAGCCGGGCAAGGCCATGCTGGCGGAAGCGTCCAGCAGCACAACGATCTGATGTGGTTGCTGAACACCGTATGGGCGGACCACCGCCGGATTGGCCACAGCGAGCAGCAGCCCTCCGTAGATTCCGACGCGCAACAACACAATGGCCAGTCGGATGGGCAGGCTTGCTTCGCGAGCTGACAGCCACCACCGCCGGAGGGCCCATCCCACCAGGAGGGTTGTGGCGACGACTGCCGTCGTCAGGAGCGTGCGGGGCGTCAGAACTCGCACCCCCGGAGGGTCTTTGTGGGTTCCATCGCAAACATTATAGCACAGGCGCGGTTCCGGTTTCGTCGGATGCTCTCTCGCGGGTGAAGGTGACTCTGTGGGAAGGGGGGAAGCACAAGACCGGCAAGGGAGTACCGGGAAGGCAGGTGTGCACATGGGTGACCTTCGTGACCAGGTTCGCGATGGGCGGACAGCGCTGGAGACACTGATGGAGACGATCCCTGGTTTCAAGGGGTACCAGGAGAAGGAAGACCGCAGAGATGCTGACAAGCTCCTGCGCATGCACCTGGTGGGGCTTCTGAGCAGCGCCAGCGAGCAGTTGTCCCGTGCCCAGGCCAAGCTCTCGGCCGAGGGCCAGTTCAAGCCGATAACCGACCTCAACCGCCTTGGCCGACGGCTAGTCCGCACCCGTGACCGTATTGAGCATGCCAGCTATGGCTATGCCGGCTTCTTTGACGCCCTGAAGATCGAGGCCGCGGAGCTGGACCGCCTCTACGAGTTCGATGTGGCCCTGGAACAGCACGTTGCTGCCGTCGTGGCAGCCGCTGCACAGGTAGGAAAGAGCGCGGCGGACCAGCGCGCCGAGGCGGTTTCTGCACTGGCCGACGCTCTCGACAACCTGGATCACGTGGTGGACCAGCGCCAGGAGGCGGCAGCGCAACTGGGTTCGTGATGGGCGCGGCACGCATTAGCCGACGGCTACATGCCAGGGAGGCACGTTCATGGATCTTCTGGATGTCATTGAGTGGCAGGATGTGAGCGGCAACGAGATCGTGCATCGCTGGCCGACCTACGGGCCGGGCACTATCCGCCTGGGCGCCCAACTGACGGTGCGCGAGAGCCAGGTTGCCGTGTTTTTCCGCGACGGCAAGGCCCTCGATGTACTGGGGCCGGGCAGGCACACCCTGGAGACCGCCAACATTCCGTTGCTGCAACGGCTGATCAATCTCCCCTTCGGCGGCGAGACCCCCTTCCAGGCCGAGATCTACTTCGTCAACATGCGCACCTTCACGGGCCTCAAATGGGGCACGCCGTCGCCCATTATCTTCCGCGACGCAGAGCTAAGCATGGTGCGCCTGGGCGCCAATGGCGCGTATACCTGCCGGGTTGGCGATCCCCAGCTCTTCGTCAACGAAGTCGTGGGGACGGAGAACCGCTATGACACGGAGAGCGTTGTGGACTGGCTGCGGGACTTCATCGTGGCGCGGTTCCAGGTGGCGCTGGGAGAGCAGCTCAGGACGGTCCTCGACTTGCCGCTGCAGATGGAGAGCATCGCGGCTGCCGCCCAGACCCGACTGGCCGAGGACTTCCGTAACTATGGCCTCGAACTGGTAGACTTTCTGGTCACCTCCATCACCCCGCCCGAGGAAGTCATGAAACTCATCGACGAGCGTGCGGGAATGGAGGCGGTTGGCGACACTCGCCGTTACCTGCAGTTCCAGACCGCTCAGGCCATCGGTGACATGCCCTCGGCGGGCGGCGGGGGCAGTGACGCCGTGGCCACGGGTGTCGGCATGGGGGCCGGTGTGGCCATGGGCGCCGCCATGGCCGGGGCGATGAAGGACGCAATGAGCAGCCCGAGCTCCGCCGAGGCGGAAGCCAAGTGCCCTGCCGGGCATCCCGTCCCGGCGGGAGCGAAGTTCTGCCCTCAGTGCGGCGCCGCCCTGGCTGGCGGGTTCTGCGCCGAGTGTGGCAGGCCGCTACCGACCGGGGCAAAGTTCTGCCCGGAGTGTGGCAAGGCCGTGAGCTAGCGGCCGCGCCAGGGGCCACGAGGGAGAGTCAACAGCGACATGCAGGGCCATCTCCGAGCGGTTGCAGCAGTTGCACTCGTCATTGCCGCGTTGGTCGCTGGTACGGGTCAGGCGCAGGCGCAAGCGCCGGTAGAGATAGAGGAGGCCCGCAGCCGCCTGGTCATCGGCTCGGACGGCATACCCCAGGTGGACTACTGGCTCACCTTCCGCGAACTCGAGAATGGACGCTCGCAGATCAGGAACCTCGGGAAGCTGACCCCGTCCCATCGGCTGGTCAGCTCCTCTTTGTGCGTGGGGGGACCGGATGGCCAGCCCGTCAACGCATCGCTGACGTCCAAAGGGGGGGGCGACTACAGCGTCAGCCTTGGTACCACCACCCGGCGGGGCGAGGTCTACACCCTCAAGGTTCGCTACCAGGCCACCGAGCCCATCATGGACCGCACCAGCCGCAACGGCCAGGAGATGGTCGCGGTGAGCTGGGCGCCGCCGGCGTGGAATCTGCCGGTGCGTCTCCAGCGCGTTGACCTCATTACCCCCTGGGCGCTGCCAGCGGGCATCACCCGACCGGAGCAGGTCACCGAGGCGGTCGTCCGGGGGATTGGCATCCAGACCGAGAAAGCCGGGAGCTTCGGTCAGTGGGACGATGTGGACTACTACCCAACCCCTGATGAGAGGTCGGGCAAGGTCTGGCTATCCATCCAGCTCAAGCGTGGGAACACACCGCTCAACCAGAGTCCAGCCTTCAAGTTCTACGCGCCGGCCAAAGGCCTGACCCTCGCGACTGCGTCCCAGCTTCGGGATGTGCGCCGGCATCCGCAGGGCACGAAGGCGCCGGTTCTGCCGCCATCACAACGCGAGGAGTACCGGGGTGCCTTCAGCTTCTGGCAGGTGTTGCTGTTTCTGCTCATCCTGGGCCTCGTCGTTGTTGCTCTGGTAAAGCTTTATCAGTTCGGCCACCAGCCACCACCGCTGAAGAAGCTGTATGAGGCACCAGAGATCGAGGTCGAGAGCTTCGAGACCAAGGGGACGGTTCCGGACCTTAGCGCCATCGAAGCCGCCATGTATCTGGGCGACACTGCGAAGGTGCTGACACTCATCGTGATGTACCTGGCGGCAAGAGGGGTCGTCAATGTGGTCAACCGCCGGCCGCTGCAACTGGAGGTACTGCAGCCAGAAGCCGCGGGGTTGGCCGACTACGAGAAAGTGCTGCTTACGGCCCTGACCGAAGACGGCACTCTCGACAAGGCCAGCGTACCCTATGTGCTGGAGGCCGTGGCGCGGTCATTGCAGGGCAAGTTGTGGAATGCCGACCGGCAGGCGACACGGCGCAAGTACGAGGCGGAGATCGAGCGCCGCTGGGAGGAAGCCCGCAAGGGCGCCGAGTGGACGCGGTCGCCCCAGGGCTGGAACGAGAATCTTCCCTGGATTGTCATCGCACATGACTACGAGAGTCGCTGGCGCGATGCGGGGCTGGATCAGGTTGCTGCCCGCAGCGGGTACGCGGACACACCGCTGGCGCGGGGCGCCACCAGCCTGGCGACCGCGGTGGAGGACATGGCGCGGGGCGTGGCCCAGAAGGTGGAGAGCACCGCAGCCGTCGTCGCTGACGGTGCAGAGGGGATCGCGGAGCGCGTGGCTCAGGCCGTTGGCTATGATGCCTGTCACAGCGCCTGTCATTCGGCTTGCCACAGCGCCTGCGTCCATGATGCTTGCCACTCGGCGTGCGTGCATTCCGCCTGTCACAGCGCCTGTCACAGTGCCTGCGTGTGCCATTCCGCGTGCCACTCCGCCTGCCACAGTGCCTGTGTCAGCAGCTTCTGAGAGCACCCTTGACGGATCCCTGCTAATCCCCTAACCTGTGTGTGCAACAGGTGTCGGCATAGTGCCGGCGTCGGGACAGACCAGGCCGTGCAGGCGGCCTGGTCGCCGTTTCGGGAGTAAGATATCATGAACTGGCAAGCCTTTGTGAGCACCTTCGGGCTGCTGTTACTCGCAGAACTGGGGGATAAGACCCAGTTGGCTGTCATGGCCCAGTCGGCAAAGTTTCAGTCGCCGTGGGCGGTATTGCTGGGCGCCAGCCTTGCCCTGACCATTGTCTCGGGTATGGGCGTCTGCATTGGGGGATTCTGTGCCACGTACCTTCCCAAGGACCTCATTCGGTACGTGGCGGGCGGCCTTTTCGTGCTCATGGGCATCTACATGCTGGTGGTCAAGTCATAGACAGACGTTCGTGACCGGGGCAACGGCGCGTCGTTGCATCGCCTATGGCCGTGTGCTAAACTCTGCGGACGGCACCATCAAGGAAGCAGGGAGCGAGCTATCCACTTGCCAAGACAGGGGGTTCTACTGGTCGTATCGGGTCCTTCGGGCGTGGGCAAGGGCACCGTCATTGCGCGGATGCTCGCCCGGCTGCCCGACGTGTCACGCTCCGTATCGTGCACGACCCGACCGCCGCGTCCTGGCGAGGTCGCGGGACGAGACTACCACTTCGTGAGCACCGATGAGTTCCGCCGCATGCGCGAGGCTGGTGAGCTGCTGGAATGGGCGGTGGTCCACCAGGACCTCCTCTACGGTACACCACGTCGGCCCGTCGAGGAGGCTCTCGCGACAGGGCAGGACATCATCCTGGAGATTGACTACCAGGGCGCGCGCAGTGTCAGGCAGATACTGGGTGAGCGCGCGGTGCTGGTCTTCATCGCACCGCCGTCGTGGGGCGCCCTGGTGGAGCGCCTACAGGGGCGCTCCACCGAGGATGCGGAGGCCACAAGCAAGCGGCTGGCCAGCGCGATTCACGAGCTAGCCCATGTGGAGGCCTTCGAGTATCTCATCATCAATGACGACCTGGACGCAGCGGTAGACAACCTGCAGGGCGTGCTTCTGGCCGAGCGCCAGCGGCTCACCCGCCTCCAATGGCGCCCCTTTGTGGAGGATCTCCTGCGTGAAGCGGGGCAATAGCGGTGGATGACGATGGCTGAGACTGCTCCCAGCGGTGACATTCTGGCCGGACGCCGTGTCATCATTGGCGTCACAGGGGGGATCGCGGCCTACAAGGTGGCGGGCCTTGTCAGCAGCCTGCGGGCCCGCGAGGCCGAGGTGCGGGTCGTCATGACGGAGACGGCGACCTGGTTTGTGACACCCACCACCTTCGCCACGCTGACGGGCCGTGAAGTGCACACCGAGATGTTCAGTCCGCATCTCAAGCACGAGATGCAGCATATCAGCCTGCAGGAGTTCGGCGAGGTGCTGCTGGTTGCACCGGCCACCGCTAACACCATCGGCAAGGTAGCCCATGGCATTGCCGACAACCTGGTTACCACGGCCATCATGGCCGCCAAGTGCCCGGTCATCTTCGCTCCAGCGATGAACGATCAGATGTGGTGCAACCCCATCGTCCAGGAGAACATCGCCATTCTGAAGCGGCACGGCTATGGGTTTGTCATGCCGGAGGCCGGGCGGCTGGCTTGCGGCGCTGAGGGCACCGGGCGGTTGGCTGCGGAAGAGCACCTCCTGGCAGCCATCGAGACGGCGCTGGCCGGACCAACGCCTGAGCTTGACTTGACAGGCCGGCGTATCGTGGTCAGCGCCGGTCCCACCCGCGAGGCGCTGGACCCGGTGCGGTTTCTGAGCAACCGCTCCAGCGGCAAGATGGGGTTCGCTCTGGCCCGGGCGGCCGCGGCGGCTGGCGCCAGCGTCACCCTGGTCACCGGCCCCACCGCACTGTCCGATCTGCCCGGTGTGGAGATGGTGCACGTCACAACCTGCGCCGAGATGGAGGCGGCAGTGCTGGCGGCGGTGGCCGACGCCGAGGTCTTCATCAGTGCGGCCGCCCCTGCGGATTACCGCCCGGCGGAGTACAGCGACGTAAAGATCAAGAAGGGCGAGGACCTGAACCTGAAGCTGGTCAAGACCGGGGACATCCTGCTGGCCGTGACCAGCAAGGCCCGTCCGGCTGTCGTGGTTGGCTTTGCTGCGGAGACCGGTGATGCGGCGGCCAAGGGGCGCGCAAAGCTGGAAGCCAAGGGACTGGACATGGTCGTGGCCAACGATGTCACGCAACCGGGGGGCGGATTCGCGACCGATACCAACCAGGTTGTCATTCTGCGACGTGACGGCACCGAGCGTTCACTGCCTCTGATGTCCAAGCTCGCCGTGGCGCAAGTGATCCTGGCCGAGATTGCAGCCCTACTGACTGCTCGTGAGGAGCGATGATTGCATGCCGAAGACGCGCCGTCTCACCTCGGAGTCTGTTACTGAAGGCCATCCAGACAAGATCTGCGACCAGGTTTCCGACGCCGTTTTGGACTATATCATGCGCGAGGACCCGATGGGGCGCGTGGCGGTGGAGACCATGGTCTCCACTGGCACCTGCATCGTGGCCGGAGAAGTGACCACGACGTGCTATGTGCCGGTGGACAAGGTGGTGCGCGAGACCGTCCGCGACATCGGCTATACGCGGGCCAAGTATGGCTTTGACTGTGAGACGCTGGGGGTGCTGGTAGCCATTCATGAGCAGTCACCCAACATCGCGCAGGGAGTGGACTGCGGCGGCGCCGGCGACCAGGGGATGATGTTTGGCTATGCCACGGACGAGACCCCGGAGTACATGCCGCTGCCCATCGTGCTGGCCCACAAGCTCGCCAAACGTCTGGCCGACGTCCGCAAGAGCGGGGAGTTGTCATACCTGCGCCCCGACGGCAAGACGCAGGTGACGGTGGAATATGAGGACGACAGGCCGGTGCGCGTGGTGAAGGTGTTGTTGGCGGCGCAGCACCGCGAGGGTCTGGAGCAGGACGAGATCAAGGGGGACCTGGTGCAGTGGGTCGTGGACCCGATCATCCCCGACAGTCTCCGGGACGAGGGGCTGGAGGTGCTGGTCAACCGCACCGGCAAGTTCGTCATCGGTGGTCCGCAAGCGGACACGGGGGTCACGGGACGCAAGATCATCGTTGACACCTACGGCGGCCTTGCCCGTCATGGTGGGGGCGCCTTCTCAGGGAAAGACCCAACCAAGGTAGATCGCTCCGGAGCCTACATGTGCCGCTACATCGCCAAGAATGTGGTGGCGGCGGGGCTGGCCAGGCGCTGCGAACTGGAGATCGCCTACGCCATCGGCGACCCCGAACCCTTCTCCGTGGCCGTCTTCTGTTTCGGCACAGAGACCATCCCGGAAGAGCGCATTGCCGACATCATCTCCAGGTGCTTCGACCTGTCGCCCAAGGCGATCATAGACAAGCTGCAACTGCGTCGGCCCATCTACCGCAAGACCGCCACCTACGGTCACTTTGGGCGCAACGAGCCCGAGTTCACCTGGGAGCAGCTCGACGCCGTACCAATGCTGCGAGCCGAGGCAGGCCTGTAGACCGCCCCCGCGACGAAACGAGCCGCACCGATGAACAAGCCCTATGCGCAGGTGCTCATTGATCGCCCGGGCCGCTCCCTGGACCGGGCGTTCTCCTATCTCGTGCCGGACGAACTGCGAGCCCGGGTGGCCGTGGGCAGCTATGTGCTGGTTCCCTTTGGCGCTCAGCAGCTTCCGGGTTTTGTGACCGCGCTTACTGAGCAGGCCCCGCCAGGAGTGAGGTTGCGGGCCATCCTCGGCCTGCTCCTGGACTACCCGCTGTTCGATGCACAGGCCCTGGCTCTCGCCGAATGGCTGTCCCGGGAGTATGTGGCGCCGCTGGCCGACGCGTTGCGGCTCCTGCTGCCCCCCGGCAGCGGCCGCAAGACGCGACGCGTGGTGTGCACGACGGCCGAGGGGGGACAGAGAGGACTGCTGATCCACCTGAAGCGTGCACCGCGCCAGCAGGCGATCTTGCGGGAGCTTCAGGAGGCGGGAGGGGAACTGCAGTTCGAGGTCTTGCTGAAGGGTCTGCAGCAGCAGGATGCGGAGGTCACGCCCTCGATGCTGGAAAGCGCTGTGGGTGCTCTTGTCAAACGCGGCTACGTCGTCGTTCGCCGCGAGTTGCAGCGTCCCACCGCCCAGGCTCTCGAGCGGCAAGTGGCCAGTCTGGTGGAGAGCGACCAGTCCTGGGACGAGCTGCTGGACGAGCTGCAGGAGCGGGCGCCACGGCAGGCTGAGGTTATCGCCACCCTGCTGGCCACCCAGGACATGACGGCCAGTGTCGCCGAGTTGAACCGCGAGGCGGTCCAGGGCCTGGTACGCAAGGGGCTGGTGAGTGTTCACCTGGAGGTACAAGAGCGCGAGCCGCAGTTGCCCGACTGGGAAGGGACCTCGGCCGCGCCGCTGCAGCTCAATCCGGACCAGGCGGCGGTCTACCAGCGTGCCGAGACCTGCCTGGCGACCCGCTGCAATGCTGAGTTGCTGGTCCATGGGGTGACCGGCAGCGGCAAGACGGAGATATACCTGCACTGCGCGGACCTGGCCCTGCGGCTGGGGCGCTCGGCCATCGTGCTGGTGCCCGAGATCTCGTTGACGCCGCAAATGGTGGGCCGCTTCCGCGCCCGATTCGGTTCGCAACTGGCTCTGATGCACAGTGGCCTGAGCCAGGGCGAGCGCTTCGACGAGTGGCACCGCCTGCAGCGTGGTGATGCCCGCATCGTCATCGGTGCCCGTTCGGCGCTGTTCGCGCCCCTGTCGGACCTGGGGCTGATCGTGGTTGACGAGGAACACGAAGCTGCCTACAAGCAGGACCAGCCACCCCGTTACCACGCGGTGGCAGTGGCCCGCCAGCGAGCACGTCTGGCGAATGCGGTTCTGCTGCTGGGGAGCGCCACGCCCGATGTCACTCGTTACCATGAGGCAGCGGCGGAGCATACCGACCTGCACCTGCTGGAGCTGCCGTCGCGCGTTGATGACCGCCCCCTCCCGGCAGTGGAGATATTGGACCTGCGCGGCCAGGTCCTGAGCAGCCGGGATCAGATCTTCAGCACGCAGCTTCTGGAGGCCATAGACCAGCGCCTCAACGCGGGCGAGCAGGTCATGCTGTTCTTGAACCGGCGCGGCTTCTCGACCTTCGTGATGTGCCGCGACTGCGGCTATGCTCTGCGCTGTCCCGACTGCGACATCTCTTTGACCTATCATCACCAGAGCCATACCATGCGCTGCCACCACTGTGACTACGCGCACCATGTGCCCGACCAGTGTCCCAACTGCCAGGGCCATGACGTCGGCTTCCACGGTCTGGGGACCGAGCGGATTGCTGACCAGGTCGCGCGCGAGTTCCCGCAGGCGGTGGTGGCTCGCATGGACCGGGACACCATCGGGCACAAGGGAGCCCACGGGCGGATTCTGAGCGCCTTCGCCAGTGGGGAGGCCAACATTCTCGTAGGCACGCAGATGATCGCCAAGGGCCATGACTTCCCGCGCGTGACGCTGGTTGGCGTCCTCAACGCCGACACGGGCCTGCACCGTCCTGACTTCCGCGCTGGTGAGATCACCTTCCAGATACTGACCCAGGTTGCCGGACGGGCCGGACGGGCGGAGCGCCCGGGCGAGGTCCTGGTGCAGACTTACAACCCCGAGCACTATGCAATCCAGGCGGCCAGTCGCCATGATTACCGTTCCTTCTACGAGCGCGAAATGCAGGGCCGGGCCCGAAACCTCTACCCGCCCTTCTGCCGACTGGCGCGCCTGGTGTTTGCCTCCGAGTCAGACCGGGCCGCGGCGACCGCGGCCAGTCAGTTCGCCCAGCTCCTGGACCAGATGGGCCTGGATGACCGCAGTGGGGCCACGCACTATCTGGGGCCCGCTGAAGCCCCCCTGCGCAAGCTTCGCGGCAAGTACCGGCATGCGCTGTTGCTGAAGACCACAGAGGCCGCATCCCTGCCTGACTTGACAGCGGAGGCGCTTGGCAGGTATGAAATCCCTAACGGGGTTACAGTTACGGTTGATGTAGACCCCACCGATATGATGTGATGGGGCAAAGGGTGGCGTGAATGGCAGTGCGCAAGATTCTCATCTGCGGAGACCCCGTGCTACGGCGGAAGGCGGAGCGGGTGCGCGAGGTGGATGACTGGATCCGCCAGTTACTGGACGACATGGTGGAGACGATGCGCGAGGCTCCCGGTATCGGGCTGGCGGCGCCCCAGGTGGGCGAGTCGGTGCGTTGCATCGTCGCACTCGAGCACACGGAGGACAAGGGCGAGAAGGTCTACAAGCTCGTGAATCCCCGCGTCCGTGGCCGCGGAGGAGAGCAGACAGGGTATGAGGGGTGTCTCAGCCTCCCGACCTTGCATGGCGAAGTGACGCGCCCGGAGTGGGTGGTCGTCAGTGCCCAGGATGAGAGCGGACAGCATGTGAAGGTGGAAGCCACCGGCCTGCTGGCTCGGTGTCTGCTGCATGAGATTGACCATCTCGACGGTGTCCTGTTCGTGGACCGGGCCGAGCCGGGCAGTCTGAAGTGGGCGGTCCCCGATGAGCGCGAAGAGGACGGATTCCGGTGGGAGCCGGCCCCACTGGAAGAGGTCATGGCCGCCTTTGAGCGTCTGCGTCGCCGCCAGGCGGAGCAAGAGGCGAAAAGCGCCGAGCCAGACCCGGCGGGGGAAGGGCCTTGAGGGTCATCTTCCTGGGTACCCCGGAATGCAGTTGTCCCTATCTGCCTGCCATTGAGCAGGCGGGCGGAGAGATCGTGGCAGTCGTCACGCAGCCTGACCGGCCCGCGGGCCGCGGGCGCCGGCTTTGCCCGCCGCCTGTCAAGCTCGCGGCGCAGGCGCGGTGCTTGCGGCTCTTTCAGCCCGCGACATGCCGCAACCCGGCGCTGATCGCCGAACTGGGAGCCCTGGAGCCTGACATCGTCCTGGTGGTGGCTTTCGGGCAGATGCTCTGCCCTGAGTTTCTGAGTCTGCCGAGGGTGGCAGCCCTCAACGTGCACTACTCCCTGTTGCCGAAGCTTCGCGGGGCCGCCCCTGTGCAGCATGCGCTGCTGGAAGGTCTCACAGAAACGGGTGTCACCCTGCAGCACCTCGCGGTCGAACTCGATGCTGGGGATATCGTGGGCCAGCGCCGGCTCACCATTGGCGCCGATGACGATGCGGCGACACTCACCGCTCGTCTGACCGCGCTTGGCGTTGAGTTGGTCCGCGAGCTTCTACCGCAAGTGATGGCGGGCACAGCCCCTCGCATCCCGCAAGACCATGAGAAGGCAACATGGGCTCCACGCCTGACCAAGGCTGACAGCGCCATTGATTGGAGCCACAGCGCGCTGAGCATCAGCAATCGGGTCCGCGCCCTGAACCCGTGGCCAGGAGCCTATTGCCGCGTCGGGACCGACCCGCTCGGCATCGTGCGGGTGCGTGTCGTTGCGGACTTCCATTCGGTGGCGATACCTGGTACAATCGTAGACGTCGGGAAACAAACTGGCCCAATTGTTGCCACGGGTGATGGCGCGGTGGAGCTTGTTGCTGTACGTCCGCGCGGGCGCAGGGTGATGAGCGGGGCCGAATACATGCGGGGGGCGCGCCTACGGGCGGGCGACCTTCTCTTGCCAGGCTAGAGAGTCGATTCGGGCTTGCCTTTCTGCCTTGTTCTGGTTATGCTTCCTGTGCCATCATCATATATGGTCTGGCACCGCGGGACAGCGTCTTGCCCCGGAGGGCACCGATGGCCGAGAGCTCGAACCACGATCTGGCGGCTGCTCATGCGAGTCGCGTTAACGGCGACTACGAGACTGCCCACGGTCTTTACAGGTCCATCGTGGGCAGCGACCCGGGGGCAGCAGAGGCCTGGTGGGGCCTTGGGCTGACACTCATGAACATGGGTGAGTTTGACGAGTCCATCGCCTGTCTGGAAAAGGCAGCCGAACTGGATCCTTCCAGCCAGCGCTATCTGCTGGACCTCGCCAAACATCAGACCATGTTAGGGATGTTTGACGAGGCCAAACCAGTTTTCGAGCGCGTCATCGAGATTGACGGCAGCAGTCGCGAGGCTGACGAGGCCCGCAATCAGTTGCGTTACTACTAGGGGGCCGAGAACAGCCCCGCGGGTCTGACGGAGAGCGGCCGTGAAGATTAGTGAAGTCCGGGTGACCTTTGCGCCCGGCGGTGCCACCGCGGTGGTTCCCGCCGGCGAATTGCTGTTGGGTGCCGCTGTAAGCGCTGGGCTGCCCCTGAGCGCTCCATGCGGGGGACGCGGCCGCTGCGGTAAATGCAAGGTTCAGATCCTCAAGGGACAATGCAGCCCCGTAACGGAGCAGGAGCGCGCTGTTCTCTCCCCCGAAGAGCTAGCCTCCGGCACGCGTCTGGCCTGCCAGGCCCTGGTTGAGACCGATGTGGAGGTATGGGCTCAGCCTGAGCAGGAAGTCGTGGGCAAGAAGCCGCTGGAGGACCACCTGCTGGAGGGCCTTCAGGCCGACCCCGTCGTAAAGCACGCGGTGGTCAGCCTGAGCAAACCCTCGCTTCAGGATCAGCGAAGCGACTTTCAGCGACTGTGCGACGGTCTTCAGGGCGTACTGCCGTGCCGGGAGGCTTCGCCGCGGGCGCTGTGGGCGCTGCCCCGGGTCCTTCGCGACAACGACTTCCGTGTTGCGGTTACGGCCCGTGAGGGGCGTCTGTTGGAGGTTACGGCGCCAGGGGCGGCCCAGCACCCCCTTGGCGCTGCCGTTGATATCGGCACGACGACGGTGGTGGCCTACCTGGTGGACCTGGTCACTGGCGAACACATCGGGTCCGGCGCGGCGCATAACCCCCAGGGACAGCACGGGGCTGACGTCATCTCCCGCACCGAGTATGCCAAGACGGCGCCGGATGGTCTGGGTCGCCTGCAGCGAGAAGCCGCGGGCGTGGTGAACCAGGTGCTGGGACAGGCGCTGTCGAGTTACGGCGCCGGGCCAGAGCGCCTCTACGAGATCACTGTGGTCGGCAACACCTGCATGCACCACATGTTCCTCGGCCTTGATCCCCGCTACATCGCCGAAGCCCCTTACATTCCGGTCAACGCCGCTTGCATGACGGTGGCGCCCGGTGATGTGGGTATTCGCATGCATGCGGAGGGCCGGGTGGTCACCTTGCCGGTGATCGCCGGGTATGTAGGGGCGGATACGGTCGGTGTCATCCTGGCTACCCGTCTGGTCGAACGCAAACGGCCCGTCTTGGCGATTGACATCGGCACCAACGGCGAAGTAGTCTTATGGACCGGCGAACGGCTGCTGTGCGCTTCCTGCGCCGCGGGCCCGGCCTTCGAGGGGGCTCAGATCGAGCAGGGAATGCGCGCTGCCCCCGGCGCCATATCGGCGGTGGACCTGCCCGACGGCGACCTGCACATCACGACGATCGCCAATCAGCCACCGGTTGGCATCTGTGGTTCGGGTCTCTTTGATGCGATGGCGGTAGCGCTGGAGGCGGGCTTCGTGGACATGATGGGGCGCATGGTCGGCGACGACGCCCTTGACTCTCTGCCTCCGAGTCTGGCTCGCCGGCTGACAGGAGAGGGCCCCCAGCGGCGTATGGTGCTGGCCTCGGCCGATGAGGCGCACACAGGCCGCCCGGTTTACCTGTCACAGCGTGACGTGCGCGAGATACAACTGGCGAAGGGTGCCGTAAGAGCGGCTGTGGAGTTGCTCCTTCGCGAAGCCGAGTTGGAGTTGGATGATGTGGAGGAGGTGCTGCTGGCGGGAGCTTTTGGCAACCACATTCGGCCGGAGAGCGCCCTGCGCATTGGCATGTTACCTCCGGTTGAGGCCGACAGAGTTCGCGGCGTCGGTAACGCCGCGGGCGCGGGGGCGATGATGGCTCTGATCTCTGCGGAGCAGCGCCAACTCGCCTGCAGCATTGCGCAGACGGCCCAACACCTGGAACTGGCCCAAAGGCCGGAGTTCCAGCAGACGTTCATGGAGACAATGCTTTTCATGGAGCCGTGAAGGTGTGTGCGGCACAGGCGACGAAGGTGCATGCGCACCGCAGTTGTTTGCGATAGACACGCCAGAGACACGACTGGGAGGAAGTACCATGGCAGATCTGCAGGGAATTGCAGAGGGCGTTATCAACGGCAAGCGTGACGATGTGGCCAGGTTGGTGCAGGCGGCGGTTGACGAGGGTGTCGGCGCCGACGTCATCATCAATGAAGGCCTCATCGCCGGCATGAGCGTCGTGGGCGACAAGTTCAAGAAGAACGAGTTCTATGTCCCGGAGGTCCTGATCGCGGCCCGGGCCATGCATGCAGGCATGGACATCATCAAGCCCCTGCTGGCGGAGAGCGGCGTGCAGCCCAAGGGCACCATCGTCATTGGCACGGTCAAAGGCGACCTGCATGACATCGGCAAGAATCTGGTGGCGATGATGCTGGAGGGCGGGGGCTATGAGGTCATCGACCTCGGCGTAGACGTGAAGCCCGAGGACTTCGTGGCCGCGGTCAAGGAGAAGGGCGCCCAGATTGTGGCTCTCTCGGCCCTGCTGACCACCACCATGCCCTCCATGAAGGACACCATTGAGGCGCTGAAGGAAGCCGGTGTCCGGGACGCCGCGAAGGTCATGATCGGTGGGGCTCCGGTGACGCAGAACTATGCTGACGAGATCGGGGCCGACGGGTACGCCCCGGACGCGGCTTCGGCTGTGGACAAGGCCGCCGAACTGCTGGGATAGTGTCTGTGCTATCGCGGAGGTGACGCGGGGAGCCCAGCGGCCGGATGGGCTCCCCGCTTCGTGGCGCCGGGTAGCGTCGGCGATTCGTCTCAGCATCCACGTGCGCGGCACTGACCGCGGCCATGGGCCACCACTATGCCGACGAAACGGAAAACCATGATCATCGCCATGTCCATTCTGGTCGTGGCCATCTTGCTGGGCGCAGCCGGGCAGATCGCCTTGAAGTCTGGGCTGAACCGACTTGGCGCCAAGCCCTCGCCGGTGGTGGTCCTCAAGTCCATCTTCACACCGCTGATCTTCACCGGCTTCGCATGCTATGGCCTGAGCTCCATTCTCTACCTGCTGGCTCTTTCGCGTCTGGAGCTGAGCTACGCCTACCCCATGGTCGCGCTGAGCTACGTTGTCGTCACCTTCCTGTCCTGGAGGCTATTGGGGGAGGCTGTGCCACTGCTGCGGACGGCCGGCTTGGCGGTGATCTGCATTGGTGTCATCCTCGTGGCTTGCAGCTATCGGGGCCACGCCGCGGCCGCTAGTCGTGCTCCATCCGCCATCGAACGGCCCTCTGCAGGTCCCGTGGCGCGCTAGTTCCCTTGACAGTCCAGATCCGTCGGGAGCCGGCCGCGGCCGGCTCTTTGCTATTGTACTGAGAACGCTTCAACGGACTCAGGTGCCAAGGCCCTGAAGGTCGCCGCAAATATGACGCCCCGACTCGGAAGAACCTCCGACGCCCTCGCCATCGGCTTACTTGCAGTAGCCGTGGGGGTGTTTTGGGGCGACTGCCTGATAGGTGGCAAGGTACCGGTAGCCGGCGCCTATCAGCAGCGGATGCGGCCGTGGTCGGCGAGCGCGCCGTCCGCCCAGAGCGCGAGGCAGTGGGATTCGCTTCTTTGGGATAGCGTGGCCCAGTTCTACCCGTGGCGTCTGTTGACGCACCAGGCGGCCCGAAACGGTGAGCTGCCCCTGTGGAACCCCTTTCAGTTCTGCGGCTATCCCTTTGCCGCCAACGGCCAATCGGCGCTCTTCTACCCGCCCAACTGGCTCTACTTCGCTGTCCACCCGCGGCGGGCGATGGGCGTTTCTGCCGCCCTCCACTATCTCCTGGCGGCCATCTTCGTCTTCGGGCTGAGCAGAGCCCTGGGTGCCGGGCGACTGGCGGCGCTGTTCTCATCGGCAGCTTTCACCTTCGGCGGGTTCATGGTCACGTGGATAGAGTTGCCAACGCTGGTCAATAGCTTCGTCTGGCTGCCGTTGGCTTGGTGGGGGATAGAGGTGGTCTTTCGCGGTCAGGCGGCGCGGGGCGCGCTCATGCTGGCCTCGGCCCTGGGCCTGACGGTCCTGGCCGGACACCTTCAGGTGGCGGCCTATGTGTGGATCTTCGCCATGCTCTACGCTGTGGGGGCCCTGGTTCTGCGGCGCGGGTACCGGCCGCGGCGAGCAGGCTGGCTGGCGGGAGCAGTGGCTGTCGGGGCGATGCTGTCCCTGGTGCAGTTACTGCCCACCTGGGAACTGGGGGCGTTGTCACCCCGCGGTGGCGGCGGGCCCAGCGCCGCTGGCTTTGCTTTCCATCACCAGCGTGCCTTGCGGCCTCTGGAGTTGCTGACCCTGGTGCAACCTGACTTCCTGGGCAGCCCTGTGACCGGCGACTACGCCGGCATCAGCTATTCGGAACACTGCGGCTTTGTCGGCCTGACAACGCTGCTGCTGGGCGCTGGCGGGGTGCTGTGGGGACGCGGCCGAAGACTGACCTGGGCGCTGTGGGCTGTGGCGCTGTTCGCGCTCTGGGGCGCCATGGGGGGGCTTCCCGCCGTATTGCTCTACTGGGGCGTGCCCAAGCTGGGGCAGGCCGGCGGTTTCTCGCGCCTGCTCTCGGTGTGGACACTGGCCGCCTCGCTTTGCGGAGGTCTGGGGCTGGATGCCCTGCTGCGGGCCTGCGAGCGGCGAGCAACCGGGGTAGAACCGGGGGGGCGGCGAGACTCCCGCTACATCGGTCCTGTCGTCGCGGGGCTGGCTATGGTGCTGCTGGCCCTGGAATTGCTCCCCTGGGCTCATCGCTTCAACCCAAGAATCGAGGCGAGCCAGCTATATGCTGAGACTCCGCTGATTGCACGGCTGAGAGCGAAGATCGCCAACGGGCGCTATCTGGCTATCACCCCCCGCTCCGCCTGGCGGCTGGACAAAGTGCCGACTGAGGCGGTCCTGCCCCCAAACGCCGGCACGGCCTACGGCCTGCGCAGTGTAGACGGCTACGACTCGCTCTTCCCGGCGGTCTACCGCGAGTATGCCGCCCGCGTGGAAGGAGCCGACCCGGCTCCCCCGGCGAATGGCAACATGCTCCTCCTGGAGAACGCCCGTGCGTGGTCCGAGCGGGTGACATGCATTGTGTCAGCCTCCGAGGCACACACCGGCTTGCCCGGCGCGGCTGAGGAACTCGATGGCTGCGTCATCTGGGACACGCCGCGGGGGGCCACAACGCGGGCCTACGGGATGCCTTATCCAGAGGCCGGACCAGGCTCTCTCAAGCCGCTTCGGATCGTGCGGGATGGCCTGAACGTAGTGACGCTGGAGGTGGCAGACAAGGGAGCCCTCACGGTGGTTCTCAAAGACGCCCCTTACCCCGGTTGGCGGGCCTATGCCGACGGCCGACAGGTGGAGTGGCGGGGTGGCCCTGCTGAACGCCGCGTCGAGGTGCCAGCGGGTGCGAGCCGTCTGGAGATGGTGTACTTCCCGGCTACTGTCATCGTCGGTGCCTTCCTGAGCCTCGTGGGGCTGGCCTCGCTGTTTGCGGTGGGGTTTGCCAGCCGCAGGGCGGGAGGTGCGGCGTGACACCGGCAGTGGGGCGCCGCGAGCTCACCCTGGTCCTGCTCTGGGCGGTCTTGGTGATGGCCGTGACCTGTCTGCCCTACCTGGACGCGCTCCGGGTCGCTGAAGGCCGCGTCTTCGGTGGCTT
Organism: Armatimonadota bacterium; assembly: GCA_013178155.1. GTDB lineage: Bacteria > Armatimonadota > Zipacnadia > Zipacnadales > UBA11051 > JABLXH01. The sequence continues at coordinate 12,862 of JABLXH010000028.1, read as the reverse complement.
TCTGTGGGGAGTGGACGAGGGCAACGTCTACCTGGCCTGGATACGACAGGCAGCAGAGGGCGAATGGTTTCTGCGCAATCAGTACTGTCTGGCCCCTGAGAACCCCCGTTTCGTCAACCTCTACTTCCAGCTCGCCGGGCGCCTGAGCGCCCTCACGGGCCTTTCTGGGCCCGTTGTGTTCCATGCGTTGCGGTTGGCAGGAGGCGTGTTTCTTCTGTGGAGCCTCTACCTGCTCACTGCAAGTGTCACCCGCAACCTGGTGGCACGCTGGATGACCCTGGGCCTTGCCTCTTTCGGGTCCGGTCTCGGCTGGCTGGCCGTGCTGACCGATGGCGCCGGGGGGCTCCGCCCGGTGGATGTGGGCCTGGACTGGCAGGTTCAGCCCGAAGCGGTCACCTTCCCCTCGCTCCTGCTGAACGGTCTGTTTGTCACGGCCATGGGGCTCATGTGCCAGGTGCTGCGCCTCAGCGCCAGGGCAGTGACAGAGAACAGCGGGCGGGCCGCCGTTGCCAGCGGACTACTGCTTCTCATCCTCGGTAACATCCACACGTACAACGTCTTCGCCGTCCACCTCGCGCTGGTGCTGTGGTTGGCTGCAAGGCTCTGGAGTGGGACCGCCCACTGGGGGGTGGTCGTTCGCCACTATGCGACGATCGTGGCCATCAGTGTGCCATCGGTGATCTGGGCCGTATACGCCGCTAAGGCCGACCCGGCCTTCATGGCGAAGGGCTTGACACCGACGCCGGCCTTTCGGTTTTTGGACTACGCGGCGGGATACGGACTCATCGGGCTACTGGCCCTGGGGGGATCGATATTCGCGCTGCTCCCCAGACTGCGCCAGGTAGGCCAGGATGCAGCGGTGTGCATCCTCCCGATCTGCTGGGCGCTCGGCAACAGCCTGGTCTTGCTGATTCCCGTCTCCTTCCAGCGCAAGATGGTGGAGGGCTTGCATCTGCCGTTGTGTATCCTGGCCGGCGTGGCCGTGGCTGGGCTTACGGAGTGGCTCACCAGGGGTCTGCGCAGGTCCGGACGCCTCCGAGAGGCAAAGGAGCGCACGGCTCTGACTGTCGTGGCCGTCGGTGTGGCCTGTATGCCCTCCAATGCTTTCTTTGTGGCACAGTGTCTGGGACAAGTACGGAACAACAACGCCAATCTGGCTCGCGTGCTCCAGCCGCCGCTGTTCCTCGACAACGGCGAGGCAAAGGCTCTGGCCTGGCTGGGGCAGAATACCACACCGGACGACGTGGTGCTCTCGTCAAGCTTTGCCGGTAGTTACCTGCCGACCTATGGCCCCGGGCGGCCCTGGGTGGGCCACTGGGCGGAGACGTTGGCGCTTGTTGACAGCGGCCACTACGTTCCGCCCCACGCTCCTCTTCGCACCTGGGAGCGGCTGGGTCGTGATCCAGGGGTGAGGTTGGCTCGTTTTGGCGACAACCTGGCGCTCGTTGACACAGCCTTCCGGCGCACGTCGGGAGAGGACCTTCTGCGCCTGCTGCGAGAGTATCCCGTGACAATGGTATACTACGGCCCCTGGGAACAGGCGATGACGGCGGGCGGCCACGAGTCAGGTGAACTGGGCGTTGCGGCATGGAAGGCAGCGGCGAGCAAGGTACTGCAGGTGGTCTACGATTCTGGACCGGTCACGATCTACCGCGTGCCCCGATGGTCGGGAGGAGCACGGTGACCCCTGAGAGCCGTCGGGCCAGCTTTCTGCGCGAACTGCAGGCGGTGGGCTTCATCGGGTTGCTGATGCTGGCATGGCTCTGGCCAGTGACCCTCGGGGGCCGGGTGCTGACCCCGGCGGACATGCTGATGGTGATGCAGCCCTGGAAGGCACACGCCCGCGAGATGGGCTTTCGGCGGGTGCAGATGCCCTTCCTGGACGCCATTCAGCAACACTATCCCTGGCGCAAGTTCGCGGGCGAGCGGTTGCGGGCGGGGGAGATCCCCCTCTGGAACCCCTACATGTTCTGCGGCGCACCGTTTGTCGCCAACAACCAGTCGGCCGTCTTCTACCCGGAGACCTGGTTGTTTGCTCTGATGCCCGCCGAGCGGGCCTTCGGTTGGGCCGCGCTGCTGTCGCTAACGATGGGCGGAAGCTTCATGTATGCCTTCCTGCGCCTGCTGGGTCTGCGGCGCAGCTCCGCCCTAGCGGGCGCAGTGCCCTTCACCATGAGCGGTTTCGTGGCGGGCTGGCTCCTGCTGCCCACAGTACGCGCAGTACCGATGTGGCTGCCGCTGATGCTATGGTCCTATGAGCTGGCGGTGCGCCGACGAAGTCCAGGGTGGGCCGCCACCTGCGGCCTTGCCATCGGCATGCAGTTTCTGGCCGGCCACCTGCATGTGTCCATGCTGGTGCTCATCATCTTCGGCGCCTATGTGGCGTTCCGCACCGTTGCCTCATGGCGGGGTGCGAGCGGCTCTGCCGCCTGGCCGTCAGTTCTCGGATACGGCATCTTCGCGCTGGCGGCGGGTGTCATGCTGGCCGCCATCCAGCTCCTGCCCGTGCTTGAGCTGGTGGGCATGAACCCCAGGAAGGCCGGGCAAGAGTTCGCCGACCTGGTAGCCAACCGGATGGTCCCGGCCCAGCTCCTGACCGGGCTGATGCCCAACCTGCTAGGCAATCCTGTGGACTACAACTTCTGGGGGTGGGTGCTCTCACCGACCCACCGGGAGTACGTCGAGACCGTGTGGTACTATGGGGTGGCTCCACTGCTGCTGATGGGTCCGGCCCTGGCCTGGCGGAAGACACGGTCAGCTCAGACCGGGTTCTGGGCAGCGGTCTGGCTGGCGGGTCTGAGCCTGGCCTGGGGTACCGCAGTCTACTGGGTTGTCTATGTGCTGGTGCCACCAGCCCGTCAGCTACCCGGCATCTCCCGCAGTGTTGTACTTTGCTGCTTCGCTGGCGCCGTCCTGGCGGGCATGGGTTGCGAGGCTCTGGTCCGGCAAGCTGAGAGCGGTGAGGCGGGGCGGGTGAAGCGTCTGGCGGCGGTTCTGGGGGGCCTCGCCGCGGCCGCGGCCTCAGTGGGGGGAGTGTGGATATGGCTGCTGACGGGCGCCATGGAACAGGCGCTGCCCGGCATCGGGGCCTATACGCTGCACCAACTGGCTCGCTGCCTGGTGCTGATCGCGGCGGCGGCGGGGACCATGGCCCTAATCGCGCAGCGGGTCCGCCTGGGTGTCGCCGTCCTGCTGGCGGTGATAGCGGTTGACTTGCTGGCTTTCGCTGCGCACCTGACACCGGAGGTCCCGGCCAAGTACCTGCATGTGCCGACGAGGGTCATTGACCTGTTGCGGGACGACCCCAGCGTCTTTCGCATGACCTCCCTGGTCGGGGATGGCGGACCGATGGACCGCATGTCGCCTAACCTACCCATGGCCTTTGGCCTGCAGGATGTGCAGGGGTCGGACTCGCTGGTGTTTGAGGGCTACAGCAGTCTGTGGCGCACGGTGCCACAGGACGATACCGGCAGCCCTGATCCGGCTTCACCGGTGCTGGACATGCTCAACTGCAAGTACCTCGTGACCTCGCGCGACCTGTCTCGCGCACCCGGCTGGCGAAAGGTGCTGGCTGCGGAGTGCAATGTCTACGAGAACGACGAAGTCTGGCCGCGGGCTTCTCTCCGTGACGGCGACCGGACGCAGCCGGCACAGCCACTGACCATTACGCGTTATGAAGCCAACCGCGTGCAGATCGAGGGTGAGATTGCTGCCCAGAAGACGATTCTGCTGGCCGACACCTGCTACCCCGGCTGGAAAGCCTACCTCGACGGGCACGAACGCCCGATCGCTGTCGCCAACGGGCTGCTGCGGAGCGTGAAAGCCGAGGGGCAGGCCCGCACGGTTGAGTTTGTCTACTACCCGAGCAGTTTCCTGGTCGGCGCCTTCCTGACGTGCGTGGCGGTGCTGGCGCTGGCCGGAACGTGGACGCTGGGGCGCATGAGACGATGATTCCTCCCGAGGGCCAGCGAGGCCGTCAGCTATTGAACCGGCGCACAGCGGCACTGCTTGCTCTGGCGACGTTTGTCATCCTCGCGCTCACGGCGGGGGACTATGGTCTCTCCTATGACGAGCCGGTGTACATGTCGCGGGCCATGCGGGCCGCCGAGTGGCTCTCACTGCTGTGCAAATCCCCAGGGTTGGCCCTTCGCGCCGAGACCATCCTGCGGCTCTGGGACGCCACCGGGGATGAACAGCCAGGCCTCATGAAGCTCATCGCGGGGCCTGCGATGTTTCTGTCAGCGGCCTGGCTCCCGCCACTGGCGGCCATGCGCACCGCGACGGTGCTCGTCGCCGCGGTCCTGGTCGCTGCCCTCTACGCCTTCGTGGCGGGGGTCTGGCGACGGACCGAGGCGCTCTTTGCGGCCATCGGCTTGCTGCTGATGCCCCGCGTCTTTGCGGATTGCCATCTGCTGGCCCAGGACGCACCGGTGATGGCCTGGTCGTTTCTGGCAGTCGCCGCGGCTTATCAGTACGCGCGGAAGCTCGGGGCAGAGCCGCCCGCCGACAGGCGTCTGTACCTGAGCGACCGCCCCGGCTTCTGGCTGGTGCTGCTGGGCCTCTGTTTCGGGGCCGCCGTGGCTACCAAGGTCAATGGGCTTTTCGTGCCAGCTATCGTGCTCCCGTGGCTGGCGTTGTACCGCCGCCAGGCCGTCCTGCCGGCACTGGTCAGCATGGTGGGTCTCGGCACCGCCATCTTCGTGGGCTCGTGGCCCTGGCTGTGGGTGGAGCCTCTGCAGCATTTGGGCCGTTACCTGTCCTTCTTTGGCAAGCACTATCCGGTCCAGGTGACCTACTTCGGGCACGTCTACGCCCGGGCCCCGTGGCACTACCCTCTCGTGATGACGGCTATCACCACGCCGCCGCTGGTGCTGGTCCTGGCCGTGGCAGGGCTTGCTGGCCGCGGCAGACCCGAGGGCGAACCGGCGGGTGACTGGTCGGAGTCCCTGGTTGGGCTGCGTCGCGCCGCACTGGCGCTGATGGCCTGGGCGTTTCTCATGCACATCCTGCCCGGTTCGCTGCCCGGCTCGCCGAAGTATAATGGCGTGCGGCTGTTCCTGCCGGTCTTCCCGCCACTGATGGTGCTGGCGGCGGCGGGCTTCGGCTGGCTGGCGCGGGCGGCAGTTCGACCTCTTGCCAGCAGCCTTGAGGAGGAAAGGCCACGCGTGATGGTGTTGATGGTCTTGGCGCTGCTGCCGATGCTGGCTGCCACTGCGTGGACCCACCCCTATGGTCTGTCGTATTACAATGCCCTGATCGGTGGGACCCGGGGCGCGGTGGAGCGCGGCATGGAGGCGACCTACTGGGGCGAGACCTATGCCGCCGCCCTGCCCTGGCTGAACCAGCATGCACCCCAGGGGGCGAAGGTGTGGATCAACGTGCCGGGCTTTGTCAGCAGCATGGCCATGTACCAGGGCTTTGGGATGCTGAGACCTGACCTCGAACTGACCGGCGGGCCCGAGGCCCTCCAGCAGGCTGACCTGTGTGTCGTGGTGAACAAGCCCACAGAGTGGGGGCCAGAAGCCCGCGGGCTGGTGGCCGTGGGAGGGGCGCTTTACGTGGAGGAGCTGGGGGGCGCGCCTCTGACCTGGGTCTTCCCTGGCCCGCGCTGGCCCGACCGGACTGAAGGAGTACAGCCTTGAGAGACGTCCTGGCGGGCAGACCGCGGATTGAGTTGCTGGCGACCGACGTAGACGGCGTACTGACTGACGGGGGCATGTACTGGAGCGCCGACGGCCAGATGCTGAAGCGGTTCGATGTGAAGGACGGCTACGGACTGGCTCGGCTGCGGGACAGTGGTGTTCGGATCGTCTTCATCACCACCGACACTTCGGAGATCGGGCAGGTTCGCGGTGAGCGGCTGCGGGTCACCGAGGTGTGCGTCGGTGTCAGGGACAAGCGGGAGTGCCTGCAGGGCATGATGGAGAAGTGGGACCTGCGGCCTGAACAGGTGGTCTTCGTTGGCGATGACCTCCTGGACCTGGCCGTACGTGACCTGGTAGGGACGTTCCTGGCCCCTGCCGATGCGGTGGACGAGGTACGCGCGCAGGCCGACGGCGTGACGACCGCTCCCGGGGGGCGCGGAGCCATGCGAGAGATCTGCGACGCCATCCTTAAGCACAACGCAGCCCTGGACGACAGCCTGGCGGGAGACCAGAGCGCGTGAACCCGGACCTCTCGGTCTGCATCGTGAACTGGAACACGCGGGATCTGCTGGACGCGTGCTTGAACAGCCTGCGGGACAATGCAGGCGGCCTGGAGTTGGAAGTCATCGTCGTGGACAACGCCTCGACTGACGGCAGTCCGGATATGGTTCGGGAGCGTCATCCGCAGGCCAAGCTGATCGCCAACGAACAGAACCGGTACTACGCGGCGGCCAACAACCAGGCTTTGCGGCTCTCGAGAGCGGCGCAGAAGCTGTTGCTGAACCCTGACATCGTCGTGCCACCCGGGAGTCTGACCACACTGCTGGGTTTCCTGGAGCAGCATCCGCACGCCGGGGCGGTGGCGCCACGACTGCGAGAGCCCGACGGAACGGTCCAGCGAAGCTGCCGGACCTTTCCCGCCCCCTCTGCCGTCTTGTGGGAGGCCCTGGGACTGAGCCGGCTTTGGCCGCACCATCCGGTCTTTGGGGCCTACCGGATGGGCTGGTGGGACTACGACAGCGAGCGCCCGGTGGATCAGCCCATGGCCTCGGCTCTGCTGCTGCGGGGAGCAGCCCTGGACCAGGTCGGAATGTTCGATGAGCAGTTTCCGATGTTCTTCAACGACGTAGACCTGTGCCGGAGACTGTGGGACGCGGGCTGGGAGGTCTGGTTCACCCCCGCGGCCGAGATGGTGCACCATGGTGGTGCCGCCACCCGGCAGGTGCGGCGAGAGATGATCGTGGAGTCGCACCGGGCGTTCGTGGCCTATTACCGTAAGCACTACCAGGGGAGACTCAACCCGTTTGCCTACAGCCTGACCGTAGGGCTGCTGAAGGTTGGGCTCTGGGCAAGACTCCTGGCGCACGCGATCGGAGGAGGTAAGGGCGAAGCATGACCGAGAAACGAGAGACGGATAGCACGGCCCTGGACCCGAAGTTGATGGAGATCCTGGCCTGTCCGGCCTGCAAGGGGCCCGTGACCCAGGAGGGTGACCGGATCGTCTGCGGCGGTTGTGGCAAACGCTACCCGATCCGGGACGGAATCCCCATCATGCTCATTGATGAGGCCGAGGACCCGGTCAGCTGAGGCACTCACTGGGGATCCGTCCCGATGAGACTGCCGGTGAGGTCGTCGTAGCGCTTCAGCCCGCCCGAGAAATCGCGGCGTCCACCGAAGATGTTGTCTGTCGCGTGGCTGGGCAGCGAAGACTCGTTGCGGATGGCTGTACCCTCAAGGTTGAACTGATTGCCCCGGACCATCACGTGGCCAGAGTCCGAGCCAATGCGCACGGCGATGCGCCGGGGATTCGAGGGCTCTGTGAAGATGCAGTTGGCCACGATGACGTCGGAGGCGTAGGCCAGATCAACGTCTACCGGAGCGAGGTCGCGAGGGGGGCCGGGTTGCCAGGCAGAACCCTGCCAGTCGTGGCAATAGAGCAGGCACTCGGTGATGAACGCCTGGCGGACACCCTGCAGGATGATGCCGACGTCGCGGTAGTTGATGTGGCAACCGCGGATGTGGAAGGCAGGCTCTTCCCAGCGCGAGGGGTCAGGACAGGGGGCCACGACGAGGCCGCGCGCGCAGCCGACAAAATAGGAATCGGCCACGATGCCATCCTCGGGGCTGCTGCGCACGGCCCAGTGCGTCAGACCGGTCATGGCCCCCCAGACATAGCAGCCGGTAATGAGAGGGCTGTAGCAATCCTCGAGGAGCAGCGCGCACTCCATGCGTTCGCCGTCCGGCAGGCCGGCGACGTCGGGCCCGTAGCGGTCCGTCACCTTGACATTGTCCAGGCGAGGGTACCAGGCGTTGCGAACGATGAGACCGTGTAGGAAGTAGCCACGGTCAAAGCGTTCGCCACGTACCAGGAGGTTCTGCGCGGTAAACTGGCGGCTGTGGTGGTCGCCCGGGTTTGGCACGTTGAACTCGACGGCTGTGCCAGCACCGTCGCGGACGGCGACCAACGACAGGTCCCGGACCGTCACCGACAACCGGTTGATGGCCTCGCCGTGGATCAGCAGCCCTCCGTCCGTGTTGTCCACGAGGAGTTCACTGGTGTCTTCACCGGCGCCCGTGATCGTGAGACCCAGGTTCGCTTCATTGCCCGAGAGACGCAGGACGACACGTGAGGCGAGCCGGAAACGCCCGGGCGGGATGGCGATCTGCAGGTGACGGCTGGCCGCGCTGGCGCGCATCAGGCGCGCGAAGGCTGGCGCCGAGTCGCGTTGGCCGGTGGCGTCAGCACCGAAGTCGGTCAGACACAAGGTGGCAGCGCCGGCGGTCTGGGCAACTGATGAGGCGTGGGTCAGCACCGTCAGCGCCAGGCAACTGACGAGAAGATGGTTTGGTTTCAATGGCTTGCACTTCCTCCAAGCGGTTGGGGACGGTTTCCCCGGACCGCGGCGCAAGGGGCTACCGTCCTGCTTCCCAGGAGCCAGGGTGCCAGCCAGGCATCCCTCCTCGCCTTGCGCAGAGCCTGGGACCAGGGTTGCCAACCTGAGCGCCATGACCACAAGTCGGGTGGGGCGGGAAAAGGCCGCTGATTACCATACCCGCATAGCCCAGGGCGGTTCGCCGCTGCGAACGATCTGGCCTGCGCTGATGTACCGGAGATCTGCGCTTTGACTGGGCAGCCCAGGTTGTCAATCGTCATCGTGAGCTGGAACGTCAGTGAGGACCTGGCGGCCTGCCTGGACTCATTGCGCAGCAACGATGAGGTGGACTGCGAGATCATCGTGGTGGACAACGCGTCCCATGACGATACCCTGACCATGCTGCAGCGCTATCCGGAGGTCCGCGTCATTGCTAACTCGGAGAACCGTGGCTTTGCTGCCGCCAACAACCAGGGCTTGGCGGTCGCTGCGGGCGAGTACATGCTGATGCTGAATCCCGATACGGTAGTACCCCCCGGCGCTATCTCGCAGTTGCTGGCGTTTGCCGACGAGCATCCGGAGGCCGGTGTGATCGGGCCGCGACTGCTGAACGCCGACGGTACCCTCCAGGCTTCATGCCGGCGCTTTCCTACGGTTCGCGCGGCCATCATCCGACATACCTTCCTGGAGCATCTCCTGCCCCATGCGGCATCCACCCGCGAGTATCTGATGTCGGACTGGGACCACCAGAGCCCGCGCGAAGTGGACTGGGTATCCGGGGCTTGCCTGCTCATCCGGCGAGCCGCCTGGGAACAGGTAGGCCCACTGGATGAGGGTTTCTACTGGGGGTCAGAAGACGTGGACTACTGCTTCCGCATGCACCAGGCGGGCTGGAAGGTGCTGTACACGCCACAGCCGGCTATCACTCATGCCATCGGGCGTAGCACCACACAGGCGATCGTGCCCACCATCATCCGCACCCATCGCAGCATGCAGCGGCTGTATGCCAAGCACCTGGCTCGGTCGTGGTTCGCCAAGATGGCGGTGACGGCCGGAGTATGGCTTCGGGCTGGCCTGCTCATCGCGGCCTTCCACTTGGCCAACTGGCGCGACAATCTCAGGGACCCCCAGCGGAGGCGCCGGGCATGACCAGCGCCCTCTCGGCAGCCCGCGGTTGGACCTTTGTGGTGGGACTGGCGCTCCTCCCCGTGTTGGCGGGACGGATGTTCGTGTCCCACAGCCTGCTTGTGGTGGGCTGGGCAGCAGCCCTGCTGGTGCTGACGGGGGTGGCGATGGCGCCCAATGGCGGGGCCAGACCTGGCCGCAGGCTGGATGCCTGCGACTGGGCTCTCCTGGCCTTTGCCCTGCTCCAGATCGCCTCGGTAGCGGTGTCGGTATACGTGTTTGCCAGCCTCGTGTATGCCGCCCGCGTGGTCGCGGCCATCACGCTCTTCTGGCTGGCACGGTACGGGCTGCACGACAGGGATTGGCAGCGGCGGGCGCTCTGGGGGCTCGTGGCCGGCGGCGCGCTGGTCTCCATCTGGGGGATACGGGAGTACGTACGCACCGTCTTCTTTCTCGAGCAGCCGGAGTGGCGCATTTTCTCAACCTTCTACAACCCCAACTGCCTGGCTGGGTACCTGCTGCTAACGGTGTTCCCGGCCGCCGCCATGCTGTTCGGGGCCCAGACGCGGGCCCGGTCGGCGACACTCCCGGCAGCCAGGCCAACAGCCGCCAGCCCGGCGCGGAGGAGCGACCCGCGGCACGGTCGCGTTGAAACGCGCCGCAAAGCCCGTCCTGACCCTGGGGCCGTCAGCGCAGCGGAGGCTGCAGCACCGCGCTATCCGGAGATCGCCGCGGCCTTCGCCCTGTTGCTGATGCTGGTTGCCTTGCTCCTGACCGGCTCGAAGGCGGCTCTCGGGGCAACAATCGTGGCCGGTACGCTCTTCGGTGTCCTGGCAGCGGGCCTCACGCGGCGGCCTTGGCTTGTACGCGGCCTGGCGCTGGCCGGAGCCGGTCTGATGGTGGCTGCCGCGCTTACGCTTCCGCCCATACGGGTACGCCTGGTCAGCGCCTTCGGCTGGCAAAACCATTCGATGCGGTTTCGCTGGTACACGTGGCAAGGCACCGCAGAGATGATCACAGCCAAACCGTGGCTGGGTCATGGCGCAGGGACTTTCGAGTGGTCCTTCCCACGGTACGCCGTCGCCGGCTACACGCGTCAGGCGCACCAGAGCTTTCTCCAACTGGCCGCCGAGTGCGGGGTGCCCGCCCTGGCGGCCGGGCTGGTCTGGGGTGCGCTCGTGGTAATGCGACTGGGCCGCGGACTGGCTCGCGGGCGACCGAGCCTGCTCTCCGGACTCGTGGGTGTTGCGGCCATCGCGGCGCTGCTGGCGTCGTCCCTGCAGGCCCTGGTGGACTACGCGTGGTACGTGCCGGCGGTGGGAGCTGCGTTCTTCGCCGTGGCGGGGTTGGCCCTCGGTATGGGCACCGAGGAGCCCACCCCGTCAGACGGGGCGACGCCGGCGCCTCCGTCGCAGCCACAAGCCAGCGCCTGGGCGGCCATTGTGTTTGGGGGACTACTGTTGGCCTGGGTCTTCGCGATGGGGCGTGGAGAAGCGCTGGTGAGCCGGGGAGACCGCCTCGTGGCGCGGGGGGCCTATCAGGCGGCGCTGAAGGCTTACGAGGAAGCCGCGACCTGGAGCCCGCTGCAGGCACGGTCCCAGGTTCAGCGCTCCAAGGTGTTCGAGGCCCTGGCGCAGGCAGGTCAGGACGACCTACAGGCCCGGGCCATAGAGGCACGGCTGGCAGCCACGCGTCTACAGCCATCCGAGGCCGTCAACTACGTGGCCCTCTCTCGTCTCTATGCCGAGGCAGGAGACACAGCATCGGCAGTGGCCGCAGCGCAGGAGGGTCTGCGGTGGTATCCCCGCTACCCGCGCGGGATGGCGCAGCTTGGCGATGCCCTGGAGCGGGCAGGACGACACGCCGAGGCAATCACCATCTATAAACGCCTGGCAGCACTCTATGATACACCCGTGGGGCAGTGTCCCGCTGTGACGGAGATGGTGGAGACGGCCTACTGCTACGCCTGGATCGCGCTGGGCGACGAGGCGCGCAGGGAGGGCCGGCAGAAGGAGGCCGACCTTCACTTCGGGAAGGCAGCCGCGGTGGTTAGCTGGGCTCTTGCCACGGAGTCCGCCGTGGACAGGCAACTGGCCCAGGCCGGAATGGGCTCCTACGGGCGCGTGGAGGAGAACCAGGCCATCGCGGAGCAACTGTCACAGCGCTTCAGCGGGCGGTCCGACGCCCATGCTGTCTTCCGACAGGCGCAACTCACGCGGGCCTCTGGAGACACTGAGACCGCGGCCAGGCTGCTGCAACGTCTGGCAGCATGGCCGATGGAGGGGACGATGGCGGAGGGGGGGCGGCTGCAGGCATGGGCCGTACTGGCGGAAGCCAGCGACCTGGCGGCCAACGGGGATGGGGAGGAAGCCAAGGATTGGGCGGCGAAGGGGCTGAACATGGTCCGAGAACTGCCAACGGAACGGCCGTCTGGACGAACCTGGTGGCTTGCGGAGGACGAGGCGGCGCTCAATAACCTTAGACTCTGGGCAGAGGCTTACGTCGGCTCGTAGCTGACTGCCGCAGGGCTCACGTCCGAGCCGGCCAACTGCTGATACGCGGGAGGGTGCGATGGCAAACGTGCTGGTCCTCCATGGACCCAACCTCAACCTGCTTGGCTACCGGGAACCCCACATGTACGGGGACAAGACCCTGGCGCAGATCAACGAGGCTATCGAGGACGAGGCCAAACAACTGGGGCTTACGGTGCGGATCGTCCAGAGCAACCAGGAAGGGGACCTGGTGGACGCCATCCATCAGGCCATCGGCTGGGCTCAGGCCATCATCATCAACCCTGCCGGCTACACCCACACCTCTGTGGTGTTGCGGGACGCCATCCAGGCCGTGCGTCTGCCCGCCATTGAGGTCCACCTGAGCAACATCGCCGCGCGGGAGGAGTTTCGCCACCACTCGGTCATCGCCCCCGCCTGCGTGGGCCAGATATCGGGCTTCCAGTGGATGAGCTATCTCCTGGCCTTGCGGGCGGCCAGAGAACTGATCGAGAAGGTGGGCTGATTGAACTACCTCTGCCGTCTGTCGGCCTTACGGGAGCGACTCCGAGATGAGCAGGTTGACGCCCTGCTGGTCGCTTCGGCGGCGAATGTGCGATACCTGACCGGCTTTGCCGGCGAGGGGCTGTTAGTGGTCGGACAGGACACGGCCCTCGTTTCCACAGACGGCAGATACCGGGTGGAAGCCGGTGAGATGGCAGCGGGTGTG
>JABLXH010000027.1 GCA_013178155.1 Armatimonadota bacterium | reverse complement strand
CGCCAGCAGGGCGTGCGGTGGGTACTGGTGGAGAATGAACCTCGGTGGGCGAGACTACTGGCAGCCGCAGGCTGCGCGTTGATGTTCCGTGAGGGGGCGTGCGAAGTCTACCAGCCGATAGTCGAGTGAGCCGTCTTGTGACGGAGGACCGGAGATGAAGGGTGGGTCTGCCATGTCTGGACGAGATGCTGCACTCAGGGGACTGTTGGCGCTGGTTGGTGTCTGCCTGTTGGCTCCGGCTTGCGCCCAACCGGGTTCGCAGGCGGACAAGCTGGAGAAACGCTGGCTCTTTGTCTGGCGCGACATGAGCGACCCGGCGGAAGTGGACCGCATGATTGCTCGCTTTCCCAGGGCCCGGGCGGCGGGTTACAACGCAGTGGTGTTCTCGCATAATGTGGCTGAGGCGAAGGCAGCAGAGCTGCGGCGGGCGGCGACAGATAACGGCCTGGACCTGGTCGCCATCGTGATGGGGGGGGCGCGAGACCGCAACTACATGGAAGGCTTGCTGTGCCAGGACCAATTGTTCGTGGTTGAAGGGCAGACAGCGACACTGCGCCAGGACCACCCGACCCGGATCATCAACGGTGACTTCGAGGATGTGACGGGCAATCACTTCAATGGCTGGGGCTTTCAGGACGATGAGGGCGTGACCACCTTCGCTGACCACGAGGTGGTCCACGGGGGGAAAACCTCGTTGCGCATGGAGAGCATCGGCAAGAACCAGTACCGTCACTGTCGCATCTCACAGCCGCTGCGGCTCCAGCCACGCCGCCAGTATCACATCTCTGTCTGGGTCAAGACCGAAGGCATGGTGCCCTGCGACCCGGAGGTCAAGGTGCTCACTGCCGACTCCGGCCGCAGCATCAGCTTCCAGACCTTCCGGGCGCAGCCGACGCAGGATTGGACCCAGTATCACATTGTCTTCAACAGCATGGACCAGACCGAGGGCAGACTATACCTGGGGTCCTGGTACGGCAAGGATGGCAAGCTGTGGTGGGACGACGTGGCCATCGAGGAGATCGGACTGGTGAACGTACTCCGGCGGCCCGGCTGCCCAGTCACAGTCAAAGGTGAGGACGGTACGGAGTACCAGGAGGGGCAGGACTTTGAGCGGATCGTTGACCCGAACCTCCACCCCTGGATCCCTTACCACGAACAGCCTCCCATACGCTTGACCGACAACTCCCGCCTGCGAGATGGGCAGCGCCTCCGGGTCAGCTACTACCACCCGATCGTCGTCTACGAAGACCGCGTCACGAGTTGCCTGAGTGAGCCCAAGATCTTTGAGGACTGGCGTGCCGAGGTGCAACGGGCCGAAGCGCTCCTGCATCCGGTCGCCTTCTTCATGTCCCATGATGAACTGCGGGTCATGAACCAGTGTGCGCTTTGCCAGAGCAAGAACATGACACCGGGGCAACTGCTGGCTTGGAACGTTCGCCAGGCCGCCCAGATCATCCGCGATGTGCGGCCCGATGCCGAGATCTGGGTATGGAGCGACATGTTCGATCCGATGCATAACGCGGTAGACCAGTACTACGCGGTCAACGGGTCGCTGAAGGGCTCGTGGGAGGGGTTGGACAAGGATGTGGGCATCGTCAACTGGCATGGCGGGCTGATGGGCAAGAACTGCCAGTTCTTCGCCGACCTCGGTCTGCGCCAGATCCTGTCAGGCTACTACGACGGGGACGAAGACGGCTCCCAGATCACGGCGTGGCTGGAGGCGACGAAAGACGTCCCCGGCATCGTCGGCGCGATGTACACAACATGGGAAGACAAGTACGAGGCGATGGACGTATGGGCTCAGAAAGCGTGGGGAGGCAGGGAACTGCGAGATGACTGAGACCACCGGTAAGAGGTCGCTGCTCTACGTAGGCACTTATTCGCTACGGGGCAGTGAGGGCATCTACGCTCTCGACTTCGACGGCGATACGGGGGCCCTGACGGTGCGGGGGGTCGTGGCCAACCTGCGCAACCCGTCGTTCCTGGCCCTGCACCCCCGGGGCCCCTGGCTGTACGCGATCAGTGAGGCCGAAGGCGAAGGCGTCGTTGTCGCCATCGCGGTCTCGGGCGCGGAGGGCCGCACCCTGAACCAGCAGAGCACGCGGGGGAGAGGGCCCTGCCACGTGGCAGTGGATCCCTTCGGGGAGTGGCTGGCAACCGCCAACTACGGCAGCGGGAGTGTCAGCTTGCATCCGCTGGCCGCTGACGGCAGTGTCGGCGCAGCCAGCGACTTCGTGCAGCACAGTGGTAGCGGCCCTCGCGCTGACCGCCAGGAGGGGCCTCACGCCCACTCCGTCAACTTCGACCCGACTGGGCGTTTCCTGGTCGCGGCCGACCTCGGCACCGACCGCCTGATGGTCTATGCCCTCGATCGCGCCAGCGGCACGCTCTCCCTGCACCAGGAAGTTGTGCTGCAGCCCGGCGCCGGCCCCCGACACTTCACCTTCGATGGGCCGGCGCGGCACGCCTATGCGATCAACGAACTCGACAACACCGTGGTCACATACGACTGGGACGCCGCCGATGGACTGCTGACCGCGAAGCAGACCATCTCCACGCTCCCATCGGAGTTCGCCGGGACAAGCTACACCGCCGACATTCACATTCATCCGTCGGGGCAGTATCTGTACGGCACCAATCGCGGCCATGACAGCCTGGCAGTCTTCGCGGTTGACCCCGATAGCGGTGCCCTGCGCGCCGCGGGGCATGTACCCACCTATGGGAAACACCCCCGCAACTTCGGCATCTCGCCCGATGGCCGGTGGGTGCTGGTAGGGAATCAGGATACGGACAACATCGTGGCCTTTCAGGTGCGTGACAATGGCGCGCACCTGGAGCGGGTGGGAGAGTCCTTCGCCTTGCCCGCCCCGGTGTGCCTGCTGTTTGTGCCCGGAGGGTAATGAGGAGGGATCGCGTGCCGACGGTAGCGCCCCTGTGGGTCCTGCTCCTGGTGACGGTGGCCCTGGCCGCCAGCGCCGAGGACGCCCAACCGGCGCCCAGAGCGCCCTGGCCCCAGCACACACCGACGCCCCCTTTCATCAACGCCGCCGACTTCGGTCTGCAGCCGTGCTCGCCCGACCGACTGAAGGTGGAGGACTTCCACACCAACCCCGACAGCACGACAGCGTTACAGGCGGCTCTCGATGCGGGGGCGGGCGCAGTGGTCTACATCCCGGCGGGACAGTACCGGGTAACGGCGCCCCTGCGCATCCAGACAGGGACCACCGTCATGGGCGCAGGCTACAACGCCACCATGCTGCTCACTGAGAAGCCCATCCCCGCGATCCTTCATGCGAAGGGCGTCGGCGGTCCCATGACCGTGATCCGCGACCTGTGGACCTGCGGGCCCATCGGGGGCAACTGGCAAGCGACGGGGATCTGGCTGGAGGGCTGCAACGGTGTCACGGTCCGCGATTGCTGGGTCTCGGCGCTGGAGACCGGCATCCGCGTGGATGGTATCTCGGACACATGGCTGCGCAACATCGTCTTTGAGCTGAACCAGCACGGGATTGTGGTGAAGTGTCCAGAGTTGAGCTGGGCCTCGGGCAACCTGCGCCTGCTGGACTGCTACGGCTACCAGAACTACCAGACAGGGATCACGCTGGAGAAGTGCCGGGGCGTGCAGGTCAGCGACTGCAGCGCCGTGGGCAGCGGTACGTTCCTGCAGGCCCGTGACTGCGCGCAAATGACCATCACAGGCTCGCAGGTCAACTGGGACGCCTCACCATGGCGGAAGTTCGGCCTGCGGCTGGAGGGTTGCGACTACGTGACCGCGAGCGGCAACGTGATCGAGGGCATGGTCGAGTACGGGGTCGCTGCTGTGGACTGCCGTCACCTGACGCTCACCGGCAACGTGATCCGCAATACCCAGGGCGGGCCGGGCCTGATCATTGAGCGTTGCGAGGTGGCCTCCGTCACGGCGAACAGCGTCACGGAGTCGGCGAGCGACGGCATCCGCGTCGGGGGCTGCCGCTATCTGTCACTGACCGGCAATGTGGTGGATGCGTATGGGCAGGGCGCAGGCCTCACAGCACAGGCCGCCGGGTTGCGGGTCACGGCTCCGTGCCTGGACTGCGAGCTCAACGGCAACCTGGTACGCTCAGCCGACAATGGGGCGCCAGCCACGGCTGGACTGGAGGCCCCGTGACGGACACCGTGGGAACCGGCTAACTGACGCAGAGATGGGCGACTATGCCCACTGACGAGGTGAGTGCAGTGCCGCTATCGGGAAGATACCTGATCCTCGTGACCGTGTTTCTGGCTCTGGCGGGGCCAGGGGGAGCGGAGACGCGCCAGGAGGGCGTGATCGCACCGGGCGACATCTCCGCGGAGCAGGGGCATTGCTACACAGCCAGGGTAAACGCGCCGTGTCCTCCAGACACGGCAGCCGCCTCCACGGCCTCCTATTTGCGGCTCTACGAGGACAACACAGAGCTGGGGCCCCCCCACGCTGTCCATCAGGCCATTCGCGACAACGGCGGTGGCCTCTTTTCGCACTGGTGGGGCGGTCGGCCGGACGAGTACCAGGGCCAGGCCACCCTTTACTTCTCGACCTCGGACAACTCCGACCCCCGGACCAACGGACGCACGTACCGTTGGGCGATCGTCCTGGACGACAACGGAAAGCCCGTGCCGTCGCGTGTGGGTGAACCGGCACCAACACCGTGCCGGCTCGCTGCGATCCCCGACGCTCCTCTGACGCGCGATCGGCACACGACACTGCTGGCCAGCTTCGACGCCCCCGACAGCAACGACGCCGAGTATGCACGGGTTGAACCTCGGGAGGTCGGGGTTGGCAGTATCGCCCAAGCGCCGGGACGCTTTGGCGACGGGGTGGCGGTGGAGGGCGCCTCGGGGGCGGTAATGTACCCGGGGCTGGACAACTACAACCCGCGGATGGGGACGGTGGAGTTCTGGGCTCAGGCCCGGGGGAATGAACCGCTGTGGCAGGACCACAAGGAGCATTGGCTGCTGGTGCTGTATCCGGAGCGCGCGGGAACCTCCGGTCGGGATGGCATGTCGCCATACTTTGTGGCCCTGAGGAAGACGCCGCAAAACGAGCTGGAACTGCGGCTGGTCAACCAGAGTCTGGCGCCTTACTCGGCGGGCGTTGGGTTGCGGGACGCCAAGGGCTGGTCTGTGCGCGTGCCTGCTGATAGCCTGTCGCCCGACGCCTGGCACCATATCGCCATATCCTGGGACCTGCGGGGCAAGGCGGCGCTGTGGCTGCTGGTGGATGGTGTTGGCGTCACTGCCACTGCGGCACTGCCCGCCGGGAGCCCTGCCCCCAACCCCGGCATATTCGTGGTCTTCGGCGGGCTATGGGGCCTTCCTGGCGACGACGTGGCCACCTCGAACTGCAATCTGGACGACCTGCGAGTCCAGGACGTGACCATCGAGCAGCGCCTGGAGGGCGCAGCGGCTGGCGCCGAGCCGGAGCTCGATCAGGCACGGCTGATGCAGGAGGAGGACCTGGCGAGGGCCATGCTGGACAGGCTGATTGCTCTGCAGTCTCACGGAGGCTGGGGTGCGGGCTACAACTGGCCCACCTACACGCCGACGGGGTGGAGCCTGGTGGGCCGCGGTGTGGACATGTGGTTCTCACACTCAGCATTCGCTGCGCAGGCCCTGGTGCGCGGGTGGCTGCTTTGGGGTGATGACCGCTACCTCGATGCCGCCATCGAGGCCGCCGACATGTTCTGCGAGACGCAGATGCCCAACGGAAGCTGGACCTACCACTACACCTACACGCGCGGCCGTTTTCAGCCGTTTGCCCATAGCGCCTACATCGCTCAGGCCATGCAGAGCAACCAGATCCGTTTCCTGTGCTTGATGTACCGTTTGCTGGGCTATGAGCGTTACGGCGAGGCGATCCGGAAATCCGGAGACTGGATGGTCTCGATCCAGTTCCCAAGCGGAGCCTGGGGTTGGGAGGCTTATCCCTTCGACCAGCAGGGCCCTTACGGACACCCGGCTCTGAATGACGCGGTTACCCCTCAGGCCATGAGTGATCTCTTCGTCATCTGGTGCGCCACCGGCGACCGAAAGTATCTGGACCCTATCCTCAAGGGGGCGCAGTGGATCATAGATTGCCAGGCACCCGCCCCGACCTTCGGGTGGGCAGACCAGTACGACGAGCAGAACAACTTCATCTGGATGCGGAACTTCGAGCCACCAGCGGTATCCATGCAGGCCATCAGCGCCGCGCTCTCCGGTCTCACTCTCGCCTACGACCTGACAGGCGACGACAAGTACCTGGAGCCGCTGCGCAAGGTGCTGACGTGGATGGACACCGTGCCGGAGGATCAGAGGGGCTGGCTGTGGTACGACCCCGCCACCAATGTGCCGGTTGTGGCCTACTACAACAAGATGCTGCCCGTTACCGACCCGGAGGCCATCCGGGACATCATCCCGCGGCTGGACGCCCACTACGGAACCAAGTTCCCCTGGATGGCTGAGCCCATCCGAAACGCTTTGCAGGCGCGGGAGCAAGGGCCGGTCTACCCGGACGCTCGCGGTCTGCGGCCGCGGGCCAGCTTTGGCGACGCGCCCGGCGTGGACCATGCGCTCAGCGTCTTTCAGGCCGACCACTACAAGTCGCAGCGTGAGCAGCTCGCGGCCTGGGCGGCGGGTCGGCCCTTATCCGGGATCATTGGCGGCAGCGCGGACTATGGCCGCACCTTCGAGATCGGCAATGCCATCAGCTACTGCGAGGCGCTGCTGGGCGACATCGAGATGGCTCGCGTCGCCCTGGGTGACATGCCCATGGAGCGCATTCCCCGCTACGCTCGCGGCGGGTCCCGCAACTGGGTCTACATGGACCCCCCGCGCGACTTCTATGCCACGCCACTTCAGGAGGCTACCGATGCCCAGTGAGGAGAGCCGGATCACCCGTCGCGACTTCCTGCGGACGGCCGGATCGGCAATGGTCAGCGCCCTTGCCGTTGGCCCGACCCTGAGTGCCTGGTTTGCCGGGACCTCGGTGCGAGCTCAGGAACCCCCCGGGCCTGCCGCCGCGACACCGTTGGACCCGGGGCGTAAGGTGCGGGTCGGTGTTGTGGGCGGGGGCTTCGGTGCGGCCTTCCAGTGGCACCTGGACCCCAACTGCATTGTGCAGGCCGTCAGCGACCTGCGGCCCGACCGACGGGCGTATCTGCAGCAGGTGTACCGCTGCGACAAGGCCTACGAGTCCCTGGAGAAGCTGGTGCTGGACCCGGATATTGACGCGGTAGCTGTCTTCACCGGTGCACCTGACCATGCCCGCCACGTGGTGGAGGTCCTCAATCATGGGAAACACTGCATCTGCGCCGTTCCCGCCTGCATGACACTGGAAGAGGCACAGCTTCTCAAGGAGACCAAGGAGCGGACCGGCCTGACCTACATGATGGCCGAGACCAGCTACTACCGCCCCGAGTGCATCCTGGCCCGTCAGCTCTGGGAGGACCGGCTCTTCGGCGAGTTCCTCTATTCCGAGGTTGAGTACTACCACAACCTCTCGGTCGGGGCCGAGCGAGAGGCCCTGTTCTTCTACGAAGGCAAGCCCACATGGCGCTACGGCCTGCCGCCCATGCTCTATCCAACCCACTCGACGTGCTTCCACGTTGGGGTTACAGGTGAACGCCTGACCAAGGTCTCGTGCGTGGGATGGGGTGACGACGACCCCGTCTTGAAGGACAACGCCTATCGTAACCCGTTTTGGAACATGGTTTCGCTGTGCACCACCAGTGGCGGGCGAATCTGTCGCAACAACGTCTTCTGGCGGGTCAACGCGGGAGGAGAGCGGGCCCAGTGGTTCGGCAACAAGGCGACCATGTACATGCCAGGGTCCGGTGGTCAGCCCTTCATCGTACAGCCGGAGGGCCAGGCGCCCATGACCGTCTGTCCGAGCTATCTTCATCTGCTGCCGGAGCCGATGCGGGTACCCAGCGGCCACGGCGACTCGCACGCCTTCCTGACCCACGAGTTCATTGCGGCTCTGGTCGAGGAGCGGGCGCCGGCAGTGGACTTGTACGAAGCTCTGGCCATGACGGTGCCGGGCATCGTGGCCATGGAGTCGGCCCGGCGGGATGGTGAGCAGCTCCCGATACCCAACTTCGATGCGGCGTGACCCCACTGGAGGCAGCGATGACACGAGTCGTAGTTGCTCTTATCGCGCTCCCGGCTCTGAGCTTCGTTCCGGGAACGGAGGCCGTGGAACCACCCACGGACATGCTGACGGTGCGCGACGGCCAGTGGACCTGGAGGCGCGAAGTCCTGCCGATCGCGCGGCAGGGCAGCGCTTCCGGCGAGGGGCTGGCCGTGTGCACCCGCCTGCATGGGGCAAGGGGCGCCTGGCGCTGTTACGTGGAGCCGGGTATAGGCGGTACGGAGGCGGGGATCGTGGTCCTCGCTGATGAGGCAGGAAGCGGTGGTCTGAGACTGGGCCTGGGCGCAGAGGGCCTGACCCTGCGCCGCGCCGACGGGAAGGCCGTCTGGTCCGACGAGGGCATGCCCTGGTACCCCTACCAGGCGTATCTGCTGGAGGTGGTCGTGGAACCAGGTCGCGTCCGTGTGCAGGCGTTTGAAAGCGACGGGCGCAGCCTGAGTTCGCAGAGCCCCTGGCTGGCTATGACGCGGGCCGCCACCGCCCGGCCGGGTCCCCTGGCGCTCTATACCCGCGACGCCATCGCTCGTTTCTTCGGCTGGGAGCTGGCGGAGGCGCCGCTCTCGCCGATCGTCCCGGACGCCCCGAACAAGCTGCGTCTGGCGGCCGGGCCCGGCGCGCCGTGGGCAGTGGTGGGCCCCGGGCGCTGGACGTGGACAGGCACTGACCACCAGCGTCTGCGTCAGCGTGCCACGGTGGAACGCTCGTCGGCCATCTGGCGCGAGACGCGGGGCGCGCTGCGGTCGTGGGAATGTCGCGTCCTGGTGAGGCCTGGAGCCGGCGGAGCGGGGATGCTTTTTCAGTGCGACGACAAAGCTGAGCAGGGGCTGCTGGCCTGGCTCGGTGGCGAGTTTGGCAACGGTACTCTCCTGCTCTACCGGTTGCCGTTGGATGCGCTCTGGGGCGGCGAAAGCGGCAACTGGCACTATGACACCGAGTACGTCCTGAGGGCTGAGACGCGCCTGAATGGCGAGGTGGGAGAGGCCAGGGTCCAGCTGCTGCAGGCCGACGGCCAAACCGTGATCCAGGACAGCGGATGGGTCAACGTTGGTCGTGAGGCGGCCACCCGAGAGGGACACCTGGGGTTCATGACCTGGTTGGGTACCGCGGAGTTCTGGGGGTTCACGGGCGACACTGGGCCTGGCGCGGTTGTGACGACGGCTTCGGCGGTACCGGACCTGGGTCAGGGATGGACCACCCTGGGCGACGGCGCCTGGGAATGGGCCGACAAGGATGCCGTGCGGCTGCGCCAGACTGGCACGCCGCAGCGTGCACTTGCGCTTCACAACGAGACGAGGGGCATCGCCGGCACCTGGCGATGCCGGTATCGGCCTGACACGGGGAGCAGCGGGGGGCTCGTCTTTCAGGCAAGTCTGGACGGCAGAGAAGGCTTTGCCGCACTGCTCACTCCCGAAGGCTTGCGGCTGGAGGGCCTGGACGGCAGGGTCATGTGGCAGGACAGAAGCGTCAGAGCGGAGCCGGGGCGCGAGTTTGTCCTGACAGGGGAGGTCATGACGGACCGGGTTGCCATGCGCTGTTACGCTGCTGATGGCCAGACCCTGCTGAGTGAGTGCCCAGCGGTCTATGTCCCGGACACGAACAACCGTCGCCAGGGCGTCATCGGCGCTCTCTGCCGCGGGGGACGGGCCGAGTTCTGGGACTGGCAGTATACGCCCTGACACCCTACTGATCGCTGACGACGACCCGGAAGCCCACGTCGTAGACGCCGCGGTAGTAGGGGTAGAGCTGCCGTGCCGTTGCACTCGCCTGCGCCGGACGGTCGTACCACGAACCGCCGCGGGCTACCCTCTCATCGCCAAGGCTGTCCAGGGTCCATTCGGCCACATTGCCATGCATGTCGCACAGACCCCAGGGGTTGGGCTGGTAGGAGCCCACGGGCGCAGACACGCGATGCCCGTCGTTGACGCCGGAGATTGCGGGCCGCCACTCGTAGATGGCCCCATAGGGAAGTCCCCACGGGGCGAAGTTGTCTACGCGTTGCAGCGAGACATCGGCGAGGTTGGCGAGGGGGGCGAAGTCAACACTCGGGTCACCCCACCACATGGGTGTCGCAGCTCCGGCGCGACAGGCCCACTCCCACTGCACTTCGGTGGGCAGAGTCACGCGTCGGCCCGATAGCTGGGAGAGCCAGCGGCAGAAGCCCATGGCGCGCTCCCAGGAGACACGGCAGACTGGCTGGTCGGGGGCGTTGACGGGGTACCCGCGTTCCTCGATGCCGAACTGCAGATAGTCCCCTTCCTCGAAACGACTGTCGTGAGCCGGGTCGAAACGGGCAAACTGCTCGTTCGTCACCTCCACCCTGCCCATCCAGAGGGGGGCAGTGATGCTCGCCCGTCTGGTCCCCTCGTCGGCGGAACCGCCCATGACGAACTCACCGGCGGGGATGCGGACCAGCTCCAGTCGGACGCCATTGCCGAGTTCCAGCGTGCGCGTGACCGTGCCGGTAGCGTCCTGTCGATGTCTGGCCTCCGACGCCGTGAAGGGCCAGCCGGGGCAGGTCACGACCTCGGCTGTGACCATCTCGACCCCCTGGGCTTGGCTCGGGGCGGGCTCATACCGCGTGGCGACGATGGCCTCCGGGTCCTCATCGCGTCCAGCGTAGCGGCGCATCATCTCGCGCCTGCGGTCGCGGTAGTGATCGACGCGTTCAGCACCGACGATCTCACTCCAGGTGCCGTGGGCCGGGGTGTTGAGGTCAATCCAGGTGGTCAGGCGGTCCCAGGCCTCGGGATCAAGCACTACCCCGTGGTGTCCGCGGCGCAGCATCTGGATCAGACGCGTAGTGTCGGCCGCGAACTCACCCGGCATGAGCAGGTGCATATCGCTCTCGATAGTCGCGTTGCGCACGTACCGCTTGAGCGCCAGGTACGACGGGGTGAAAACCGACCCATCACGGTAGCTACCCTCGGGGCCCGGGGGGTGCACTGCGGGAAGGGCGCGGAAGTCCGGCATGTCTGGCGTCTGGCTGCCGTCGTGGCAGCGCAAGCAATGGCGGTCCAGCACCGGCTGCACCTCGCGCACGAAGGAGAAGCCGCGGGTGGGGCCGTACCAGGGCTTGATGTCGCGCGGCGGATGGTTCAGTGCCCGGGCCCGGCGCGTGGGCGGTGAAGTCCCCTGCGGTTCATGGCAGCCCACGCAGGACAGTGTCTCGCCCGGCATGGCAGTCATCCAGGTCCGCATGAGCTGTAGGGCCTGCCCCTTGTCGTCGAGTGGTTGCAGGGACAAAGGGGTGTTGGCGGGGACCCGGAAAAAGGCCGAGCCGTCGGGCTCCACCGGCACGGTCCCGACGACACGCCTGACGTCCCACGGCCCGTCCAGACCTACCCGATTCACATGCCCGCCCATGCCGTGATAGGCGAAGTGATACGTCAGCAGCCGCAATGCCTTCACCGTACCGCGCGGAACTCCGACCAGCCCGGGCCCGCGGTAGATGTCCGCCAGATAGACCAGGGCATCTCGCCGCGTTGGGTCCACCTTGTTGGGGATAACCGGCGGACGCGCGGTGGCGCGCAGCGGGATCGGCTCGAGGAGCGCGTAGCCGTCCACTTCCTTGATCAGCGTCAGGTTGTCGAAGACGTCGGCCAGGTAGATGCCCCAGCGCGAGCCAGGAGTCGGCTTGCACGCTGTGAGGAAGTACTTGTCACTGAGCGGGTACGGGTGAAGGAACTTCGGCCAGCTACCTGCGGTCAGGCCGTCCAGAATGATGGACTGCACCGGCCGCCCATAGCCCGGTATCCGCTGGACCGCACCGCTGGCCTCACGCTGTCCGCGGGCCGCGTCGAATAACACAAGCTCGCCCATGCGGGGGTTGTCATGGTGCCCCCCGACCACGCCGATGAAGCGCGTTTGGCTGCCCGGGATCGGCCGGGCGTAGAAAAGCGAGTTCGGCCAGTAGGAGTTGCTGCCGTAGAACTCGGCCTGGTTGGTCCCATCGGGGTTCATGCTGAACAGGATGCGGGAGACGTAGTGGGGGATGTCCGCGTACTCCCAGCGGAGGTACAGCACCCGGCCGTTGGGGAGAACGGTGGGGCACCAGTTGTGATCCTGCTCAAACCCCAGTTGACGGATGGCCCCGGTGTCGCGGTCCAGACGGTACAGGTTGGACACGTGATCGGCGCCCGTCACGCACGGCACGCCGATGAAGGGCGCGGTGGAAGTGAACAGGAGGTTACCGTCCGGCAGGTAGCAGCCGTCGTAGTTGTCTACGTCCGGCTCCTCGATGGTGCGAATCTGTTGGAGCCCTGAGCCGTCGGTCGCCATCTCGAACAACTGCCAGCGGCCACTGGGGGCGGGCATTGAGAAAAGCAGGCGCTTGCCGTCAAAGTCGAGGTCAATATCGCCGACGAAGACGTCGCGGTCAGGGCGGTACAGGGTCTTAAGGTCGCCCTCAGGACGCACTGGCGACAGCACGGCGATCTCGTTATCGAAACCGTTGCGGGGCAGGCTCGAGTTGCTCTGCCAGTTCTGGGGGAGGCCCAAGTTGCTCTCGCTGCGCTTCACCACGAGAAGCTGGTCGAAGTCGAGGAGCGGGTTGTCGAGCATGGCCTGGCGGAGTTGGCCGAGCAGGCTTTCCGCCTCTCGCACAGCCGTATCGTCCTCACGCTGCAGGGCTTCCTTGACGCGGGGAAGGCGCTCCAGCAGGCGTAGGTACTCCTCGCCCCGCGTATAGCGCTCGGGGAAGCTTCGCGAGAGGTCCTCAACCGCTCGGCGCATGGCTTCCGGTTTCACCTGCTCCAACGCCATCCACAGCAGGCGGCTGCGGCCGTCCTTGACTACGCCGTACCACTGGCCCCTCGTCAGATAGGTGAGGATATTGCAGGTGAGGCGTTCAAGGTTGGCCCGGTGCGCGTTATTCCTGAGGCCGTAATAGGGCAGGCGCCAGCCCATGGCGATGATGCGTCCGCCGCCGTGGGCATGTTCCGTCAGGGGATTCTCGCCGGAGTTCGGGTGAGCCTCCCCAATCACGTTGCCAGCGAAGGGGCCGCCGGTGCTCCAGAAGTCACTGAAGCCCGGGTAGCCGGCACTGGCGAGCAGGATCGGCGCGGTACTGTCAAAGCCTGCGTAGATAGGGTGACGACTGAACGCTCCGGGACTGACACCCGCCACAATGGCGTCCGCGCCGCCACCGCCGATGAGGCGGGGGCTGGCGGGTTCGATGCCGAGGGCCCCCAGATAGGCCAAAGCGGTGCCGGAGAGGAGCAACCCGTGCCCTGAGCTGAGCCACGCCAGCAGAGCCTGCTTGGTCTCCGGGCGCAACATGGCCGCCGGCAGCGGCGCTTGTTCGCAGTGCCACCACAGCGCCGCCACATCCTCCGGCACGGCAAGGCCGCCGCCGACGGACACGGCCACCTCCCGGGCGCCAAAGGACCACCCCAGGGCCAAGGCGGCGATCTCTCCGTCCAGCGGGTCGCCGGGAGGCTGCAACATACCCAGTCCAGTGATCGGCTGGGCTGGGCAGAGGTGAGGCGAGGCAAACAGGAGGACGAGGAGAAGCTTACCGGTGAGAGACATGGCCACTCCCGGCCGCGCCAACCGCCCACGACGCAGCCAGAGGAGACAGTTCGGCGGTGGTCAGCCCCGTACCTGCCTCACGCCGGGGCTCAGCACTGGGAGTAACCGCAGTTGTGGCACTTCTTGCAGCCCTCTTCGGCCACCAGGTGGCCGCCGCATTCCGGGCACGCTCCCGCGTGGCCGAAGCTGGAACCATTGAAGTCGATCGAGAGCTGGCCCTTGTCGGACAGCAAAGCGTGCTCCATGGCCTGTGCGAAGGCGTCAGCGCAAGAGAGGATGCGCCCGCCTCCCGGTTCCCACGAGGGCAGATGGCAGCTAATGCCCTTGAGCTGCTTTATGACGTGCTCTGCGCCAATCCCCGTGCGGAAGCACAGGGAGATGAGACGGGCCAGTGCCTCGGTCTGCGAGGCGGCGCAGCCACCGGCCTTGCCCATGTTGCCGAAGACCTCAAACGGTCCCCGATCGTCGCGGTTGATCGTGATGTAGAGCTTGCCGCAGCCCGTGTTCATGGCGCGGGTGACGCCATGGACTTCTTGGGGTCGCTCGCGAGGCTCGCGTTGCAGGGCGGTAGGTTCCTGTTTGGCCTGGTAGGTCTTGCCGGTGGTCAACACCTGGTTGTCCCGACAGCCATCGCGGTAGATCGTGATCCCCTTGCAGCCGAGGTCGTAGGCCAGGCCGTACACCCAGGCCACATCTTCTACGGTGGCCTCGTGCGGGAAGTTGACCGTCTTGGAGACCGCATTGTCCGTATACTTCTGGAAAGCTGCCTGGATGCGCACGTGCCACTCGGGAGCGACGTCATGGGCGGTAGCGAAGACCCGCTTGATGCTCTCAGGGACGCCCGAAACATCGTGCAGGCTGCCGCGAGCAGCCAACTCGCGGGCCAGCTCCGGGGTATAGAACCCACCGGCGCGGGCCACCTGCTCAAAGAGCGGGTTGACCTCGACCAGTTGAGTGCCTTCCATGACCGTTCGTGTGAACGCGATGGCAAAAAGCGGCTCGATGCCACTGGATGTGCCGGCGATGATGCTGATGGTCCCTGTCGGCGCAACGGTAGTGAGGGTAGCGTTGCGTAGCTCCAGAGGGTGCTCAGGGTCGTCGTAGATGCTGCCTTTCCAGTTCGGGAAGACACCGCGCTCGCGGGCCAGCGCCTGCGAGGCCTTGCGCGCCTCCTCCCGGATGAACCCCATGGTTGTCTCCGCGACTCCCGCTGCCTCCTGCGAGTCATAAGGGATACCCATCATGATCAGCAGGTCCGCAAAACCCATGACACCCAGGCCGATCTTGCGGTTGCCCCGTGTCATCTCCTCGATCTGGGGGAGGGGCAAGCGGTTCATGTCAATGACGTCGTCCAGGAACCGAACGGCGAGATGCACGGTCCGAGCCAGTTTCTCCCAGTCTATCTCTGCTTCCAGCAGCGGTCCGCGCGCCATCTTGGCCAGGTTGATGGACCCGAGGTTGCAGGACTCATACGGAAGGAGTGGCTGCTCCCCACAGGGGTTGGTGCTCTCGATCTCGCCCAACTGGGGGGTGGGGTTATCGGCGTTCATGCGGTCAAGAAACAGTAGACCGGGGTCGCCACTCTCCCAGGCGGCCTGCACGATGCGGTCGAACACCTCCCTGGCGTTGAGCCGGCCGGAGGGCTTGCCGGTCCGAGGGTTGATGAGGTCATAGTCACGGCCCTCCTGGGCGGCCCGGAAGAACTCCTCGGTCACGCCAACCGAGATGTTGAAGTTCTGCAGCCGGGTCAGGTCGCGCTTGGCCTCGATGAAGCTCAGGATGTCGGGGTGGTCAACGCGCAGGACCGCCATGTTAGCCCCACGCCGTGTGCCGCCCTGTTTGATCGCCTCGGTGGCGGCGTCAAAAACCACCATGAACGACACCGGGCCGCTGGACACGCCCTTTGTGGAACTGACGATGTCGTCAGCAGGGCGCAGCCGCGAGAAGGAGAAGCCGGTGCCGCCCCCGCTCTTGTGGATCATGGCAGTGTTCTTGACGGCCTCAAAAATGCTCTCCATCGAGTCTTCGATAGGGAGCACGAAACAGGCAGAGAGCTGCTGGAACTCGCGCCCGGCGTTCATCAGGGTGGGCGAGTTGGGCAGGAACTCCAGGTTGGCCATGAGTTCGTAGAACTCTTGCTCTGTGGCCGTTACCTGCTCCGCCGTGGCGCCGTAGCGGGCCTCGGCCTGAGCAATGTTGTGGGCCACGCGCCGGAACATGTCGGCCGGAGTCTCGATGACCCGGCCGTCGGTGTCGCGCTTCAGGTAGCGTCGCTCCAGCACTTTGCGTGCACTGTCAGTGAGCTGCAGACCGTCTGTAATGTTTGCCATGTCCGTACCGCCTTGTGGCGCGGTGCCTACGCTGATGCAGCCGAAGGAGATCCCTTGTGGAGACGCCGCAGGCCAGCCCGTCGGGCTGGCCTGCGGTCGCACTGTGTACAAGTTTCCCCGGGCCAACCTGTGCGGAACTTCACTATACCGCGCCTCGCCAGACCCGTCAAGCTTCGCCTCTGCCCAGCCATCTGCGCTGCAAGACCTCGCCCCTGGCCTGCCCTGGAGTTCACCGAGAGCTCTGCAACACCTTCTGGGATGGTGCCGGCGTCGGCTCAGCCGCCCAGCGCCGGGCTACTCCTCGGCATCTCCACTGTCGTCGGTCTCACACTCGTCGGGCAGCCCTTCAGTGGGGAACTGCCCTTCCGGGCTCTCCTGAGCTTCCCGGACGACCTTCGCGATGGCGCGTACCACGCTACCGGGGTCAGGAGAGACTATCTTCACGCCCTGCGCATTGCGGCCCGTCTGGCGGATCTTCTTGACCGGCACGCGGATCATGACGCCCTCGGAGGTGATGCACATGACCTCATCGTCTTCGTCCACCACGCAGACACCAACCACCGGACCGTTGCGTTCGGTGATCTTAAGCGTCATCACGCCCTGCGTGTTGCGGCCCTGGCAGCGGTATTCCTCCACCGGCGTCCGCTTTCCAAGGCCCAACTGCGACACGACCAGGATGTCGCGTGTGTCCTTCCGGTCAAGCACTTCCGTCGCAACGATCTCGTCGTGCTTGCCCAATTTGATGGCGTTGACGCCGGCGGCACTGCGTCCCATGGGCCTGACGCAGCTCTCCGAGAAGCGCAAGGCCTTGCCCAGCTTCGTCGCCAGCATGATATCCTTGTGACCGTCAGTCCACATGACCCACTCGAGGCGGTCATCAGGCTTGAGATTGATGGCGATGATGCCCTTGTTCTTCAGCGCCGTATCGTACTCGACAAGTGCCGTCTTCTTGATCATCCCCTGCCTGGTCACCATAACCAGGAACCCGCCCTGGCTGAAATCACGGACCGAGACCCAGGCGGTGACGTGTTCACCACTCTCAAGCGGGATCAGGTTGATGATGGGGGTGCCGCGGGCCGTGCGGTTGGCCATGGGCACCTGGTAGGCCTTCAGGCGGTAGATGCGCCCCTGGTTGGTGAAGAACAGAAGCAGGTGGTGAGTCGTAGCGACAAAGATGTCGCGGACCGTGTCCTCCTCCTTCTTGCTCAGGGCCACCACGCCGCGGCCGCCACGGTTCTGCACCCGATAGGTATCAAGAGGCATGCGCTTGATATAGCCGTCGCGAGTGATCGTGATGGCCATATCCTCCATGGCGATGAGGTCCTCGGGTTCGAGCTCCTCGGCCTCGTTGGCGACGATCTTGGTGCGGCGATCATCACCCAGCTCTCGGCGCAGTTGGCGCAGCTCCTGTTTGATCACCTCCGACTTCTTCTCCTCGGAGGCCAGGATCGACTGGTATTCGGCGATGTCAGACTGCAACTGCGCTTCTTCGCGTTCGAGGTCGATGCGCGAGAGACGCGTTAGCTGCCCAAGCTGCATGGCGAGGATTGCCTCAGCCTGGCGCTCACTGAACTCGAAGGTCTGCATCAGGCCATCCCGCGCGGCTGTGCGGTTGTCACTGCCCCGGATCAGAGCGATGACCTCGTCAATGACGTTGATGGCCTTCAGCAGGCCCTGGACAATGTGCTCTCGGGCCTCAGCCTTCCGTAGCAGGAACCGTGTGCGACGCGTGACCACCTCGCGGCGGTGGTCAAGGTAGCTTTGCATGAGCTCCTTCATGGAGCACAGACGCGGCACGAGTGCCTTGCCTGACGGCACCAGGGCCATCATGTTGGCGCTGAAGTTCGTGCGTAGTGCCGTACGCTTGTATAGCTGGTTGAGGACGACGTTGGGGTTGGCCTCGCGCTTGAGCTCGATGACCACACGCATCCCCTTGCGGTCGGACTCATCACGAAGATCAGAGATGCCCTCGAGTTTCTTGGCCTCGACCAGCTTGGCAATCTGCACCATCAAGGCTGCCTTGCCGATCTGGTAAGGGAGCTCCGTGATGATGATGGCCCAGCGTCCCCGTTCGAGTGGCTCAATGACGGCGCGTCCCTGCATCGTGACCGTACCGCGGCCGGTCTCGAAGTAGTCACGGATGCCCTTGGTGCCCAGGATCAGCGCCCCGGTGGGGAAATCCGGGCCCTGGATATGGCGCATCAGGCCCCGGGTGTCAATGGCGGGATCGTCCAGCAGGGCAATCAGGCCATCAACCACCTCGTTGAGGTTGTGGGGAGGGATCTCCGTGGCGTAAGCGACAGCGATGCCGGCGCCGCCGTTACACAGGAGGTTGGGGAACTTGGCCGGCAGTACCTGGGCCTCTTCCCGCGACTCATCATAGTTGGGCTGCCAGTCAACCGTGTCCATGTCCAGGTCGGCCAGCATCGCCATGGCGACTGGCGAGAGACGAGCCTCGGTATAACGCGGTGCTCCCGCGGGATCACCGTCCACCGACCCGAAGTTGCCCTGCGGGTCCACCAGCGGGTAGCGCGCGGCGAAGTCCTGCCCCATGCGCACCAGTGTGTCATAGATGGACTGGTCGCCGTGCGGGTGATAGGTCTTCATGGTCTCCCCGACGATGCTGGCGCACTTGGCGTGCGAGCGGTCGGGAGTCAGATTCTCGTCGTTCATGGCCTGCAGTACGCGGCGCTGGGAGGGTTTCAGGCCGTCGCGCACGTCAGGCAGGGCCCGCGCCATGATGACACTCATGGCGTAGCGAGTGTAGGAGTCAGTCATCTCCGCCTCGAGCTCGATGGGCTCGATGGCTCCGGCTTGATACTGGTCTGCCATGTTAGGTCCTTGTGGGGGATGGCAGGACTGACAGGGCGAACGCTTCCGTTCCCGCTGCCGCGTCCAGCAACGTTCAGAGTATCATCTTGACCACAGGGGCGCAGTACAGCCGCGCGGGTCCCCAGGTGTTGGTGATCTTTACTGCCAGGATGTTACGTCCCGGGTGCAAGGCCGAACCGACGTCAACAACCCTCGGGCGATAAGCGTAGTCGGCCCGGCCTTCGAGGGCCATCAGCTCGCCGTTGACGTAGAGCTGATAGCTGTCGTCTCCCAGAATGGTCACCTGGGCCGAGACCGGCACGCCGTCAAGGTCCAGAGTGCGACGGAAGTGAGCGGTACCGAAGTCTGGCAGGTCCTGCGGCGTGGTGAAGCAGCTATAACGGCGGCTGTCCACGAGGATGGCGGGGGCTCGGTCGGGGACGGCATGGCCCCACTTGTCGTCGTTGTAGCCAACCGTGGTCCAGCCATCTCCCGCCGTGGTGCTGCAGCGCCACCTATGCTCCTCGGGCACAAAAGGCCATTCCTGGGTCACCTCGGCCATAACCATCAGGCCATAGGCTTGCCCCATGGTGTCGCGGGCCTCGGCTGCCAGCACGTTGGCTCCCTGGCGGAGGTCACTGGTAGCAGCAAAGACGCGGGTGGCACCCGATTCGCGTGCTCCCCCGACGAGGCGCCCGTTGACAAAGAAGCGGAACTGATCGTCAGCGCAGACGCGGAAAAGGGCGTCGGCCACGCGCCCGTCAATCCACAGTTGCCGCCGAAAGTAGACGAGTTGACCGTTGTTGTTGCCCGCTGGATGCCACATGAACTGGTGCCTGGCCTGTTGCGCCGGGGTCATCCAGTTGGGGTAAGCAGTCGCCAGGTCATAGACCACGGGCACCCAGCCGGCCGTGTCGTAGCCACATTCGTTCCAGCCGCTGGTGGCCGACAGAGAACTGCGCCACTTACTCTTCAACTCGGGCGGCATCGTCTCAAAAGCGGCCGCGAACGCCGTCCCGGCAAGGCACGCCACCAGCAGCACCAAAGTCAGCCTGCGCATGGGTCTGCTCCTCTGGCTCACGCCGCCCCGACGCCAGCTGCACCACAGCGGCATGCCGTCGTCACGCCCACAGGTCCAGGTCGTGGGTCTCTTTGGCGTGCTCGACCAGGAACTCTCGGCGCGTGAGCACGTTGTTTCCGAGCAGGATCGTGATGATCCGGTCAGCCTCCTGGGCTGCCTCCAGCGTCACCTGTTTCAGGACGCGTTTCTCCGGAGCCATGGTAGTCTCCGCCAGGTCCTCCGCATCCATCTCGGACAGACCTTTGAAGCGCGAGACGACCACTTTCCGCCGTCCCAGTCGTTCAGTGAGTCGGGCCAGTTCTTCGTCGTTCAGCGCGTAGTAAGTCTCGCTCCCGGCCTTGACGCGGTACAGCGGCGGTTGGGCGATGTAGACATACCCGTCGCGCAGCAAGGGCTGCATGTAGCGGAAGAAGAAGGTCAGCAGCAGCGAGCGGATGTGAGAGCCGTCCACGTCGGCGTCGGCCATGATGATGATCTTGTGGTAGCGAAGCTTGTCCAGGTCGAAGCTGCTGGAGGCTTCCGAGGCCTCATCCTCTTCATGGCCATTGCCATTGCCATTCATATGGATGCCAGTCCCCAGCGCTGTGACCAGCCCCTGAATCTCCTCGTTGTCCAGTACCTTGTCCAGCCGCGTCTTCTCGACGTTGATGCCGACACCGCGCATGGGGAAGATGGCCTGGTACTTGCTGTCGCGCGCCTGCTTGGCGTTGCCCCCCGCCGAAACGCCCTCGACGAGGAAGAGCTCTGACTCCGCTGGGTTGCGGCTTGAGCAGTCAGCCAGGCGCCCTGGCAGGCCGCCGCTGGATAGCGCTGTCTTCCGGGTCGCCTCGGCTGCCTTGCGAGCGGCATCCCGCGCCCGGGCGGCAGTCTCGGCCTTGTTGACAATGCGTTTGGCAACAGCAGGGTTCTCGGCCAGAAACTCAGCGAGCCCCTCGCCCACGATCGAGTTAACCAGACCCTCGACTTCGCTGTTGCCCAGCTTGGTCTTGGTCTGGCCCTCAAACTGCGGGTCCAGCACCTTGAGGCTGATGACCGCGGTCATCCCCTCGCGGACTTCCTCGCCGGTAAAGTTGCGCTCTTTTTCCTTGCGCAAGCCGTTGCCGAAGGCGTACTGGTTGACGACGCGGGTGACTGCGGTCTTGAACCCTGACAGGTGAGTGCCACCCTCGACGGTGTGGATGGCATTGACATATGACACGATGTTCTCGTGGATGCCATCGTTGTACTGGATGGCGATCTCCACGTCTACGTCGTTGCGACTGCGCTGGAAGTAGATCGGCTTGTGCAGGACGTCCTTGCCCTCGTTGAGCTTCTGGACGTATGCCGTGATGCCGCCCTTCTCGTGGAAGACCTCCTGCCGCTCCCGTCCCGGCCGCTTGTCTGTCAGCGTGATCTTGACGCCAGCCGTGAGGTAGGCCAGCTCGCGGAGGCGGGTCATTATCGTTTCGAAGTCAAACTCCGCCTCGCCGAAGATCTCGGGGTCGGGCTTGAAGCGTGTGGTGGTGCCGGTGCCCTTCGCCGGTCCCAGCACCTTCAGCGCTTCCTGGGGTACTCCCCGATGGTAGCGCTGATAGTGCCGCTTGCCCTTCTGACAGACCTCCACCTCCAACCACTCGGACAACGCGTTCGTGCACGAGACGCCCACGCCGTGCAGCCCACCGGAGACCTTGTAGGCTCCGGTATCGAATTTGCCCCCCGCGTGGAGGGTGGTCATGACCACCTCGACGGCTGGACGCTTCTCCGTAGGATGCTTGTCAACCGGGATGCCGCGGCCGTTGTCAGTGACCTCGGCCACGTTTCCGGGCAGGAGCGTTACCTGGATCTGAGTGCAGGCACCGACGAAGACCTCGTCAATGCTGTTGTCAATCACTTCCTGAAGGATGTGATGCATGCCCCGAGGGCCCGTAGAGCCCACGTACATAGCCGGGCGGTGTCGCACTCCTTCCAGGCCCTTGAGCACGGTGATCTGCGAGGCATTGTATTCCTGCGCCATTCAGGACTGCTCCTTTGGCGGGTCTCCGGACAGGGAGGCCATCTGTCTCCACGCCAGTCCCAAAACGGCGTGGAAAGCGATCGTGGTAGTGTCCCCTGGACGCGCGGGTGAAGGGGCTTTGCTGTGATCAACGGAGGCCTTGGCAGCCGCCCAGGAGCCTCCGAAAGCTGCTACTACAACGGGGCGAAAAGGCGCCTTCTGCTGCCTCGGTATTGTACCACCAGCAGCCATCCAAAGTCAAGCAAACAGGCACGCAGCGGGCCGCGAAGGCGGGGTCGCCAGACCGGTCCCGGTACAAGTCAAGGCGCATATACTTATACAATTTCAGACATCATAGCCGAAACACTGTGGCTTCCTCGTGACCGGTGCCTCGTATCGAGGCCGGAGCGTCCCACAGCACGCGAAGGTTCCAGCCGCAAAGTGGCGAAATCCCGCCGGTCGCGCTGTCAAATCTCCCGGAAGGGTGGGCAACATCCATGGCTTCTGACCTCATTCGTGTGGCTATGATCGGTTGTGGAGGCAACGCTCGGCACCATATGACGCAGCTCCACAAGATGGACGGCGTGAGGATCGTGGGGCTTTGCGACCCCGCAGACACAGCTATCGAGGCCACCCTCAAGGCGCTGCCGGACCTGAAGGGAGTTCCGGTCTATGCCGACTACCGCGACCTGCTCGCGAAGGTGGAGTGCGATGCTGTTGAGAT
This sequence comes from Armatimonadota bacterium, assembly GCA_013178155.1. Lineage (GTDB taxonomy): Bacteria > Armatimonadota > Zipacnadia > Zipacnadales > UBA11051 > JABLXH01. The sequence goes on along the minus strand of JABLXH010000027.1, from coordinate 28,524 downwards.
CTCGACACCACACACCCAGCACTACGACCAGATCATGGCCTCTCTGGATCGCGGTCGGCATGTGCTCTGCGAGAAGCCCATGGTTTGCACGGTGCCCCATGCGCAAGCGGTCATCGCCAAGGTCAAGGAGACGGGGCTGGTGTTCGGGGTTGCCTACCAGCGGCACACGCAGGCCCCTTACCGCTACTGTCGCCAGGTTATCAGCTCCGGTGAGGCCGGCAAAGTGAACTTCGTCACGGCGCTACAATCGCAGAACTGGTATCGCGGGTGCGTGTTGACCGGGGCGTGGCGGGGAAAGAAAGCGCTTTCGGGAGGCGGTCAACTCAACGACTCGGGCAGCCATCTGCTGGACATCGTCCTATGGATGAGCGGACTGCAGCCGGCGGAGGTGTTCGCTTACCAGGACAACCTGGGGTCGGAGGTAGACATTCTGACGGCGATGAGCGTCAGCTTCGACGGGGGGGCGATGGCCAACTTCTCGGTAGTCGGGCACGCCGTGAACTGGCTTGAGGACATCACGATCTGGTGCGAGGACCTGACTCTGGCAATCCGGGGAGCGGAGGTGTGGCGCTGGACCAAGGAGGGCCACGAGGTCGTACCGGCGGCCGAGATGGGTGATAGCTCCTCACCCGACCTGAACTTCATCCAAAGCATTCGTGGCAAAGAGAAACCCCAGGCCACGGCCGAGGACGCGCTGAAGGTTATCCAGCTATCGGAGGCAGCCTGGCGGTCGGCGGCCGAGGGAGCTCCGGCAGCCGTCGTTCGCTAGCCGGCCTCATCATCGCCACAGTGCCCCCAGGGCCCGCGCTAGGGCGGGCCCTGCGCTGTGGCGGCAACATTGGCTTTGCGCACCGCTGGGGCATCGGCTATAATCGGCCCGCCATGGTCGCATGCCTATCGCGAATCGTTCTGGCTATCATCTGCTTCCCCCTGCTTGGAAGCTATGGACTTCGGTGGGCGGGCCGATCGCTGGCCGAGATGGCGGCACTGGCGGGGTTGGGCCAAAGTCTGCTGGTCAGCATGCTCGACTATGCCGGTGCGGCAATAGGACTGGTGTTCGGGGTGCTTTTCGCCCTGGCTCTGGTGCCGTCGGCATGTCAGCGCCGCGATCCTGCTCTGCAGGCGACGGGTGATGTCTTGTTGCTGGTGCTGGTTGCGTTCTTCGTGGCCGCCCTGGTGGGCCCTCCGTCGCTCGCGGGCACGGGGGCGGCCGCCGTGCTGCCGCCCGTCAGCCTGGTGGTGTGGCTGGCCACTGGTGCGGCTACGATGCGGCTGGCGGCACTAAGGAGGCAGCAGCGGGTGACCGAACGAGCGCCAGAGGAACGACCGCGACCCGCCAACGGCCTCGCTGGCGAGACTCACTGGAGGGGCGGCGCGGGGTAGGGATGCGTTGACTTGTCAGCGTGCCTGCCGTATACTGCTTCCAGAAGGCAGGTGCACCTCCCATCGCCCGCGGACCGCGCTGCATCACCTGGGATGTTGGCCCCCGAGATCCCGAGTTTGAGGCCAATCTGGCCACAAAGTTGGCCCTGCCGAAGCCCTTACTAGCCGTACTGCGCAACCGCGGACTGACGACCCCTGCCGCTATACAGGATTACCTGAGCCCTTCCCTGGACAGCGGGCTTCACGACCCCTTCCTGCTGCCCGACATGGGTCCGGCGGCCGAGCGACTGGTTCGAGCGCTCGACGCCGGTGAGCAGGTTCTGGTGCACGGTGACTATGACGCTGACGGAGTGACCAGCGCGGCGCTGCTGGTGCGCGTGCTGTCCCGCCTGGGCGGCAATGTGCGCTATTTCGTGCCCCATCGGTTCCACGACCACTATGGTCTGTCCGAGCGTGCCGTGCGTACTGCTGCACGCAAGGGCGTCGGGCTGGTGGTAGGCCTTGACTGCGGTGTCAGTGACCATGACGCCGTGGCTGCGGCGCGAGACGCGGGGACCGACGTCATTGTTGTGGACCACCATCAGCCTGGAGCGTCCCTCCCCGATGGGGCCATTGTAGTGAACCCGAAGCGAGAGGACGCCACGTACCCCTTCGAGGGGCTGACCGCGGTTGGTCTGACTTACAAGCTGGCTGCCGCGCTTTGCCAGCTCCGGGGCATCAAGGAAGAGCACCTGGCCCGGGCCTTCCTGGACCTCGTTACAGTGGGAACCATCGCCGACGTGGCCCCGCTGGTCGGGGAGAACCGGGTCCTATGCGCTGCGGGGCTTAGCCTCTTGCCCCGGACACGCAAGGCCGGGTTGAGAGCACTGCTGCAGAGCTGCCAGTTGGATGGTCGGACTTCTGCGTCGGACGTTGCCTTCCGCATCGCCCCTCGATTGAACGCAGTAGGCCGCATGGGAGATGCCCACCAGGCCCTGGAGCTGCTGCTGACTGACGACGAGGAGCAGGCGCTGCGACTGGCCCTGACCCTGGATGCGCTGAACCGTCAGCGGCAACGGGAACAGGAGAAGACTTACGCCGAGGCCCGACGCGCCGCTGAAGACCTCCTGGATGCTGGAGACCATCCGGTGCTGGTAGTGGCCGCTGACGGGTGGCATCTTGGTGTGGTGGGGATCGTGGCGTCCAAACTGGTGGAGGACTTCGGTCGCCCGGCTATCGTCATCGCCCAGGAGGATGGGTTGTGTCGCGGGTCGGCGCGAAGCGTTGAGGGGTTCGATATCGCAGCGGCTCTCGGCGACTGCGGGGACCTGCTGGAGCGCTGTGGTGGGCATGCCCTGGCCGGGGGCCTGACAGTTCGGCGCGACCTTATCCCTGCGCTGCGCCTGCGTCTTTGCGAACTGGCCGAGTCGCGGCTGTCGCCGCAGATGCTGGAGCGCAGACTGCCAGTGGATTGTGAGATTGCGCCCGAGGAGATCACGCCGGAGCTGGCTCGGGCTCTGGCCGGGATGGAACCGTGCGGACAGGACAACCCCGCACCGACATTCATGACCGCGGGCGTGGAGGTGGTTAGCGTCCGACGCGTCGGTCGCGACGGTGACCACCTCAAGCTCACCGTAGCGAGCGACAAGTATGCTTTCGATGCCATCGGCTTTGGCATGGGAAGAGAGGGCGAATGGCTGCGCCCGCGAATGCGGTTGGACCTGGCGCATGCTCCTGAGCTCAATGAGTTCAATGGCAGCATAGGTCTGCAGCTCAGGCTGGCCGGGTTGCGCCAATCCGTGGCGGGGCACTGACTGCCATGGGCGACCACGCACCCGGGCAGGCGAGCGACCGGATACCCGGGAGGGAACCCGGGGCGCGGAGCTTTGCCCCCGATGGGCGCGGTCGCGAGGGCAGCGCAGGCGGCACGGCCGTGCAGCAGGCTGTGCTATTGGTTGGCGGACATGGCACGCGGCTACGGCCTTTGACATACCTCCTGCCCAAGGCGCTGATCCCCGTTGCCAATCTGCCGCTTATCGCGTACGAGATCATCCCTCTCGTGCGGGCGGGTGTCGGTCAGATCATCTTCGCTGTGGGCTACAAGGCCGACCTCTTGCGACGGGAGCTGGGTGATGGCAGCGCGTGGGGTGCTGAGTTCGTCTATGTCGAGGAGTCCAGTCCACTCGGCACTGCCGGCGCCATCCGCAACGTGGGCGGACGCATTGATGGCCCCTTCTTTGTGCTCAACGGTGACATCATCTACGATGTAGACCTGGGCGCTTTGGCTGCGGACCATGTGGAGCGCAAGGCGCTGGTCACCTTCTGCCTGCGCCAGACAGACGAGATCGGGCAGTTTGGGCTCATCCAGTGGCACGATGATGGCCGGGTCCATGAGTTCAGCGAGAAAGTGAGGCACGATCCTACGGGCCGCAACACGGTCAACTCTGGTTTCTACGTGATGTCACCAGAGATACTCGACCACATTCCGGCGGATCAACCTTACTCCAGTGAGCGAGAGCTCTTCCCGGCGCTGCTTTCGGCGGGCTGTCGGCTCTTCGCCCATCTGCCCCAGGACCAGGGGTACTGGGCGGACGTTGGCCGGCTGGACAGCTATCTGCAAGCCAGTGGCGACGTCCTGGACGGCGTGCTCAGATGGTACCAGCCACCACGCGACGGGGATATCGCTCCCGAAGCGGCGGTGGCGTCCAGCGTTAGCGTGGCCCGAGGCGCTCGTATCGGTCCGCGGGCTCGCCTCGGCCCCCGAGTGGCTGTCGGAGCGAGTGCTGTCGTGTCGGAAGGGGCCTGCGTTACCAACAGCATTATCTGGCCGGGCAGTGAGATTGGCCCTGACGCCCGGGTGAGCGATGCGATTGTGGCCGGTGCGACCGTCGCGGCAGGGCGAGTGATTACAAGCGAGGTGATCGTTGGTTGACTGACAGGCTGATGATGATCCCGGGGCCCACTATTCTGCCACCGGAAGTTCGCGAGGCGCTGGGCAAGCCATCGATATACCATCGCGGCGGCGAGTTTGCCGCGTTGCTTGCGGAGTGCGTGGAGGGTCTCCGGTCGCTGTTGGGTACGGCCAAGATGCCAGTGCTACTGACTTGTTCTGGCACCGGTGGGGTCGAGGCGATGATCGTCAACACGCTCTCGCCGGGTGACCGCGTACTGGCGGTCGACAGCGGCAAGTTCGGGGATCGCATGGGGCGGATAGCCGCTGCCTACGGGGCGTCGGTGACCACCTTGCCTCTGGAGCCGGGGCGAGCGGCCGAGCCGGAACAGGTCGAGAAGGCCCTGGGGCAGGAGCCGTATACTGCCTTGCTGTTCGTGTACAATGAGACCTCTACAGGCGTGAAACAGCCTGTGCATGAACTGGCTCGCGTTGCGATTGATCGGGGCGTCATGCCGCTGGTGGACTGTGTCAGCGCGGTCGCGGGTATGCCTGTTGCCGTGGATGAGTGGGGTCTGGCTGGGGCGGCAGGGGGATCGCAGAAGGCTCTCATGTTGCCGCCGGGGCTGGCCGTGGTCGTGCTGGGGGAGAAAGGCCTGTCGGCCGCCGCCGGTGCGAAGATGCCCCGGTTCTACTTTGACCTGCCTAAGGCAATCTCCGCGCAGGAGAAGGGACAGACGCCGTACACCCCCAACGTGAGCCTCATTCTCGCGTTGCAGGCCGCCCTGCGACTCATTTTCGCTGAAGGTCTCGCCACGTTCCAGCAAAGGCATCGGCGGCTCGCCAGCGCTTGCCGGGCGGCGGCACGGGCTGCAGGCCTGGATCTGCTGGTAGCTGCCGAGAGCGAGGCGAGTGACGTCGTGACGGCGATCAGATCGCCGGCAGGGATAGACTCCAGTCTGTTGGTCAAAGCGGTAGCTGCCAACCATGACATCGTCATCTCCGGGGGGCAGGATCAGCTCAAGGGCAGGATCTTCCGGATCGGGCACATGGGGGCTGCCCAGCTCAGTGACCTGCTCCGCACCTGGGAGGCAGTTGCGACGGAGCTGAGTGCTCTGGGTACTCCGTGTAGTCCCGATGAATGCGTGTCCGCGGCTGAGGCGGCATATCAGACTGCGGAATAGCCGGAACCACTTTGGCGGAGCCGTCATTCCTACTGCTCATGCGGTGCTGGCGTGGAGACTATGCACAAGATATTGGTTTGTGACAGCATAGCCGACGAGGGCCTCGAGATCCTGCGCTCGGTGGGGCAAGTTGAAGTCAGGACGGGGCTATCTGAAACGGAGTTGACATCTGCGGTCAAGCATGCGGCGGCGATCGTCGTCCGCAGCAGCACGCAGATCACCGCACCGGTTCTGGAAGCGGCGGGAGAGTGCCAGGTTGTCGCTCGCGCCGGGGTGGGCGTGGACAACATCGACGTACCGGCCGCCACGCGGCGCGGCATACTGGTGGTTAACTCGCCTGCCGGCAACATCCTGGCGGCCGCCGAGCACACCGTGGCGCTCCTGTTAGCGGCTGCCCGACATGTGCCGCAAGCGGATCGATCCATGAAGGCGGGGGAGTGGGACCGCAAGAACTTCGCGGGCCGCCAGATCGAGGGCAAGACCCTTGGACTGATCGGCTTTGGCAATGTGGGACGAGCTGTCGCCAGGCGAGCCCAAGCTCTCGGCATGCGGGTTGTCGCCTATGACCCCTATGTGACAGAGGAGAGAGCCGCGGCCGACGGGGTCGAGCTCGTGTCGTTGGACCAGGTATTGTCGCAGGGGCATTTCATCAGTCTGCACGCCGTGGCAACCGCCGCCAGCGAGGGCCTGATTGGCGAGCGGGAGCTGGCGCTGGTCCGTCCCGGTGCGATTCTGGTCAACACGGCCCGCGGAGCGCTTGTTGACGAGATGGCCCTGGTGTCCGCACTACGGGAAGGGCGTCTGGCGGCAGCGGCATTGGACGTCTTCGCCGAGGAGCCCACTCCGAACTTGGAGCTGGTGGGCCTGCCGAACGTGATCGCTACGCCCCATGTCGGCGCCCTGACAGAAGAGGCCCAGGTGAATGTCGCGGTTGACGCGGCGCGGCAGGTCGCTGACGTACTGGCTGGGCGTCCGCCACGATGGCCGGTCAACGCCCCGGTCCTTCCGAGCGAAGCGCTGGAGACCCTCGCCCCGATGGTTCCTCTCGTGCGGGCGCTGGGACGTCTGAGCCGCAGTCTACTTCAGGGGCCGCTGCGGTCCCTGGAGATGCTCTGCTCTGAGACGCTCACATCCGATCATCTTCGGTATCTGACTGGTGTAGCCCTGGCAACACTACTGGAGGGCACGACTGAGGAGCCGGTGAACGTTGTCAATGCCCGCGTCCTGGCCGAAGAGCGCCACGTCGAGGTGGGTGAGGACCGGTCGTCAGAAGACCGGGGATACACGAACCTTGTGGAGTTGCGTGTCGGAGCTGACGAGGCGGTCACGGTGTGGGGGGCCCTGCTGGACCGGGACAGACCGCGCATCGTGAACGTGGACGGATATGAGATGGATCTGCCGCCAGTGGGGCTAACGCTGCTGGTGTGGCGCGAGGGGCATGGTCGGCCCGGATTCGTGGGACGTGTCGGGTCCCTGCTGGGCGACGCAGGCATAAGCATCACGGCGATCCAGGTTTCTCAGCGGGCGGATGCGGGTGTTGGGCTGATGGCTCTGTCCGTGCGCAGCGAGATCCCGGCGGAGGTCCTCCGACAGATCGCGGCGGAACACGGTGTGGTGCGTACCTGTACGGTTGATTTCGGCAGCTAGGAGTGCTGTCGGCGAATGGCGAGTTGACCCACTCAGATGCTTGTTCTTCTGACCAACGATGACGGTATCTTCTCTGCGGGCCTTCGGGCGATAGCGCTGAGCTTGTCGCAGATCGCGCGAGTCATCGTCATCGCGCCGGAAAGACAGCAGAGCGCTACCGGCCATGCGATAACGCTCCACAAACCGCTCCGCATGGAGAGGGTGGACCTGGATGGCGCCATCGAGGCCTATGCCAGCAATGGCACACCGGCCGACTGTGTGATCCTTGGGACGGTCAGTGACCTGCCCAAGCCTGACATCGTGGTGTCGGGTATCAATGCGGGCGCGAACCTGGGCGAAGAGGTGCTTTACTCGGGAACGGTCTCTGCCGCCATGGAGGCAGCGCTACAGGGTCTGCCGAGCATCGCCATATCCGTGGCCGCCTATTCGGATGTCCTCTACGATGGGGCTGCAGTCTTCGCTCGACACCTAGTGGAGGGCCTCTATCTGGAGCGCCCCCTGCCAGCCGATACATTCTTGAATGTGAACGTGCCCAATAAGCCCGCGGACCAGTTGCTGCCGCCGAAGCTGACACGCCTGGGGCGACGCAAGTACACCAATGTGCTAAGCAAGCGGTTGGACCCTCGGGGACGGCCCTACTACTGGTTCAGTGGCGCGCCTGTGGAATCAGAGGGCGGCGAGGGTACCGACATTACCGCCGTCAGCACCGGCCACATCTCGGTAACGCCCATCCACTTCGACCTGACGGGCGACATGACCGATGCGCGGTTGCCGGGTTTCGTGGAGGGGTTGAGGTTCCGGTGAATGTCTGGCCAGCCTACCTGGGGCTGGTGGCAGACGGACGACTGTCCCGGCGGTCCGAGCAGGCCAAGGAGATGCTGAGGGCGTGTCGCCTCTGCCCCCGTGAATGTGGTGTGGACCGGCTCGGCGGAGAGCGAGGGTACTGCGAGGCAGGCGCCCTGGCCCGGGTAGCGACGGCGGGGCCTCATTTCGGAGAGGAGTCTGTGCTCGCCGGTACTGGCGGATCAGGCACTGTGTTCTTCAGTCACTGCAGTCTGGGTTGCCTCTTCTGTCAGAACTACGACATCAGCCGTGAAGGGCACGGTCAGGACGTGACCGCTGACGAGCTGGCCGCGAGCATGCTGCGTCTGCAACGGATGGGCTGTCACAATGTGAATCTGGTCACTCCTACCCATTTCGTGCCGCAGATCCTGGAGGCCGTGGCCATCGCGGCCCAGCAGGGCCTGGCGCTGCCACTGGTCTACAACTGCGGCGGGTACGAAGCACTGGCGACACTGACACTGCTGGACGGAGTGATTGACATCTACATGCCGGACGCGAAGTTTGCTCGTCGCGCGACGGCCCAGCGCTACGCCAACGCGCCAGACTACCCGGAACGGTGCGCGCCGGCCCTGAGGGAGATGCACCGGCAGGTGGGTGACCTGGTAGTGGGGTCGGACGGCCTGGCACGGCGCGGGTTGCTGGTGCGGCACCTTGTCATGCCCGGGGGCGTGGAGGAGGCCGCGGAGGTCATGCAGCTTCTGGCGAGCATCAGTCCGGCCACTCGGGTGAATGTGATGGGGCAGTACCGCCCGTGCTACAGAGCCGGTGAGCAGCCAGAGATCGCGCGGCGCACCAACCCGGGGGAGTGTGCAGCCGCCATCAGAGCGGCCCGCGCGCTCGGTCTGGTGTGCCTTTCTCCGAACTACAACTGATTTTGCGGGAGGTGTACGGGATGAGTGACTTCGGGGCAAGGATGAGAGAGCTTGGTGGCCTGCTTTGGCGGAAGGCTCGCCAGGGCGGCGAGGCCGCCGCCGAAGCCCTCGAGCAGCAGGCGAGTATCCAGCGCCTGGTGGGCCAGATACGCAAGCTCCAACGTGAGCGGGCACAGCTTTTCAGCCAGATCGGCACCAAGGTCTATGCTTTGCACGGCCAGGGCAAGGTTCGGAACCAGGACGTGTTGGTGGACTGCGAGCGTCTTGACGCCATCGGCCAGGAGATCGACAGGTTGCGTCGGCAGATCGAGGACATCCGGACCGCCAGTCTCGCTCAAGGTGTGCAGTTGCCCGAGATAAGTGATGACACGGCATTGACAGCCGAGGGTAGCGCCACGGGCGATGTGACGCCCGCCGCCGTGGCGCCGGTCGTCGCCTCCGTCGCGGTGAGTGAGGCGGCCGATGACGACTATGTCCCGCCCGAGCAGGAGCCCGCTCCAGACAGTTGCGCGCCGGTTGACGATGACGAGCCGGGTGCCGAAGAGGCCGAAAAGTAGTATCACTGCAGGGTTCCCGGCGACAACGACCGGCCGCAGCCGGTCTTGCGCTGCGAAAAGTCCAGAGCCTGGTAGGTGTCACATGCCCAAGTACGTGTTTGTAACCGGTGGCGTTGTGTCGGGAATCGGGAAGGGTATCACGGCAGCGTCGTTGGGCCGCTTGCTGAAGGACCGGGGTTACCGCATCGGCCTCATCAAGGTCGATCCGTACATCAACGTGGATGCCGGGCTGATGAACCCTTTCCAGCACGGTGAGGTCTACGTTACGGACGACGGGTCCGAGACGGACCTCGACCTTGGGCACTACGAGAGGTTCGTGGACGAGCCGCTGTGTGAGCTCTCTAACATCACCACGGGCAAGATCTACGGCGAGGTCATCCGCAAGGAGCGGGACGGCGACTACTATCTCGGCCAGACCGTGCAGGTGATTCCGCACATCACCGACGAGATCAAGGATCGCATCAAGGCCTACGCCGCTGATAAGGACATCTGCCTGGTAGAGATTGGCGGTACCGTCGGGGACATTGAGGGCCTGCCGTTCCTGGAGGCTATCAGGCAGCTACGCACTGACGTCGGCGCGGGTAATGTGTGCTACATCCATGTAACACTCATCCCGTGGCTACCCACTGTGGGTGAGTTGAAGACCAAGCCCACACAGCACTCGGTCCAGGAACTACGGCGGGTGGGTATCTCGCCTGACATTCTGGTGGCGCGGACGTCCTATCCGCTCACTGTGGACATCAGGAAGAAACTCTCGCTGTTTTGCGACCTGCCGCCCAACGCCATCATCGAGGCCATTGATGCCCACGACTCGCTGTATGAGATCCCCATGCGCATGGAAGAGCAAGGGATCGGGGATCTGGTGACTGATGTGCTGGGCCTGGGCAGGCGCCCCCTCAACCTCACCGGCTGGCGGGAGATGCTGGACCGGCTGAACAACCCGACAGGCTCGGTTCGCATCGCGATGGTGGGCAAGTACATGAACCTGCACGACGCGTACCTGTCTGTCACGGAAGCCATACGCCATGGCGGGATCGCCAACAGGGTTCAGGTTGAGATCAAGTACGTGGACTCCGAGAAGGTAACCGATCAGACCGTTGATGAGTATCTGGGCGATGTGTGCGGCGTGCTGGTGCCGGGGGGCTTTGGCGACCGCGGCATCGAGGGCAAGATCCGTGCCATCCGCTACGCCCGCGAAAACCAGGTGCCGTACCTCGGACTGTGTCTCGGTCTGCAGACAGCGGTGATCGAGTTTGCGCGTAACGTCTGCGGTCTGGAGGGCGCCAACAGCAAGGAGTTTGATGACCTTACCCCGCATCCAGTGGTGATCTATCTCAAAGAGCAGGAGTACGTCACCCGGCTGGGGGGCACGATGCGGCTGGGGGCCTATCCCTGTATTCTCAAGGCAGGCAGTCTGGCGGAGAGGCTGTACGGTAGCCGGGAAATCTCTGAACGACATCGCCACCGCTACGAGGTGAGCAATGCCTACCGGGACCAACTCGTGGCCGGTGGCCTCTCTCTTTGCGGTACTTCGCCCGAGGGTGACCTGGTTGAGATGATCGAGCTTCCGAGCCACCCCTTCTTCATTGCGTCGCAGTTCCATCCGGAGTTCAAGTCACGCCCCAACCGGGCGCACCCACTGTTCCGTGGCTTCATCGAGGCGGCGCTGACTCACCAGGCGGCGAACCCGCACAAGGCCTGTGATCTGAGCGCTCAAGAGGCCTGATGGTGAGTCTGACGCCGGTGCCACTCGATCCGTGTGATCGTTCTGTAGCTCCGAAACGCACCCCAACTGAATGGTGAACTGTCGTGGCCGGACTGCTCGACCAACTCAATCCACAACAGCGGGTGGCCGCCGAGATTACCGAGGGCCCCGTGCTGATCTTCGCCGGTGCCGGCAGTGGAAAGACGCGCACTCTTACCTACCGTCTCGCTCACATGGTGCGCGAGAAGGGCGTCCCGGTGGAGCAGATTCTCGCCGTTACGTTCACCAACAAGGCAGCGGGGGAGCTGAAAGAGAGGATCGCGGGCCTGATCGGTGACGAGGCGAAGAAGCTCTGGGTAGGCACCTTCCACTCCATCTGCGCTCGCATCCTCCGGCAGGAGGGCGAGGCCATTGGCATCCCCCCCAATTTCACCATTTATGACGAGGCAGACCAGGCGGCCGTAGTCAAGGAAGCGCTCTCCGTGCTCGATGGCGACAGCGATGAGAGCTACTCCGCGTCAGAGATACTGAACCGTATAAGCCGCGCGAAGAACGAGCTTCTAGACGTCCAGGGGTACCGACGAACGCGCAAGGGTCCCATGGACGAGATGGCTCAGCGGGTCTACGCGTATTACGAACAGCGTTTGAGAGCCAACGCAGCCCTGGACTTTGACGACCTCCTGATGCGTACCGTCGAGCTACTGGAAACGAAGCGTTCCGTGCTTCAGCGTCTCCAGGACCGTCTCCGGTACATTCTCGTTGATGAGTACCAGGACATCAACCACGCGCAGTACCGGCTGATCCAGTTGCTGGGCGGGAAATCCGGGAACATCTGCGTCGTCGGTGACGATGACCAGAGCATCTATGGCTGGCGCGGTGCGAACGTAGGTATCATCCTTGCCTTTGAGAGCGATTACCCCAACTGCAAAGTGGTGAAGCTGGAGCAGAACTACCGTAGTACCAAGCGCATCCTCGCCTGTGCCCACGACGTGATACGCCGCAACGCGGCCCGAGCCGACAAGCGACTCTGGACCGACAATCACGAGGGGGACAAGGTCGTTGTCTACCAGGCGCTCAACGAGGAGGAAGAGGCGGAGTGGGTGACATCGGTCATCCGGGGCCAGGTGAACAGTGGTAACGCTCGCCCCGGGGATTACGCGATACTCTATCGCACGAACGCCATGTCCCGGCAGTTCGAAGACAAGCTGTTGGAGAAGGGACTGCCCTATGAGATCGTCGGGGGACTGCGCTTCTACGACCGCGCCGTCATCCGCGACGCGCTGGCATACCTGAAGGTTATCAGCAATCCGGCGGATGGCTTCTCCCTGCGCCGCATCATCAACAGGCCGGCGCGCGGCATCGGCGCGAAGACGTTAGCGGCACTGGACCGGTTAGCACGCCGGGAGAACATAACGCTTCTCGAGGCTTGCGGTCGCGCTCAGGAGGCTGAGGGCCTGACCGACAGGGCCAGGGCCGCGGCTCTCGACTTCCACCACCTGATGCGCCGCCTGGCGGACCAGGTAGACCAGAAACCACTCCCGCACTTCGTCCGTGATGTTCTTGATTCCTCGGGCTACCTGGCGGCGCTTACCAACTCGGAGAAGAGCGACGAGAGGTCCCAGGCCGAGGACTTGGGCGAACTGATCACCGTTGCGGCGAAGTTCGCTGAGCGACGCGAGGACTCGTCTCTATCCGCTTTCCTTGAGCACCTCGCGCTCATCTCAGACATTGACCGGGCGGAGAACCTCGACAGCCGAGTTTCGCTGTTGACCCTGCACAGTGCCAAAGGCCTCGAGTTCCCTATCGTCTTCATGGTGGGCCTTGAGGAGGAGGTCTTCCCTCACCGCAGGTCAATGGATGATCCGTTTGAGTTGGAGGAAGAGCGGCGGCTCTGCTACGTTGGCATGACGCGGGCGGAGAGGATGCTCTACCTCTCGTATGCCAACTCGCGCACCGTCTTCGGGAGTCGGCAACGTCAGCAACCTTCACGCTTTCTGAAAGACCTGTCGCCTGAACACATCGAAAGGCGCGGCGACCTCGAGCACCTGCTGCTACCGCCCCGCCCCAAGACCGAGGATGAAGTCTTGCGCGGGGGCCCGCCAAGGTCCCGCATCGACCTTACTGCCCTGTTGGCGAGGGCGAAGGAGAACCAGTCAATCGCTGCAGAGCGTCAGGTTGCCGAAGGCGCAGTTGCCGGCAGCCGAGCCGGGAACGGGCAGAGGACTGGCCACGGAGGCAAGGCCGGGTCTGTCTCGGGAGAGAAGCGCTTTCGGGCTGGGACCAAGGTGACACACAAGAAGTTCGGCCAAGGGATCGTAGTCTCGGCGAGTGATGACGGGGAAGTTGTGCTGACCATCGCCTTTCCCCAGGTCGGGGTCAAGAAGATCCTGGCCAGCGCGGTCGAGGCGCGCTAAGCCGGAGGGACGGGCGGTGGTCCCCACCAGGCAGTCTGGAGCGTATCTACGGAGGACGTGGCCGATGCTGAGACGCGGGGCATTGTACGGAATACTGCTTGTGTGTGTCCTTGAGACCCATGCGGGCGCACAACTGCCGGCACTGGGCTCGGGGCAAGTCAGCCAACGGACACTGGCTAACGGCCTTTCGGTCGTAGTCAAGGAGGAACGGCAGTGGCCGGTCGTCTCCGTCGGCGTGTTCATCCGCGCCGGGAGCCTTCACGAGGCGCCTGGGCAGGAGGGGGCAGCCCACCTGGTTGAGCATCTGCTCTTTGAGGCTACCGGTGACGGTGGCGTCAAGCTGGCGCCAGAGATCGAAGCTATCGGGGGGCGGGTTGCCGCCACGACGATGCGCGACTTCGTTCAGCTAAATGTGACCGTCGCCAGCCGCTATCTGGAGGACGTACTTCCGCTGATCGTGCGAGCCGTTTTCGAGGCCAAGCTCGACGAACAGGTCCTGCAACGCGAGATCGAGGTCATCAAGAGGGAGATGGCCGACAGACAGGAGCGGGCGGACCTCTATCTGCTCGACATGCTGTGGCGGCTGGCCTTCCGCGAACATCCCTATGGCCGTCCCATCGGTGGTAGGCCTGAGGATGTTGGCCGTCTGTCTCTGCAAGTACTTGAGAGCTTTCGTTCCACCCACTATGTGCCCGGGAACATGTCCATCGTGGCCGTCGGCGATGTGGACGGTCAATGGCTCATGGCCCGCCTGAACGAGCTCACCAGGCAGTATGAAGGGGGAACCCGCGAATGGACGGCGCCGCCTGTGGAGACAGCGCCCGCAACGCCGCGGGTCCTCACCGCCCAGGTCGAGCGAGACGTGTCGCTCCTCGGGGTCGCCTGGCACGCGCCAAGCATTGCCGAGAAGGGCGATGTCTGCGCCATGGACCTCATCTACACCCTTCTGGGTGCCAGTGCTTCGGGCAGGCTGCGGCGCGCACTCGTTGATGAAAAGCGAGTTGCTCTCTCGGTTGATACCCAGTTCCTCACCCAGAAGGAACCTGGACTGTTTATCGTTACGGCACTCGTGCCCAAGGGCCGAGAACAGGAGGCCCAGGCCTTTCTCCTGGATGAGGTCCGCAAGCTGACGGAGTCCCCCCCTTCTGATGCTGAACTGGACCAGGCCAAACGTCTGCTCTACGCGGACTATGCGTTCACCAATGAGTCATACGACGAACAGGTCGGCTCCATGGGTTTCTACGAGAGCATCGACACCTACCGCTTCGCTCTGGACTATGTGAGCGCCGTAATGGCCATCACGCCAGACCAGGTGCGCGAGACGGCTCGCAAGTACCTCCGTCCTGATGCCTATTCGCTGGTTGTGCTTCAGGCCGCCGGTGGCCCGGGGGAAGCCGATCAGGGGGTGGAGCTGTGAGACGCCTCTGCGCCGCAAGCGCGATTCTGCTGACTGCCATGACCGCCCACGCGGCGCCCCCCCACCAGCGTATTACCTTACCGAATGGCCTGGTGGTTATCGCCGTCGAGGACCACTCCTCGGCAGTGGCAGCTTTTCACCTCGGCGTGCGGCTCGGGTGGGGAACACCGAGCCCCTACCCTCGTGGGCTGGCCGCATTAGCTCAGCAAATCAACCAGACGAAGGCGGAACGATGGCTGGCCGAGGGGGATTCTGCTCTCCTGCACGGTGAGATGCAGGCCGGTGCGGCTCTCGTGCTGAACGCCGAACCCGACTACCTCGAGGCTCGCGCTCAAGCCACGGACGCCAACATTGGCCGGGCCCTGGCCCTGGCTGGCCGGGCCCTGTTCGGCTCAGACGAGCCGACGGAGCCTGATCTGGCGCAGGCGAAGGCAACGCTTCTGGCAGCCAACCGTCCGTCGCTACAGCGCGTTGTCGAGCTCACCTACTATGAGTTCACGAAGGCCCTCTATGGCCGCGATTCGTCTCTTGCGGGACCGGTGTGGGGGAGCGATGACGATCTGGTGCACGTGAACGTTGGGGCAGTCTCGGATTTTGCCAGTCAACGCGTCGGCCCCAACAACGCCTGTCTGTGTATCGTTGGGCCCCGTAAGGCCTCGTCGCTGATAGAGATGGCCAGGGAGGCCCTTGGCTCGTACCAGCCGGCAGTGCAGACCATAGAACCATCCGTGCAGGATCCCGTCGGCCGCTCCAAGGTCTCGGTTTCAACCCTGGCGGGCTGGCGGGGCGCATCCATCATTGTCGGTGTCCCGGTTCCGGGGTACGGTGGGCGCGGCTACCTGGCAGCGCAGTTGGTGTACATGATGCTCTCGGGCCCGGATGGTCGGCTTGCCGAGGACCCACGCATCGAGGAGACCCTGGGGCTTAACCGCGTAGCCGGACGGCGGCAGGAGGGTGGCCCCGTGACACTGCTCCCACCGATGGCCGGCCCACAGCCCTTCCTGGCGGCCCACGTGGTAGCTCAGCCCAGGCAACTGGAGGCGGCCCGAGCGCTCTTACTGTCCCATTTCATGGCCTTCACCGAGAGCCCACCCTCTGCGGATGAGTTGGCGCGGGCCAAGAAGCGGCTGGTGAACGGGTCCGCACTTGCCCAGCTCGGACACATCAACGCGGCGAAGGCGCTGAATCTCTACGAACTCTATGGCGTGGGACTCGAGCCGGCGTGGCGCGTGCAGAGCGATGTCCTTTCCCTGGGGGCTCAGGAGATCATGGCGATGGCACGTGAGTACTTCGCTAGACATGCTGTCGGCGTCGTGCTGCCCGGCCCTGACGAGACAGCCGGTGCAGACGAGGAGGAGGGACAATGATCGAGGGGGTCATACTGAAGCCGCTCCGACGGATCGTTGACGAGCGGGGCTATCTCATGGAGATCCTGCGCTCTGACGAAGAGGCCTTCCGCAAGTTCGGGCAGGCCTACGTCTCGGCCTGCTTCCCGGGTATCGTGAAGGCCTGGCACTGCCACCAGGTGCAGTTTGACCATTTCTGCTGCGTTTCCGGCAATCTGAAAGTCGGGCTGTATGACGACCGTTCCGACAGCCCTACGCGGGGCCAGACCCACTCCGCGGTCATCGGCGACCTCAACCCGATGCTGGTGTGCATCCCACCGCAGGTCTGGCATGGGTTCACGGCCATAGGTGGACAGCCGGCGATCGTGCTGAACATTCCCACCGAAGTATACTGCTATGAGAACCCCGACGAGCTTCGGCGAGACCCGTTCGATCCGGACATTCCCTTCGTCTGGCGCAGCGAGGGCTGGTAACACAGATGGCGGCAAAGCGCCTTGTGGTTCTCGGATCCAGCGGCTCCATAGGGCGTCAGGCCCTGGAGGTGGTTGCTGCCCACCCGGAGCGCCTGAGAGTGACGGGCCTCGCTGCCCATCGCGACTGGCAGACGGTGGTGGAGCAATGCGAGCGTTACGGTGTGAAGACCTGCTGTCTCGTGGACCACGACGCAGCGGCGCAGGCGGCGCGCCACCTCGATGGGGTGCATGTGCTCGCCGGCGCCGTTGGTCTGCGTCATCTCCTCGCTGAGACCGCGGCTGACCTGGTTCTCGGAGCTATATCCGGCAGCGCGGGGCTGGTTCCCCTGATGGACGCGCTCCAGGCTGGGAAGGATGTTGCCCTCGCCAACAAGGAACCGCTGGTAGTGGCCGGAGGTCTGGTTACAGAGGCGGCTCGTGCTTCCGGGGCCAAGCTGTTGCCCGTGGACAGCGAACTCTCAGCCATCTTCCAGTGCTTGCAGGGACAGCCAAGGGATGCGGTGGCAAGGATTGTGCTCACAGCGTCGGGGGGCCCTTTCCATGCTCTGACGGCCCAGGAGCTGGCCGCAGTGACGCCCCAGCAGGCCCTGGCCCACCCGACCTGGCGGATGGGTGCCAAAGTCACGGTCGACTCGGCCACCCTGGCCAACAAGGGGTTCGAGATATTCGAGACGCACTGGCTCTTTGGAGTGGATTTCAACTGCATTGACGTGGTGATCCATCGGCAGAGCATCGTCCATTCGCTGGTCGAGTTTCAGGACTCCTCAGTGCTTGCCCAGTTGGGATGTCCGGACATGCGTGTCCCGATCCAGTATGCCCTGCTGTATCCCGATCGCGCCCGCAATGAGTTGCCACGTCTGGACCTGGTAGCTGGGTCGCCGCTGACTTTCGATGAGCCTGACCTGGACCGGTTCCCATGCCTGCGGCTAGCCCGCCAGGCGGGCATCTCGGGAGGGGGCTATCCGGCGGTGCTAAATGGCGCAGACGAAGCAGCGGTGCAGCTGTTTCTCGACGGACAGATCGCGTTCACCGACATTCCGAGGCTTCTCGAGCGAGCTCTCGAAGCATACAATGGTGCACAGCCAGACTGCCTTGACGACTTTCTGGCAGTGAATGAGTGGGCCCGGGAGTTTGTCATGGCCAGTGCTCGCCTGGACTGAGGCCAAGTGTGTTGAGTATAGGGGTCACATATGCTTGAAGGTGTTGGCGGGGTTGCCAATAGCGTAGCTGCGATAGTCGTTGTCTTCGGGCTCTGCCTCCTGTTGCACGAGTTCGGCCACTTCCTCCTGGCCAAGCTCTTTGGGATGCGAGTGGAGGAGTTCGCCCTCGGATTTGGCAAGGCTCTGGTGTCTTTCGGGCGTGGGGAGACGCGGTACCGGCTGAACCTGATTCCCTATGGCGCCTATGTCAAGGTAGCGGGAATGGAGCCGGGAGGGCCTGTGGTCGAGAGAGGGTTTCACTCCCGGCCTCGCTGGCAGGGCGCGCTTGTGCTCGTGGGTGGGAGTGCTGCGAACCTGTTGCTGGCCGTGGGACTTTTCTCAGCCGTCACCTTGTGGACGGGCCTCCCCGACCCGGCCGACAGCGGTATCTACGTCTCGAAGGTCATCCCTCAAAGCCCCGCAGAAACCGCCGGCATACAGGCGGGTGACAGAGTCCTGGCTGTCGACGGCATCAGCCACTCGTTGCAGATCCGCGAGGTGAAACCGGGGTCTCCGGCTGACAGGGCCGGGCTGAGGGAGGGTGAAGTACTGGAGCGGGCTGGCGGCCAGGAGATCTACCTGCCCTCGGAGCTGCTTCAGGCATTGCGCGGGGCCAAGTCAGGCGATGTGAAGGTCGCCGCCGTGGACTACTCCATACCTGACATCGGCAAACAGCAGCGCATCGTGAGTCTGCGTCCGCCCGCAGAGCTTTCCAGGGCACCGGCAGGGAATGCCACCGAGACCTTGCAGCGGACTCTCGGACTCACCTTCGAGCCCTTGACGCAGTCGTCTCTGGTGGGATATGTGGGCAATCGCCCCAACAAGCCGGTCCGCCTATCTTTGCTTCGCGCGGGGCAACGGATCGAGCTGGAGATGGTGCCCAAACCGGTGAACGTACGCGTCGGTCTGCGTGATGAGACAGGGGCGCTCTACTCACGCATCCGGCCGTCAGGGCGGATTGGCGTCGTTCTGCGTCCGGCGATGAGACCGGCGGGGCTGGGTGAGGCCGTGACCGCTGGGCTGGTGCGGTCCCTGGAGAGCGCCTTGGTCGTCGTAGAGTCGGTCCGACTGATGTTGCGTCGCGAGGTGGAGGCCGAGCTGGCGGGGCCGGTGGCGATCATGGCCATCAGCGCCGAGAAGGCGAAGGTCGGATGGGACGCCGTGCTAAACTGGGGAGGAATGGTCAGCGCGATCCTCGCGGTGGTGAACCTGTTTCCGATTCCCCCCTTCGATGGCTTTCGGCTGGTCCTTCTGGGTTGTGAGGCAATCATACGCAGACGGGTCTACCCCAAACTGGAATGGGCCCTGAGCATCGGTGGATTCGTACTGGTTCTCGTCATGTTCGTTGCGCTCACTTCCAAGGACCTAGCGAACCTGTTGCGCTATGGAACGCCCTGACGAGGCGCGACAGATGAGTGGCAAACGGCCAGCGCCGATCCCGACCGACAGCCCGCTTCCGGCTGTCCCATGGCCCCGACGACCCACCCGTCGTGTTCAGGTAGGGTGCCTTACCATCGGCGGCGGAGCTCCCATCACCGTGCAGACGATGGCAAAGACGGATCCCCTGGATGTCCCCGGCACGGTGGCGCAGATCCGTTCAGTCACTGCCGCCGGCGCAGACATTGTGAGGTTGGCGGTCCCCAACCGGCGGGGGGCCGCTGCTTTCGCGGAGATAAGGCAACAGGTTGGCGTGCCACTGGTAGCTGACATCCACTTCGATTACCGTCTGGCCATCGCGGCGCTGAAGGCAGGGGCTGACAAGATCCGGATCAACCCTGGCAACATTGGCGGTGATGACCGCCTGGGCGCAGTTGTCGAGGCTGCTGCCGAGCGTGGGGTCCCGATAAGAGTGGGAGTCAACGCTGGGTCGCTGGAGGGCACCCTGCTGGACAAGTACGGTGGACCGACCGCGGAGGCAGCGGCGGTGAGTGCCCTGCACAGCGTCGCGCGCATGGAACGCCTCGGCTTCTCGAACATCGTGGTCTCGATAAAGGCCTCCGACATCCGACGCACGGTGCTTGCCAATCGCCTCTTTGCTCGTGAGACCGATTACCCCCTACACATCGGTGTCACAGAGGCCGGCGTGGGCGAGGCGGCCATTGCCAGTTCGTCAGCGGCGGCTGGCATCTTGCTGGCCGAGGGGCTGGGGGACACCTTGCGCGTTTCCATCACCGGCGACCCCGTCGGTGAGGTGCGCGTGGGGCGTAGCCTGCTGGTGGCCATGGGGCTGCTGGCCGGTCCTCGACTGGTCTCCTGCCCGACGTGCGGGCGGTGTCAGGCCGATGTGAGGTCGTTGGCAGAGGCCGTCCAACGGGAACTGTTGGCTGTTGATGCGCCCATCGTGGTTGCGGTCATGGGCTGCGAGGTGAACGGTCCGGGCGAGGCCCGGGAAGCCGATGTCGGCCTGGCGGCAGGTCGTGGCCAGGCCACGCTGTTTCGCCGAGGCGAGCGGCTGCGAACCATCCCCATTGACGAGGCCTTGAGCGCGCTGATGGACGAGGTCCGCAGCGTGAGCGAAGAGCGATAGCAGCCTTTGCGGCCCCAGACGCCCTCTCGGAGACCCCATCACCGACAGGAGAAGCTACGGTGCGAGCGACTGCTTTCTACGCGCCAAGCTCGAAGGATGCACCCCCTGAGGCCCGGGGTGAAGTGGAGAAGCTCCTGACTCGCGGGGGCTTCCTCGGTCGCCTGGCAAGCGGCTCTATGCTGTTGCCGCTGGGCTGTCGCGTTCTTTGCCGGATGCTGAGCATCTTTCGGGCTGAGATGGTGAGCGCGGGGGCGCTGGAGGTGGTGTTCCCTGGTCTTGTCCCCCTGGAGACCTGGGAGGCATTCGCTGCGACCATCGCCGATCGCCCCGGTGAAGTCGTAGCTCGTGACTCTCGTCAGCGTGACCTCGTCGTGTATCCTCGCTATGGGTCTCTCCTGGCGGTTGTGGTGGGTTGTGGCATCACTTCCTACCGCGACTTGCCCAGGCGGTTCTTTGGGGTTGGTCCAGTGGTCTCCAGTGGCGGAGGCTCGGCGCCAGAAGGGGTGCACCGTGGAGAGTCTCCGTGGCTCGACGTCTGCACTATGGATGCGACGCGCCGCGGTCAGGAGCAGTCTGTCTCGGATGTCTGCGTCGGGATACACCGGGCTCTGGTGAAACTGGGCCTCGACGCGGCATCGCTCTACGTCACCGAGGTGAGCGCACAGGAGACCACCCAAAGGCGCATACTTACGCCGTCAGCCGATGGCAGACAAGTCGTGCTTCACTGTTCACGCTGCGGCCACACCGCGTCACCGCATGACTGCGTGGTGCGGGCCCCTGAGACACCGCCCGCGAGTGCTGCTCAGCCCGCCCTACAACTGGTTGAAACACCCGGTGCCCGCACGGTTCAGGCCGTCTGCGCGCAACTGGCGACGACGCCTGACACACTGGTCAAGACCCTGATCTACCGCTGCGACGATACCTTCGTGGCCGCCCTGGTTCGGGGTGATCGTCAGCTCAGCGAGACCAAGCTGCGCCGAGCTCTGGGAGCCGCTAGCCTTCGTCTTGCCGTGCCGGACGAGATCCGGGACCTGACGGGTGCTGAGGTGGGGTTCAGTGGACCCTTAGGCCTGCCCAAGGACGTGGCAGTGATAGCGGATCACGAGGTTGCTGGCATGCATGATTGCGTCCTGGGGGCGAACAGGACCGACATGCACCTGGTGCATGCAGCAGTGGGGCGCGACTTTGTGCCTGACGAGGTCATGGACCTGCGCTTGGCTGGCGAGGGAGACTTGTGCCCGGTCTGTGCAGAGAGTGCCCTGGACGCTGTGGTGACCGCCGAGCTGGCGAGGGCTGAGATGTTCCCGCCTGCGACGGCGACAGCGCTGGATGTGAATTACGCCGACACTGAAGGTCTGAGCAGACCGGTCCTGCTCGGTCTGTGCAGCGTTGACCTCGTGGGGTGCATTTGCGCGGTGGTCGAGCAGCACCACGACAGCGGGGGAATCGCCTGGCCGCGACAGGTTGCCCCCTTCGAGGTGGCGATCCTGCTTCTGGACAAGCAGTCCCCCTCTCAGGTCAGTGCAGCCGAGGGCCTCTATGGGCAACTGCGGGAGGCCGGCCGAGACGTCCTGCTGGACGACCGAGACATTCGGCCAGGGACCAAGTTCTACCAGGCGGACCTGGTCGGGTACCCTGTGGTCATCGTCGTCGGCAAGCGACTGGCGCAGGATGGAGTCGTTGAGGTCCGGCGACGGTCGGGCGGGCTTGAAGCTACTGCCACGCTGAGCGATGTCGTTTCTGTAGTCTCGGAGTTCCTATCCGGTTGATGTGCGCGCGTTGGCCCCTGGCCGCCAACTGACGCGGCTCTGGTGCTGCCCGTACTCTTCAGTGTCCCCTCGGGCCGTGTGGAACCACCGGAACAAGACCTTAGCACGGCGTTTCGTTGACAGGCTCTCTTCCCGTGGCCTATAATCCTGACTGCCCGCCAGACCCAGACTCGGCGGATCGGGAGGATGCAGTTGATGTCCTGTGACCAGGTTGGTTTCGGCGTCATCGGCCTAGGAGTATGGGGTGAAACCCATCTGAAGGCTTACCGCACCTCGCCCCATGCACGCCTCACCTGCGTCTGTGACAGCAACGAGCAACTGGCCCGGGAGCGGGCGGCAGCGTACGGAGTCGAGAGCTACACCACGGACTACAGGGACCTGCTGGCGAGGGATGACGTGGCCGCGGTTTCCATTGTCACGCCAGATTTCCTGCATCGCGAGATCGCGGTCGCCGCAGCCCAGGCTGGCAAGCACATCCTCATCGAGAAACCGATGGCAACCACGTTGGAAGACTGCCAAGCCATCATCTCCGCCGCCCGGGACAACGGCGTGACACTTATGGTGGACTTCCACAACCGTTTCAACCCCTCTTTCGTGGCGCTCAAGCAGGCCATCGAGGCGGGGCTGATGGGCGAGCCGCAGATGATGTCGCTGCGGCTGAATGACACCATCTATGTGCCGACGGGGATGCTGAGCTGGGGTGGAAAGTCCAGTGTGTTGTGGTTCTTGGGATCTCACTCCGTGGACCTGGTGCGGTGGCTCTTCAGTGATGAGGTCCAGCGAGTGTACTGCGTGAGCCGGTCGCGAGTTCTGAAACAACGCGGCCTGGACACACCTGACTTCTTCCACACCATCTGCGAACTCCGGGGTGGGGGAGTTGCTCACATAGAGAACTGCTGGATCCTTTCGGACGCGTATCCCACGGTGGCTGACCTGAAATGCGAGTTCGTCGGCTCGCAGGGCACGGCTCTTTTCAGCCCGATCAAGAGCGACACGGTGGAGTTCTACAGTGAACATCCGTTGAGACCCTTTGGTGCGACTCCCGGCGTGATGTTCCCCGACACAAATGTTGTGATGGACATCTACGGGAAAGCCAGAGGTTTCGGTGTCGAAAGCATCCTGCACTTTGCGGAGTGCGTCGTTAGTGGCAAGCCACCACTCATCACGCCCGACGACGGCCTCCAGAACACCAGAGTCCTGCTGGCCGCAATCGAGTCGGCAGAGACAGGACAACCGGTGGATCTCCCCTGACCATGCGAATCTGTCTCTGCACCATCAGCTATCGAGAGAAGCTGCTTGACGTGGCGCTGGACGCCGCCCGGGCCATCGGCTTTGGCGCCGTGGAGCTGTGGGGCAGGGAACCACACGTGAGTGAGACCTATGACGAGTCGCGTGTCCGGGGCGTACGGCAGATGGTTGAGGAGCGCGGGTTGAGGCTCCCTGTTTTCGGTTCCTATCTGGTCTTTGGGCGCACCCAGAGCCGCGATGACAGCGTCACCCTGGCAGATGCCCTACACACCGCTCACGGACTTCGGGCGCCGATCATGCGGGTCTGGGCTTCGGATGTGGGGTCCAGGGATGCCAAGCAGTCTGTCTGGGACGCCACGGTGGCCGAGATTCAGGAGGCGTGCGACCGAGCGGCCAAGATGAGCGTGATGTTTGCGGCGGAAATGCACGACGACACTCTGGCGGACACGGGCCCCAGCGCCCGGCGTCTCGTCGAGGAAGTGGGCAGGGCCAATTTCCGTCTGAACTTCCAGGTTGGTAACCTCGGTGTGGAGGATCAGCACGACCGATTGGAGACGGTGCTGCCCTACGTGGTCCACGTTCATTGCCAGAACTTCAGGTTGGACCATACGTCTGGCGCGACCAGAGAGGTGCGGGTCCACCTGGGTGAAGGCGTGGTGGACTATGGCCGCCTGATTTCGCGTCTGACCGGGGCGGGCTACGCAGGCCACTTTGCGGTGGAGTTTGCGGCAGAAGAAGGCCCGAACAAAGAGGACTCGCTGCGTCGCGATCTGCTCTACCTGCGCTCACTGCTGGACTAGGGCGGGTAGTCCTGTGGCGGGGTAGGGCCGCAAACACTCCCCCGCGACTCCCCGCGGCGCCCGTCGGGCGAGAACTGGTGCGGCCATCAGGTGAGAGACGGTTTGCCCATGAGAAGGTGGATGCGCCGATACGTGTGGGTCCCTCTTGCTCTCGCGTCGGTGGCCGCCATGTGGATCGGTGTGCATGACGGGCAGTATCAGACGGTCAAGTCCTGGGCCTTGACCCTGTGTACGTCCTGCATCGGGCTGGGACGCTGATATGAGATTGCTGCGCCGTATAGTCGCATGGCTGCCATTGCGTGGCTGGGTGCAGTTCGTATCAACCCTCTTCGCCAATTCGTATTTCCTGTCTGGCTTTAAGGGTTTCTGCTATCCTGTACTGAACTGCTGGTCGTGCCCGACGGCGAGCTTCGCCTGCCCAATCGGCGCCCTGCAGAACAGCGCTGCTGCCGCTCGTCTATCCCTCCGCGCCGGCGCCCCGCTGGCCTCGGTCATCCCCTTCTACGTCCTGGGAACCCTGGTACTTTTCTCGGCCCTTTTCGGTCGCCTGATGTGCGGCTGGCTGTGTCCCTTTGGCTGGTTCCAGGAGCTCGTCGGGCGCCGGGGCAAGCGGCTCCGGATACCAGGCTGGACCACCTATCTGCGGTACGTCTCACTGGTAGTTCTTGTCCTCGTAATCCCCTACTACACGGGAGAAGCGTGGTTCTCCAAGCTCTGCCCGATGGGAGCTCTCGAGGGCTCCATACCCCAGCCGCTCTTGCAGCCGGACCTGCGCAGCCAGCTCGGCATGATGTGGTATCTGAAGCTGGCGATCCTCGCCGTCACCATCGCTGCCGCTTACGTCTGGCGACGCCCCTTCTGTGGCGCCGTCTGCCCTCTGGGCGCCTTCTTCTCCTTGTTTGTCAGGTACAGCGCCTGGCAGACGCGATTCGATGATAGGCGGTGCGTTGACTGCCAGCTGTGCGTCCGGAACTGCCCACAGGGGATCGACCCGCGGCGTGACGTCAACAGCCATGCCTGCATCAGTTGTCTGGAGTGCACCAAGTGTCCGTACGACGCGATAAAGTCTCAGCCGATCTGGCGGGATCTCCTGGCGAAGGAAGCCGGAACCGCGCGACGTTCCGGCATTACCTGCCATGAGGCAACGGAGGTCTGCGTTGGAAAACCAGACTGTCATACGCAGGATGACAGCAAGTGACGTTGGCCTGGGCATGATGCTCAAGGACATGGCCGGCTGGAACCAGTTGCGTGGCGACTGGGAGAGGCTGCTGGCTGCCGAACCCGATGGGTGCTTTGTGGCCGAAGTCGCCGGGACTGGTGTGGGCACGTGCACCACGATAGCCTATGAGCGGCTTTTCGGTTGGGTCGGAATGGTCCTGGTTCACCCTGACTACCGGCGCCGGGGCATTGGGCGGGCACTGCTTGATGCTGGCATAGACCACTTGGAGGGCCTGGGAGTCAGCGCCGTGAAGCTTGATGCCACGCCGATGGGCAAGGCGCTCTACGACACCATGGGGTTCGTGGACGAGTATGGGCTCGAGCGTTGGCTGGGCAGAGGCCTGGCGTCGGTGAAGCGTGTGCCCGGCATGCGCCAACTGACTATTGATGACCTGGGTGCCATCCTGGCTTTGGATGCCGCTGTTTTCGGCGCCGACCGAGGCCGGCTCCTGAACCTCCTGCTGACGGACCCCTCTGTGCGAGTGGCGGGAAGGTGCACGGACGAGGGTGAGTTGAGCGGATACGTTGCGGTAAGGCCGGGACAGAAGGCCGCCTACCTGGGGCCTCTGGTCGCGGAGAACGCTGACGTGGCCACAGCTCTATGGGAGTGGGGGAGAGGCACTGTGGGGGACTTACCCACGTTCGTGGACGTCTTGCTGCCCAATCGCGCTGCCGTCGAACTGGTGCAGTCGAGTGGCTTCGAAAAGCAGCGGGAGTTCATCCGCATGTACCGCGGCCGCAATACGTCTCCGGGTCGGCCCGAGTGGCAGTACGCCATCCTGGGGCCAGAGGTAGGCTGACCTTCGTCTGAAACGGATTCCCGGGACGTCCGTTCAGCGTCGGTCTGCTGCCGCCCAAAGCTTCTCGGCTGGCTGCGTCAGTCGCTCCAATCCGCGGGCTCGGCGGCGTGATACTCGCGCAGAAACCCGACCAGGTTCTCCAGCGTCTCCCTGTAGATCGCCTCGCCGGTCTCGCGAGTAGCGAGCGTGGGATCCCCGTAGACCCCTGTCTTGCTTCGCTGTATGCCCCAGGTGCTCCAGAAAGCCTTCTTGCTCCCGGCGAACCCGTCAGCCGGCACGTTGGGGGAGGAGTAGCGGAAGACGTCCTCGGCGGTGGCGACCGCCATGTCCACGTCGTCTGTTAGATAGAGCATAAGCGATGTTTCAAACTCACCGCCGTGTATGCAGCCTCCTGGAGGCGACTTGCGGTACCGAGCCACTGCTGGAGCTGCCATCTTTGCTACGTCCACGCAGGCGATGTAGACACCCGCGGCGTCGGCGACCTCCCGTGCAACAATCTCGAGAAGCGCCGGATGATGGCCATGACCGTTGACCGTGGCTATCTTCCTGAACCCCATTGCAACGAGGCTGTGCACGATGTCATAGATGAGGTCGGCGAAGACCCGCGTGCGCACACGGATTGTCCCCGGCCAGTGGGTAAGCTCTTTGCCCGAGTAGCCTGACCAGACGCCCGGAAGCAAGAGGCACGGCAGCTCCTGCAGTTGCTCAGCGCATGCCTCCGACAGCCGTTCGGCGATCACGAAGTCCGTGTTGACGGGGAGGTGGGGGCCATGCTCCTCCAGTTGACCGATGGGGATAAGGGCCAAGGGATTCTTACCAATGAGGTCGCCAAGCTGCGGGCTTCTGAGTTGTCCGAAACGGTACACGATGCCCTCCTGCCTAGATGCGGATAGCCCTGATCCCGAGTATGCGGCAGGCGTCCTCGAGCTCGTCGGCGAGGTGGCCGCAGCAGAGCGCGAGGTGTTGCGACGGCAGGTGTTCCATGAGCCTGTCAGGCTCCCCCTCGAGCACAACCCGCAGTGCCGGGAACCGTCCCTGCCGCAGGTCGGTGTGGACTCCTTGGCCGAGTCCGTAAACCAGGTAGTAGTCTCCCTTCCCCTCCGCCAGCCGCGCAAAGGTCACTGGCCCTGGCTGCAGCGCGAATGAGCAGATGATGCCATCAAAGCCTGGGTAGTCAAGCTCGCGTATGGCCCGGGGCCGCGAGGGATCCGCCATCGAGAACGGAGCGAACCCGCAAGCCGACAAGAGCATCTCCGGACCCTGCAGATCGAGAATGTCGCCGTATGTCGTGACCTGGTTGCTGAGGTAGTGCAGCATGACCTGGCTCACGGTTACCATCACGTCGCCCTCACAGCTCGCGACAATCCCACGTCCTGCCAGTACCGCCATGGGTACACATGCGGTCATGCCGTACTGCTGGGAGAGCTCGTACTGACACTTCACGTTCAGGGCGTGCAGATGGTGTTGGGCTGCCAGGTCAGAGGCAGCAACCGCCAACCGACATGCCTTGCGTAGCCGCTCCTCTTCCGTCTCTATGCCACAAGTTCTCCTCAGCAGGGCCTCCACCTCGCCAATGGCCTCGCCACTGACCCTTTCCGCCGCAGTGACCAGTGTGTAGGTGTCGAGATGGACGACCTCGGGGCCAATGTGGCGCCGGAGCAACACGTGGTCGAAGGTGCCGGGATAGATGGACATGGCAGAGTAGCCCACCAGCCCCAGACGGGTCCGCTTGAGGCGCTCTGTGCAGTGGGCAGCATAGCAGAACGACCGGGCGGCAGCGGAAGTAGGAGGGTCGTCAGGGAAGCCCACTAAGAGCTTGGGGCGGTAGCCCATGCGGATCAGGGCCGGCCTTAGCGCACACGCTGCCACAAAGGAGCCAGTGGACTGTCGAACGCCGTCCTGCTCGAACATCGGTATGGCCCACAGCGCGAGTGGCAGATGCTCCACCTCGCGGATCGCGGCCAGTGCCGTGGAACACTCGATCCAGGTGGCCAGGAAGAGGATGATGCCTTCTGGGTCAGCCCGCAGGGCCTCGCGGGCTGCCTTGGCGGCCCCCAGGTAGTCCACCACGGCCTCGCCATCCCAGACGATGTCAACACCGGCAGCAACCAGTGCCTCGCACATGTGATGGCCGAGCTGTGCCCCGACCTCCATCGGGTAGTCGGGATGACCGACTGTCAAGAGGGCAATCCGAGGAGACATCGCTCACCTGTTGGGGGAACTTCCGCCGTAGCAGATTGTCTGTAGAGGCGG